>CAZGMC010000029.1:0-39971 GCA_964526565.1 uncultured Mycobacteriaceae bacterium
CACGAAATGTCATCCGGTTGTCATTGGTCGATGCGCATGCCGCAGTTGCAGCCGCCCGGGGTCGATGCTCATGCCGCCGTTCCAGCCGCCCGGGCAAACTGCTCGGCCAGGAACCGGCCGCCGAGCATGAGTCCTTCCGGGTCGATGCCGTGACCCAGACGGGGGCGGCGGTGCGCCTCGACCGGCAGCCCGGCCGCCTTCAGCCCTTCCGCCGCCGCCGGCAGCATCTGGACCGGCACCACCTCGTCGGCGTCGCCGTGGACCAGCAGCACCGGCGGCCGCGACACCACCTGGCGGGCCAGCAGATCCGGACCGACCAGGGCACCCGAATAGCCGACCACCGCGGCCAGCGGCTGGGCGCGGCGCGGCGCCACGTACAGCGCCATCATGGTGCCCTGGCTGAAGCCGACCAGGGCGACGCTCTCCGGCCCCAGGCCGCGGCTCAGCATCGCCTCGCTGACGAACGCGTCGACCGACGGCGCCGTCGCGCGTACACCGTCGAGGATCGCCTGCGGCGCGCGGTTGCTGAGGCTGAACCACTGGTAGCCGAACGGCGCCATGTCGCAGGGGAACGGCGCGTCCGGGGAGACGAACTCGGCATCCGGCAGCATGCGGCCCCAGTGCGGGGCCAGCCCGATCAGGTCGTTGCCGTCGGCGCCGACGCCGTGCAGCAGGATGACGAGCTGCTTCGGCGCCGCCCCGGAGGCAGGCGGGCAGCACGGACCGGAGAGGGGATGGATCGATGTCATGGCGCCAGTTGGACGGCTGAGGGCGCGGTTGTCAATGGCCGGCGAGGCCGCGACAACGGCCACCGGGCGGCGGGTGCGGGCAGGAGTCCAAAGGCATGGGTGGATCAGAAGGTGTCGTCACGCGCTTCGCGCCGAGCCCGACCGGCTGGCTGCACCTGGGCCACGCCTATTCCGCCCTGGTCGGCTGGCGGGCTGCGCTGGCCGGCGGCGGCCGCTTCCTGCTGCGCATCGAGGACATCGACACCGGCCGCTGCCGTCCCGAGTACGAGGCGGCCATTGTCGAGGACCTTGCCTGGCTCGGCCTCGACTGGGCGCAGCCGGTGGTCCGCCAGTCGGAGCGCATGGACCTGTACCGGGCGGCGCTCGCCCGGCTGGACGGGCTTGGTGTGCTCTACCCGTGCTTCTGTACGCGCAGGGAGATCCGCGCCGAGATCGAACGCATGCCGCGGGCGCCGCACGGGCCGGACGGACCGCTCTATCCCGGTACCTGCCGCCGGCTCAAGTCCGACGAGCGCGCCGCGCGGCTGGCCGACGGCCGCACCTATGCCTTGCGCCTGGATGTCGCCACCGCCGCGGCGCTGACCGGACCGCTCGCCTGGCACGACCGCCTCGCCGGGGCGCAGCCGGCCCTTGCCGGGACACTGGGCGATGTCGTGCTGGCGCGCAAGGACACGCCGGCCAGCTATCACCTGTGCGTGGTCGTCGACGATGCGGCACAGGACGTGTCGCTGGTCACCCGCGGCCAGGACCTGTTCCACGCCACCCATGTGCACAGGCTGCTGCAGGCGCTGCTGGGCCTGCCCGAGCCGGACTACGCGCACCACGCCCTGCTGACCGACGCCGCCGGCAACCGGCTGGCCAAGCGCAGCGACGCTGTCGCCATCCGCACCCTGCGCGCTGCCGGCCACGACCCTGCGGCGGTGTGGGCACTGGCCGGCGTTACCGAACCGTGCAGCGATGCGGATCCTCAATGTTAGCGACATCCGGCACGAACGGCCGCGGCAAGCAGCCGCATGGCCGGACGCTCCAGACATGACTGTAAAACATACCAAACACGCCGCAGCGTCGTTACACTGATGAAGGTCTTTGCTGCGGTGCCGCATCGGCACGCCCTCCCGGGTCTCTCCATAACATGTCCGCCCTCTCCTCTCCCCCGCGTCGCGCCGCCCCGTTCGGTGCCGCGGGCGTTCGCGGTCGAGCGGCGCATGACCGGGGACGACAATGCCGGCGCGCCCGGCGACCCGAAGCAGACGGCGTGACCGAAAGCTTGACGCTGCGGGACGATCCTGCAGTGCAGATTCGGCGCCGAGGACACGAGCGGACAGGCGCAGCCTATTGACAGGCGCCTCGGTCAAAGTCGTGCGCAAAGCCCTGATCGAGGGCCGGAAACGGAGGTACCATGCACCCCTTACGCAAGGACGACCGGCAGCCCGAACCGGAAGCCGTTGATGCGCAAGCGCAAAAAGTTGACAAGGTACGGCCCCTTCCGGATATGCTGCACCAGCGAAATAAGGAGGGGCCGATGCGTGATATCGTTCAGGAATTGGATCTGAAGCGTGCCCAGGCAAGGGCCGGGGGCGGCGAACGGCGCATTCAGGCGCAGCACAAGCGCGGCAAGCTGACCGCACGGGAACGCATCCAGGTCCTGTTCGACCCCGACTCTTTCGAAGAATGGGACATGTTCGTCGAGCACCGCTGCACCGACTTCGGGCTCGACAAGACGCGCGTGCCGGGCGACGGCGTCGTCACCGGCTACGGCACTGTCAACGGCCGGCTGGTGTTCGTGTTCAGCCAGGACTTCACCGTGTTCGGCGGCAGCCTGTCGGAGACGCACGCCGAGAAGATCTGCAAGGTCATGGACGCGGCGATGCGCAATGGCGCGCCGGTGGTCGGGCTCAACGATTCCGGCGGCGCCCGCATCCAGGAGGGCGTCGGCTCGCTGGGCGGCTATGCCGAGGTGTTCCAGCGCAATGTCGATGCCTCCGGCGTCGTGCCGCAGATCTCGGTGATCATGGGGCCGTGCGCCGGCGGCGCGGTGTACTCCCCGGCGCTGACCGACTTCATCTTCATGGTCCGCGAGCGGTCGCACATGTACCTGACCGGCCCGGACGTGGTGAAGCAGACCACGCACGAGGAGGTCGACCACGAATCGCTCGGCGGCGCCGACGTGCACACCAAGAAGTCCGGCGTGGCCGACCTGGCCTTCGACAACGACGTCGAGGCGCTGATGTACGTCCGCCACCTGATCAACTTCCTGCCGGCATCGAACCGGGCCCTGCCACCGCGCCGGCCCACCTATGACGACAAGAACCGGATCGAGCCGTCGCTGGACACGCTGGTGCCGGACAATCCGAACCTGCCCTACGACATCTCCGAACTGATCATGAAGGTCGTGGATGAGGGGCACTTCTTCGAGATCAAGCCCGACTACGCGCCGAACATCATCGTCGGCTTCGGCCGGCTCAACGGCACCACCGTCGGCATCGTCGCCAACCAGCCGATGGTGCTGGCCGGCTGCCTGGACATCGACGCGTCGGTCAAGGGCGCCCGCTTCGTGCGCTTCTGCGACGCCTTCAACATCCCGATCGTCACCTTTGTCGACGTGCCGGGCTTCCTGCCGGGTACCGCGCAGGAATACAACGGCATCATCCGCCACGGCGCCAAGCTGCTGTACGCCTATGCCGAGGCGTCGGTGCCGAAGGTCACCGTGATCACCCGCAAGGCCTATGGCGGCGCCTACACCGTGATGGGCTCGAAGCACCTGCGCGGCGACGTCAACCTGGCGTGGCCGACCGCCGAGGTCGCGGTGATGGGGCCGAAGGGCGCGGTCGAGATCATCTTCCGCGACGAGGCCGACGATCCGGAGCGGCTGGCCGCCCGCACCGAGGAGTACCGCAAGACGTTCACCAATCCGTTCGCCGCCGGCCGGCGCGGCTTCGTCGACGACGTCATCATGCCGCGCAACACGCGGCGCCGGGTGTGCAAGGCCCTGGCCATGCTCGCCGGCAAGAAGGGCGAGACGCCGTGGAAGAAGCACTCGAACCTGCCCCTTTAACCCGAACGAAGCGGACGCTCCCGGCATGTTCAAAAAGATTCTGATTGCCAATCGCGGCGAAATCGCTCTGCGCATCGCCAAGACGGCACACAAGATGGGCATCCGCACCGTTGCGGTGTATTCGGATGCCGACAAGTACGGCCTGCACGTCACCGGCTGCGACGAGGCGGTCCATATCGGCCCGCCGCCGGCCAGCCAGAGCTATCTGGTGATGGACCGGATCATCGAGGCCTGCAGGCAGACCGGCGCCGATGCCGTCCATCCCGGCTACGGCTTCCTGTCCGAGAACTCGAAGTTCGCCAAGGCGGTCGCCCAGGCCGGCGTCACCTTCATCGGCCCGCGGCCCGACGTGATCGAGCTGATGGGCGACAAGATGGCCGCCATCGGTGCGGCGCGGAAGGCCGGCACGCCCACCGTCCCCGGCCTGTGGGAGGCGATCGCGGATGCCGACCGGGCGGTCGCGGCGGCGCCCGAGATCGGCTACCCGATCATGCTCAAGGCAGCGGCCGGCGGCGGCGGCAAGGGCATGCGCGTCGCCCGCAACGACGCCGAATTGCGCGACGCCTATCGCCTGGCGACCAGCGAGGCGCGCGGCGCCTTCGGTGACGACCGCGTGTTCATGGAGAAGTTCATCGAGCAGCCGCGCCACATCGAGATCCAGGTCCTGGGCGACACCTACGGCAACGTCATCCACCTGGGCGAGCGCGAGTGCTCGATCCAGCGGCGCCACCAGAAGGTCATCGAGGAGGCGCCCTCGCCGTTCGTCGACGAGGAGATGCGCGCGGCGATGGGCGGTGCGGCGGTGGCGCTGGCCAAGACGGTCGGCTACAGCTCGGCGGGCACCGTCGAGTTCATCGTCGACCAGCAGGGCAGCTTCTACTTCCTGGAGATGAACACCCGCCTGCAGGTCGAGCACTCGGTGACCGAGTTCGTCCATGGCATCGACCTGGTCGAGTGGATGATTCGCATCGCCGCCGGCGACATCCTGACCATCCGCCAGGAGGACGTGAAGCCGCGCGGCTGGTCCATCGAATCGCGCGTCTATGCGGAGGATCCGGACAAGGGCTTCCTGCCGTCGACCGGCCGGCTGATCCGCTACCGCACGCCGGACGAGACGCCCAATGTGCGCGTCGACAACGGCGTGCAGGAGGGCGGCGAGATCAGCATGTTCTACGACCCCATGATCGCCAAGGTGACGGTCTGGGAGCGTGACCGCGACAAGGCCGTGGCGCTGATGCGCCGCGCGCTGGACGAGGTCTACATCACCGGCGTGCGCCACAACATCGCCTTCCTGACCGCGCTGATGGCCAACAAGCGGTTCCTGACCGGCGACATCAGCACCAACTTCATCGCCGAGGAGTATCCGGAAGGCTTCTCGCCGGCGCCGCTGCAGCAGGAGGACGTGCGCGACATCGTCGCCGTCAGCGTGCTGATGCATCTGCGCTATCTGCACCGGGCGTCGCTGATCTCCGACCAGATGGACGGCTACGGCCGGCACATCCCGTCCGGCTACATGGTCGTCGTCAACGGCGCGTATCACCCGGTCGAGGTCATTCCGGTGGGCGAGCTGGGCGCCGAGGAAGGCTTCGACATCAACCTGAACGGCGACATCCTGGCGATCCGCAGCACGTGGCAGATCGGCGAGCCGGTGCTGCGCTGCAGCATCAACGCCTACCCGCGGCGCTTCAAGGTCGAGCGCAACCGCCTCGGCTACAAGATCTACCACCTGGGCGCCGAGGTGGACGTCGACGTCTACCGCACCGACGTGGCCGAGATGGCCAGGCGCATGCCCAAGCGCAAGGCACTGGACCTGTCGCAGTACCTGGTGTCGCCGATGCCGGGGCTGCTGCGTTCGGTGGCCGTTGAGGTCGGGGAGAAGGTCAGCCCCGGCGACGAGCTGGCGGTCGTCGAGGCCATGAAGATGGAGAACCTGCTCAAGTCGACCCGCCCCGGCCGGATCGCCAAGATCCTCGCCGAGCCGGGCACGTCGCTCAAGGTCGGGCAGATCATCCTGGAGTTCGAGGCCGAACCCAAGGCCGACGCCGAGGCCGAGACGGCGGCCGCAGCCTCATAGCGGCCCTGTAAGACAGGACGACAACGGCGGCGCGGATCGGGCGGCGCGGATCGGGCGGCGCGGATCGGGCGGCGCGGATCGGGCGGCGCGGATCGGGCGGCGCGGATTGGCACCGCGCCGCCGCCGGCCATCCGCCCCTCCCTGCGGCACCTTCTCCCTGCGGCGTGATCGCGCCTATCCGGCGAGGCCACTGTCGGTCAGGCCGTCGAGCACGTACTGGCAGGCCAGCGCCGCCAGGACGATGCCGAGCACCCGGTTCAGCACGTTGATCCCGGTGACGCCGAACAGGCGCGTCACCTCGACGGCAAACATCAGCGCCACCAGGGTCAGGCCCAGCACGCCCAGCATCACCGCCAGCACCAGGAGCTGGCCGGGCATCGTGCCGGCCCGGCTCATGAACAGGATCGCCATGGTGATGGCGCCCGGCCCGGCGATCAGCGGCACCGCCAGCGGGAACACCGAGATGTCGTCGCGCCGCCCGGCCTCCTCGGTCTCCGGCGGGGTCATGGCGCGCATGCCCGACGGCCGGGCGAACACCATGTCCACCGCCAGCAGCAGCAGCAGGATGCCGCCGGCGATGCGCAGCGCCGGCAGACCGACACCCAGCGCCGCCATCACCGCCTCGCCGGCGACAGCGAACATGACCAGCACGGAGGCGGCGATCGCCGTGCCCCGCGCCGCGAGGCGCCGCTTCTGCGGCCGGTCGTGGCCGGCCGTCAGCGCGGCGAAGATCGCGGCAACGCCGATCGGGTCGATGGTGACGAAGAAGGCGATGGCCGCCGTCAGGACCAGCTCGGTCATCGCCGCCCGCCACTGCCATCCTGTGCCGGCAGCCGGGAGTCGTCGCCGTCGAACGCGATGGTCGTGATCATCGTGGCATGCTGCGGGGGCCGGGCCGGGCGGGCGAACCTACGGCTCCTCGTCCTCCCGATCCTCCGGCGCCTCGACGCCGGTCAGGTCGAGCGCCTCGCCAGGCAGGCCGGCGGCCTCGTCCCATGGCTGAACCTCTCCTCGCCCAACGTCTCGCGCAGGGCCTCAACCAGCGTGTTTCTATCGGCGTTCATGACCAGGTACGCCAGCCGCAGCTGGTCTATCAGGTCCAGCATGATCCTCTTGCGGACCTTCCAGTTTGCCGCTTCGCCGAGCCGCTCGACACCCATGTCGATCAGTTCGCGGATCGGATCCGGTGCCTCGCTGTACGCCAGGCGCGACGGTTTTGCGATCTCCACGGCTCTGCCCTTCCGTTCGGGGCCGCAAACGCCGACAGCGCCGGCCGCCGCGACACGGAACCCATCCTCGAATATAACGACACACGCCGCGCCGCGAAATGCCCCCGACCGGCCGGTCCGGCCGCCGGCTTGCCTTGGCTGCGCGGGTTCGGCCACTATCCGCGGTGCCCGCACGGCTGGGATCGGCAACAATCGCGCCGCCCTGCCTGTTTCGGACCAAGACGAAAGAAACTCAGGGAGAAGCCGCCATGCCGTCCGTCCCCTCCACCACCAGCGAGACCGACGCGCCGCTGTGGACACCCTCGCCGGATCGGGTCGCCGCGGCGCAGATGACAGACTTCAAGCAGCGCGTCGCCACGAAATACGGCGTCGGCCTGGCGGACTACGAGTCGCTGTGGCGCTGGTCAGTGGACAATATGGAGGCGTTCTGGACCGAGCTGTGGGACTTGGCCGGCGTCATCGCCGAAACCCGCGGCGAGCGCGTGCTGGTCAACGGCGACCGCATGCCAGGGGCGCAGTTCTTTCCCGATGCGCGGCTGAACTTCGCCGAAAACCTGCTGCGCCGCCGCGACGACGCCCCGGCCATCATCTTCCGCGGCGAGGACAAGGTGGAGCGCAGCCTGAGCTTCGCCGAGCTGTACGACCGCGTCAGTGTCCTGGCGCAGGGCCTGCGCGACCTGGGTGTCCAGCCGGGCGACCGGGTGGCCGGCTACCTGCCCAACATGCCCGAGGCGGTGGTCGCCATGCTGGCGACGGCAGCGACCGGCGCGGTGTGGTCGTCGGCCTCGCCGGACTTCGGCGTGCAGGGCGTGCTCGACCGGTTCGGCCAGATCGAGCCCAAGGTGCTGTTCGCGACTGACGGCTATTTCTATGCCGGCAAGACGATCGACCTGATGGACAAGCTCAAGGCCGTGCTGGCCGGCCTGCCGAGCGTGCAGAAGACGGTGATCGTGCCCTACACGGTCGCGGAGCCGGCGGTGGCGGACCTGCCCGGCGCGGTGCTCTACGACTCGTTCGTCCAGGGCCTGACGCCGGGCGAGATCGGCTTCGCCCGCATGCCGTTCAACCACCCCCTCTACATCATGTTCTCCAGCGGCACGACCGGCATCCCCAAGTGCATCGTGCACGGTGCCGGCGGCACGCTGATCCAGCACCTGAAGGAGCACCGGCTGCACTGCGACGTGAAGCCCGGCGACCGCGTGTTCTATTTCACCACGCTCGGCTGGATGATGTGGAACTGGCTGGTCTCGGCGCTGGCATCGGAGGCGACGCTGCTGCTCTACGACGGCTCGCCGTTCCATCCGTCCGGCAACGTGCTGTTCGACTTTGCCGACGCCGCCGGCATGACCCTGTTCGGCACCTCGGCCAGGTACATCGACTCGCTGAACAAGCAGGGCTACCGGCCGAAGGACACGCACCGCCTGGACACGCTGCGGACCATGACCTCGACCGGGTCGCCGCTGGCGCCGGAGAGCTTCGACTACGTCCACGCGGCCATCAAGGACGACCTGCACCTGGCCTCGATCTCCGGCGGCACCGACCTGCTGTCCTGTTTCGCGCTGGGCAACCCGACCGCCCCGGTGTGGCGCGGCGAGCTGCAGTGCCGCGGACTGGCCATGGCCACCGACGTGTTCGACGACGACGGCCGCCCGGTGCGCGAGCAGAAGGGCGAGCTGGTCTGCACCAGGCCGTTCCCGCCGATGCCGCTGTACTTCTGGAACGACCCCGACGGCGCCAGGTACCACGAGGCCTATTTCGCGCGCTTCCCCGGCGTCTGGCACCACGGCGACTTCGTCGAGCTGACCCGGCACAACGGCGTCATCATGCTCGGGCGCTCCGACGCCACGCTCAACCCCGGCGGCGTGCGCATCGGCACCGCCGAGATCTACCGCGTCGTCGAGCAGCTGCCTGAGGTGGTGGAGAGCCTGGTGGTCGGCCAGACCTGGGACAACGACGTGCGCGTGGTGCTGTTCGTCGTGCTGCGCGACGGCGTGCCCCTGACCGGGGACCTGGAGCGCACCATCAAGGCCCGCATCCGCGAGGGCGCCTCGCCGCGCCACGTCCCGTCCCGCATCGTCGCGGTGCCCGACATCCCCCGCACCAAGAGCGGCAAGATCACCGAGCTGGCCGTCCGCGACCTGCTGCACGGCCGCCCCGTCAAGAACAAGGAGGCCCTGGCCAATCCCGATGCGCTGGCGCATTTCGCGGACCGGGAAGAGTTGCGGCGCTGACGGGCGGCGCCGGGTCTTGGGCCGGCCCGGCGCCGGCGCCGGGCCGGCAGCAATGTCAGCACGGGTCCACCAGCAGCAGCGGCACACCGATCCAGACCGTGGCCACACCGGCCGTCGCGGCCAGCGCCACCATGGCGGCCCGCAGGAACCGCGACGCTCCGGCCTGGGTCGGGTCGGGGCGGGGCTGGCGCCGCACCCACTGCACGAGGCCAAGGTGGGCCACGATGAACAGCGCCCACAGGCCGAGCAGCACCCACACGGCGATCGGCTGGCCGAGGGCCGGGCGCGCCCCGCTGCCGGCGCAACTCAGGGCATGGCCGGCATAGAGCGCAACGAAGGCCAGGCTCCACAGCACATAGCCCGAGACGAGCGTGACCAGAGCCAGGAACGGTGCCGTGCGCAGCGTCATCCGAAGGCTCCCCGTACAGGCGCGTGAACCAGCAGCAGCACGACGATCCCGGTCAGGGCGACGTAGCCCTGCCACAGGACCAGGGCGCGCAGCTCCACGGCACGCATGGCCGACACCCAGCCGGCGCGCGCCCGACAGAAGCCGTAGGCGGCGATCAGGGCGCCGAGCCCGGCATGAGCCGCAGCATACAGGCACAACACCCATACCGCCGCGGCATAGGCATGCCCGCCGGGGGCCGGGGCCAGCAGCAGCACCTGGGCGGCAAAGCCGACCATGCCGGCCACGCCGCCGGCGAGGGACGCCAGCAGCCAGACATCCCGCTGCCCGCCCAGCCCCCGCGCATTGACCTGCATGGCCCGTACGGCCGCGGCGAGGCCGACTGCCAGGGCGCCCAGAGTCAGCAGCGGACTGACCAGACCGCGCGCCACGAGCGCCGCCGGCGGCCAGTTCGGCGCCACCGCCCACAGGTACAGGTAGCCGAACGCCAGGGCGCCGAACAGCGTGCCGTTGGCCATCAGGGTGAAGACCATGCCCCACAGCGTCGGCGGCGCCGTGACGGCCGGATGCGGCAGCGCCTGCCGGCCGGCGCCGATCGGCACCGGGTCCGGATCGCTGCGCAGCCCGCCCTGCCAGAGCCAGATCCAGACGCCGGCGACGACGCCGGCGATGCCGACGAGTGACACGGCGTAGATCTTCAACATGAAGGAGAGGAAGAAGACCGCCGCCGCCGCCGCGGTCAGCAGCGGCATCCAGGTCGGCCCCGGCAGCAGAATGACCTGGTCGGGGCGGCCGTTGACGGCGTGCACGCCAAGCGTCTCCCGCCAGCCGTGGCGCGGCTCGGCCAGGTCGCCCTCGCCCGCGGCGAGCCGGCCCGGCAGGTCCGCAGCCGCCAGCAGCGGATCGCGGCCGTGCACCCGCGGCAGGCTGGCGAAATTGTACGACGGCGGCGGGGTCGGCATGGCCCATTCCAGGGTGCCGGCCCGCCACGGGTTGCGCGGCGCGTGGGCGCCGAACAGGATGGCGCTGACGACATCCATCAGGACCAGGGCGAAGCCGATCGCCAGCGCGAAGCCGCCCATGGACGACACCAGGTTCAGCGCGTCCCAGCCCATGTCCGCGGGATAGGTGAACACCCGCCGCGGCATGCCGAGCAGGCCGGTCAGGTGCATCGGCAGGAACGTGATGTTGAATCCCAGGAAGATCAGCCAGAAGCCGGCCAGGCCCAGACCCGGCAGGTACTGCCGGCCCGACAGGTGGGGCAGCCAGTAGTACAGGCCGGCCAGCAGCGGAAAGATGAAGCCGCCGACCAGGACGTAATGCAGGTGCGCGACCACGAAGTGGGTGTCGTGGGTCTGCCAGTCGAACGGGACGATGGCGACCATCACGCCGGTCAGCCCGCCGGCGACGAACACGAACAGGAAGCCCAGGACGTAGAGCATCGGCAGACTCAGCCGCGGCCGCCCGGACAGCAGCGTCGCCAGCCAGGAAAAGATCTGGATGGCCGTGGGAATGACCACGAGCAGGCTTGCTGCCGAGAAGAACGCGATCGACAGGTGCGGAATACCGGTGGTGAACATGTGGTGCACCCACAGCCCGAAGCTGAGGAAGCCGAGCGCCACCAGCGCGCAGACGATCCACGTGTAGCCGACCAGCGGACGCCCGGAGAACACCGGCAGCACCGTGGAGACGATGCCGGCGCCGGGCAGGAAGATGATGTAGACCTCCGGATGGCCGAACAGCCAGAACAGATGCTGCCACAGCAGCGGGTCGCCGCCGCGCTCGGGATCGAAGAACGGCCAGCCGAAGGCCCGCTCGATCTCCAGCAGGATGCTGCCCAGGATCAGCGGCGGAAAGCCGAACAGCATCATCGCCGCCGTCACCCACAGGTACCAGGCCAGGATGGGCATGCGGTTCAGCGACATTCCGTCGGAGCGCACCTTGAGGACGGTGGCCATGAACTCGACGGCGGCGCACACGGCGGACACCTCGACGAAGGTGACGCCGATCAGCCAGACGTCCGAATTGATGCCGGGCGAGTAGGGCCGGGACGACAGCGGCGTGTACATGAACCAGCCGCTGTCGGGCGCCAGCCCGACCAGCATGGCGACGACCAGGATCGTCCCGCCGAACAGATAGCACCAGTAGCCGAAGGCGCTCAGCCTGGGGAAGGCCAGGTCGCGCGCGCCGAGCAGCTTCGGCAGCATGTACAGCGCGAAGCCCTCGATCATCGGGATGGCGAACAGGAACATCATCACGACGCCGTGCATCGTGAAGACCTGGTTGTAGGTGGCGGCGTCCAGGTAATTGGCGTGCGGGACGGCGAGCTGGGCGCGGATCAGCATCGCCAGCACGCCGCCGATCAGGAAGAAGGTGGCCGCCGTCACCATGAACCGCCGCCCGACGATGCTGTGGTTGACGGCCGTCAACGCCTGCCAGCCCGGCCCCGTGCCCCAGAGGCGATCCAGGGCGCGGTGGCGGGCCACGGCGGCGGGCGACGCGCTCATGGCGCGTCTCCGGACTGGAGGCGCCGCAGGGCCGCTGCGTAGTCGGCGGCCGGATGCGCCTCCACGACGAAGCCCATGGCCGCGTGGCCCACGCCGCAGAACTCGGAGCAGAGCCCGCGATACTCGCCGGGCGCGTCGGCGCGCAGGCGGATGACGTTGATGTGGCCTGGAATCGCGTCGATCTTGCCGCCCAGGCGCGGCACCCAAAAGCTGTGGATCACGTCCGCCGAGGTCACATGCACCTCGAACCATTGCCCGGCCGGGACATGCAGGCGATCAACGGTGCGGGCCGGTGCCCCGGCCACGTCGGGATAGCGGAACTCCCACTGCCACTGGCGGGCCACGACCTCGACGCGCAGGGCGTCCGGCCGCTGGGCAGCGAACAGCCATTCTCCCCTGGTCAGGGCGAAGACCAGCAGGGCCATCAGGGTAATGGCCGGGAAGGCCAGCCCGCCGCCGATCAGGAACGCCCGCGGCGGCACGCTGCGCAGCCGGCGGTGCGGCACGAAGGCATAGAGCGCCGCGCCGAACACGCCGGCCAGAATGAGGACCGCGCCGCCGAGCATGACCCACCAGAGCTCCGCCACGGCCGCCGCGCTCGGCCCGGCCGGGTCGAGCGTCGAGGCGGCCCCGCCGCAGCCGGCGACGATCATGGCCCCGACCAGGGAGCAGCCGCCGGCGGCAAACGTTGTTCCGGGCAGACCTGACCCACACCCCCTGTTCGGGAGACCCTGCCCATGGCCGAATCGACGACGCCCGAGACGCCCGCGGCCGGCGTGCCAAGCCCCGCCGTGCCGAGAGCGGGCGTGCCCCTGATCGAAGCCGCAACGAAAGCGCGCCACGATACCGGATCGGCGGTCGCCATCGCCGGCCACCCGATCCACGTCATGCTGGTGACCTTCCCCATTGCGCTCACCGTCGCAACGCTGGGTGGCGACCTGCTCTACTGGTTGACGGCCGACCTCTTCTTCGCCCGGGTCAGCCTGTGGACGAGCGGCTGGGGCTTCGGCCTGGGCATCGTGGCTGCGGCGTCGGGCACGGCCGAGCTGCTCCTGGTGCGCGGCATTCGGCTTCGGGTCGCGCCCTGGGACCATGCCGTGGCGGCGATGATGCTGCTGGCGATCATCGGCGCCAACTGGGGCGTGCGGCTGGGGAATGTTGACGGGGCCGTGCTGCCCTGGGGGCTCTACCTGTCGGTCCTGGGTCTGCTGGCGGTGGCGCTGGCAGGGTGGCATGGCGGTCAGTTGGTGTTCGAGAAGGGAATCGGCGTGTCGAAGGGCAGCCTGCGCTGAAGGCCGCCGGGCTCAAGCATCCAGTCCGGCAGGCGGTCGGTGGGGATCGAGGGCTCGGCCAGCACCAGCCACAGGATGCCGCCGATCGCCGCCAGCACCGCGCCCGACAGCCCGAACAGGCGCAGCCGCGGCGGCCGGCGGTCATCCGCGGACAGCGCCCGCACGACGGCAGCGAGGCGCAGGTGCACCACGACCAGGCACCAGACCAGCGCCAGCTTCAGGAACATCCAGCCCTCGAATGCCGGGGCGACAAAGAGCAGCGCCGTCCCCGACCCGATCGCAACGAACCCGGCCGGAGACATGATGCCGGTATGGGCGAAACGGCTGGCCCAAAGAAGCCGCGTCAGGTCGGTCGCGTCGGTGGCGCGGCGGTGCGCCAGCAGCAGGGCCGGCAGATAGAGCAGGCCGGCGGACCAGATCAGCAGCGCCGGAATGTGTACCGCCTTGAGCAGGGCGATCATGCCGGCTCGCCGTCGGCCAGGCGCAGCCTGGTCGCGAGCATCGCCACGGCCGCCGCAATGTAGGGAACGGCGCCGGCAGTCCACATCAGCAGCCCGGCAACCTGCTGGTCCTGCAGCGGCGTCAGGCCCCAGGCCTGGGTGGTGGTCAGGTGCGGGGCGTACAGCGGCGCCCCGGCAAAGGTCAGCACGGCCGCCAGCAGCCCCATGTGCGCCATCGTCGCCACCAGCGCCAGCAGGCCGGCGGCATGGCGGCCGGGATCGAGCGCCGCCCGCCAGAACGCCACCGCCGTCGCCAGCAGCGTCAGCTCCATCAGCCAGTAGGCCGCCGGGTGCGACAGCGACCAGAGGTACGGCCCGGGCGCATGCCACAGCCAGAACACGGCGGCATGCGCCGTCGCCAGCAGCGTGAGCGGCAGTCGCCCGCCGCCGCCGGGCAGAGCACCGCGCAAAGCGCCGGACAGAACGCCGGACAGAACGCCGGACAGAACGCCGGACAGAACGCCGGACAGAACGCCGGGCAGGGCAACCGCGATCAGCGGCGCGGCCACGGCCACCAGCAGCAGGTGATGCACGATGCGCGCCGAGAACAGCGCCGAGCTGAGGGCACAGAGCGGCGAGACGAAGGCGACCAGCAGCACTGCCACCGCGGCGGCGCCCGCCGCCCGCCCGGCCATACCGTTTCTCGCCCGGAACGAGGCCGCCAAGCCAGCCGCCAGCGCCGTCAGGACCCAGGGATCAAGGTTCCACCGGTGCCACAGGCTCGACGAGACCGGGGGCTGTCCGCAATACGCATCCAGAAAGGCCTGAACGAGCTGTTGCTCCATTCCGCACAACCCAAGATATGAAGATGATCCCTGCTGCGGCCGCCTGCGGCGCCATGCTGCAACTGCGGGCCGCGCCCTCGCGGCGGCGCGCCAGACCGTTGCCGGTTCATAAACGGCGGGATGCAACCATGGTTCCCGTTCGTGCAGCAGGACCGAGGCGACGCTGCCAGGTCAGGGCCGGCCACCGGCCGCGGCGTCGGCCGCCCCGACGAAACGGTAGAGCCGGGCCAGACCGCGCGGCGCGGAGATTTGGACCAGCTCGTACTCGGCGGCAAGGCCGCGGGTCAGCGGATGGCCGGCCGGCTCGGCCGGGAAGCCCGCCGGGTCGCCGAACAGCAGGACGTAGTTTATCGGGCGGCCGGTGCGGCGGCGGTATCTCGTCACGTCGACCTCCAGCGGCCGGGCGAGGAAGTCGGCGTCGGCGGCGAGATGCGTCCAGGGGCGCCGCTTCGGCCGGAACACGATCGGCACGATGCCGGTGTGCGCCTGGAAGTTCTTCAGGTCGATCCCGTCGGCAGCGAGCGCCACCAGGCTGCCGGCCTGGATCGCCACGTAGCGGCGGTCCGAGACCGGCCGGCCGTCGAGGGTGCGCCCCAGCGGCAGGGCCAGCACGGCGGCGCCCGGTTCCATGGCCGCGGCCAGCGAGACGACTTCGCGCAGATAGGCATCGATGGCGGCGAAGCGATCGATGCGCACGGCGGTGGCGGTGACCATGGCGAACACCGTCACGCCGAGAACGATGCGCCGCACGCTGCGCCGTACGTCCGCATCGGCGGCCGGCACCAGGCTGGCCAGCCACAGGACCGCGGCAAGGAACACGTACGGTGCCAGGCGCGTCGGCATCCAGCGTACGTGGAACTGGAACGGCGCCACCAGGTACACGGCCAGAAAACCGAGGGCGCAGGCCAGCATGCCACCCGCCGCCCGGCTGCCGCCGCCGCGGCCGCCGGGGCCGGCCAGCAGCCAGGCGAGCGCCGCCAGGCCGAGCACGAACGCCAGCGCCGCCCAGGTCTCGCGCAGGTCGTGCTGGACCATGAAGCGGCCAGTCAGCAGCGCAAGCACGCGGTCGTCGCCGGGCGGCGCCACGTTGGCGATGTGGTTCACCGTGGCCGTCACGCGCCGCCCTGCCAGCAGATAGTCCAGCGCCAGCGCGATGGCCGGCAGCAGGCCGAGCGCCGGCAGCAGTGCCCGGCTGGCGAAGCGCCGCAGCGCCTCGCGCACCGCCGGGCGATTCGCGCGGCGCACCAGCTCCGCCACCGACCGGCCGAGCGTGGTCAGGGCGATGGCGCCGACGGTCATCAGCACCGCCGACAGGTGGCACAGGTAGCACAGCACGCCCAGCACCACGTAGCCCGCCAGCGCCCGCCAGCTGCCGCGGTCGGCATGGCGCAGCCAGAAGCCGTACGTCACCAGGAAGAAGACGATGGCGAAGCTGGTGTTGTAGAAGCCGAAGGCGAGCAGGGCGTGATGGCTCATCGGCACGCCGAGCAGCCCGACCACCCCGGCGGCCGGCCCGAACGCCCGCGCCGCATAGCGCAGCGCCAGCGGCAGCGCCGTGACGTACACGCTGAGCAGCACCTTCTCCGCCGTCAGCGGATCGAACACCTGCATGAGGCCGGCCAGGGCGACATGCATGAAATGGTTCGGCACCAGGCGCGGGTTGAGCGCGAAGACCTCGCGCAGCACCGGCATGGCCGGGTCGTCGTAGTGGAGCCAGGCGTGGACCAGCGCCAGATGGGCCGGGCCGTCGACCGACGGATAGTAGGTGAACGCCCAGACCGGCACCAGGCCGAGGCCGATCAGCAGCGGCCAGGCAACGGCCTCGAACCGGGCCAGGGCCGCGGCAGCCGCGCGGCCGGCCCCGGGAGCGTTGTCCGCGACGTGCATGCCTTGTCCGCGGCGCCTCTTGAGGAACGATCCGGCGCCACAGTGTCCGCGACAAAGGTTAACCGGGCATGATATGAGCGATTGCAATCGCCGGCGGCACGGCGAAACACGGGGGCCGGGATCGCGGTCGTGATGTACCTGCCGACGCTGTAGCGCAAGGTGGGCGGTACGGGCGGCAGCATGCCGCCCCTCCCTCCTAACGACCGAGGGCGGCCAGGCTGTCGAGCGGCTCTCCGTCCTCGCCGCCGAAGCAGTGCGCGAAGTCGCTGCAGGTGTCGCACACCGGCGACTTGCAGATCAGCATGCCGTCGCGGGCGCACAGCTCGCGGTACAGGAACTTCTTCCACTTCATGTCGCGGGCGTTGCGCCGGACGAGCTCCGGGAAGTGGCGGCAGAACATGGCGTTGAGTTCGCCGCGGTGGGCAAAGCCCATGTCCTGCCAGAGGTGGTTGGGCTGCTGGCAGCGCCGCGCCACGATCGCCGCCAGCCATGCCTCCGCCTCGCCGCGGCCGGCGCGGCACTCCAGCAGGTAGGCACGCACGTCGGGTTCCTCGACCGCATCCTCGCCGGGACCGGCGCCGGCCGGCAGCCGGTCGAGCAGCGGCGCCTGGTCCGGCACGTATTGCGCGATCAGGCGGGCCAGATCGGCCCGGCTCAGGCCCAGTGCCTCGGTCGAGGCCGGCGCGTTCGTCGCAAAGCCGACAATCCGGCCGAACAGGTGTCGGTCGATATCGCCGCCCGAACCGTCGTCCGGCCCGGCGGGCACCGGCACGATCGCCGCCGGGTCGAGCAGCACTGGTGAGGAGAACGGGGCGTCCATCGGGCGTCTCCCTGGGGCGACGGGCATGGCGGGTGCGGCGGCCGGCCCTGCCCACACCGTGATGCCGACAGGCAGGCTGGACGGGCAGCGCTGCACGCGCCATTTCAAGCAAGTGCCATGCCGCAGTGCCCGTGCTCTCCCTCCTGCCGGTGGAACGTATGGCAGCGGCAACCGTTTCCACGTAGACCTCCTCCTGCCCAACGCCGCCCCTCAGGATCTCGAGGCTTTCCCATGGCAAAACAGAAGATGCGTGTCTGGCCCGGCCTGCCCTACCCCCTGGGCGCGACCTGGGACGGCTCCGGTACCAACTTCGCCCTGTTCTCGGCCCATGCCGAGAAAGTGGAGCTGTGCCTGTTCGACGATCAGGGGGAAAAGGAGATCGCGCGCATCCCGCTGCCGGAGTACACGCACGAGGTCTGGCACGGCTATCTGCCCGACGTGCGCGCCGGCCAGCTCTACGGCTACCGCGTCTTCGGGCCATACGACCCGGACCACGGCCACCGCTTCAACCACCACAAGCTGCTGATCGACCCGTATGCCAAGGGGCTCCACGGCGACATCCGCTGGGACGACGCCGTGTTCGGCTACACCATCGGCCATGACGACGAGGACCTGTCCTTCGACACGCGCGACAGCGCGCCGTTCATGCCCAAGTGCGTCGTCGTCGACCCGGCCTTCACCTGGAGCGCCGCGCCGCCGCCGAAGACGCCGTGGCACGAGACCATCATCTACGAGATGCACCCGCGCGGCTTCACCATGCAGCATCCGGACGTACCGGAGGAGGCGCGCGGTACGTTCGGCGGCCTGTCGGCAGCACCGGTGGTGGACTACCTGCAGGGCCTGGGCATGACCGCCGTGGAACTGCTGCCGGTGCACGCCTTCGTCCAGGACCGGCACCTGATCGACCGCGGCCTGACCAACTACTGGGGCTACAACTCGATCGGCTTCTTCGCCGTGCACCCCGACTATCTGGGCAAGGGCGGCACCAACGAGTTCAAGACGTTCGTGCAGATCCTGCACGATGCCGGCATCGAGGTGATCCTGGACGTCGTCTACAACCACACCGCCGAGGGCAACCACCTGGGCCCGACGCTGTCGTTCCGCGGCGTCGACAACCGCTCGTACTACTACCTGATGCACGGCCAGGAGCGGTACTACAACGACTTTACCGGCACCGGCAACGCGCTGGAGCTGCGCCATCCGCACGTGCTGCGGCTGGTCACCGACTCGCTGCGCTACTGGGCGGAGGACATGCACGTCGACGGGTTCCGCTTCGACCTGGCGACGACGCTGGCGCGGGTCGAGGGCCGCTACGACCGCCATGCCGGATTCCTGGATGCCATCGCCCAGGATCCGATGCTGGACCGCGTCAAGCTGATCGCCGAGCCGTGGGACACCGGCCTGGGCGGCTATCAGGTCGGCAACTTTCCGCCGGGCTGGGCCGAGTGGAATGACCGCTACCGCGACGTCGTGCGCAAGTTCTGGAAGGGCGACTTCGGCCAGCTGCCGGAGCTGGCCTCGCGGATTTCCGGCTCGTCGGACACCTTCGACCACCGCGGCCGGCGGCCGTGGGCCAGCATCAACTTCGTCACCGCCCACGACGGGTTCACGCTGCGCGACCTGGTCAGCTACAACGACAAGCACAACGAGGCCAACAAGGAAGGCAACCGCGACGGCAGCGACAACAACAACAGCTGGAACTGCGGCGTCGAGGGGGAGACCGACGACCCCGAGGTGCTGGAGCTGCGCCGCCGCCAGATGCGCAATCTTCTGGCCACGCTGCTGCTGTCCCAGGGCGTGCCGATGCTGGTGGCGGGCGACGAGTACGGCCGCTCCCAGGGCGGCAACAACAACGCCTACTGCCAGGACAGCGAGATCAGCTGGCTGGACTGGTCGCGCATCGAGCAGGACCGCGAGGGCCGGCGCCTGCTGGACTTCGTCAAGGCACTGATCCGCATCCGTCGCGACCACATCGTGTTCCGCCGCTCGCGCTTCTTCCACGGCCGCGTCATTCCCGGCACCAAGGTCAAGGACGTGGTCTGGCAGCGGCCCGACGGCAGCGAGATGGACGAGGCCGACTGGTCCGACGCGGTCAACCGCTCACTGCGCATGGTGCTGAGCGGCGAGGCCGGCCAGTTCCACCTGACCGCGCGCGGCGAACCGGAACCCGACGACACCTTCCTGATGATCCTCAACGCCTCCGACAAGGCCATCGAGCACACCCTGCCCGGTACCTCCTCCGGCACCCGCTGGGAGAAGGTGATCGACACCGCCGACCGGCCGAGCGACGAGAAAAAGCCGGTCGTCGTGCCGGCTGGCGAGGGCTTCCCGGTCGAGCCGCACAGCTTCGTCCTGCTGGTCTGCCGCCCGACGCCAACGGAGGAGGCCGTGGGACAGGAAAAGCTTGCGCCTGTCGGGACCTCCCTTGAGGGGTTCGATCAGCACTGAACCCCTCGCCAGAGAGCCGATTCCCCGACATTGGATTGTGACAGGAGGATTTCACGAGGCCTGCGGCCGCGGATCGGGCCGGAACGTGTTCATCGCGCTCGCGCCGGCTGCGGCGTGACGGGCCGCTCCATTTCGGCCGTGTCCGGCGCGGCGACCGCGGCCGCCGGCCGGCCGGCGCCCCCGGCGAGCAGCGGTTCGATGGCCGCGGCCACGGCATCGACCGGGATCGCCGCCATGCGCTCGCCGCCGCCGAAGTCCTGGGCGCGGACGGCGCGGACCGGCTCGACCCAGGGCAGGAAGCGGCGCGGGTCGGTCGGGCCGAACAGGCTGACCAGCGGTGTGCCGGCATTGGCCAGCAGGTGGCCGATGCCCGTGCAATTGCACACCGCCACGCTCAGCCGCTCGCCCAGGGCCAGGGCCAGGGCCGGCCCCTTGACCTGCGGGTACGGGTCGCTGCGGTCGATCTCCGGGAACAGGGCGGCGGGCACGGCGGCGCGCAGCGGCGCCACCATCTCCGCCTCGTTGGGGCCGATCAGGAAGACCGGCCGGCGCCCGGCCGCCGCCTGCCGCCGCGCCAGCTCGGCGAAGCGGTCCAGCGGCCAGACCTTGTATGGTCCGGCCGCCCCCGGCGCCAGACCGACATACACCGGCCCGCCGGGCAGCAGGTGGGCGGCGGCGGCGCGCACGGCGTCGGGCAGGGCGATGCGCCCGCGCCAGTCGGCCGGTGCGCCGGTCGCCATCTGCACCATGGCCATCAGCCGGTCCACCCAGTGCCGCGAGCGTGCCGGCCGCGCCATCCTGCGCGTGGTCAGCCACCAGCCCGGCAGCATCGACACGAACGCCCCGTGGCTCAGGAACAGGCGCGCCCACACCACGCGCAGCACCTTGGTCCGTGCGTCGAACACCAGGTCGTAGCGTGGCAGGGCGCGCAGGCGCCGGGCAGCGCCCCCCAGCGGCTTCTCGATGCCGGCCTGATCGATGACGTGGTCGAGGTACGGCGCGGTCAGCGCCCGCAGGTCGTCACCGGCCATGACCGTCCGCCTGGCGACGATCAGGGTGATGGTGCAGCCGGGAAAGGCTCGCTTCAGGGCGCGATAGAACGGCACCTTCCAGATGCCGATGCCGAGCGATTCCTGGGAGTCGAGGACGGCGATCGCCGGGCCGCCGGCCACTGGCGGCGGGACATCCGCCGGGACCTCGTCGGGGCGTGCCGGCGCCTCGGCCGCCGTCATGTCCACCGTGCTGGCGCCCGCGCCGGCGGTCAGATCCCGGACCCGTTGCCGGCGCCCGGACCGTTGTTGTCGGCGGCGCTCTTGGCTGCCGCCGTGCGGGTACCGGCGGCGGGGATGCCGACGACATGGAAGCCGCCGTCGACGTGCAGCACCTCCCCGGTCACCGCACCCGACAGGTCGCTGAGCAGGTAGAGCCCGGCCCCGCCCACGTCCTCGAGCTGCACGGGGCACCGCAGCGGCGAGGCCTCCTGGCTGAACTTGTAGACGTAGCGGGCGTCGGCGATGGCGCTGCCGGCCAAGGTCCGCATCGGCCCGGCCGAAATGGCGTTGACGCGCACCCCCTGCGGCCCCAGGTCGGCGGCCAGATAGCGCACGCTGGCCTCCAGCGCCGCCTTGGCCACGCCCATGACATTGTAGTTCGGCGTGACCCGCTCGGCCCCCAGATAGGTCAGCGTCAGCAGGCTGCCGCCATTGGCCATCAGCGGCGCGGCACGGCGCGCCAGGTCGGTGAACGAGTAGCAGGAGATCTTCAGGGTCCGGCAGAAGTTCTCCTCGGTCGTGTCGAGGTAGCGGCCCTTCAATTCGTCGCGGTCGGAATAGGCGATGGCGTGGACCAGGAAGTCGATCCCGCCCCAGCGTTCGCGCATGCTGTCGAAGGCGGCCTCGACCGTCGCCTCGTCCTCCACGTCGCAAGGCATGACGAAGGTGCACCCGACCGACTCGGCCAGCGGCTCGACGCGGCGGCGGAAGACGTCGTTCTGGTAGGTGATGGCCAGCTCGGCATCGTGCTGGAGCAGCGTCTTGGCGATGCCCCAGGCGATCGAATAGCTGTTCGCCACCCCCATGACCAGCCCCTTCTTGCCGGCCATCAGTCCCATTGCCGCGGTCATGAGCGCATCGCCTTTGATGAAGTCGTCTGTGGTTCGGCCTTCAGGGGGTTGAAAGCGGCCGCCCGCCTACCCGGTATAACGCGAGAAGGCAAGCGTCGCATTCGTCCCGCCGAACCCGAAGCTGTTGGATATGACGCAGTTCAGCCCGGCCTTGTCGCGCCGCTGGCGGGCGATGGGCATGCCTTCGGCGGCCGGGTCGAGAGTCTCGATGTTGGCCGAAGCGCAGACGAAGTCATGCTGCAGCATGAGCAGGGAATAGATCGCCTCGTGCACCCCCGCCGCCCCCAGCGAATGACCGGTCAGCGACTTGGTGGCGCTGATCCACGGGATGTCCTGCCCGAACACCTCGCGCACCGCCTCCAACTCCTTCATGTCGCCGACCGGAGTGGAGGTGCCATGGGCGTTGATGTAGTCGACCCGGTGCGGCAGCCCGGCCAGGGCCGCGCGCATGCAGCGCACCGCGCCCTCGCCCGACGGCTGCACCATGTCGAAGCCGTCGGAATTGGCCGCATAGCCGGTCAGTTCGGCATGGATCGGGGCGCCGCGCGCCCTGGCATGCTCCAGCTCCTCGAGCACCAGCACGCCGCCACCGCCGGCAATCACGAAGCCGTCGCGGTCGGCGTCATAGGCACGGGAGGCCCGTTCCGGCGTGTCGTTGTACTGCGACGACAGCGCCCCCATGGCGTCGAACAGCACGGTCATGGTCCAGTGCAGGTCCTCACCGCCGCCGGCGAAGACGATGTCCTGCTTGCCCCACTGGATCAGCTCGGCACCGTGGCCGATGCAGTGGGCGCTGGTCGAGCAGGCCGAACTGATGGAATAGTTGACGCCCTTGATCTTGAACGGCGTGGCCAGTGTCGCCGAATTGGTGCTCGACATGCAGCGCGGCACCATGTACGGCCCGACCCGCTTCGGTCCCTTGCTGCGGGTGATGTCGGCGGCCTCGATCTGGTCGCGCGTGGACGGGCCGCCGGAGCCCATGACGAGGCCGGTGCGCTCGTGCGACACCTCCGCCTCGGTCAGCCCGGCATCGGCGATGGCCTGGCGCATGGCGACGTAGTTGTAGGCGGCGCCCGGCCCCATGAAGCGGCGCAGCTTGCGGTCGACCAGGGCATCCAGGTCGATCTTGACACTGCCGTGGACCTGGCTGCGGAAGCCGAGTTCGCGATACTCTTCCGAGAAGGTGATGCCCGAGCGGCCGGCGCGGAGGCTGTCCAGGACCTCGGCCTTGTCGTTGCCGATGCTGCAGACGATGCCCATCCCGGTGACGACGACGCGTCGCATGATGTGCTCCGGTTCAGAATTCGTCGGTGGACGTGAACAGGCCGACCCGCAGATCCCTGCAGTCATAGATCGGCTTGCCGTCGACTAGCATGCTGCCGTCGGCGATGCCGAGCACGAATTGCCGGTTCACGATTCGCCGGATGTTCAGGTGGAAACGGACCAGCGACGCCGTCGGCAGCACCTGCCCGGTCAGCTTCACCTCGCCGACGCTGAGCGCGCGGCCACGGCCCGGCGCGCCGGTCCAGCCGAGATGGAAGCCGAGCAGCTGCCACAGCCCGTCGAGCCCCAGACAGCCGGGCATGACCGGATCGCCCTCGAAATGGCAGCGGAAGAACCAGAGCTCCGGCTTGATGTCCAGCTCGGCCTCTGCCTCGCCGCGATTGTGCGCGCCGCCGTGCCCGGCGATATGGGTGATACGGTCGAACATCAGCATGGGCGGCAGCGGCAGCCGGGCATTGCCCGGGCCGAACAGCTCGCCGTGGGCGCATTGCAGCAGTTCGTCGTAGGCGTAGCTGTTCTTTTTCGTCACTGCCGATCCATCCGGTTGCAGGCCCTCCCGTCGCGGCGGACTCTACCGCATTTCAATGGCGACACAAGGCCGGCGTCGCCGCGACTCCGGCGCAATATCCCTGTTTTCCAACCAGGTGACAGCGCATGCGATTCGGACTAGATAGGCATCATGGACAGTCGCGTACCCGCCGATGCCGATGCTGATGCCGCCAGCATTTTTGAGATTCTGGCGCCGGACGTGCAACGGCTGCCGGTCGTGCTGGCCTCGCCGCACAGCGGCCGCGTGTATCCCGACGACTTCATCGCCGCCTCGCGGCTCGATCCGCTGACGCTGCGCCGGTCGGAGGACGGCTATGTCGACGAGATCTTCGGCCGCGCCCCCCTGCACGGCGCACCGCTGCTGAAGGCCCTGTTCCCGCGCGCCTTTCTCGACCCCAACCGCGAGGCCTTCGAGCTCGACCCCGACATGTTTGCCGACGACCTGCCCGCCTACGTCAACACCCGCTCGCCGCGGGTCATCGCCGGGCTGGGCACGATCGCCCGCATCGTCGGCCAGGGGCAGACGATCTATCGCGGCAAGCTGTCCTTTGGCGAGGCGCTGCGGCGGATCAACCGGCTCTACCATCCCTACCACCGCGCCCTGGCGCACCTGATCGACGCGACGCGCCGCCGGTTCGGCCATTGCATCCTGCTCGACTGCCACTCCATGCCGTCGGCCGGCGACGCGGCCGGCGACGGGTGCAGCATGGCGTGCACCGACTTCGTGCTGGGCGACTGCTACGGCAGCGCCTGCGACGGTGCTGTCGTGGCGACAGCCGAGGCCTGGCTGGCCGGCCGCGGCTTCAGCGTGGCCCGCAACGCACCCTATGCCGGCGGCTACACCACCCGTCATTACGGCCGTCCGCGCGCCGGCGTCCATGCCCTGCAGATCGAGATCAACCGTGGCCTTTACATGGACGAGCGCAGCTTCAGCCGGAAGCCGTTCCTCGCCACGCTTGCCAAGGAAATGCCGCTTCTCGTAGAAGCGCTCGGCCACGTGGATGTGGCCGGACCCCGCGCCGTTTGACCCCTTTCAGCCAGCGATGATCGCCGCCGAAGACCTGACCGAAATCGCCATCCGCGAGGTCCGCCACAGCGACCTGCCGGCGATCCAGTGCATCTATGCCCATCACGTGCTGCACGGCCTGGGCAGTTTCGAAGAGCGGCCGCCGGACCTGTCCGCCCTGTCGGCCCGCTTCCGCGACCTGCGGGAACGCGGCCTGCCCTGCCTTGTGGCGGATTGTCGCGGGGAGGTCCGGGGCTATGCCTACGCCGGGCCGTTCCGGCCGCGGTCCGCCTATCGCCACACCCTCGAGGACAGCGTCTACGTCGACCCGGCCATGGCCCGGCGCGGCCTGGGCCGGGCCCTGCTCGGCACGCTGTTGGCACACTGCACCGCACTTGGCTACCGGCAGATGGTGGCGGTGATCGGCGACAGCGACAACGTGCCGTCGATCAGGCTGCATGCGGCGCTGGGCTTCCGGCGGACGGGCATCATCGCCTCGGTGGGGTTCAAGCACGGCCGCTGGGTCGATGTCGTGCTGATGCAGCGCCCGCTCGGTGTGGGCGGGACCAGCCTTCCAACCGACGGCGCACCGCGGCATCCGTGACCGCCGCAGCGATGGCTGCGCCCAAAAAAAATGGGCCGCGATGCCGCGGCCCAAGTTTAGGGAGGAAACGCCCAAGAAGTGCGCTACGACAGCAGGGATCACCTGCATGCCGCAATGCACAATGTGCCTTCGATCGCTCCGACGATCAAGCGAAAAATCGAACAGGCCGGAAAACCAACGACAAACGGCTAAAACCGGAGCAATTCCAGGCTACAGGCGCAGCGGGGATGCTGCACTGCAGCATGATCCGCAGCGCGGCGGCGTCCGCCATGGTGGCAATCTGCCCCGGCACACACCAGGGCCGCCATGGCACGGGAGGATACGCTGACGCCTCCTGGCCCGACGCCCGGAACTTGGCGTCCCGGAACTTGGCTCCCGGGCAGTGCCCGTGACGGTCGCCCAGCCTCACCCATGCCTAAAGACGATCGCTCCGACCGCATAAAAAAAGTCCGAACGATTCACCGGAGCGAGGGCTGCGGCATGCCAGTCGCCCGGCCGGGGCCACGGGCGGCCGGCACAATGGGCGGGTGGCACAATGGGCGGGTGGCGCCGGCCGGTTCGGTTCGTCCCTGACTCGCTGCCAGCCCGGCGGTTACAATGCCGCCGCCTCCCCCGGAACCCACGGCTTATCCATCATGCTCAAGTCCCTGCCCAACGCGCTGACCCTGCTGCGTATTGCGATCATCCCGCCGCTCGTTGCCCTGTTCTACGTGTCCGCTCCATGGGGATCATGGGCCGCGTTGGGCCTGTTCGTCGTGGCCGCCGTGTCGGATTATTTCGACGGCTGGCTGGCCCGGCGCCTGGGCCAGATATCGGTATTCGGCCGGCTGCTCGACCCCATTGCCGACAAGATGCTGGTCGCAGCCGTGCTGCTGATGCTGGTCGCGGCAGGCCGCGTGGAGGGGCTGTCGGTGATCGCCGCCGTCATCATCCTGCTGCGCGAGATCCTGATCTCCGGGCTGCGCGAGTACATGGCCGGGCGGCGGGCGGCAGGCCTGCCGGTCACGCGCCTGGCGAAATGGAAGACCACCGTGCAGATGGCGGCCATCGCCCTGCTGATCATCGCTCCCGCCGTGCCGGCGCCGGTGCCGGTGCTGACGGCAGGCCTCATCGGCCTGTGGCTGGCCGCCGTGCTGACCGTGGTCACGGGATGGGACTATGTGACGCGCGGCATCAGACTGCTGATGGCGGAAGACCGCGGCCGAACCGATGCGGACCGAACCGATGCGGACCGAACCGATGCGGACCGGGCCGGGGAGGCACCGACCGCGCCGGGACAGGCCTGAAGGGCCGGACAAGCCTTCAGCATGCCATATTCGGCGTGCAAAGTGTTCGGCAATAATTGCGCCTGCAGGCGGGAACGGGAAGCGTGCAGTTCGTTCGGCGCCGCTATTTCAAACGGGTTCTCGGGCCGGTCTCCCGTCTGGAACTGACCCCCGCAACGGTCGGCCGAACCTTGGCCGTCGGCCTGGCCTGGGGCATTTCGGCGACGGTTGGCCTGCAGGTGATCGGTGTGACGGCGTGCTGGCTCGTTGCGCGCTGGCTGCGCCATCCCTTCCATTATCCCATCGCCCTGCTGCTCACCGGACTCAGCAATCCCCTGACCCTGGCGCCGATGTACTCGTTCTACTTTTTCATTGGCGCGACAGTGCTGTGGGCCGAGGAGGCCGAAGCGGCCCCCGTCGCCCGCCTGGTCGACCGCCTGTCAGACGGCGAACTGTGGCAAGTTCTGATGGACTCCGGCTGGTTTCTGGCAATCTGTTTTGTCGGCAGCCTGCCGTTTGCCGTTGCGGGCGCCGCCGCCGGATATTATTTCGGGCACCATGTTGGCTACCGTTTGTCGAAACGCCGTCTGGCCCGTCGCAGACGCCGCGCCGCCATCGTCGAGGCCCGGACCGCCAAGTCCTCATGACGCAGAAAGGCGCGGCAATGACGCCGTTGACTGAAGACCCCTTCGCCGTCACCCAGCGCGAGCTCTCCCTGGACGATGCCCTGGCCCGACTGGAGCGCCGGCTGCGGCCGATCGAGGAGATCGAGGCCGTACCGCTGGCCCAGGCGCTGGGCCGCGTCCTTGCCGAACCCCTGATCGCCCATCATGCCGTGCCGCCCTATGACAGCGCCGCCGTGGACGGCTATGCGGTGTTCTTCGACGACCTGTCCGGGGCCATGGCGACGCGGCTGCCGGTCACGGCGACCGTCCGTGCCGGCCATCCACTGAAACGGCCGTGCCGCCGCGGCGAGGCGTTGCGCGTCTATACCGGCGCAGCCCTGCCGCCGGAGGGACCGGACACCGTAATCATTGCCGAGGACTGCGCCGCCGATCCCGAAACGGCCAGGAATGCCCACGTCCTGGTGCCGCCGGACGTGCCGAAGGGCATCCATGTGCGCCGCGCCGGCGAGGACGTGGTCGCCGGCAGCCGGGTGCTGCTGGCCGGGCGGCGCCTGCGCGCCCGCGACCTGGGCCTGGCCGCCGCCGTCGGCTGCGCCGAGGTGAGCGTGTTCCGGCGCCTGCGCGTCGCCCTGTTCTCGACCGGCGACGAGCTGCGCGATCCGGACGCAGCGCTGCCGCACGGCTGCCTGTACGACGTCAACCGGCCGGTCCTGGGCGCCCTGCTGTCGCAGCTCGGCTGTGCCGTCACGGACCTGGGCATCGTCGGCGACAATGCGGCGGCCTACCGCGCCCGCCTGAAGCAGGCGCTGGACCGGGCCGACCTGGTGGTCGCCACCGGCGGCCTGTCGATGGCCGAGCAGACGCACGTGCGCACCGCCGTCGATGAGCTCGGCGGCCGGCTGTACATGTGGCGGCTGGCGATCAAGCCGGGCCGACCGCTGGGCCTGGCCCAGCTTGATGGCGGGTCGGGCCCCGTGCCGTTCATGGCCCTGCCGGGCAGCCCGGCCGCGGCCATGGTCAGCTTCAAGCACTTCGCGCAACGGGTCGTGCTGCGCCTGTCGGGGGCGCGGGAGCCGCCGCCCCAGCCGTTCCCCGTGCGCGCCGACTTCAGCTACCACAAGAAGCGCGACCGCCGCGAATACCTGCGTGTGGTCCTGGTCGAGGGCAGCGACGGCATGCCGCTGGCCCGCCTGCTGCTGCCCGAAGACAACAGCGGAACGCTGAGCGCCATGGCCGCCGCCGACGGCCTGGTCGAGTTGCCGGAGGACGTCATGCACCTGGACCGCGGCAGCGTCATCTCGTTCCTGCCGTTCTCGGAGATCGATTGAGGCCGGTGGCTGCAGGCTTGCCTGGCGATTCGCCAGCCGGTTCGGAGGATGTCGCGACGGCGCCGGCCCGGCCCCGCGGCTCTCCCGCCTGCGCGGTGCGGCGATGAGGATCGCCTTCTATGCGCCGATGAAGCCGCCCGACCATCCGCTGCCGTCGGGCGACCGACGCATGGCGCAGCTGCTGATGGCGGCGCTCGCCGCCGGCGGGCACGAGGTGGTGCTGGCCGGCCGTCTGCGCAGCTGGGACGACGCGACGGTGCCGGGGCGGCAGGCGCGGCTCAGGGCACTGGGCGCACGGCTGGCGGCGCGGCTGGTGCGGCGCTGGCAGGGCGCGGCGGACCGGCCGGACCTGTGGTTCACCTACCACCTCTACCACAAGGCGCCGGACTGGCTGGGGCCGGCCGTCAGCGGGTCGCTGGGCATCCCCTATGTCGTTGCCGAGGCGTCGTATGCAGCGAAGCGACGGCACGGTGCCTGGGCCGAGGGCTTCGCCGCCGCCGCCGCTGCACTGGCCCGCGCCGACGCCGTGATCGCCGTGTCGGCCGTCGATGCCGAGGGACTGGGCCGGGTGGTGCCGGCAGCGCGGCTGCACCGGCTGGCGCCGTTCATCGAGACGGCGCCGTTCGCCGCGGCGCTGGCGACTCGCGACGCGGCACGGGCGCGGCTGTGGCGCGGCGAGGCCGGGCCGTGGCTGCTGGCCGTGGGCATGATGCGGCCAGGCGACAAGGCGCAGTCCTTTGCCGTGCTGGCCGCGGCCCTGGCGCGGCTGGCCGGCCGGCCGTGGCGGCTGGCGCTGGTCGGCGACGGGCCGCTGCTGGCGAAGGTCCTGGCGCGCTTCCCGCCGGGGCGGGTGTGTCCTCTGGGCCGGCAGCCACTCGAGGCGCTGCCGCCGATCTATGCCGCCGCCGACCTGTATGTCTGGCCGGCGATCAACGAGGCCTATGGCCTGGCGCTGCTGGAGGCGCAGGCCGCCGGGCTGGCGGTCGTGGCCGGGCGCAGCGGCGGCGTGCCCGACATCGTGCGCGACGGGACCACCGGCCTGCTGACCCCGCCCGGCGACGCCGCCGCCCTGGCCGACTCGGTCACCGCCCTGCTCGACGACCCGCCACGGCGCATCGCCATGGGCGCGGCGGCGGCGCGGACGGCCGCCGCTGAGCATGATTTCGCGGCAGCCGTCGTGCGGCTGAACGGAGTTCTGGAGAGGCTGCGGCGATGACCGAGCTGTTGATGATTCGCCATGGCCCGACCGGGTGGAATGCCGACGGCCGCATCCAGGGCCGCACCGACATCCCGCTGTCGCCGGCGGGACGCGAGCGGGTCGGCCGGTGGCGGCTGCCGGCCGGTCTGGCCCGCTTCGACGGCACCGCCGAGTGGGTCGCCAGTCCGCTGCGGCGCGCCGCCGAGACCGCGCGGCTGCTGCGCGGCGGCGCCGTCACTGCCGACGTGCGGCTGGCCGAGATGGCCTACGGCGTCTGGGAGGGCCGGCTGCGCGCCGAGATCGAGGCGGGGATCGAGGCGGGGATCGAGGCGGGGATCGAGGCGGGGATCGAGACGGGGCTGACCGCCGCGCTGGGCGACTGGGGCGGCCTGGGGCTGGACTTCGCCCCGCCCGGCGGCGAATCACCGCGCCAGGTGCAGGCGCGGCTCACATCGTTCCTGGCCGAGCGTGCCGCGCGCGGGCGGACCACCGTGGCGGTCTGTCATAAGGGCGTCATTCGCGCCCTGTATGCTCTGGCCACCGGCTGGGCGATGACCGGCAAGCCGCCCGACAAGGTGGCGGACGATTGCGCCCATCTGTTCCGACTCGCCGCCGACGGCACCCCGGCCGTCGTCGAAATGAACATTCCTCTGCTGGCGCCGCCATCGACACCATGATCAGGGTGCTGTTCCACGTGCAACACCTGCTCGGCATCGGCCATGTCCGCCGCGCGGCGCTGATCGCCCGGGCCCTGGCCGCCGAGGGCGCAAGGGTGACCGTTGCCCAGGGCGGCTTTCCGGTGCCTGCGGTGGACTTCGGCGGCACCGAGGTCGTGCCGCTGCCGCCGGTGCGGGCCGCCGACTCCGCCTTCTCCGCACTGGTCGACGAGACCGGCCGGCCGGTCGGCGACTCGTGGCGGGCGCGGCGGCGCGACGCCCTGCTGGCGCTTTACGAACGGGTCCGGCCCGACGTGCTGCTGCTCGAGACTTATCCGTTCGGCCGCCGCGCCTTCCGCTTCGAACTGGAGCCGCTGCTCGACCGCGCCGCGGCGGCGGCGCCGCGGCCGCTGGTCGCCTGCTCGGTGCGCGACATCCTGGTGCGCAGGGACGACCCGGCACGGGCCCGGCACATGGCCGACGCGGTGCGCCGCCGCTTCGACCTGGTCCTGGTCCACGGCGACCCGCGGCTGGTGCCGTTCGCTGCCAGCTTCCCGGCGGCCGACGCGATCGCCGACCGCATCCGCCACACCGGCTATGTGGCCGCGCCACGCCCGGCGACCGCCCCACCCGGCCACAACGCGTGCAGGGACCGCGCCGCGGACGGCCCGGCGGACCGCGACGCGGACGGTTGGGACGAGGTGATCGTCTCGGTCGGCGGCGGCGCCGTCGGCGCCGATCTGCTGCGCACGGCGCTGGCGGCCCGGCCCCTGACCCCGCTGGCCGACGCGCCGTGGCGCCTGCTGTGCGGCCCGGATCTGCCGGACCAGGCGAGCGCCGCGCTGCGCGCCGCGGCGCCGCCCGGCGTCGTCGTCGAGCCGGCGCGGCCGGACTTCCCGGCGCTGCTTGGCCGCTGCCGTCTGTCGATCAGCCAGGCCGGCTACAACACGGTGATGGACGTGCTGGCCGCCGGCTGCCCCGCCGTGCTGGTGCCGTTCGCCGCCGGCGCCGAGACCGAGCAGACCGACCGGGCCCGCCTGCTCGCCGCGCGCGGCCTGGTCCACCCGGTCGAGGAGGCGGACTTGACCCCGGCCCGCCTGGCCGCGGCGGTGACGGCGGCATTGGCCGCCCCGCCGCCGCCGCGCCCGGCGATCGCCATGGACGGCGCCGCCGAGACGGCCCGCCTGCTGCTGCGCGCCGTGTGTGACGGGCGGACACCGCGCAACGCGGTTGCCGCGGGCGGCCCGGCGGGTCTTAAATAGTTTGGTGGATCATGCGGCAATCAGGTCCCGAATGAGCGAACCGTCCGGCAACGCTCCGGCCCCTGCCTCGGCCCCTGCCTCGGCTTCCGCCGCGGACCGGGCGCGAGCCGCCGCCGGCCCGTGGGCCGTCCTGGCCGGTGAGCTCGACGCCTGGGCCGCGGCCGGCCGGCCGGCGACGCTGTGGTGGCGCGACGACGACGCCGGCGACACCGGTCCGGCGCTCGGCCGCCTGCTCGACCTGCGGGCGCGCCACGGCGTGCCGGTGGCGCTGGCCGTCATCCCGGCCCGCGCCACCGCGGCGCTGGGCGGCCGGCTGGCGACGGAGCCGCTCACCGTGACGGTGCTCCAGCACGGCTGGTCCCACGCCGACACCGATCCGGACGCGGCCCGCCAGACCGAGCTGTCCGATGCCTGGCCGGCGGCCGCGGCCGACCACTGGCTGCGCACCGGGTGGGACCGGCTGCGCGGCCTGTTCGGGGCACGGGCACTGCCGGTCATGGTGCCGCCGTGGAACCGCATCGACCCCGGCATCGCCGCCCGCCTGCCGGCGCTGGGCTGCACGGCGGTCAGCGGCCTGGGCGCGCGCCGGTCCGACGAGCCCGGCCCGCCGCGGCTCAACGTCCACGCCGACCTGATGGACTGGAGCGTGCACCGCTTCCGTGGCGAGGCGCCGGTGCTGGCGGTGCTGGCCGCCCACCTGGCCGACCGCCGCGCCGGCCGCGCCGATCCGGCCGAACCGACCGGGCTGATGACCCACCACCTGAACCATGACGAGGACTGCTGGGCGTTCCTGGACCGACTGTTCGCGCTCACCCGCAGCCATCCGGCCGCCACCTGGCTGGACACCCAGGCCGCCCTCGCCGCCTGGCCGGCACCCGCCGCGGCGCCGCCATGAGCCTGCACCGCTATCCTGCCGCCAGCCTGTGGGCGGACGACGCACGCGCTGCCGCAGGGCTGGCCATGACGGCGCTGCCGCTCGCTGTCCTGGACATGCACTGGGTCCTGACGGCGGCGTTCGGCGCCGCAGCGATCCTGTTCGCCGGGTTCCTGGTGCGCACGGGGCTGCGCCACATCACCGTGATCGAAACCGGCGACGCCGGCATCGCCACGCACGGTCCGCTGGGCAGCGCCATCGCCTGGCCGCAGCTCGCCGGACTGCGGCTGCGCTACTACTCGACGCGGCGCGACCGCGAGCATGGCTGGATGCAGCTCACCCTGCGCGGCAACCGGCGCCGGCTGCGCCTCGAGTCGACCCTGGACGGGTTCGACGACGTGGTCGGCCAGGCCTGCGCCGCCGCCCGCCGCAACGGCGTGACGTTCGACGACGCCACCGTGGAGAACCTGCTGGCCCTGGGCATCGACCCCGGCCGCGGCGCGCCGCGCACGCGCTGGGACCTGGGCGCGCTGGACAGGGACGAAGCCGCGGACGGCGGCGGGGTTGACGGGGCCGAGGTGCGGCGCGGCACCGGCGGCGGCGATGACCACCGGCGCCGGGGGGCGGCACGATGACGCCGCTGCTCAGCGTCCGCGACCTGCACGTGCGCTTCGGCGTGCACGGCGGCACCATCGAAGCGGTCAAGGGCGTGTCGTTCCGGGTCAACCCCGGCGCCACCGTCGCCCTGGTCGGCGAGAGCGGCTCGGGCAAGTCGGTCATCGCCCAGTCGATCATGGGCATCCTGCCCAAGGCCGGCCGCATCGCCGGCGGCGAGATCCTGTTCGCCGACCCGGACCGGCCGGGAACCGTGCAGGATCTGGCCCGGCTGAACCCGGCCAGCCGCGAGTACCGGCAGATCCGCGGCGGCCGCATCTCGATGATCTTCCAGGAGCCGATGACCTCGCTGTCGCCGCTGCACACGGTCGGCAACCAGATCGGCGAGGCCCTGCGCCTGCACCGCGACGTGACCAGGGCCGAGGCGCAGGACCTGGTCGCCGAGATGCTGGGCCTGGTCGGCTTCCCCAACCCGGTCAAGGCGCTGAAGACCTATCCGTTCGAGCTGTCCGGCGGCCTGCGCCAGCGGGCCATGATCGCCATGGCGCTGGTCTGCCACCCCGCCCTGCTGATCGCCGACGAGCCGACCACGGCGCTGGACGTCACCATCCAGGCACAGATTCTCAAGCTGATCCGCGACCTGCAGGACGCCCTGGGCATGGCCGTGCTGGTCATCACCCATGATCTGGGCGTCGTCGCCAACGTCGCCGAAGAGGTGGTGGTCCTCTATCGCGGCGAGGTGATGGAGGCGGGCACCCTGCACGACATCTTCGCCGACCCGCGCCACCCCTATCTGAAGGCGCTGCTGCGCGCCGTGCCGCGCTTTCAGATGGCGGCCGGCGAGCGGCTGATGCCGATCCGTGAGATCCAGTCGGAGGGCGGCCGGTTGCTGGCGGAGAAGGAGGCATGGCCCTCCGGCGCCGACGGGTCGCTGCCGCTGCTGGAGGTATCGGGCCTGACCAAGCGCTACACGATCCGCAAGAGCGGCTGGGTGGGAAAGCGCGAATCGAGCGTCATCGCCGTCGACGACGTCGGCTTTACCATCCGCCGCGGCGAATGCCTGGGCCTGGTCGGCGAGAGCGGCTGCGGCAAGACCACGATCAGCAAGATGCTGATGCGCGCCGTGACGCCCGACCAGGGATGGATCCTGTTCAACGAGCGCGGCACGATGGTCGACGTGCTGGCGCTGGACAGGCGCGCCCTGAAGGCGTTCCGCCAGCGCATGCAGGTGATCTTCCAGGACCCCTACAGCTCGCTCAACCCGCGCATGACGGTCCTGGACATCATCACCGAGCCGCTGGTCATCCACGGCATCGGCGATGCCGAGTACCGCCGCGAGATGGCCAAGGAGTTGATGGGCCTGGTCGGGCTGGACGTGCGCCACCTGCGCCGCTATCCGCACAGCTTTTCCGGCGGACAGCGCCAGCGCATCGGCATCGCCCGCGCCCTGGCCCTGCGCCCCGACCTGCTGATCTGCGACGAGCCGGTCTCGGCGCTGGACGTGTCGATCCAGGCGCAGGTGCTGAACCTGCTCAAGGACCTGCGCGAGCAGCTCAACCTGACCTATCTGTTCATCAGCCACAACCTGGCCGTGGTCGAGTATGTCTCGGACCGCATCATGGTCATGTGCCGCGGCCGCATCGTCGAGATCGCGCCGCGCGACGTCCTGTTCCGCAACCCCGTACACCCCTACACCAGGGCACTGCTGACGGCGGTGCCGCATCCCAACCCCGACGAGCCGCTGGACCTGGCCGCCCTGATGGACGGCCGCGCCTCGGACCCGGCGGCCTGGCCCCACCCGTTCACCATCGAGCCCGCAGTCCATCCGGGCATGATCGGCCTGGGCGGCGGCCACTTTGTCCGGGCCCACGCCTGAAACCGTTTCGCGGAGGCAACGACATGGCGACAACAACGAGAAGGACGACGGCCGCCGCGCTGATCCTGGCTGCACTTGCCCTGGCCGTCCCGGCGGCGGCCCCGGTGGCGGCCCAGGTGGCGGGTCAGGACCCCGTCGAACTGCCCATCGAGCTGCCGGATCTGGTCGAAACGCCGATGCTGGCCGACCGGGTCGCCGCCGGCGATCTGCCGCCGGTGGCGGAGCGCCTGCCGCAGGTGCCGCTGGTGGTGGACTTCGACGCGGCCGGCCTGGAGCCGGGCCGATCCGGCGGACAGATCTCGTGGCTGGCCCGGCGTGCCCGCGACATCCGCATCATGACCGTCTACGGCTATGCCCGGCTGGTCGGCTTCGACCGCGCGTTCGAGCTGCAGCCGGACATCCTGGAGCGCATCGACGTGGAGGAGGACCGCGTCTTCACCATGCACCTGCGCCCCGGCCACCGCTGGTCCGACGGCGCGCCGTTCACGACCGAAGACTTCCGCTACTACTGGGAGGACATCGCCCGGAACGAGGAGCTGAAGCCGTTCGGCCCCGATGCGCAACTGATCGTCGACGGCGAACTGCCCGAGGTGGAGATCCTCGACGAGCACACCGTACGCTACAGCTGGTCGCAGCCCAACCCCGAGTTCCTGCCGGCGCTGGCCGGCGCGCGGCCGCTCTACATCTACGCCCCGGCCCACTATCTGCGCCAGTTCCACCGGCGCTATGCAGGCGAGGTTGAGCTGCAGCGCCGCGTCGATGAGTCGGGCGAGCGCAACTGGGCCGCCCTGCACCTGGTCCGCGGCAACCTCTACGAGGCCCACAACCCCGACCTGCCGACGCTGCAGCCGTGGGTCAACACCACGCCGCCGCCGTCGGAGCGGTTCGTCTTTCAACGCAACCCGTATTTCCACCGCATCGATCCGGCCGGCAACCAGCTGCCCTATCTGGACCGCGTCTTCGTCAACATCGCCGACGCCTCGCTGATCCCGGCCAAGACCGGCGCCGGCGAGAGCGACCTGCAGGCGCGCAGCCTGCGCTTCGACAACGTGACCTTCCTGCTGGAGAACGAGGCGCTGCACGACTATACGGTGCACCTGTGGCCGACGGCGCTGGGCGCGGAGATCGCGCTCTACCCCAACCTGAACGCCGCCGACGCGGTGTGGCGCGAGCTCAACCGCGACGTGCGCTTCCGCCGCGCCCTGTCGCTGGGCATCGATCGCGACGAGATCAACGAGGTGATCTTCTTCGGCCTGGCCGACTCCGGCAACAACACCGCCCTGCCGGCCTCGCCGCTGTACGACCCGGAACGTACCGCCCTGTGGGCCGCCTACGACCCGGACCGGGCCAACGCGCTGCTGGACGAGATCGGCCTGACCGAGCGCAACAGGGACGGCATCCGCCTGCTGCCCGACGGCCGGCCGCTGGAGATCGTCATCGAGACCGCCGGCGAGCGCACCGAGGAGATCGACGTGCTGGAGCTGATCGCCGACCACTGGCGGGACATCGGCGTCGGCCTGTTCACCAACCCGTCGCAGCGCGACGTCTTCCGCACCCGCGTGTTTTCCGGCCAGGCCATGATGTCGGTGTGGTTCGGCTTCGACAACGCGCTGTTCACCGCCAGCACGGTGCCGGCCGAACTGGCCCCGGTCAACCAGAACTGGCTGCAGTACCCGATGTGGGGCCAATACGTGCAGACCGGCGGCGAGGCCGGCGAGCCGCCCGACATGGAGTTCGGCATCCGCCTGATGGAGCTGTACGATACCTGGCGCACCACCATCGACCGCGAGGAGCGCCTGGCCATCGTCGACGAGATGCTGGACATCCACGCCGACCAGGTGACTTCGATCGGCACGGTGCAGGGCGTGCTGCAGCCGGTCGTCGTCAAGAACCGGCTGCACAACGTGCCGGAGGAGGCGATCTACAGCTGGGACCCCGGCGCCCACTTCGGCATCTACCACCCCGATGCCTTCTGGGTGTCGGACTAGCGGCGCCCCGTCCCCGGCGCCCCGTCCCCGGCGCCCCGTCCCAGGCGCCCCGTCCCCGGCGCCCGGCCCCAGCGCCCGCCCGCGCACCCGACACGGAGACCGGCCATGCTCGCCTATGTCGTCCGGCGGCTGATGATCATGATCCCGACGCTGCTGGCCATCAGCGCCATCAGCTTCGCCATCATCCAGCTGCCGCCCGGCGACTACCTGACCACCATGATCAACGAGCAGCTCAGCCGCGGCGAGGGCGTCGACATGAGCCAGGTGGAGTTCCTGCGGCGCCACTACGGGCTGGACCGGTCGCTGGTCGAGCAGTACTTCCTGTGGATCGGTGGCATCCTGCAGGGTGACTTCGGCTATTCGTTCGAGCACCGGCTGCCGGTGACCGAGGTGGTCGGCGACCGCGTCTGGCTGACCGTGGTGGTGACGGCGGCGACCACCGTGTTCATCTGGGTCGTCGCCTTTCCCATCGGCATCTACTCGGCGACCCACCAGTACAGCTGGGGCGACTACGGCCTGACCTTCCTCGGCTTTATCGGTCTGGCCACGCCCAACTTCCTGCTGGCCCTGGTGCTGCTCTATCTGGCCAATGTCCACTTCGGCACGTCGATCGGCGGCCTGATGGACCCGCAGTACATCGACGCCCCCCTGTCGTGGGGCAAGGTGCTGTCGGTGCTGGAGCACCTGTGGGTGCCGGTGATCGTCATCGGCACCTCGGGCACTGCGGCGATGATCCGCCGGCTGCGCGCCAACCTGCTCGACGAGCTGCAGCGCCAGTACTACGTGACGGCGCTGGCCAAGGGCCTGCCGCCCCGCCGCGCGCTGTTCAAGTATCCGCTGCGCATGGCACTGAACCCGTTCATCGCCGACATCGGCAGCATCCTGCCGGAGCTGATCTCCGGGGCGACGATCGTGTCGGTGGTGCTCAACCTGCCGACCACCGGGCCGATCCTGCTGGCCGCCCTGCAGAGCCAGGACATGTACCTGGCCGGGTCGTTCGTGCTGCTGTTGGCGGTGATGACAGTGATCGGCGTGCTGATCTCCGACCTGCTGCTGGCGGTGCTCGACCCGCGCATCCGGCTCGGCGGAGGGGCAGTCAAATGAGCGTCGTCGACGACCGCCCGCGCGGGGACCGGCCCGCCGCCCAGCCACCGGCCACGGACGGGCCGCTGCCGCACTACGTCAACACGGCGCCGTGGAACCCGTATCTGGAAGAGCCGCTGACGGCGAAGCAGCAGGAATACTTCCTGGCGTCGCAGTGGAAGATCATGTGGTGGAAGCTGCAGCGCCACCGCCTGGCCATGGTCTCCGGCGCACTGCTGGCGTTCTTCTACGTGTCGATCCTGTTCGTCGAGTTCCTGGCGCCGTACAACCAGGAAACCCGCGACCGCACCCACATCTATGCCCCGCCGCAGGTGGTCCACTTCTTTCACGATGGCCGGTTCATTGGGCCGTTCGTCTACGGCTACGAGGTCGAAATGGTGCTCGACCTGACCGGTCCGCCCGGCACCCGCACCATCCGCCGCGTGTTCACGCCCGACCCTGAGGACGTGCAGCCGGTGCGCTTCCTGTGCCTTGGCGACCCGTACGAGCTGTGGGGTCTGGTTCCCATGCGGTTCCACATCATGTGCCCGGCCGAGGGCGGCACGCTGTACCTGCTCGGCACCGACCGGCTGGGCCGCGACATGCTCAGCCGCATGATCTATGGCGGGCGCATCTCGCTGAGCATCGGCCTGCTCGGCATCGCCGTCAGCTTCACCCTGGGCATCACCTTCGGCGGCATCGCCGGCTATTACGGCGGCTGGGCCGACAACCTGATCAACCGCATCATCGAGATCTTCCAGAGCTTCCCGCAGCTGCCGCTGTGGATGGCGCTGTCGGCCGCCCTGCCACCGACCTGGAGCCCGATCCTGATCTATTTCGGGATCACGATCATTCTGGGGCTGGTCGACTGGACCGGGCTGGCCCGCGCCGTGCGCTCCAAGCTTCTGTCGCTGCGCGAGGAGGACTTCACCCAGGCCGCCCAGCTGATGGGCGCCTCGTCGGATCGCATCATCGGCCGCCACCTGCTGCCCAGTTTCATGAGCCACCTGATCGCCTCGGCGACCCTGGCGATCCCGGCCATGATCCTGGGCGAGACGGCGCTGAGTTTCCTGAACCTCGGCCTGCGCCCGCCGATCACCAGCCTGGGCGTGCTGCTCAACGAGGCCCAGAACATCAACGTCGTCGCGCTCTACCCCTGGCTGATGCTGCCGGTATTGCCGGTGGTGCTGATCGTCCTGGCCTTCCAGTTCTTCGGCGACGGCTTGCGCGATGCGGCGGATCCCTATAAGTAAGAACGCAATTTAGGGTACGTACAAGGTGGACGCCGTGAGCAGGTGCGCTCAAGCTCAAGCTCGTTAGGGATTCTGCACGCAATGAAGGATCACCCCGTAATCTTTACTATTGGGTATGAGCACGCTAGATTGCCCGACTTCGTTGCCACTCTACAAATTGCCGGGATCACTATTTTGGTTGATGTGCGTCAGTTGGCCGCTTCTCGCAAAGTTGGCTTCTCGAAAAATGCACTGGCAGCCGCTCTTGCCGAGAGCGATATAAAATATTTTCATTTGTCTAGTCTTGGTGATCCGAAGCCCGGCAGGGAAGCGGCGCGTGCCGGGCAATTTTCAGAGTTCGAAAGAATTGCTTATCCCGCTGGCTCCGGCGCGATCAACATGTCGTAGGTGACGGGCTTG
>CAZGMC010000030.1:0-38570 GCA_964526565.1 uncultured Mycobacteriaceae bacterium
GATCAACGACAAGCATATCGAGGTGATCGTCCGCCAGATGCTGCAGAAGGTCGAGATCACCGAGCCGGGCGAGAGCACCCTGCTGGTCGGCGAGCAGGTCGACCGCGAGGACTTCGACCAGGAGAACGCCAAGACCGAGGGCGAGGGCCTGCTGCCGGCCAAGGGCATCCCGGTCCTGCAGGGCATCACCAAGGCCAGCCTGCAGACCAAGTCGTTCATCTCGGCAGCCTCGTTCCAGGAGACCACGCGCGTCCTGACGGAGGCCGCGGTGTCCGGCAAGGTCGACCGTCTGGAGGGCCTGAAGGAGAACGTCATCGTCGGCCGCCTGATCCCGGCGGGCACCGGCGACGTGGTCAACCGTCTGAAGCAGGTCGCCGCCCACCGCGACCGCGAGGCCCAGGACGCCCTGGCCGAACGCGAGGCCCGCGAGGCCCGCGAGGCCCAGGACCTGCCCGCCGGCTTCCTCGGCCCGACCGACAAGCCCAGCGCGGCGTAAGGCACCGCCGGGGTTTCCGCCGGTTCGCTTCCAGCCCCCTGCCCCGGCGGCAGGGGGCTTTTTCTTTTTGACATGTTCGCTATACGTTCAATAGGATGGAGGCTGATGTCAGGCGCATTCCGTCCCGCGTTCCGTCCCGCGTTCCGTCCCGCGTTCCGTCCCGCGTTCCGTCCCGAGGCCCAGCCGGCGTGCCGCGCGTCCTTCCGTTCGGCCGCTCGGCCGTGCTGCTTTGCACCGCCGCAACATCCGCGCGGCCCGTTGCAGACGTTGCACGGCGGCAGAAAGTCAAATTACTTCAGGGACTTGCCGCGCAACACAGTGGTTGCCCCGGTGTTGCAACGGCTGCGCGCGGCGTCGGCTCCTGACCACCTGGGCTGGAGCGGGATCAGGGTCGACCCGCCGCTGCCGGCGCCAGCAACTCCTCCAGGCAGGCGCGCAGGCTGGTGCGCCACGGCGGCAGGGCGATGCCGAACACGGCGCCGAGCCTGTCGGTCGCCAGCACCGAGTTGGCCGGGCGGCGGGCCGGGGTGGGATAGTCGGCGGTGGTGATCGCCTCGATCCGCGGCACCGGGTGGTCGTACGCCGCCGCCTCGGCGAAGATGGCGCGGGCGAAGCCGCACCAGGTCGTCCGCCCCGTGCCGCAGACATGATAGGTGCCCCACGCCGTGAAATCGTCCCGCACGGCGCGGGCGGCCATGGCCAGCAGCGCCGCGGCCAGATCGGCGGCGGCGGTCGGACAGCCATGCTGGTCGTCGACCACGCGCAGCACCGGCCGCTCGGCGCCGACCCGCAGCATGGTCTTGACGAAATTGCCGCGGAACGGGCTGTAGACCCAGGCGGTACGGGCGATCAGGTGGCGGTCCAGGGCGGCGCGCACCGCCGCCTCGCCGGCCGCCTTGCTGGCGCCGTAGACGCCGACCGGGCAGACCGGGTCGTCCTCGACATAGGCGCCGTCCTTGGTGCCGTCGAACACGTAGTCGGTCGACACGTGCAGCATGGGCACAGCCGCGGCACGGCAGGCCTCGGCCAGGCGGGCGGGACCGTCGCGGTTGATCGCGAAGGCGGCGTCCGGTTCGCTCTCCGCCTTGTCGACCGCGGTGTAGGCCGCCGCATTGATGACCGCGGCGACGCCCGGTCTGGCGACGGCGGCGGCCAGGGTACCGGCATCGGTCAGGTCGGCGTCCGCCCGTCCCAGGGCGACGACGGCGAACCCCGCCGGTGGCGCGGCACGCTGCAGTTCCAGGCCCAGCTGCCCGCCGGCGCCCAGCACGATCACTGTCCGCTCCGTCACGCCCCCCTCCCCGGCCAATCGATTCATGATAAAAGGTTGGTGCGCACAGCCGCAAGCGTTGCCGGTCATATTTGCTTCCATACACGGAAAGATCATTTCGCATCCACCCCGTCGGGCAACGGAGGAGGACATGACCCACGCGCGCCCCGCTCCGGCCTCCCCGCCGGCCGGACCCCGCCCCCGGCGCGCCGACGCGGCCCGGAGCATCGTCGTCAACGGCGTCACCCTGCTGCCCGACCCGTCCGGCGCCGTCTGGTGGCCGGAGCGGCGGCTGCTGGCGGTGGCGGACCTGCATCTGGAGAAGGGCTCCGGGTTCGCGCAGCGCGGGCGGCTGCTGCCGCCATATGACACGGCGGCGACCCTGGCGCGGCTGGCAGACCTGATTGGCCGGTGGCGGCCGGAGACGGTGGTCTGCGTCGGCGATTCGTTTCACGACGGCGCCGCCGCGGGACGGCTGACGCCGGACGACGGAGCGCGTCTGACCCGCCTGACGCGCGGGCGGCGCTGGGTCTGGGTGGCCGGCAATCACGACCCGGTGCCGCCGACAGCGTGGGGTGGCGAGGTCTGCAGCGAGGTCGTGCTTGGGCCGCTGGCGTTCCGCCACGAGGCCCGGCCCGGCGCGGCCGGCGAGGTGTCCGGCCACTTTCATCCGAAGGCCACGGTGCGGGCACGGGGGCAGCGGGTCACGGCGCCGTGCTTTGCCGCCGACGGGCGGCGCCTGGTGCTGCCGGCGTTCGGTGCCTATACGGGCGGCCTCGATGTGCTCAGCCCGGTGCTGGCCGGCTTGTTCAATGGCGGGCTGCAGGTGCTGCTGCTCGGCCGCGAGCGCCTGCATGCCTTCCCGCGTGCCGCTCTCGTGGCGGAGCTGCAGCGGCCGCCGCCGGCGCGCGACGCCGGGGCCTGACCGGCGGAGCCCGACCGGCGGAGCCCGACCGGCGGGGCCCGACCGGCGGGGCCCGACCGGCGGAGCTGCGATCGCCGCAGCGTTGCGGCTCGGGCGCGCCGCCGGGGCACGATGCCGGGGCACGATGCCGGCCGCCCGAATCAAAAAGGGCCCGGCGCAGGGTCGCGCCGGGCCCCGGTCCCGGCCGCAGGCGTCTGACCGCAGGCCGGCGACCGCCTACATCTGCGGCATGATGACCTGATCGATGACGTGGATGATGCCGTTGTCGGCCATCACGTCGGCGGCAACCACGGTGGCACCGTCGACCGTCACGCCATCACCAGTGCCGTCGACCATGACAGTGTCGCCCTGGACGGTCTCGATCTCGGCGGTCGTGCCGGCGGCGGCCGAGGACGGCACCTCGCCCGGCACGACGTGGTAGGTCAGGATGGCGACGAGCTGGTCGCGGTTTTCCGGCTGCTGCAGAGCTGTCAGCGTCTCCTCGGGCAGCGCCGCGAATGCTGCGTCGGTCGGCGCGAATACCGTGAAGGGTCCCTCACCGCTGAGCACGTCGGCCAGGCCGGCAGTCTCAATGAGCATGACCAGCGTATTGAAGTCGCCGGCCTGCTGGGCGGTCTCGACGATGTTGGCGGCGTGCGCCGCGGCGGTACCGAACGCCAGCGGCGCAGACACGGCTGCAGCAATGGCAAGGCTGCGGATCCGGATCATTGGTCGTCTCCCACTGTTTCTCTCATATGGCCGCGGGCAAGACGCCTCGTCGACCCGCGGCAAGAGCTAGCGCCGCTTCATTTGTCGTCAAGCAAGGGCGGATGGAAAAAATTTCCGCAGACCGCAGTGATCCGAAAGATGGTTTGCGGCGTATTACGGCATCGTAACGACGAGTTCAGGCGGATGTCGCTCCGCTTCAGGGAGGCTGGCATGAGCACGCGAACGAGATATGTGTCCAGGACTGATCTTTTCTATCTTACAATCGTGTTCACGTCACTTTGTCTTTGGTGCCGTGTGTCTCGTATCTTCGGGCGCTGAAGCATCGTGCGTCCACAGCCCGATCCGGAAAGGAGCGCGATGACCGCCGCCCCGACCCTCGTCTGGTTCCGGCAGGACCTGCGCCTCACCGACAATCCGGCTCTGTCCGCAGCCGCGGAGCCTGGCGCGCCCGTTGTGCCGGTGTACGTCCTCGACGACGCGACGCCGGGGCGATGGGCGCCCGGCGGCGCCGCGCGCTGGTGGCTGCACCACAGCCTCGCCGCACTGGCCGGCGGTCTGGAGCGGCTTGGCACGCGGCTGGTGCTGCGTCGCGGCCGCGCCGAGGACGTCCTGCCCGCACTGGCGGAGGAGACGGGGGCCGCGCGCATCGTCTGGAATCGCTGCTACGAGCCCTGGGCGATCGCCCGCGACACCCGGCTCAAGACGGCACTCAAGGACCGCGGCCACCACGCCGACAGCTTCAACGCGGCTCTGTTGTTCGAGCCGTGGACGGTCCAGACGAAGGCAGGCGAGCCGTTCAAGGTGTACACGCCGTTCTGGAAGGCCTGCCGCGCCCGCGCCGACATCGGCTCGCCGCTGCCCGCCCCGCAGCGCCTGCCGGCGCCGCATGCGTGGCCGGCCGGCGACGCCCTGGACGACTGGAACCTGCTGCCGACGACGCCCGACTGGGCCGGCGGCCTGCGCGAGACGTGGCGACCCGGTGAGGCGGGTGCGCACGACCGGCTGGCAGCCTTCCTGGACGCGCGGCTCGGCCGCTACAAGGACGATCGCAACCGGCCGGACCGTGACGGCACCTCCAGCCTGTCGCCGCACCTGCACCGCGGCGAGATCGGCCCGCGCCAGGTCTGGGCCGCCGTGCAGCACCGGCTCGACGCCGGCGACCTCACCGGCCGCGAGGCCCAGGCCGAAACCTTCCTCAAGGAACTGGTCTGGCGGGAGTTCTCCTACCATCTTCTCTATCACTTTCCGCACCTGCCGGAGGCGCCGCTCAACGAGCGTTTTTCGGACTTCCCCTGGGCGGAAGACCGGCACCGCCTGGAGGTCTGGCAGAAGGGCCGGACCGGATATCCCATCGTCGACGCCGGCATGCGCCAGCTCTGGCACACCGGCTGGATGCACAACCGGGTGCGCATGATCGTCGCCTCGTTCCTGGTCAAGGACCTGCTGCAGCCGTGGCAGGCCGGCGAGGCCTGGTTCTGGGACACCCTGGTCGATGCCGACCTGGCCAACAACTCGGCGAGCTGGCAGTGGGTGGCCGGCTGCGGCGCCGACGCCGCACCCTATTTCCGGGTGTTCAACCCGATCCTCCAGGGCCGCAAGTTCGATCCCGACGGCGATTACGTGCGCCGCTGGGTGCCTGAACTGCGCGGCCTTGCCGCCGACCACATCCACGAGCCGTGGGCGGCCCCCGCCGCGGCCCTGGCCGACGCCGGGGTCCGCCTCGGCGATACCTATCCCGAACCCATGATCGACCACAAGGCGGCGCGGCGCGAGGCGCTGTCCGCCTTCGAACAGGTCAAGGCGGCCTGACCTGCAGGACGCGGAAGGAGAACAACAACAATGCACATGCGCGTCGTTTCACCCGGCGCCGGCAGCGGCGGAGCCCGGCGATGAAGGTGGCTGTCATCGGCACCGGCGTGGCCGGCCTCGGGGCCGCCTGGCTGCTGCACCGGCACTGTGATCTGCACGTCTACGAGCAGGAGGGCCGCGTCGGCGGCCACTCCAATACCGTCGAGGTGCCTGGCCACCGGCCGGGCGAGACGGTCGCCGTCGACACCGGGTTCATTGTCTACAACGAGCTGACCTATCCCAACCTGATCCGGCTGTTCGCGGCGCTGGATGTGCCCACCGAGGCCAGCACCATGTCCTTCGCCGTCAGCGCCGACGGCGGCCGGCTGGAGTACGCGGGCGGCGGCCTCCGTGCGCTGTTCGGCCAGCGCCGCAACCTGCTGCGGCCGTCGCACTACCGCATGATCCGCGACATCCTGCGCTTCTACCGCGAGGCGCCGGCGCTGCTCGAACGGAGCGAAGAGCGCGAGGTGACGCTGGGCGACTACCTGCTGGGCCAGGGGTTCGGCGACGGCTTCGTCTACAACCACCTGCTGCCGATGGGCGCGGCGATCTGGTCGACCACCTCGGCCGAGATGATGCGCTTCCCCGCGCGCAGCTTCGTGCGCTTCTTTCACAATCACGGCCTGCTCAAGGTCCGCGACCGGCCGCAGTGGCGCACCGTGACCGGCGGCAGCCGCGAGTATGTGCGCCGGCTGACCGCGCCGTTCGCCGACCGCATCCGCCGCGACTGCGCCGCCGTGCGGGTCGACCGGCGACCCCACAGCGTGATGGTGCGCGATGCGGCCGGGCACGAGGATCGCTTCGACGAGGTCGTGATCGCGACCCACGGTGACCAGGCGCTGCGCCTGCTCGGCGATGCCGATGCAGGCGAGCGTGCCGTGCTCGGCGCCTTTCGCTACACGCCGAACCGGACAATCCTGCATTCCGATCCGGCGCTGATGCCGCGGCGGCGGGCGGTCTGGTCGAGCTGGAACTATCTCCGCGAGGGCCGCGACCGCGACACCAGGGTGTCCGTGACCTACTGGATGAACCGCCTGCAGAACCTGGACGAGCGGGTGCCGCTGTTCGTCTCGCTCAACCCGCTGCGGCAGCCGGACCCGGACCGGGTCCATGCAGAATTGTCCTACGACCATCCGCAATTTGACGCTTCAGCCTTGAACGCCCAGCACGATATTCCGTTCATTCAGGGACGGCGCAGCACCTGGTTCTGCGGCAGCTATTGCGGCTACGGCTTTCACGAGGACGCCCTGGCCGCCGGACTGGCGGTGGCCGAGGCGCTGGGCGCACGCCGGCCGTGGACGCTGGAGCGCGAGGCCTCGCCGGCCGCGGCCAACGCCACGCCGGTGCAGCCGGGCCAGCTGGCCGCCGAGTAGCCATGGCCGTCCGGGAGAGACAGACATTGAGCCTTGCAGATACCCTTCCTGGCCGGTTCGGGGTCGGCACGGTCCGACCGGGGCAGGCTGCGGCGACCACCGCGGCCGTGCCGGTGGGGCGAGCCACGGGTTCGGCCCTGCCCGCGGCACCGGCCGTCTATGTCGGCAGGGTCGGGCACAAGCGGCTGCTGCCGTTCCGGCATGCCTTCGTCTACCGGGTGTTCTGCCTGTGGCTGGACCTGGACGCGATCCCGGAGCAGGCGGCGCGACTGCGGCTGTTCTCGCACAACCGCTTCAACCTGTTCTCGTTCCACGACCGCGACCATGGCCGGCGTGACGGCTCGCCGGTGCGGCCGTGGATCGAGCGGGCGCTGGCCGCGCGCGGCATCGACCTGGCCGGCGGCCGCATCGGCGTGCTGTGCTTCCCGCGCCTGTTCGGCTACGTGTTCAACCCGCTGACCCTTTATTTCTGCCACCACGGCGACGGCTCGCTGCGGGCCATCCTGTACGAGGTCAAGAACACCTTCGGTCAGCAGCACGGCTATCTGCTGCCGGTGGCGGCCGACCATCCGCGCGGCGCGCCGGTCCTGCAGACCTGCGACAAGTCGTTCCATGTCTCGCCGTTCATCGGCATGGACGCCACCTACCGCTTCCGCCTGGCCGAACCCGACGACCGGCTGTCGGTGACGATCCGCGAGAGCGTGCCGGCGGGCGAGCTGCTGATCGCCACGCTGACGGGGCGGCGGGTGCCGCTTACGGATGGGGCGCTGGCGCGGGCCTTCATCACGCACCCGCTGATGACGGTCAAGGTCATCGCCGCCATCCACTGGCAGGCCCTGCGGCTGTGGCGCAAGGGCGCACGCTTGCACCGCCGGCCACCGCCGCCGGCCGAGGAGGTTTCCGGCTGAGGCCCGGAGGCTGTCCGGCATGAAAGAGGACCACCCGGCGATGCTCGCCACCCTGCTGTTTTCCGATCCGGAACGACACTATCGGCCGTCGCGGCCGATGCGGCTGATCCTGGCGCTGGGCGAGCGGCTGCGCGTCGGCACGCTGGCCGTGACGCTGCCCGACGGCCACGCGCGCCGGTTCGGCGGGGCCGAGGCGGGCCCCGACGCCGTCCTGCACGTGCACCGCGACCGGCTGGCGCGGCGCTTCCTGGTCGGCGGCAAGTTGGGCTTCTGCGAGGCCTACCTGGACGGCGACTGGTCGAGCCCGGATGTCGAAGCGCTGTTCACGTTCTTTCTGCTGAACGAGGCGGCGCTGGCCGAGGCGATGCAGGGCAGGCCCTGGTTCCGCGCCCTGCAGCGCGCCGCCCACCTGCTGCGCGGCAACGACCGGCACGGCGCCCGCCGCAACATTGCCGCGCACTATGACCTTGGAAACGCCTTTTACGAGCGCTGGCTCGACCCGACGATGACCTACTCCTCGGCGCTGTTCGAGCCCGATGCCCCCGACCTGGCCACCGCCCAGCGCAACAAGTACGCCGCCCTGGCACGCCGCCTGGGCATGGCGCCGGGCGAGCGGGTGCTGGAGATCGGCTGCGGCTGGGGCGGCTTTGCGCTCTATGCGGCGGGCGAGGTCGGCGCCCGCGTCACCGCCATCACCATCAGCGAGGCGCAGTGCGCCTATGCCCGCCGCCGCGTCCACGAGGCCGGGCTGGCCGACCGGATCGACGTGCAGCTGCGCGACTATCGCGACGTGGACGGCCGGTTCGACCGGATCGCCTCGATCGAGATGTTCGAGGCGGTCGGCGAGACCTACTGGCCGGCGTTCTTCCACACCGTGCGCGAGCGGCTGACCGCGGGCGGCACCGCCGCGCTGCAGGTGATCACCATCGCCGACGGCCATTTCGACCGCTATCGCCGCGGCGCCGACTACATCCAGCGCTACATCTTCCCCGGCGGCATGCTGCCGTCGCCGACGGCGCTGCGCCGGCAGATCGAGCGCGCCGGCCTGTCGCTGCGCGACTGGGCCGGCTTCGGCGGCGACTACGTGCGCACCCTGCGCGAATGGAACCGGCAGTTCCAGGCGGCCTGGCCGGACATCCAGCGGCAGGGCTTCGACGCCCGCTTCAAGCGCATGTGGGAGCAGTACCTGCACTACTGCGCTGCCGGGTTCAGCACCGGGCGCATCGACGTGGTCCAGGTGGCGCTGCAGCGCGACTGATCCGGGCGGGGCGGCCGCACCGTATCCCCAACGTCGCCGGCACCGGGCCGGCCCTGTCCGGACCCCGCCCATGCCTGCCGCGCCGCTGCCCCGCACGACCCTGCTCGCCTACGCCGCGCCGGCGCTGCCGCTGGCGGCACTGACGCTGCCCGTCTACATCTACCTGCCCACCGTCTATGCGAACCAGCTTGGCCTCGGCCTGACCCTGGTCGGCACGGTGCTGCTGCTGGCGCGGCTGTGGGACGTGGTCAGCGACCCGCTGGTCGGCGTGCTCAGCGACGGCACAGGCTGGCGTCTCGGGCGGCGCCGCACCTGGGTGCTGGCCGGCACGCCGCTGGTGATGCTGGCGGTCTGGTTCCTGCTGGCGCCCGCCGAGGGCGCGGGATCGGGCCATCTGCTCGGCTGGAGCCTGGCGCTCTATCTCGGCTGGACCATGATGATCCTGCCGTTGACGGCCTGGGGTGCGGAGCTGTCCGGCGACTATCACGAACGCACCCGCATCACCGCCTTCCGCGAGGGTGCCGTCCTGACCGGGACGCTGCTGGCCCTCGCCCTGCCGGCGGCGCTGGGCCTGACCGCGGCGGCGGAGGGGCAGGCGGCGATGCGCACCGTGGCGCTGGCGGTGATCGTGCTGCTGCCGCTGTGCGTCGGGCTGCTGATGGCCTTCACGCCGGAGCCGCGTGTGGTCGCCCGCCGCCGCCTTGACCCGCGCGCCGGCGCCGCCCTGATCGCCCGCAACGCGCCGTTCCGCCGGCTGATCGTCGCCTACCTGATCAACGGCGTCGCCAACGGGCTGCCGGCGACGCTGTTCCTGCTCTACGTCGGCAACGTGCTGCAGGCGGGCCAGTGGGCCGGCATGCTGCTGGTCGTGTACTTCGGTTCGGGGATTGCGGCGGTGCCGCTGTGGCTGTCGCTGAGCCGGCGGATGGGCAAGCACCGTGCCTGGATCGCGGCGATGGTGTGGGCCTGTGCGGTGTTCGTGTGGGTGCCGCTGCTCGGCCCAGGCGACGTCTGGTGGTTCGTGGCGGTGTGCGTGCTGACCGGCCTCAGCCTGGGCGCCGACCTGGTGCTGCCGTCGGCGATGCAGGCCGACGTGGTCGACCTGGACACCCTGCAGTCCGGCTCCCAGCGCACCGGCGTGTTCTTCGCCCTGTGGGGCATGGCGACCAAGCTGGCCCTGGCGGTGGCGGTCGGCCTGGCGTTCCCGCTGCTCGACCTGGCCAGGTTCCGCGACGGCGGTGACAACGGCGCCACGGCCCTGTTCGTCCTGGCGGCCCTCTATGCGCTGGTCCCGGTGATCTTCAAGTCGATTGCCATCGTATTGATGCATGGATACCCGATCACGGCGGTCAGTCAGGCCGAGGTACGCAAGCGCCTGGACTCCGGGGCGGGAGCCGAAAACGAAGGGATGATGCCAAGTGCGACGCGCGGTCATTGCGGTTTTGGCGGTGCCGTTGGCGCTGGCCGCGGGGTCAATGCTGACGGGGTGTAGCGGGATGCGGGTCGAGGAGTTCGCGGGTACCGAACCGCGCTTCCGGTTGGAGGAGTATTTCGATGGCAGAACGCGGGCGTGGGGGCTGTTCCAGGACCGCTTCGGCCGTGTCCAGCGCCAGTTCGTCGTGGACATCGAGGGCCGGGTCGAGGACGACACCCTGATCCTGATCGAGGACTTCCGGTACGCTGACGGCGAAACAGAGCAGCGCATCTGGCGCATCCGCGCGACCGGGGACCACGGGTATGTCGGCACAGCCGAGCAAAGCGAGCCCGGCGGCGTGGTGGGGCAGGCGACCGGGCAGGCCTATGGCAATGCGTTCAACTGGACCTACACCTACGACCTGCAGGTGGGCGACCGAATGTGGCGGGTGAGCTTTGACGACTGGATGTTCCTGCAGCCCGATGGCGTCGTCATCAACCGCGCCAGCGTCACCAAGTTCGGCTTCGAGCTCGGCGAGGCGATCATCTTCTTCCGGCAGCTCGGCGAGGACAACGACGTGACCGCCGGGACCCGCGAGGCAGTGCCGGTGCATTGAGGTCAGGCGGCCCGGAGCAGGCCGGATGCGCCGTCCCGCAGGAGCGGGCGGCGCTTTTCATTTCCAGACGGGCCATGCGTGAGCCGCCCGCAGGCACAATCGGCGGAGATGCGCGTTATCTTCGTCGTCATGTCCTATACCGATACGCTCCTCGGTCTTGTCGTCGGCGTCCTGGTCATCCTGGCGCTGTGGGTCCTGACCTGGCAGGCGGTGCGGCTGGCATTCCGGCTGCTCTATCGGCTGCCGGCAGACATCGCCGGGACACGCGCGTGGCGACGCACCCGCACCGTACGCAGCCGGCTCGCCGAACGCTACCCAAGGACGATCGGCTTCCTGTCGGCCCGTATCGACCCGCACCGGTTCGCCGGCCTGCCGCTGACCCTGCTGGCGGCGGCAGTGCTGTATGTCGGGTTCCTGCTCGGCGGACTGGTCGAGGAGCTGCTGGCAGCCGAGGAAATCCTGGTCATCGACCGCGGCATCAACCAGGTGTTCCAGCCGGTGCGGGCGGAGCCGCTGCTAACCTTTTTCAGCTGGTTCACAACATTCGGCGACAGTGCCGCGCTTGTTGCGGTGGTGGTTGTGGCATCGGGGTGCTTCTGGGCGTACCGCCGCCCGCTGTTCATCCTGCCGCTTTGGGTGACGGTGGTCGGTGCGCTGACGACGACCTGGGCGGGCAAGTTCGCCTTCGCCCGCGAGCGGCCGGAGTTCGTGACTGCGGTGACCGAGGCATCGCCGTCGTTCCCCAGCGGTCACGCGACCGGGGCCATGGCCGTGTACGGCTTCGTGGCGTACGCCATCGCGCGCGACCTGCCGAGCCTGCGCGAGCGGTTCGAGGTGACGTACTGGATGGCGATCGTCATCGTACTCGTCGGCCTGTCGCGCATCTACCTGGCGGTGCACTACGCCAGCGACGTGGCCGCCGGCTTCCTGGTCGGCGGCTTCTGGCTGCTCATCGGCTTCGCCATCGCAGAAAACGCGCGCGCCTGGCGCAACAGGACGGCCGCCGCGGCCGAAGCAAGGGAGTACTCAGCCCAGGATTAGTCTCTGCCAAAAGGAACGATCAAAAAGACCGCAATCGGGGTCCGCGCCATCCACCCCTATGCGTGCCCATATCCTTCATGATGGTGCGTATTGCCGCCATGTCGTGCGGCGATATCGACCACCAGATCGATCAGCCGCCGGATCAGGCCGAGCGGAAACAGGACCACCAGGAACAGCATCAGCTCGACCAGAACGGTGACGGTGACCAATGGATTGGCCGCCGCGATCGACTGGATGAACCGGGCCGAAAACTCGCTCCACGTCTGCCGGGTGTCGGGATCGGTGATCCGATCTTGACTCATCGCCTTGAGCCGGCGACGCAATCGGAAAGCGGCCAAGGGCAGATTGATGGCGACGACCACCATCACTCGCCAATCGAAGGCATCGACCAGCATCTCCCGCACATGGCCCTTTCGGGCATCGGACAGGTGCGGTGACTCCATCAACTCGTTGCCGAGGTCGGCCAGGAGCAACCGGGACGGATGCACCCGCTTCGCCAGCCACCGCATCACCAGAGGATAGGCGAGGATGGCGCCGACCGTTGCCACAAGGGCGGCCTGCTCCAATGTCGTCACGCCTGCCTCCTTTCCCTCAAACGTTTCGCTGAAGGATTGCAGAGATCAGCGCTTTTGCCAAGCCTCACCCGCCCGTCTCGAACCCCGGATACAGCGTCATGCCGCCGTCGACGTACAGGGTATGCCCGGTGACGTAGTCGCTGTCGTCGGAGGCGAGCCAGACGGCGGCGCGGCCGATGTCGTCGGGTTCGCCGATGCGCTTGTACGGAACGAGCTGCATCAGGGCTGCGTACGCCTCGTCGGTGCTCCAGGCGTCGACGTTGATCGGCGTGCGGATGGCGCCGGGGGAGATGCTGTTGACGCGGATGCGCAGGGGCGCCACCTCCTGCGCCACCGACTTCATCATCAGCATGACGCCGCCCTTGGACGCCGCATAGTTGACGTGGCCGGCCCACGGGATGATGTCGTGCACCGACGACATGCAGACGATCTTGCCCAGCGCGCAGGAGACCTCGGGCCGCGGGCCACGGCGCTTGAACTCGCGCACCGCCTCGCGCATGCACAGGAACTGGCCGGTCAGGTTGACGCCGATGACCATGTTCCAGTCCTTCAGGCTCATCTCGTCGAACGCCGCGTCGCGCTGCAGGCCGGCATTGGCGACCAGGATGTCGATGGTGCCGCACCGCTCGCGCGCCGCGTCGAACATCGCCAGGACCTCGTCCTCGTTGGCGACATTGGCCTGATGGCCGAACGCCTCGACGCCGCCGGCCTTGATCTCCTCGACTACCTCCTCGGCGCGCTCCGGGCCGGAGAGATAGTTGACGATCACGTCGGCGCCGGCCTGACCCAGGCCGATGGCGACGGCGCGGCCGATGCCGGAACTGCCACCGGTGACCAGCGCCTTCTGGCCTTTCAGCGTCTTGCTGACCGGGCAGCTCTTTTCCGGTGCCGGCGGGAAGAACGTCTTTTCTGGGGCTTCGGGGGGCATGGGTTCGATCTCCGTTGCGGTCGGCTCGGGAGCCGCGGCGGCGGTCAGGTGCGCGGCGAGCGGCGCGGCTGCAGCAGCTTGGCGACGAGCCCGGTCCACCCGGTCTGGTGCGAGGCGCCGACGCCGCGGCCGGTGTCGCCGTGGAAGTATTCGTGGAACGGCACATGGTCGCGGAAGTTCGGGTCGGTCTGAAATTTTTCGCAGTCGCCGAACACCGCCCGGCGCCCCTGGCCATCGCGCAGGAAGATGCCGGTCAGGCGCCGCGTCACCTCGTCGGCCGCCTCCAGGAGGGTGACATGGCGGCCGGAGCCGGTCGGGCACTCGATCCGGAAGTCGTCGCCGTAGTAGTGGTGGAAGCGCTGCAGGGATTCGACGAGCAGGAAGTTGACCGGGAACCAGATCGGCCCGCGCCAGTTCGAGTTGCCGCCGAACATGTAGCTGTCGGAGTCGCCGGGCAGGTAGCGCACCTGGTACTCCCGGCCGAAGCAGCCGAAGCTGTACGGTTCGGCCTCGTGCGCCTTGGACAGGGCGCGGATGCCGCAGGGCGACAGGAACTCCGTCTCGTCGAGCATGCGCGCCAGCAGCTTCTTCATGCGGTGGCCGCGCAGCAGCGACAGCAGGTGCCGCTCGCCCATGCCCGGCTCCTCCCAGCGCGACACCAGCCGGCACAGGTCCGGGCGGTAGTTCAGGAACCAGCGCATGCGGCGGCGGAACTCCGGTACCGCCTGCAGCAGCTCCTCGTCCAGCACCTCCACGGCGAACAGCGGCACCAGCCCGACCATCGACCGCACCTTGAGGACGAAGGTCTGGCCGTCGGGCAGGTTCAGCACGTCGTAGTAGAACTTGTCGTCGTCGTCCCACAGGCCCATGCCGGTCTCGGCGATGTTGGTCATCGCCGCGGCGATGTGCAGGAAGTGCTCAAAGAACTTGGTGGCGATGTCCTGGTAGACCGGGTTGCGCAGCGCCAGCTCGAGCGCGATGCGCATCATGTTCAGGCAGTACATCGCCATCCACGACGTGCCGTCGGCCTGGTTGATGTGGCCGCCGGTGGGCAACGGCGCCGAGCGGTCGAACACGCCGATGTTGTCGAGGCCCAGGAAGCCGCCCTGGAAGATGTTGCGGCCCTGGGCGTCCTTGCGGTTCACCCACCAGGTGAAATTGAGCAGCAGCTTGTGGAAGACCCGCTCCAGGAAGGCCAGGTCGCCGTGGTCGCCGCGCTGCCGCCGGTCGATCTGGAACACGCGCCACGTCGCCCAGGCGTGGACCGGCGGGTTGACGTCGCCGAAGTTCCATTCATAGGCCGGGAGCTGGCCGTTGGGGTGGGTGTACCACTCGCGCGTCAGCAGGACGAGCTGGCCCTTGGCGAACTCCGGGTCGACCAGCGCCAGCGGCAGGCAGTGGAAGGCGGAATCCCAGGCGGCGAACCACGGGTATTCCCACTTGTCCGGCATGGACAGGATCTGCTCGGTGTTGACGTGGTCCCAGGCGGCGTTGCGCCCGTGGCGGCGCGGCGGCGGGGGTGGTGGCTGGCTCGGGTCGCCGGCCAGCCACTCAGGGACGTCGTAGTGGTAGAACTGCTTGGTCCAGATCATGCCGGCCAGCGCCTGGCGCTGCACCAGGCGGGCGTCGGGGTCCTCGATATCGGCCTGCAGGTGGGCGTAGAAGGCGTCGGCCTCGCGGCGCCGCGCCGCAACCAGATCGTCGAAGCCGGCGAACGGCTCGGCGACCGCGTCCTTGGCCAGGCGCAGGCGGACCGTCGCCGTGCCGCCGGCCGGCACCGTCAGGCGGTAGTGCGCGGCCGCCTTGGTGCCGGTGCGGTCCGGGTTGACGGCATCGGCGTTGCCATGGACGACACAATCGTTGATCCCGTCCTTCCAGTACCCGGCATCGCCGTCGACGCCCCACAGCCTCTTCCGGTTGGTGTCGTTGTCGCAGAACAGGAATTCCGGTGCGGTGTCGCCACAGGCATCGGCATGGAGGTGGAAGGTGCCGTGCTTGTCCGGCTCGGCATGGCGGGCGCGAACAACGCCGTTGTCCACATAGATCAAGGGTCTACGGTCGTCGCGGCCCCACGCCTCCCGAGTCCAGGCCCAGGTGTTGCGGAACCAGAGCTGCGGCAGCACGTGCAGCGGCGCATCGTCGGGGCCGCGGTTGTGCACGGTGACGCACATCAGGATGTCGTCGGTGGCGGCCTTGGCGTACTCGACGAACACGTCGAAATAGCGGTCGCCGTCGAACACGCCGGTGTCGATCAGCTCGACCTCCGGCGCGTGCTTCTTCCAGTGCGGGTTCTCGTCGACCAGGCGCCGGTAGGGAAATTCGGCCTGCGGGTACTTGTACAGGTACTTGAGGTACGAGTGGGTCGGCGTGGCGTCCAGATAGTAGTAGTATTCCTTGACGTCCTCGCCGTGATTGGCCTGCTGGCCGGTCAGGCCGAACAGCCGCTCCTTGAGCACCGGGTCGCGCCCGTTCCACAGCGCCAGCCCCAGGCACAGCCGCTGCTTCCAGTCCGACAGCCCGGCCAGCCCGTCCTCCCCCCAGCGATAGGCGCGTCTGACGGCGTGTTCGAACGGGAAGAAGGCCCAGGCGTTGCCGTCATCCGAATAGTCCTCGCGCACCGTGCCCCACTGCCGTTCACTCAGGTACGGTCCCCAGCGCCGCCACTTGCGCGCGCCGGACACGGCCTCGGCGAGGCGCCGGTGCTCCTCGGTGGGCGGATCGGAGGAGGCGGCGGGTTCGGTCATGGCATCTCCTCGTACGCTGAGCATGCTGATCGGATATGGAACCGCGCTGACAGCTGCTCTCCAGATGATGTCGCAGCAGGGCGCCGGCCAGACCGTTCGCACGATCGTGTTCCGCTGCGAGCAACCCACAACATGTGCCTGTGCCTGGACCCTTGCCGTTGCGGCTGAGAACGAGTTGCATGGAATCGGAGCCAGATTGACGGAGGCCTGGATTGAGCGAGCACGACCACCGCAAGGGCGCGCTGATGGCGGCGGCGGGCATTGTCGTGCTCAGCCCGGACGGCATGCTGCTGCGCCTGATCGAGCAGGCCGGCCCGTGGGAGATCGCGTTCTGGCGCACGCTGTTCATCGGCCTCGGCGTCGCGGCGCTGCTGGCGGTGCAGCACGGGCGCGACCTGGGCCGGGTCCTGGGCCGGCTCGGCCGGCTCGGTGCGGCGGCGGTGGCGCTGCAGGCGGCGGCACAGCTCGGCTTCGTCGGCGCCATCATGCACACGTCGGTGGCCAACACGCTGGTGCTGCTGGCGACCATGCCGCTGTTCAGCGCGATCTTCGGCTGGCTGTTCCTGCGCGAGCGGGTGGCGCCGCGCACCGTGGCCGCCATAACCGCGGCGCTGGCCGGCATCGTGGTGATCTTCTTGGGCGCGCTCGGCGGCGGCACCTTGCTGGGCGACGGGCTGGCGCTGGTGACGGCGGCGCTGCACGGGCTGAACCTTGTGGTGCTGCGACGGGCGGGCCACGGCATCATCATGCCGGCCCTGTGCCTGTCGGGCTTCGTCGCGGCGCTGGCGGCGCTGCCGTTCGCCGATCCGGGCAACGCCTCGGCGCGCGACTTTGGCATTCTGGCCTATTTCGGCCTGATCCAGACGCCCGTCGCCTTCGCCCTGTTCTTCGGCGGCACGCGCTACATCCCGGCCGCCGAGGTGGCGCTGATGTCGCTGATCGAGGCGGTGCTGGGGCCGCTGTGGGCATGGCTGGCGGTGGGCGAGGTGCCGCCCGAACGGTCCTTCATAGGCGGCGGGATCGTCCTGGCGGCCATCCTGGGCAACTCCCTGCTGGCGCTCAGGGCCGGGACGCGGGGCCGGGCGGCGGCCCCGCCACCGCTCGCACCGGTACCGGCCCGTCGTGACGGAACCGGCGGCAACGGCGAGCGTTGAACCACGACCGCATCGCCGCCATGCAGGCGATCGTGCCCGGGGCCATGGCGGTCTGCGAGGGGCAGGCCGTCGGCCAGACGGTGCCATGATAACCGGAGCAGCCGCAGCAGCGTTCAGCCTGACAGCCGCAGCGCCGGAATGCCGACGCCCGGCGCCAGCCGCTCGCGCCACACGTCGCGGCGGAACTGGAACAGTTCGGCCGGGCGACCGCCGGTGTGGGCCTCGCGGCGGCCGGTCGATTCGACCAGCCGGCCGCTGATAACCAGACGGCGGAAGTTCTGCTTGTGCAGGCGCACGCCGCTCAGCGCCTCGGCCACTCTCTGAAGTTGCAGCAGGGTGAACTCCGGCGGCAGCAGCTCGAACACCACCGGCCGGTACTTCAGCTTGCCGCGCAGCCGGCCGAGCGCCGTGGCCAGGATGCGCCGGTGGTCCAGCGCCATGGGCGTGCCGGGCAGGTCGGTGCCCTCGGCCTCGGCCAGCGCCGGCTCGGGGCGCAGGCGGGCGGCCTCGTCGCCCAGCACCGTCGTGGCGGCGCTGCGGTCGCGCCACGCCTCGGCGACCAGCCCGGCCTCGTACAGCAGCTCGTGGCGCTCCAGCACGCGCTCGACGTCCCAGGTCGAATCGTCCAGGCCGAAGGTCGTCATCACGCGGTCGCGGCGGGCGCGGCGCGTGTCGGGGTTGTTGGCGCGGTCGATCCACGATTGCAGCGCCGGGCGGATGACCTGCTCGATGACCGGCGGGCGACGGTCGCGCCAGTCCTCCCAGGGCAGGAACTCGTACCAGTCGCGCCACTGTGCCTCGCCGCTGCCCGACAGCGGCGCCTGGCGGACCAGCGCCAGATAGCCGACCGACACCACGCGCGGCCCGCCGCCCAGCTCGCGCGGGTCGCGGTAGCGGTCGCCGAAGGTATAAAGCTGCTCGACATAGCCCAGGCGCAGGCCGGTCTGCGCCTCCACCCACTCGCGCAGGCCCAGCTCCAGGGTGCGGTGGCGATCCGCGGCGAACGGGCCGAACGGCAGGGCGTTGGGGCTCTCGCCGGCGGCGCCGTTGGCTCCGCCCATCTGCTGCGGCGTCGCCAGGGCGTGGCGGGCGCGGCGCACGACCAGCACCTGCGGCACCTCGTCGGTCACCGAGACGATGACAGCGTTCAGCCCGATGATGGTGGCAGCCGACAGCGGCACGCGCGGCGTCTCCTCCGGTGCGGGCGACGGCCCGAGAGCATAATCCTGACGGTTAGATGAGGACGCGATCGCCGGTTCGAAACCACCATAGCACGGATGGATTCCGCGCTGCCATGCACGCTCGAAGCGGCCGCATCGCAACGCACCCTAAGCCATGACGGGCGACTTCTGTTGAGGCCATATCCAATAGATTGTTGATGCGTCCAGCGCGTCCCGCGGCGCCCGGATTAACGGTTTCTTCGCAGGTCACGACTACCATTGCAGGCGGCTCGCGACATGGCGTGAGTGCATGGAGTTACGATTGGAGATGTTCGGCGAATGTCTTGGCCTTTATTCGGCGGTGAGCTGGTACGCTACACCGGCGTCAGCGCTGCCGGGCTGGCCGTGGACGCCGGCCTGCTGATTGTCCTGACAGAGGTCGCGGGCGTTCCGTACCTGGCCTCGGCCGCCGTTGGCTTCATCGCCGGGGCGGCGCTGGTCTATGCCCTGTCCATCGGCTGGGTGTTCGCGCACCGCAGCCTGGGCGACCGGCCGTCGCTGGAGTTCGCCCTGTTCGTCGGCATCGGCGCGGCCGGGCTGGCGATCAACCAGGCGGTGCTGTTCGCCGGCGTCGAAATCGCCGGGCTGCACTACATGGCGGCCAAGGCGGCCGCCGTCTGCCTGTGCTTCTCGTGGAACTTCGGCGCCCGCAAGGGCCTGCTGTTCCGCTCGGTCCGGCCGGTCGGCCCGGTGCGGCCGGCATGAGCGCCCCGAACATGGACGCCCCGAACATGGGCACCCCGGACATGGACGGCTCGGGCATGGACGCCCCGGACATGGGCGCCCCGAACCTGGGCACCCCCGACATGGACGCCCCGGTCGCCATCATCATCGGCGCCGGGCCGGGCGGGCTGACGGCCGCCTGGGAGCTGCTCCACCGCACCGGCGTCCGCCCCGTGGTGGTCGAGGCCAGTGGCCACATCGGCGGCATCTCCCGCACGCTGGAGCACAACGGCAACCGGCTCGACCTGGGCGGCCACCGCTTCTTCTCGAAGTCCGGCCGGGTGATGCGCTGGTGGTTCGACATGCTGCCGCCGGAGGGCAGTGCCGCGGCGGCGGCCGCCGGCGACGCCGTGATGATGGAGCGGCCGCGCACCTCGCGCATCCTGTTCGGCGGCCGGCTGTTCCGGTATCCGCTGTCGCTGTCGCTCGACACGGTGGCCAAGCTCGGCGCCGGCAGCACGCTGGTCTATGGGCTCAGCTACGCCCGCGCGCGGCTGCGGCCGATCCGGCCCGAGCGCAGCCTGGAGGACTTCTTCGTCAACCGGTTCGGCCGCGCGCTCTACCGGCGCTTCTTCCGCGACTACACGGAGAAGGTCTGGGGCGTGCCGTGCAGCCGCATCTCACCCGACTGGGGCGCCCAGCGGGTCAAGGGCCTGTCGATCACCAGGGTGCTGGCCCACGCCCTGCGCCGCCTGGCACGCCGCGGCGGCAGCGGAACGGGCGCAGTCGAGACCAGCCTGATCGAGCGGTTCCACTATCCGCGCCTGGGGCCGGGCCAGCTCTGGGAAACGGTGGCGGCGCGGGTGCGGGCAGCCGGCGGCGAGATCCTGATGGGCCGGCGCGCCGTCAAGCTGCATCATGCCGACGGCCGGGTGCACGCCGTGACGGTGCGCGACGAGACGACCGGCGCCGTGCAGCGGCTGAAGGCCGACCATGTCATCTCCACGATGCCGGTAAGCGAGCTGGTCGCCGGGCTGGAGCCGGCGGCGCCGGAGACGATTGGCGCCGTGGCGGCCGGGCTCGTCTACCGCGACTTCATGACCGCCGGCCTGCTGGTCGACCGGCTGGAGCTCGGCGGCGGCACCACCGGGCGCGAGCTGGCAGCGAAGGTTCCCGACACCTGGATCTACGTGCAGGAGCCGGGGGTGCGGCTCGGCCGGCTGCAGATCTTCAACAACTGGAGCCCGCACATGGTCGCCGACCCGGACAGGATCTGGCTCGGCCTGGAGTATTTCTGCACCGAAGGCGACGACCTGTGGCGGCTTGCCGACGAGGACTTCCTGGCGCTGGCGATCGACGAGGTGGTGCGCCTCGGCCTGGTCCGGCGCGCGGCGGTGCGCGACGGCACCGTCGCCCGCATGCCCAAGGCCTATCCGGCCTATTTCGGCACCTATGGCCGGTTTGATGAACTCCGCGAGTACCTTGACGGCTTCGCCAACCTGTTTCCGGTCGGCCGCAACGGCATGCACCGCTACAACAACCAGGACCACTCCATGCTGACGGCCATGGCCGCGGTCGAGGCGATCGCCGTCGGCCGCACCGACAAGGCCGCCATCTGGGCCGTCAACGCCGAGCAGGACTACCACGAGAGCGGCGACCCGGCCGGGCAGGACGGGCAGGACGGGCAGCCGGCAGGCGCGGACGCAACGGCCGGGGCGTGCGCCGCGGGAGCGGCGTAGCGGGAGTGCCGGCCGGGCTCGACACGGCGGGCGCAGCGGCTCCGTCGGGCAGGACCGCGGCCGGGCGACGGCTTGCGGCGGTGCGGAGCTTGGCGCTCCTGCTCATGCTGGCGGCGGCGTTCGCCGCGTTCCATCCCAATCCGGGCATCGTCAAGGACGCGGTTTTCTATGTCGGCCAGGCGCTGTCGCACCTGAACCCGGCGATCCGCCAGCACGACCTGTTCTTCGCCTTCGGCTCGCAGGACGACTACACCCTGTGGTCCCGCCTGCACGCGCCCCTGATCGAGGCGCTGGGCCTGGAGGCGGCCAACATGACGCTGCTGGCCGTGTGCCAGGCGGCATGGCTCGTGGCCCTCGTGGTCCTGCTGCAGGGGCTGACGCGGGGGCCGCTGCTGTGGCTGGTCGCCGCCCTGCTGGTGGTGCTGCCCAGGCCCTACGGCAGCACCTTCACCGTCGGCGAGGACGTGCTGACGGCGCGCCTGCCGGCGGAAGCGGCCGCAATGGCGGCGCTGGCCTGCCTGCTGCGCGGCCGGCTGTGGCTTTCCGCCATGGGTGGAATGGCGGCGCTGGCGCTGCACCCGCTGATGGCGCTGCCGGCCATGGCCCTGGCCGGAGTGTATCTCGCGCTCGGCGACCGGCGCTGGCGATACGCCCTGGGCGCGGCCGGCATCGCGACGGTGGCCGCGGCGGCGGCCGGCCTCGAGCCGGCGGCGCGGCTGTTCCGGACATACGATCCGGAGTGGTTCGACATCGTCTGGCAGCGCAACAGCTATGTCTTTCCGACGACCTGGCCCGCCGCGGCCTGGGGCCGGCTGGCCTTCGACCTGGCCGCCGTCGCGGGGGCGTGCCTGGTGCTGCGGGGGCGCCGGCGGCAGCTGATGCTGGCCGCCCTGGTCACGGCGCTGGGCGGACTCGGCGCCGCCCTGGTCGGCGGCGACCTGCTCGGCAACGTGCTGGTCACGCAGCTGCAGCCGTGGCGCACCGGCTGGCTGCTGCACATGCTGGCGGTGCCGGCGGTGGTGTTCGTCGCCGTGCGCCTGCGCCACTGCCGGCCTGACGGGCCGGCCATCCTGGCGCTGTACGTGGCCGGTTGGGCCGGAGCCGTATTGCCGGTCGTCGGCCCGGTATTTTCGGGCCTTGCCCTGCTGTTCACCTGGGCCCGGGTGCGGCCGGCGGCGGGACGGCGGCAGCAGCCCTTGGCGGGCTGGGCGCGCCTCACCTGCCTTGCCGCGGCGGCCCTGGTGCTGCTCGGCTGGGGCGGGGTCCACATCGCGGCGACCGTCGTCGGCTGGCCATTGCGGGAGATCCGCGATGCCGCCGCCGCCGGCCTGCTGGTGCACCATCCGATCGCCGTGGCCGTCTGGGCGGTGCTGCTCGGCTGGCTGCTGACCCGGCTGCGCCGCGCCCCTGCAGCACATGCCATCGCTGCCCTGGCCGCCGCCCTGCCGGCCCTGGGGCTGGCCGCGATGCACTGGGATGGTCGCACCGGCTGGCTGCGCCAGATCGAAAGCCCGCCGGCTTCCGTGGCCGCAGTGCGGTCCGAGATCCCGCTTGGGGCAACCGTGTACTGGCCGGACGGCGCGATCGCCGTCTGGCTGCTGCTCGACCGGCCGGCCCATGTCTCGACGGCGCAGGGTGCCGGCGTCCTGTTCAACCGTCAGACCGCGATGGCCTTCCGCGACCGGATCGCCGGCGTCGCCCCGATCGGGGCGATGGACCGCCTCGCCTGGGCCGACGCCGACCACGCCTGCGACCGCGTCCGGCCACAGCCTGGCGCCGAGGCCCTGCGCGCGGTGTGCACCGGCCCCGGCGGGCCGGACTTCGTCGTCCTTCCGGCGCCGGTGGCGGGCCTCGACGCCGTCCCCTGGCGCGCGCCCGCCCCGCTGCAGCAGGCCTGCCTCGCCGACGGCGCCTTGCGCATCGCCACGCTGCAGGACTTCCACCTTTACCGCTGCGACGCCTTGTCCTCCGCCGGCGATGGCGAAGGACGAGGCGCGGCGGGCACGGATTGAGCGGTCAGCGCTGTCAGGCCACCGGGTGCCGGAGCTGCGGGTTGGGGACCGCCGGCTTGGTCGAATAGTCGTAGAAGCCCTTGCCGGTCTTGCGGCCCAGATAGCCGAGCTGGACCAGCCGGGTCAGGGTGTGCGGCTGGGCGCAGTATTGCTGGCGCACGTCGGAGTAGATGTTCTGCGACATGGCGTCGAGCACGTCGAGGCCGATGTAGTCGGCCAGCTCGAACGGCCCCATGGGGTGGCCGGCGCCGGTCTTCATCGCCTTGTCGATGGCGTCGATGGTGCCGGTGCCCTGCTCCAGCAGGCGGATCGCCTGCAACAGGTACGGGGTCAGCAGCCGGTTGACGATGAAGCCGGTGGTGTCCTGGACCAGCACCGGGTCCTTGCCGGCGGCGCGGCAGAACTCGTCGAGCCGCTGCACGGTGGCATCCGACGTCTCGAAGGCGTGGATGATCTCGACCAGCGGCATGGCCGGCGCCGGATTGAAGAAGTGCAGCCCGGCGATGCGGTCGCGCGCCTTGCACACGCTCATCAGCGTGGTCACCGACAGGGTCGACGTGTTGGTGGTCAGCAGCGCCGCTTCGGTGCAGATGCGCTCCAGGCGCTCGAACAGCGCGCACTTGGTTTCGATGTCCTCGACGATGCTCTCGACGATCAGGTCGCAGCCGGCGACATCCTCCTCGTCAGTGGTGAACGTGATGCGGTCGACGATGGCGTCGCGGTCCTCGGCCGCCATCTTGCCGCGCTCGACGCCACGGTCGAGCGTGCCGCACAGCTTGGCGCGCGCCTTGTCGGTGGGCCCCGGCGTCGCCTTGACGGCGATGACCGGAAAGCCCGCCTGGGCCGCCACCTGGGCGACGCCGAGCCCCATGGTACCGCAGCCGATGACGCCAATGGTGTTGATCTGCATGTCCGTGCCCTTTCCTTCGCGTAAGGGGGGAGCCCAGCCACCGGGCGGGACAACGGTCCCCCTGTGCCGAGGGGCGCCCCGCCCCCGGCCGCTCCCGGTGTCGGAAGTCCTGTTTCGGAATGAGGTGTAGCCGTCAGTGTCCGTGCTGCAGCGCAGCAAACAAGACGGGATTCGTCAGAGCAGGCTTGCCTGCCGGGCAAGGGGCTCCACCAGACGCGGGTCATCATTGCGCGGATTGCCGACCCGGGTGTCGACCGGGTATGCCTGCATTGCGTCCGACGCATAGGGGCGGAGCAGCGCCTGGGCATCCCCCGCCCCTGGATCGAGCCACACGTCCTGGTCCTCAGGCGCGATGATCACCGGCATGCGGTTGTGGATCAGGGCGCACAGGGCATTGGCATCGGTGGTAATGATGGTGAAGGTCTCCAGCCGCTCGTCGGCGGGCCCGGACCAGACCGACCACAGGCCGGCGAAGCCGAACGGGTCGCCGCTCTTCAGCCGGATCAGGTAGGGCTGCTTGCGCGTGCCCTCCTTCTTCCACTCGTAGAAGCCGTCGGCGACCACCAGACAGCGGCGCCGCCGGTAGGCGTCGCGGAAGGCCGGCTTCGCCGCCACCGACTCCGCCCGGGCATTGATCAGCCGGTTGCCGATGGCCGGGTCGTCGGCCCAGTGCGGGATCAGGCCCCAGCGCAGGAACACCAGCTCGCGCGGGCCGCCGCCTGGGGCGTCCCGGTCGTCGCCGCGGCGGCGCACCACCGGCATGTGCTGGGTCGGTGCGGCGTTGTAGCGGGCCGGCACGTCGCCATCCGCCGCGACACCGAACACACGGCGGATCGCCTCCAGGGGCGTGGTCAGCACGTATCGGCCGCACATGATGGACCGCCTTTCGCCGGCATGACGATATCGAAACGCTGCAACGAATATCGGCGCCTTGGGGCCGGACACAATTGCTGCCGGCGGGCTGGCCGGGGACACGGTTTGGCTTGCGCAAGAGGCCCGGTTGGTGCAACGGAAAGGGGCGGTATAAGGCCATGCTCCGCATCCGCGTGCGGACCGGCCCGGAGTCTTCGGCACGATCATGCTCTTGGTGGCAGGTTTGCATACAGTCCATTGTTGGCGGCGCCAGACAGGGCCGGCATCGGTCCGGGCAGTGCGATGACCGGGGGCGAGCGGCACACATGGTGAGTTCGGGCGGCCCGAGGCGGCCGCCGTCCGGCGGTCGCGGCCAGGCCGGCGGTGACGGCGACGGCGACGGCAGCGAGGCGACGATCATCGGCGCCGAGCACACGACCTTTCCGAAGGGGTCGGTGCTCAGCCACACCTACGAGATCGAATCGCTCATGGCCCGCGGCGGCATGGGCGAGGTCTACCGCGCCCGCCACGTCGAGCTCGGCACCGAGCACGCCATCAAGATCATCCTGCCCGAGCTGGCCAACAACACCAAGGTCGTCGACCTGTTCCGCCGCGAGGCGGCCATCCTGCGCAATGTGCGCGACGACGCCGTGGTCGGCTATGATGGCGTGTTCCGCGACGAGAACGGCCGCGTCTATCTGGTCATGGAGTTCGTCGACGGCCCGTCGCTCAAGCAGGAGCTGCGCAAGGGCGCGCTCAGGCCGGACCAGGTGCGCCTGCTGCGCGACCGCCTCGCCCGCGGCCTGGCGGCGGCGCACGAGAAGGGCGTGATCCACCGCGACATCTCGCCGGACAACGTCATCCTGGAAGGCGGCCGACTGGACAAGGCCAAGATCATCGACTTCGGCATCGCCAAGCTGGAGGACCCGGAGACCTCGACGATCATCGGCGGCGACTTCGCCGGCAAGTATTCATATGCCTCGCCCGAGCAGCTCGGCATGTACGGCGGCGACGTCGGGCCGCAGTCGGACATGTACAGCCTCGGCCTGGTGCTGGCCGCGGCGGCCTCGGGCAGGCAACTGGACATGGGCAAGTCGACCATCTCGGTGGTCGAGGCGCGCAAGAAGGTCCCGGACCTCAGCGGCGTGCCCACCGAGCTGCGCGACGAGCTCGATGCGATGCTCCAGCCGGACCCGAAGGACCGGCCGCGCTCGATGCGCGATCTCATCCCCGACGAGCACGAGCAGGCCCGCGGTGGCCGCCGCTTCGGCCTGTGGATCGGCGCCGCCGGGTTCGTGGCCGCCGCGGCCGCGGCCGTGGTGGTCGCCTGGCCCGCGATCGTTGAGCTGCTGGGGCTGCAGCCGGAGGTTCCGCCCGCTGCCACGCCGGCGGCCCTGCGCGCGGCCGTGGAGAGCATCGCCACCGACTTCTCCTGCGCCGACCTCGAGACGCGGGTGGGGGAGGATCGCTACCTGACCATCACCGGCCACGTCGGCAGCTCGCAGGACCTGCTGCGCCTGCAGACCCAGCTGCTCGGCGTCACCGGGCTCAGCGGCATCGACAACGCGGTCGAGGTGCAGCCCTGCCCCGACCGCGACGTCGAGGCGATCCGCACCGCGCTGACCGGCATTGCGGCCGGCTTTGACTGCGCCGAGTTGTCCATGGAGGTCACCGACGAGGGCCGCGTCGCTGCCTTCGGCCACGTCGGCAGCCGCGACGATTTCCGCCGGCTGCAGGAGGAGCTGCGCGCCGTGCCCGGCGTCACCGGCGTCGACAACGCCGTCGCCGTGCAGCCGTGCCCGACCCCGGTGGACGGCGAGACGATCCGCACCGCCATGGCGGCGACCGTGGGATCGCTGGAGTGCGCGGACGTCTCCGCCGAGCTGACGGCGGACCACCGGATCACCGTCACCGGCACCATCGGCAGTGACGAGGACCGGCGCAGCCTGGAACGGCGCCTCGCCGCCATCGACGGGGTGGCCGGCGTGGACATGCGCGCCGCCCTGCAGCCGTGTCCGCCGCCGGTCGATCCGGCCGTGGTGCGCGCCGCCGTCGACCGGATCGTCGCCGGCTTCGACGACTGCGCCGACCTGGCCGCACAGGTGGACGGCGACCTGGACGTGACCGTCACCGGCCGGCTGGGCAGCCGCGACGACGTGCTGCGCCTGCGCCGCGAGCTGGAGGGGATCGAGGGCATCGGCGCCGTGCGCGAGGCGGTCTCGATCCAGCCGTGCCCGACCGGCCCAAGGAACGGCCCGGATGACGGCCCGGATGACGGCCCGGCGCAGCGGCTGATGGCCGAGGCGGAGCGGGTCACCGGCCGCTTCAGTTGCGCCGAACTCAGCGTGGATGTTGCCAACGGGAACACGATCCGGGTGGCCGGGCTGGTCGCCAGCGAGCGTGACCGCGACCGGCTGCGCGAGCAGCTCGCCGCCCTGCCCGACGTGTCGGGGGTCAACGCCGCCGTCGACATCCGGCCGTGGCCGTTCTGCGAGTTCGTGCCGATCGCCGCCGCCATTGCCGCGCCGCCGGGCGATGCTCCGGCGGTCCGGCCCAACCAGGCCGACGGCATCTATCGCCCCGGCGACGAGATCTCGTTCGAGGTGACGGCGACCGGCCGCTTCGACGGCTACCTCTACGTCGACTACATCGACAGCGACGGCAACATCGTGCACCTGCTGCCGACGCCGGAGCGGCCGGACAACGCGGTCGCCGCCGGCGAGACCGTCACCATCGGCCGGCCGCCGCACCGCACCTACACGGCGCGCCCGCCGTTCGGGCCGATCATGATCCTGGCCGTCTCCACCCGGCAGCCGCTGTTTCGCCCGGACCGCCCGATGGTCGAGGCCGCCTCCCAGTACGTGGACACCCTGCGCCACGCCCTGCGCACCCTGGACCGCCGCAGCGACGACAGCGGTGCCGTGGCCGGCTACATCATGCTGGCGGTGGAGCCGCGGTAAAGCCGGCGCCGGATAACATGTGCTTGTTACACATGCCTTGGTATCACAGAAGCGGCTCCAATGCGTAAATCGTCACCGTAGTCTATCGGCGTGCTGCTTGACGGCCAGGCGCAGCGCCTCGTCCAGGGCGTCGGCGGCGCGGCCCAGGCCGTGGTCGGCCAGGGCGGTGTCGCGGGCGCCCTTGGCGTAGGTGGCGCGGAAGTTCGGGTGGCGCAGCAGGAAGGCCAGCCCGTTGGCGAACGAGGCCGCGTTGCCCGCCGCGGTCAGCCGGCCGGCCGCGCCGTCGCGGACCACGTCCTCGATGCCCGGCACGCGCCCGGCGACGACCGGCAGGCCGGCCGCCTGCGCCTCCAGCACGGCCATGACGGGCGGCTCGGCCCCTGCCGGAAAGACGAACAGGTCGGCGGCCGCGTAATACGACAGCAGCTCGGACCGCGGCCGGGCGCCCGCCAGCCGGAACCGCTGGCGCGGCAGGAAGCGCATGGTGCGCTCCACCTGCGCCCGCGCCGGCCCGTCACCGACCACGACGAGCTGCCAGTCGAGCGTCTGCAGCCGCACCAGCGACTCGACCAGGCAGACATGGGCGTCCAGCCTGGCGCCCGGCCGCATCATGGCGACGGCCAGCAGCCACACGGACTTGGGCGACAACTGAAGGTGCGCGGCCAGCATCTGCCGGTACTGCGGGCGCATCTTGGGCAGCGGCGCGAACGGCCGCAGGTCGAGGAACGGCCGCAGCCGGACGACGCGCTCGCGCCCGCCGGGCACGGCGGCAGCCCGGGCTGCGGTGTCCGCGGTCAGGGCGACGACGACATCCGCCGCAGCGATCGCGGCATCCCCTGCCCCGCCGCCCCCCGGCTCCGACCCCGGCTCCGGCCCCGGCTCCGGCCCCGGCTCCGGCCCCGGCTCCGGCTCCGGCCCCGGCTCCGGCCCGCACTGCGGTTCGGCGACGACGTACGGGATGCCCAGCGCCGCCGCCACGACCGGGCCGAACGGATCGGACGCGCCGCCGCCGGGACCGAAGGTGAACCACAGCTCCGGCCGCGCCGCCGGCGGCTGCCGGCCGAGCCGCGCCGCCAGGCGCTGCGCCAGACGCCCGCCGACCGCCGCCACACGGGCGCGGTGCGCCGGATCGGCGCTGTCGCCGGTGCCGGTCAGGAAGCGCGAGGCCGGCACCACCTCGTGCCCGGCCAGCCGCAGGGCGGCGGCGAGCAGGCAGGCCGTGCGCGCCGCCCCCGACGGCGCGTCGGCCGAGGGACGTACGCGGGGGCTGTAGAAGGCGATCCGCATGGCTCGAATGCCCCGTCGGTTTGGCGGTCATCAACACCGGCGGCCGTCGCCGCCCTGTCGTATACGGTAGCGCCGTTTCTTCGTTTTCGCACGATCGGCGGTATGGTAGCGTCCCGCCATTGGGTGGTTGTGCAGTGCGGTACGCCCTTGCGGGCACCGCCGGATCATGGACCTGCAGGCGATGGCGACGGACGCGATTCTCGATTTCGAAACACTGCTGGCGCCAATTCCCGGCGACAGTCCGACCGGTGAAGACCCGCGCGAGGGAACGTCTTCCAGCGACGCTTTCCGCGACATCAAGGATGCCCGCAACGAGGCGCGCAGCGGCGAACGTCAGCTCGAGGCGATGGAGGGCGAGGAGGAGGCGGAGGCCGGTGTCTCCCCCGGCGGGATCGCGGCCTGCTGGCGCACGGTGGTGGAGGGCGGCCAGTCCTTCATCGCCACGCATGCCAAGGACCTCGAGGTGGCGACGTGGATGACGGAGGGCCTGGTGCGCCTGTACGGCCTGGCCGGCCTGCGCGACGGCTGCCGCCTGATCCGCGAGCTGACCGAGACGTATTGGGACGGCCTGTATCCACCGGAGGGAGAGGACGGCCTCGAAGACAAGGTCGCGCCGATCGAGGGCGCCGACTCCACCCTGGTCCAGCCGATCCGCATGATTCCCCTGACGGTCGCCACCTCGGCCAGCGAGCCGTTCACGACCTGGCACTATGAGCAGGCCGCCGCCCTGGCACGGATCCCCGACCCGGCTGTGCGCGACCGGCGCATCGCCGCCGGGGCCGTGACCATGGAGCAGATCCAGAACGCCGTCCGCGAGACGCCGCCGACCGTCTTCCAGGAGCAGCTCGCCGACCTCGAGGCGTGTCTGGACGAGTTCAACAGGATGCGCGAGGCCCTGGACCAGCGCTGCGGCAGCTATGCGCCCGGCACCGGCGGCATCCGCGACATCCTGGCGACGGTTCAGGACACCCTGACCGCGCTGACCCGCGACGTGGCGCTGCCCGAGGCACCGGCGCAGGCCGTCGAGGCCGAGCCAGGCGCAGCGGCGGCGGGCGCAGCGGCGGCGGGCGGCGCGGCGGCGGCCGCGGCGCGCGGCGCGGCGGTCGTCGTGGAGGGCATCGCCACCCGCGACGAGGCCTTCCGCGCGCTGCTGAAGGTGGCCGAGTTCTTCCGCAAGACGGAGCCGCACTCGCCCATCTCCTACACGATCGAGGAGGTGGTGCGGCGCGGGCGCATGCCGCTGCAGGACCTGCTGGCCGAGCTCATTCCCGATGCCGACGCGCGCAGCGGCTTCCTGATGCGCGCCGGCATCCAGCCGCCGCCCGCCGAGGACGGATACTGAGGATCCGACAGCATGTGACGGGCGCCATCCGGCAGCAGCAGCCGGTCGGAAATTGTATCAGCACCGTGCCGCCGGACATCGGCGCGGCAAGAGGGTTGTGGGCAAAGTGCCATGGCGGGTATTTTGCGGTTGCCCTATCGCTTGGGTTGCCATGGCGGGGCGTTTCGTGGCCGAGCAATGCAGCACGGTTGAAGGTTGCGAACGGCTCGCGCATGATGCGGGGCAGGCTTCTCCAATAGTGCGGAGGTCCCGCTCCGCTCAGGGGAACCGATATCGGGAGGTCGGAGGGACATGGCGAGCATTCACGAGAAGCTGCAGCGCGTGCGCAAACCGCGCGTGCACATCAAGTACGAGGTCGAGGTCGGTGACGCCGTCATCGAGCGGGAGCTGCCCTTCGTGGTCGGCGTGCTGGGCGATTTCTCAGGCGACCCGACCGGCGAGCTCAAGCCGATGCGCGAGCGCAAGTTCATTCAGATCGACCGCGACAATTTCAACGAGGTCATGCGCCGCATGACGCCGGGCCTCAACATGCGGGTCGAGAACACGCTCAAGGGCGACGGCAGCGAGATGCCGGTGTCGCTGCGCTTCGACTCGATCGACGACTTCGAGCCGGCCAAGGTGGTCGAGCAGGTCGAGCCGCTGCGCAAGCTCAAGCAGACCCGCGACGAGCTGCGCGACCTGCTGACCAAGGTCGACCGCTCGGAGGATCTCGAGAGCCTGCTCGAGCAGGTGTTGCAGAACCAGGACAAGCTCGGCGAGCTGTCGTCCGCCCTCGGCGTCGAGGGCAAGTCCGGTGACAGCGAGAAGGAGACGTCGTGATGAGCCCCGCCGACACCGCATCCCAGACACAGGCCACGCCAGCCACAGCGACCGAGGAAGCCGCCGCCGAGGTCGGCCTGCTCGACCAGGCGATCGCCGCGACCAGACAGACCGAGCCCGACCGCGCCAAGGAACTGCTGAAGACGCTGACGGAAGAGGCCCTGAAAGGCACCGTCACCTACAGCAAGAACCTGACGATCACGCTGAACAAGGCGGTCGATGCCATCGACGCGGCGATCTCCAGGCAGCTCGCGGCGATCATGCACCACGAGAAGTTCCGCAAGCTGGAAGGCTCGTGGCGCGGCCTGCATTACCTGGTCATGAACAGCGAGACGGGCACCACCCTGAAGCTGCGGGTGATGAACGCCACCAAGCGCGAGCTCTACAAGGACCTGACCAAGGCGGTCGAGTTCGACCAGAGCCAGCTGTTCAAGAAGATCTACGAGAACGAGTTCGGCATGCCCGGCGGCGAGCCCTACGGCGCGCTGATTGGCGACTACGAGTTCACCAGCCACCCCGAGGACATCGAGCTGCTGACCAACGTCTCGCATGTGGCGGCGGCGGCCTTTGCCCCGTTCGTGGCGGCGGCCGGCCCCAGCATGTTCGGCTTCGAGAGCTACACCGAGCTGTCGCGCCCGCGCGACCTCAAGAAGATCTTCGACTCGATCGAGTTCGCCAAGTGGCGCAGCTTCCGTGACAGCGAGGACTCACGGTTCGTCACGCTGGCCATGCCGCGGGTGCTGGCGCGTCTGCCCTATGGCGCCAACACCAAGCCGATCGACGAGTTCTCCTACGAGGAGGCGCCGATCGACAACGGCGTCGCCCGCGAGATGGAGCACGATGACTACTGCTGGATGAACGCGGCGTACGTGCTCGGCGCCCGCTTCACCGACGCCTTCGCCCAGCACGGCTGGTGCACCGCCATCCGCGGCGCCGAGGGCGGCGGCAAGGTCGACAACCTGCCGTCCCACGTCTTCACCAGCGACGACGGCGACGCCGACCAGAAGTGCCCGACCGAAATCGGCATCACCGACCGCCGCGAGAAGGAGCTGAGCGACCTCGGCTTCCTGCCACTGTGCCACTACAAGGGCACCGACTACGCCGTGTTCTTCGGCGCCCAGACCACCCAGAAGCCGAAGAAGTATGACCGGCCAGACGCCACCGCCAACGCCGCCATCTCGGCCCGCCTGCCGTACATCATGGCGACCTCGCGCTTTGCCCACTACCTCAAGGTCATGGCCCGCGACAAGATCGGCTCGTTCATGGAGGCGCAGGACTGCGAGGAGTGGCTGAACCGCTGGATCATGAACTACGTGAACGGCAACCCGAACTCGGGTGCGGACATGAAGGCCAAGTTCCCGCTGCGCGAGGCCAAGGTGCTGGTCAAGGAGATCCCCGGCGCGCCGGGCTCCTACAACGCCGTCGCCTACATGCGGCCATGGCTGCAGATGGAGGAGCTGACCGCCTCCATGCGCATGGTCGCGCGCATCCCGCAGACGGCGGGCTGAGCCCGTCGCGGGGCGATGCAATGGACGCGGTTGCCGACACGGACGCCACGTTGCCGGGTGCCGGCACCGCGGCCGTCCCGGTCGCAGCGCCGGGGCCCTCGGACGTGGGGCCCTCGGACGTGGGGCCCGCGGGGGTGGGGCCCCTGCGTGACTCGCTGCCCGACCGCGTCCTCGCCCGCGACGCCGGCGCGCCCGGCACGCCGCTGGCGGTGTTCCAGGCCGAGGGCCGGCCGGAGCGGCTGCTGGTGCAGTGGTTCGGCGACGCCGCGCTGCTGCGCCGCCCGCTTGATCGCGAGCGGATCAAGCGGGCGCTCGACCGCGACATCGCCTGGATCGACGGCCTGCTGTCGGACCAGGTCAACGCCGTGCTGCACCATCCGCGCTTGCAGCGGCTGGAGGCCTCATGGCGCGGCATCGCCTATCTGGTCGACCAGGCGGTCAAGTACCAGGCGGTCAACGACGACCCGGCGCGGAACCGGATCAAGATCCGCGTGCTCGACGTGTCGTGGGCCGAGCTGTGCCGCGACCTGGAGCGCGCCATCGAGTTCGACCAGAGCCAGATCTTCGACAAGGTCTACAATGAAGAGTTCGGCATGCCGGGCGGCGAGCCCTATGGTGTGCTGATCGGCGACTACGAGGTGCAGCACCGGCGCGGCCGCGACCACCCCACCGACGACATCGCGGCGCTCAAGGCCATGGCCCAGGTGGCGGCGGCGGCGTTCGCGCCGTTCATCGTCGGCTGCGCCCCGCCCATGCTGGGCCTGGACGACTTCGCCGAGCTGGGGCTGCCGATCGACCTGGGCGCCATCTTCCGCCAGCCCGAGTACGCCCGCTGGCGCAGCCTGCGCGACGCCGAGGACTCCCGGTTCCTGGGCATCACCCTGCCGCGCGTGCTGATGCGGCTGCCCTACGCCGAGCACACGTTCCGCACCGACGGCTTCGCCTTCCACGAGGACGTGGAGCGGCCCGACCTGGGCGGCTATCTGTGGGGTCCGGCCTGCTATGCCTTTGCCGGCGTGCTGATCCGTGCCTTCGCCGGCTTCGGCTGGTTCGCCGACATCCGCGGCGCGCCGCGCGACGAGGTCGCCGGGGGCATGGTCACCGACCTGCCGGTGCACGGTTTCGGCACCGATGCCCATGGTCTGGCGATCCGCGCGTCGACCGACGTGGTCATCACCGAGCGGCTGGAGAACGAGCTGGGCACGCTTGGCTTCATGCCGCTCAGCAAGTGCAAGGACACCGAGTTCTCGGCATTCTACAGCAACCATTCGGTCCAGCAGCCGAAGCGCTACGACCGCCAGTTGGCCACCGTCAACGCCCAGCTTTCAGCCATGCTGCAATACATCCTCTGCGTGGCGCGGTTCAGCCACTACGTCAAGGTCATGGTGCGCGACCGCATCGGCTCCATGCTCACGCCGGAGGACTGCCAGGACTACATCTACCGCTGGCTGATGAACTACACGACCTCCAACGACAACGCGCCGCTCAGCCAGAAGGCGAAGTTCCCGCTGCGCGAGGCCGCGGTGCAGGTGCGCGAGCTGCCCGGCCGGCCGGGCGAGTACGCCGCCACCCTGCACCTGCGGCCGCACTTCCAGCTCGACCAGGTGGTGTCGTCATTCCGGCTCGTCACCGAGCTGGCGGCGCCCAGGCCGCACTGACGGGGCGGCCGCGGCACCCGACCCCGTTCCCGCTCAAGACCCGAGGACAGACTCCATGACCCTCACTGCCAAGGACCATTTCCAGGCGGGCGACCTGCGCGCGGCGATCACCGCCCTCAACGCCGAGGTCAAGAAGCACCCGACCGACAGCGACCGGCGCGGCTTTCTGGCCGAGCTGCTGTGCTTCGACGGCAACCTGGACCGCGCCGACCTGATGCTCGACGCCCTCGCAAAACAGGACACCGGCGCCGCCATGGGCGTCTCGCTGTTCCGCCAGGTGGTGCGCGCCGAGCAGGCGCGGCGCCAGTGCTTCGCCGAGGGCCGCCTGCCGGAGTTCCTGGGCGAGCCGCCGCCGCACCTGCGCCTCAGCCTGGAGGCGACCGTTCAGGAACGCACCGGCAACGCGGCCGAGGCAGCGCGCCTGGTCGCGGAGGCGGAGGCGGCGCGGCCGGCGGTGCGCGGCACCTGCGACGGCAAGGCGTTCGACGACCTGCGCGACATCGACGACGTCACCGCCGGCTTTTTCGAGGTGCTGACCAGCACCGGCAAGTACTACTGGGTGCCGATGGACCGCGTCGAGGCGATCGAGTTCCACAAGGCCGAACGGCCGCGCGACCTGATCTGGCGCCGCGCCCACATGCTGGTCAGCGACGGGCCGGAGGGCGAGGTGTACCTGCCGGCCCTGTACGTGCCCCAGGGCGAGCCCGACGTGCCGACCCTGATGGGCCGGCTGACCGACTGGGTCGGCGGCGACGGCAGCCCGGTGCGCGGCATCGGCCAGCGCATGTTCCTGATCGGCGACGACAGCGTGCCGATCATGGAGATCGGCACGATCACCTTCGATCGTTCCGCGGCCTGAGGGAGCCCAAGCCGGCGATGGTCTGGACGGATCCCGACGAGCCGCTGCAGATCTCGGTCCTCGACCGGCTGCTCGACGCCAACCCGGAGCGCCGGTCCGACCCGCAGCAGGGCCGCGCCCAGTCGCTTGCCGCCCTGCGCTGGACGGTCGGGCGCGACCTGGAAAGCCTGCTCAACACCCGCGAGCGCTGCCGGTCGTCGCCCGATGACCTGACCGAGCTGGGCACCTCGCTGGTCAACTATGGCATCCCCGACTTCACCGGCGCCAACCTGGCCACGGTCGAGCTGCGCGACCAGTTCCGCGCCACCGTCGAGGCGGTGATCCGCCGCTACGAGCCGCGCTTCCAATCGGTGCGCGTGGTGATGCTGGACAATGTCGACCAGCTCGACCGCACCCTGCGCTTCCGCATCGAGGCGCTGATGAAGGCCGAGCCGGCGCCCGAGCCGGTGGTGTACGACTCGGTCATGGACCCGGTGTCGCGCACCGTCTCCATCACGGACCGCGCTGATGATTGATCCCCTTCTGCCCTACTACAACCGGGAACTGACGTACATCCGCAAGCTGGCCGGCGAGTTCGCCGAGGCGCACCCCAAGATCGCCGGCCGCCTGCGCATGACCGGCGACGTCGTCGAGGACCCGCACGTCTCGCGCCTGATCGAGGCGTTCGCCTTTCTCAACGCCCGCGTCCGCCACAAGATCGACGACTCGTTCCCCGAGCTGACCGACGCGCTGCTGGGCGTGCTTTACCCGCACTATCTGGCACCGATCCCGTCCATGGCGATCGTCCAGTTCCGCGGCCAGCGCGACCTGCAGAGCCCCTACGAGGTGCCGGCCGGCACGGCGCTGGACAGTGAGGCGGTGATGGGCAGCGAGTGCCGCTTCCGCACCTGCTATCCGGTCACCCTGTGGCCGGTCGAGCTGGAGGCGGCGACGCTGTCGGGGCGGCCGCTGGTGGCGCCGACCAACCCGCGGGCGCCGGGGGCGGTCGGCGTGCTGCGCCTGACGCTGCGCTGCATGGTCGGCGAGGTGACCTTCAGCCAGCTCGGCGTCGACACGCTGCGCTTCTTCCTGCGCGGCCCGCCTCAGGAGGTCTACCCGCTCTACGAGCTGATCCTGAACAATGCCGTGTCGGTGGCCCTGGCCGACGGCGTCAACGACCCGGCGCCGGTGATCCTGGGCGCCGACTGCATCCGCCCGGTCGGCTTCGGCCGCGACGAGGGCATGATCCCGTACCCGGCCCGTTCGTTCGTCGGCTACCGCCTGCTGACCGAATATTTCACGTTCCCCGAGAAGTTCCTGTTCTTCGACCTGACCGGCCTGTCGGCCAAGACCCTGGCCGGCGCCGGCAACAAGCTGGAGGCGTTCGTCTACCTGGACCGCACCTCCGGCGACCTGGAGCACGGCGTCTCGGCCAGCACCTTCGCCCTCGGCTGCACGCCGATCATCAACCTGTTCACCCAGCGCGCCGAGCCGATCCCGCTGACCCGGACGGTCTCGGAATACCAGATTCACCCGGACCGGCGCCGGCCGCGGGCCACCGAGGTCCATTCGGTCGACCGCGTCGTCGCCACCGCGCCCGACGGGACGGAGGCCGACTACCTGCCGTTCTACTCGGTCAAGCACGCCGCCGACCAGCGCGGCCAGGAGACATTCTGGTTCGCGTCGCGGCGGCCTGCGGTGCCGGGCGATCCGGGCACGGACGTCTATCTGTCGCTGGTCGACCTCGGCTTCGACCCGGCGTCGCAGTCCGAGTGGACCCTGTCGGTCGACACCACCTGCCTCAACCGCGACCTGCCCGGCCAGCTCCCCTTCGGCGGCGGCCATCCCGAGCTGCGCCTGGTCGAGGGCGCGGCGCCGGTCACCGGCGTCGCCTGCCTGACCGCGCCGACGCCGACGCTGCGCCCGCCCATGGGCCGCAACGGCTACTGGCGGCTGATCTCGCACCTGTCGCTCAACCACCTGTCGCTGGCCGACGTGGCCGACGGGGCGGAGCCACTGCGCGAGATCCTCAAGCTCTACGACTTCCGCGACTCGGCCGACACCCGCGCCATGATCGACTCCGTGCTCGGCGTGCGCAGCCGGGTGACGGCGGCGCGCGTCGCCTCGGAGGGCCGCGCCGCCGTGTGCCGCGGGCTGGAGGTGACCGTCGAGTTCGACGAGAAGGGCTTTTCCGGCAGCGGCCTGTTCCTGCTGGCCGCGGTGCTGGAGCGGTTCCTGGCCCTCTACTGCACCATCAACTCGTTCACGCGGCTCGTCGCCAAGGTGAAGGGCCGCGCCGGAGTGTTGCGCACATGGCCCCCCCGCGCCGGCGACCGCGTTCTTCTGTAATCGAGGCGCTGTTCCGCACGCCCTACCGGTTCGAGGCGTTCCAGGCGGCCCGCATCCTGGAGCGGGCCGGCCGCCTGGCGGCCGAGGACCCGCGCTTGGCCGGCCGCAGCGCCGTCGGCGGCGACGCCGATCCGCGGCGCGAGGCGGTGCGCTTCCGCGCCCAGCCGTCGCTGGTCTTCCCGCCGGCCGAGATCGCCGCCCTGCACGAACCGGCGCGGCCCGAGGGCGACGCCACCGCCGCCGAGGCTGCGGGGGCGCGCCCGCCCGGACCGCCAGAGCTGACCGTCACCATGATGGGCCTGACCGGGCCGACCGGCGTACTGCCGCAGCACTACACCGAGCTGCTGATCCGCGACCTGCGCGGCAAGAGCACGGCGCTGCGCGATTTCTTCGATTTGTTCAACCACCGCATCCTCTCCCTGTTCCTGCGCGCCTGGGAGAAGTACCGGCTGACCGTCGCCTATGAGCGCGCCGGCGCCGGCGGCAACGACCCGATCAGCGCCGCGCTGTTCGCCCTGCTCGGCTTCGGCACCGGCCACCTGCGCGGCCGCCTCGCCGCCGACGCCGACGGCCGGCCGCGTATCGACGACGAGGCCCTGCTCCACTACAGTGGCCACTTGGCGCACCGGCCGCGCTCGGCGGCGGCGCTGGAGGCGCTGCTGACCGACTATTTCGAGCGGCCAATCCGCGTCGACCAGTTCCAGGGCCGCTGGCTGCGCCTGGCCGACGAGGAGACCTCGTGCCTGCCGTCGCCGGCGGTGCCGCGCGGCCGCTTCTGCCGCCTCGGCGTCGACGCCGTCAGCGGCAACCAGGTGTGGGACGTGCAGAGCAGCTTCCGCATCCGCATCGGCCCGCTGACCTACGCCCAGTTCCTGCGCTTCATGCCCGACGGCGACGAGCTGATCCGCCTGACCCACCTGACCCGCCTCTATGTCGGCCCCGGCATGAGCTTTGACGTCCAGCTCACGCTGCGCCGCGCGGAGGTGCCGTTCCTGCGCTTGGGGGGCGAGGGCGGCGAGCCCGCCCGGCTCGGCTGGAACACCTGGGTCAAGGACGCCGAATTCGACCACGACCCGGACGATGCGGTGTATATCCTGGACAATTTGTGAGGGGAGTTGTGATGGAGGCAGACAGCTGAATGATTTTGCGGTT
>CAZGMC010000031.1:0-25387 GCA_964526565.1 uncultured Mycobacteriaceae bacterium
GGTTCAATGAAGGCCTCGCCAAGGGTCTGATCGAGGGTGAGGCCAGGGGCAAGGCCGAAGGAAAAGCCGACATCCTGCTGCGCCAGCTCGGCCGGCGCTTCGGCCGGGTCGCGCCGGAGCTCGAGGCCCGCATCCGCAGCGCTGATGCCAGCCGGCTCGACGCCTGGAGCGAGCGCATTCTCGACGCCCGCACGCCGGCCGACGTGTTCGGCGACGTATGAGCGGCAGCGGCGCCCCGTACGTGCGCTCCAGCCGGTCCAGGGTCGGCCCGCCGGTGAACGACAGGTACAGGCCGTAGCCGGGGATCAGGTCGGGCGCGAGGTACTCCGCGTCGCCGCGGGCCAGGCGGGCCAGGGTCACCGGCGTGTCGATGTCATAGAAGGCGACCAGACCCAGCGCCGTCTGCTGCACCCAGCGGCCCACCGCCACCCCGTCGGGCACATACGAGCCGACCACCACCACGTCGGCGTCGCGCACCGCGGCGGCGTGGCCGGCGCGCAGGTCGTCCAGACCGGCGTAGAGCCGGGTGCGGCAGAACGGCGGGTCGGGCAGGTCGCGGTTGGCGGCGTACCACGGCACGTCGCGCTCAAGAAAGGTGATCGCATGGCCGCGGCGGGTCAGCGCCTTGAGCAGCGCGCGGTAGGTGGTGGCATGGCCGTTGCCCCACGACGAGGTGATCGACAGGCCGAGGACGACGATGTTCAGTCCACCGCTCATCAGCCGGCCTCCTTCAACGCCAGGACGTCGCTGCCGGCCAGCACCGCGTCGAGCTCGGCGGCCCGGTGGGCGTAGGTGTGCCCGGCCAGCATGCGGCGGAGCGCGGCATGGCCGATGGCGCGGCTGCGCTCCGGGCAGAGGCGGTCGAGGTGACCGGCGACCTCGGCACCGTTTCGGGCGACCAGCACCTCGCGGCCCGGTTCCAGGAACCGGTCGATCCCGTCCCAGGCGTCGGTGATCAGGCAGGCGCCGGCCCCGGCCGCTTCGAACACGCGGGTCGGCGGGGAGAAGCCGATGCGGGCCATGCTGTCGCGGGTCACGTTCAGCACCGCCAGCGCGGAACAATTCAGCGCGTTGTGGTCGGCGGTATAGACGTGGCCGATACAGGCGACGTTGGCCGGCCGCGGCTTGTCGCCCCAGCCGCTGCCGCCGAGCAGGAACCGGTGCTGCGGCCGCCGTGCCGCGGCATCAAGAAAGAACGTCTCGACCCGCGCCTCGCGGTCCGGCAGGCGGTTGCCGATGAAGGTCAGGTCGGCGGCGAAGCGCGGCACGGCCGGCACCGGGTGGTGCGTGGCCGGATCCAGCGCGTTGTAGACCGGCACGCAGGTTCGGGCGCCGAGGCGTTCGTAGGCGCGGACGACGGGATCGCCGCCGCCATAGGTGAACACCAGGTCGTAGTGCGGGATCAGGCCATGCAGCGGGTCGGCCGGGTCGCCGGCCAGCCCGTCCAGGGTCGCCGCCGCGTCCACGTCCCAGAACGCGGCCAGGGCGCCGGGGCGGCGGATGTCCAGCACGGCCCGCTCCAGCTCGGCGTCGAACACGCCGACGCCCGTCGCCTTGACCACCAGGTCGGCCGGCGCCGCGTCGGCCAGTGCCCGGCCCAGACCGGCCGGGGTGGCCGGATAGACGACCACCCGCGCCCAGTCCGGGTCGGGCATGTCGCGGTGCTGCTGGCGATCCAGCGCGTCGGGCTCATAGAACGTGATCCGGTGGCCGCGCGCCGCCAGCGCCGACAGCAGGCCGCGGTAGTAGGTGGCGGCGCCATTCCAATAGGCGGAGACCAGGCTGGAGCCGAAGAAGGCGATGCGCATCAAGGTCCTCCGTGCGCAGCGGCCGGAGCCGTCCTTGGGGCCGGGTCCGCCGCGCCGAGGCCCGCGCCCAGGCTCGTGCACAGGGCGAGCAGCTGGGCGACGCGGTGGCGGCAGGTGTTGCGGTCGCGGATCGCGGCGAGGCCGTTGGCTCGCAGCGCCGCGGCCAGGCCCGGGTCGGACAGCACGGCGCGCAGGTGGCGGGCCATCTCCCCGCCGTCGCGGGCGACCAGATGGTCCGCGCCCGGCGCCTGGGGCGCCGCATCGAAGCGGTGATGGTGGTGGCCTTGGCGGGCGATCCAGGCATCCGACCAGTCGAGCGCCGGCAGGTCGGTGAAGCGCGAGGCCCACGGGCCGCCCTGGACCCGCACGGTGCCATCGTGGTCGGTGAAGGCGACGGACGGCAGCCGGGCCGGGTCGCCGCCGGCGTCGGCCAGGCGCAGGACGATCTCCTCGCACTCGCCCATCACCACGACATCGACGCCGAGCTTGGCCAGCGCCGCCCGCGGCGTGGTCGAGCCGTGCGGCCCGACGGCCACGGTCCGCCCGGCCACCCCGGCCAGCGCCCGCAACAGCCGCTGCGGCACGCGCAGCTCCGGCGGGGCGCAGCGCCAGAACAGGTAGGTCGGCGCCGTCGTCACCACGGTCAGGTCCGGGGCGAAGGCGGCGACGCGGGCGCGGAGTTCGGCGTCGCTCAGGCCCTGCAGGTGGCCGTCGATGATCCCGGCAGTGTGGCCGGCACGCTCCAGCAGCGCCTTGCCGCAGCCCAGCTCCAGCGGCAGGTGCGGCGCGCGGCAGCCGAAATAGATGCTGCCGTCGAAGCTCCAGGTCGGGTTGATCAGGGCGACTCTCATGCCGGAACATCCTCCCGTACGGCAGCAGCGGTTTCGGCAGGCGCGGGAGCGAAACGATCGGTGAGCCAGGCGGCGAGGCGGGCGATCCCGGCCTCGACACCGACGCGGGCGCGCCAGCCGGTGGCGGCGCGGCAGGCGCGCGTGTCGGAGACGTACCAGCGCTGGTCGCCAGGGCGCCACGGCGCGAAGGCGACCTGGGGCCGGCGGCCGGTCAGGCGGGCGATCAGGTCCAGGCAGTCGAGCAGGCTGATGGCGTTGGCCGGCCCGCCGCCGATGTTGAAGGCACGGCCGCGCACCTGGGGAACCTCGGCACGGGCGGCCAGGAAGGCGTCGACCGCATCGTCGACGAACAGCACGTCGCGCACCTGCCGGCCGTCGCCGAACAGGGTGATCGGCTCACCGCGGAGCGCGCGGATCAGGAAATGGGCCACCCAGCCCTGGTCCTCGGTGCCGAACTGACGCGGCCCGTACAGGCAACTGAAGCGCAGCACGGCGGCGGGCAGGCCGTAGATGCGGGCATGGTCCAGGACATACTGGTCGGCGCCGCCCTTGGAGCAGCCATAGGGGCTGTAGAAGTCGAGCGGCCGGTCCTCGGCGATGCCCAGGGCGTCGACCGTCGGGTCGGCGGGCCGGTGGTGCGCCCCGTCGTCGACCAGCTCCAGCCCAGCCAGGTTGCCGTAGACCTTGTTGGTCGAGGCGAACACCAGCGGCGGCGGGTCGGCGCGGCGGCGCACCGCGTCGAGCAGGTTGATGGTGCCGCGCAGGTTGACCTCGAAGTCGAACACCGGGTCGGCGACGCTGGTCGTCACCGCCACCTGGGCGGCCAGATGGTAGAGCCGGTCGGCGTGAGCGACCGCGGCCTTCAGCGTGTACGGGTCGCGCACGTCGGCGACCTCGGCCGCGATCCGGCCACCGTGGCGGCCGGCCAGCCAGGCGAGGTTCTCCTCGACGCCGGGCCGGCTCAGGTTGTCGTAGACCAGCACGTCGCGGCCCTCGCCGGCCAGCCGGTCGGCCAGGTTGGCGCCGACGAAGCCGGCGCCGCCGGTGATCACCGTGCGCCGCCGCGGCGGCCCGGCCGGGGCGGTGCGGCGGCGCAGCTGCGCGATCCGGCGCACCTCGTCCACGCCGCCGTCCGCCAGCGCGCGGGCCAGCAGCCTGGGCGTCCCGTCGTGGTGGATCAGGCCGAAGTGGTAGTGCCGCTCATCGACGTGGAAGCCCTCCTGGCTGGGCAGCTCGGGGTCCAGGTCGGCGAAGGCGTACCAGTAGACGCGCTCGACCGGGGCGGCCAGGGCGTCGAGCAGCTGGTCAAGCTGCCGCGCCTCGTCGCGCCGCCACGTCGAATAGCCGGTCTCGGTGGTCCAGACCGCGCAGTCCTTGCCGTAGTGGTCGAGCACGGAGCGGACCTGGTGGGCCAGGTCGGCCCAGCCGGCACCGTCGTGCTGCCAGGTCCCCGGAAAGTCGTGCAGGCCGACGGCGTCGATGTGGTCGAGCACGCCGAGTTGGGCGATCGCAGCCAGCCAGTTCGGGTCGGTCGGGCACATGCCGCCCAGCACGGTCTTCTTGCCGCGCCGGTGCATCCAGTAGGCGGCGCCGCCGGCCATCTGGGCGAAGGTCAGCCAGCACGGGTCGAGCCGCCAGTCCCAGTCGTTGATGTTGTTGGGCTCGTTCCACAGCTCGACCCACTCGAAGTGGCGGCCGTGGCGGCTGACCAGCACGTCCAGAAAGTCGGCGTAGGCCTTGGGGTCGCGCGGCGGCGCCGAGCACTTGTCCATGATGCCGATCGACGGCGGCGTGTAGCAGACGCACGGCAGCAGCTCGACCTCGCGCGCCAGCCGCGGGATCAGCCAGTCATACCAGTCGTGGCCGGCGGCGGTGTGCGCCTCGGCCCACGAGATGCCGGTGCGCAGGTGGCGGATGCCGAGCCGCTGCAGGCCCTCGAGCAGCCGTTCGGCGCGCTCGTGCTCGCCCGGCCGCAGCCATTCGACCACGCCGAGCCGGTCGGTGGGGGAGGGGACCGTACCGGTCATGCCACCAGCCCCCGCCGGGCGAGCTCTTCGGTGGCGGTGTCGACGCGGTCGTGGGCGATCTGGCCGTCCAGCCAGCCGACCAGCTCGTCCAGGCCGTCGTCCAGCGCCATGGCCGGTTCGAAGCCGAGCAGGTCGCGGGCGCGGGTGGTGTCGGCGAAGCAGTGGCGGATGTCGCCGGCGCGGAACCGGCCGGTCACCTCCGGCGCGATGTCGCGGCCGATGGCGCGGGCCAGGCGTTCGGCGATCTCCAGCACCGTGTGGCTGTGGCCGCTGCCGATGTTGATCGGCCGGCCGGCGGCGTTCGGGCTGTCCAGGACCAGGCGGCAGGCGCGCGCCACGTCGCGGACGTGGACGAAGTCGCGGCGCTGCCGGCCGTCCTCGAACACCAGCGGCGGCCGGCCGTTGAGCAGGCGCGAGGCGAAGATGGCCAGCACGCCGGTGTACGGGTTGGACAGCGCCTGGCGCGGGCCGTACACGTTGAAGAAGCGCAGGGCGGTGGCGTCGCTGCCGTACGCCTGGCCCAGCATCAGGCACAGGCGCTCCTGCGCGTACTTGGACAGGGCGTACACGGAGGCCAGGACCGGCGGCTTGTCCTCGGGCGTCGGCACCGGGGTCAGCGGCCCGCCGTCGGCGGCGCGCGGCTCCCAGCGTCCGGCCTTGAGGTCGGCCAGGCGCCGCTCGACGTGATCGAGGGTGTGGCCGGCGGTGTCACGGTAGCGGCCCTCGCCGTAGATGCTCATCGACGAGGCGACCACCAGCTTCTCGACCGGGCGGTCGATCAGGTGCTGGAGAAGGACGGCCGTGCCGAGCTCGTTGACCGAGGTGTACGTGTCGACCTGGTACATGCTCTGGCCGACGCCGACCATGGCGGCGAAATGGAACACCGCGTCGATGCCGTCCAGCGCGCGCGCCACCGCAGCGGCGTCGCGGACGTCGCCGCGGTGGACCTCGACGTCGCTGGCCAGACAGGTCGCAACGGCCTGCGCCTGGCCGTGCACCTGTGGCAGGAAGCTGTCGAGAATGCGCACCCGGTGGCCGTGGGCGACGAGTTCATCGGCAAGGTGCGAGCCGATGAACCCCCCGCCGCCGGTGATCAGGACGCGATACGCCATCAGGTAGCCCCCTTTGGTGATGCCGCTCCCTTAGTGATCCTTGCCCGGCAAGGTTCCTGAAGAAGCGTCATCGTCTTCATGGCGGCAGGCCGACGGGGGACACGCGGACCGGGCCGGCGCTCAGCGGCTTGATGGCGGAGACGAGTCGAGCAGCCGGCGCACGCGGTCCCGCAGCAGCGGCAGCAGCTCGGCCGCGAAGAACGGGTTCCGGCGGAGCCAGTCGGCGTTGCGCGGGCTGGGGTGCGGCAGCGGCACAATGGCGGGCCAGAAGGCGCGCCAGTCGGCGACGGTCTCCGTCAGTGTCGCCGACCGCCGCGCCCCCAGGTGCCAGGCTTGCGCGAACCGGCCGATGACGAGGGTGAGCTCGACCGCGGGCAGCGCCGCCAGGACCCGCTGGCGCCAGGCCGGCGCGCATTCGGGCCGCGGCGGCAGGTCGCCGCCCCGGCCCGTGCCTGGATAGCAGAAGCCCATGGGAACGATGGCAATCCTCGTGGCGTCATAAAAGGTGCCGCGGTCGACACCGAGCCAGCCTCGCAGCCGGTCGCCGGACGGATCACCGAACGGCACGCCGCGCTGGTGGGCGCGCCGCCCCGGCGCCTGCCCGGCAATCAGGATCCGCGCGGCCGGGTGGACCTGCAGGATGGGCCTGGGCCCAAGCGGCAGCCCGGCACACAGGGTGCAGGCGCGGACGGCCGCGAACAGCGCGGCCGCGTCGGCGCCCGACGAGGGCGGCGCGGTCAAGGTTCGGACTCCACGTCGGCGTCTGGCCCGCCGGCGGCATCGGAGACGACGATCGTTCCGGCCATGTGCGGGTGGAAGGCGCAGACATAGTCCACCCGGCCGGGTGCGGTGAACACGATCGAGCCGGTTTCGCCCCGGCCGAGCCTGCCCGTGTCCCAGGTCTGGTCGGCCGCCGTCGCCGTGTGCGGGGCGAGGTCGCGGTTGATCCACTCCACCGCATCGCCCGGCCGGATCGTGATCGTGGCCGGGACGAACGCGAACCGCTCGATCACCACGCGGTGGGTGCGGGGCGCGTCCTGGGCAGGAGCCGAGGGAAGGCAGGACGCCACGGCGATGGTGGCGCCCGCAAGGGCGCCACCGACCGTCCTGCGCAACCACGGGGTCACGTCCCGCACTCGAGCCCCGCCACCAGGTCCGCCGCGTGGCCTTCGTGCACGCGGAAGGTGACCAGGGCGCTGGCCAGGAGATCCCTGAGCTGCGGCACCGTGGCGTTCGGGATGAAGGTCTGCTCGACCGTCTGGTTGACGAGCTGGTGGTAGGCGAGCTCGTTCTGCGCGTAGGCGCAGTCGAAGGCATCGCCGTCCAGCCCGCGCAGCGCGGCGACCTGCGCGGCGGCGGCGTCGGCCAGGGCGCGGCTCAGGTCGTTGTCCTGCGGCGTGACGTCGAGTTCATGGATCAGCGCCACCGCGGCGTCGTTCACGGCGGTGTGGTCGCGGATCATGGTCTCGGCGAACTGCCGCACCTCGGGGCTGTCCGACAGCGCCAGCGCCAGGTGTGCATAGCGAATGTCGATGTTGCCCGCGGTGTAGGCGGTGTGGGCGATCTCCAGGTCGTTCGGGGCCTCGCCCTGGGCCAGGGCCGGAGTGGACGCGATGGCACCGGCGAGGGCGGCGGCGAGGGCGGCGGCGAAAGCGGCGGCGAAAGCGGTGGCGGCCGGGGTCAGTGTCTTCACCATGGTGGTGGTCCTCCTGTTCGACGGGTGCGGGGGTGGGCTCAGGCCGCGGCGCGATCGGTGCGCACGGCCGGAGCATCCAGCTCCGTCCCGGCGATGTGGTTGAAGTAGTTGGTGAAGAGGTTGAGCGCCGTGTGCGCCACGATCTCGACGATCTCCTCTTCGGTAAAGCCGGCCCGGCGTACCGCGGCGAGGTCGTCGTCCGAGACGTGCCCGCGCGCCGCGACGATCCGCGTTGCGAAGGCCAAGGCGGCCTGTGACTTCGCGTCCGCCGACCGGCCCCGCAGGTTCCGGTCGAGCTCGTCCGCCGTCAGCCCCTGGCGGGCGCCGAGGGCGGTGTGCACCGAGGCGCAGTAGTCGCACCGGTTGGCGCCGGCGACGGCGACGGCGATCTGCTCGCGCAGCGCGGCGGGCAGGACGCCGCCGGCCAACGCCCCGGCGAAGCCGAGATAGCCGCCCAGCGCCGCGGGCGACTGGGCCATGGTGGCGAGGATGTGCGGCACGCCGCCCATCTGCTTCTTCACGCTGGCGAGGAGCTGCGCGGTCTTCTGCGGAGCCTGCGCCTCGGTGATGCGTGCGATCCTTTGCATGGTTGCCTCCTGTCGGTGTGTGGATGTCGGTCATCGACAGGAGGCAAACTGCATCGGCCGGACGATCAAGCAATAAACCGGCATCCATCGTGGACAGAGTGCATTGTGCTTGGGACGCTCGGCAAAATCAGGCCAGGTTGCGGCGATATTCGGTGGGCGGCAGGCCGAACCGGGCGGTGAAGGCGCGGGTGAAGGCGGCGGGCGACTGGTAGCCGGCCTGCACCGCCACCTGCTGCACGCTGGCGCGGGACTCGTCGAGCAGCGACAGGGCCTTCTGCAGCCGCCAGTCGGACAGATAGGCCATCGGGCCGGTGCCCATCAGGGCGCTGAAGCGCTCGGCGAACCGGCTGCGCGACATGCCGATCTCGGCGGCCAGACTTTCCACGGTCCAGGCGTGGCTCGGCTCGGTGTGGATGAGCTGCAGCGCGCGGCCGATCTGCCGGTCGCGGAACGCCTCCAGGACGGCTTTCAGCTCCTCGCTCTGCTCGATGCCGACGCGCAGCAGCTCGATGAAGACGATCTCCGACAGCCGCGTCACCGCCGCCGCCAGGCCCAGGTTCTCGGAGAACATCCGGCGCGTGATCAGGCGCAGGATCTCGTCGAGCAGCGGCTCGCGGGCGCGGGCGGCCATGGTCGTCAGCATGTATTCGGGCAGGGCGCGCAGGATGGGGTGATCGGCGCCGCGGCGAAAGCTGAAGTGGCCGCAGATCAGCTGCGTGGTGGCCTGGGGGTTGCCGGCGCCGATGACGAACACGCCCCGGCCGTCATAGCCGGCGGCCTCCAGTACGGTCTCCAGCGGCGGCGCCTCGCGCCCGGCCTGATCGGCGAGCACGTGCGCCCGTCCGCCGGGGATGAGCACCAGGTCGCCCGGCCCCAGATGGGCCGCAGCGCCGGACGGGAACAAGACGTGGCAGCTGCCCTGGACCATCAGGTGGAACCGGGCCGCCTGGGCGAGCTCCGGCACGGTCACGCCCCAGGGCGGTGAGCAGTCCGTCCGGAAATACAGCGCCCCCTTCAGGTTCAGGGTGTCGAGGATGTCGTTGAGCACATCCATGATGCAGACCGTCCGGCACGATTTGCAGATCATCCCATCGAATTGGATGAAATGCAAATACATCACGATCAGCAGCGGTCCGGGGACAGCAATCCTTTCAGATCAATCCTGCAGCCTGATACCCTGATGGCCGGGCTCGGGCAATGACGGGTTCTTCGGAACCATGTGCCGCCACTCGCCATACTGGTGATGACCTGACACGGCGGTTCCCCAGCAGCGGCCAGGGATTCTGGCTGCTGCCGAAGTGTTCGTGGCGAAGGCCCGGGCTTTGCCGGACCTTCACCAATGACACAACGCGGGTCTACTGGGCGGCGCGGCCCTTCAGGTAGTTGAGCATGGTGTCGGCGTCGGAGATCTCGAAAGGGTCGGTCGGGCAGTTGTCGCCGAAATCGGGCTCGATGAAGATCTTCTCGATCTTTCCGTCGTCGACGAACATTGAGTACCGCCAGCTGCGCATGCCGAAGCCCAGATTGCTCTTGTCGACCAGCATGCCCATCTTGCGCGTGAACTCGCCGTTGCCGTCCGGCAGCAGGAAGATGTTCTTGACGCCCTGCTGTTTGCCCCACTGGAACATGACGAAGGCGTCGTTGACCGACAGGCAGATCACCTCGTCGACGCCCAGCTTGCGGAACTCGTCGTGGAGCTCCTCATAGCGCGGCAGGTGGCTGCTGGAGCAGGTCGGGGTGAAGGCGCCGGGCAGGGAGAACACGACGACCTTCCGGCCCTTGAAGATGTCGTCGGTGGTCTGTGTCTTCCACTCGAACGGGTTCGGGCCGCCCAGGCTCTCGTTGCGGACACGGGTCTGGAAGGTTGCGTGCGGTACCATGGCTCTCATCGGGGCCTCCTTGCGCATGCGAGGGTGAAAGTCGGATCAAGTGTTTCCAGGAGTTTCTGGAGTGATTCTAACTTGTGCCTCGTGGTTACACGGCCGCAGCCGCCGCTGTCAAGGATCGCTGTCAGGGATCGCTGCGGCAGTGCGCCATCAGGTTTCCGCCGCAGCGGTCATCGGTCTCACCCCACGGAGTCGTTCCGAGGATTGGAGGCCCCCGGTCCTCTGCACGATCGGCCGGCAGTGCGGGTCACCGCACGGCGCCGGGGCGGGCGCTGACGCGGTCGTACCAGCGCCGGGCGTGGACCGCGTCCTCGGGCAGCGCGAGCTTGATCCATCGGGCGAAGTCGACCACGACCAGGGCCAGGATGTCGGCAGCGGAGAACCGCTCGCCGGCGACGTACGGGCTGTCCGCCAGCAGGTCGTCGAGCCGGGCCAGGAAGCGCGCCGCCCGCACCCTGCCGCGCTCGGCCAGCGCCGGGATCTGGGCGTAGTCGTCGGGACCGGTCAGGGCCCGGTCCGTGAGGCCCGGCGCGGCATTGCGCAACGCCTCGCCGACCGCCTGCCAGCCGTCGGCCTCGATGCGCCACACGCGGTCGGCGATGACGGCCTTCTCGACCGGCGTGGTGCCGAGCAGCGGCGGGTCGGGGAAGGTCTCCTCCAGGTACCGCCAGCAGCCCTGGGTCGAGGTCAGCCGCGTGCCGTCATCGAGTTCGAGGACCGGCACGGTGCAGTGCGGGTTGATCGCGCGGAAGGCGGGCGACAGGTGCTCGCCGCCGCGCAGGTCGACCTGCCGGGTCGGGACCTCGATGCCCTTCTCGGCGATGAAGATCCGCACCAGCCGCGGGCTGGGCGCCGTGCTGCAGTCGTAGAACAACATCGGGACAGAGTCCTGTCAGCGGGGGGTATGGCCGTCGTCTCTGGGCGGTCGTCTCTGGGCGGTCGTCTCTGGGCGGCCGTCTCTGGATGGCTGGCGCGCTGCTGCCTCACGGCGTGGTCGCCGTATGTGCTTGGGTCGGCGACGGCGGCGGATTTGATGTGCCTGCGCCATGAAGGAGCGCCCGTTCGACCAGCCGCACGATTTCGGACTGGCGGTGCGTATCCAGCTTGGCATGCACGTTCTTCAGGTGCCAGCGAACCGTGTTCGGCGATATGCCGGCGGCTCTGGCGTGCTCCTTCGGTGATTTGCCGGCGGCCAGGGCGGCTGCCAGCCGCGCCTCCGCCGGTGTCAGGCCATAGACGCGGCCCAGAAAGTCGATGGACGGCTCCTCGTTCCGCTCCGGGTCGCAGATCAGGATGATGGCCGCATCCCCGGTGAGGAACAGCGACGTCTCCGACGCCGGCTGGGCCAGGACGACCACCGAATAGGGCCGCCGGCCGGACGGGCGGCGGATGCTCAGGGTGCCGGCCGCCACGCGGGTCAGATCCGGCCGTGCCGACGCGGCCCGGCCGAGCAGCGTCTGGAACGGCTCGTTGTCGGCGGGGTGCAGCGCGTGCAGGCCGAACCCGTCGGCCTTCAGCCCGTCCTGTTCGGACAGGATGGCATCGGCCGCGCGGTTGGCATAGACGATCCGGCGGTCGGGCGCGAGGATGACGATGCCGAACGACATCCGGTCGAGCGCCGCCGTCGCAAGCGCATGCATCCGGTTGATGTCCTGGAATCTCTGGTGGATCGAGGCGGCCTGGCTGAGGTGCGCGGAGAGTTTCTGGAACAGTGAGACCTCCTGTTCCTGTGCATGTCCCTGCGAGACCGTGCGCTGCAGGCTGGCGATCACAGTTGACTCCGCGTCGCGGACCAGCACGGATGCGATGTAATAGCGGAAGCCGCCCTGTGATCGGAACCAGTCATAATGGGCTGAGCGGTCCATTTCGGCTTCGCTGGTGTGCTGATAGTCGCAATAATAGGTCTGGTTCGGGTGGCGGAGCACATGCAGGGCACGGGGACAGGTCGACACCAGGTGCCTGTCATACTCGTCGACCCCGGTATCGGGCAAGCCTACCGCCAGGCTGAACGGAATCAGCCCGGTCCTGTCGCTCACGCTGAGCAGGTGAATGCCTGAGGACCCTGTCAGGTCGCAGACGCCCTTGAGCGCCGCCGCCCACGCATCGCGATCGACGGCCGCCCGGTAGATGATCCTGATGGTGTCGAGGAATTCGTCCTCGCTGTGCCTGGTCATGCAGGGCCGGTCAACGGATGATGACGCTTTCGGATCCTGCCATGCGCCCGCGTGGATTGCAACGGCGATCAAGTCAGTGCGCATGGGGTTGATAACATCAATAGAACTAAAATATAATTTTTCTCGTTAATGACTGCAGGTCTGCCCACCCATTTGAGTGGGGGTCGCAGGGGGTTTCTTGTTCCGATCACGAGTTGAGAACCCGGCATTCAACGGCGAGGATGGCAATGAAGACTTCGAATTGGCGCCACTGTGCGACAGCCGCGCTCGGCATCGGATTTGGGCCTGTTTGTCCTGCCAAGACTCTCGCCAGCCCTTTCGATCTGGCCCACACGCTCTTGAGCCCGAACCCCGCGCCTGGCGGCCAGTTCGGCCGACCGTGAGTGTGCTCGGCTTGGCCGGGGTCTGCCGCTCGCGCCGGTCGGCGCGGCCCGGACAGGCGGCGGAATGAGGATCCGCGATCGGCCCTGGTCGATGCCGTGAAGCATGCCTCAATGCCGGTTGACCCGCCTTGTTGATCGGGAAAACGGACGGAGTGGCGGCCGACCTGCCGGATGCATGGCCTCCTCCCCCCCCCATTCAGGCGGTCCCATCACTCTGCGAGCCATTCCATCCTTCCTTCCGGAGGTCAGCTCTTGATTGGGAGGTTCTGGAATGAGAGTTCTGGGAAAGCTTCTTGCAGCAGCGTTCGCCGCCGCCGCATGCTTGACAGTCCCCGCCGCACCGGCCGCACACGCATCCATGTTGCCGTCCTGCTCAGGTGCGGTGGGCCAAGCCGAAGGCATTGCCGCAACGGAATGGCATCCCCGGTCGCACCATGAAGACGGCATGGCCGTGGCTCCCGAACTTGCGGCTGACGATCATGGTCTGTCGTTCGGCTGCATGGCCGCGATCGGGGGGCGCCCACCGGAGGCAACAGCAGAGCAGCGGTGGCCAGGCTTCGGCCATGACAACCCCCCTGAGCCCGCCATGCGGCGCTTGACACAGTTCCGCATCGACCTGTTTTCCGCCGGCCGCTGGAGTCCGCCGGCGACGCCACGAACGGCGTCTCTTCCCGCGGGCAGCCGATCGGCGCACATGCCGGTCCAGGCGGTTCTGGCCGGTCCCACGCGCCGCTATACTTTGGTACCGCCGCCGAATGCCTTCGCCATCCCCGACTTCCGCCTGTCGGCTGTCCCGACCTACAGCCGCAGCCGCGGCGCTCGCCGGCTCTTTCTGGATGGTACGCCCGGGTTCTGAGGCGGTTCCTTGATGAAATGGCCGGGCAATGGCGCTCCGTCGGCTATGGTTCCGGTCCTGAGGGTGCTGAAGGATGACGCTGCTTCAGGGTGTTGGTGTATTCATTGCCGTCTACCTGCTGCTGGTCGGCCGCAGCGCCTGGAAGCAGGGGGAGTTGCGGCAGTTCGCGGTCAGCCTTGGCGTCGTCGCGGTGCTGGCCGCGGCGGTCGTGGCCGTCGTGCTGCTTTATGACCGGCTGGCCGGCGGCTGATGCCGCCGTTCAAGCGCATGGGCGGGCGCATGGGCGGGCGCATGGGCGGGCGCATGGGCGGACGGCAGCCGGCCGCGCGGGCATCGGCGGGCCGACAGTTCAGCCCAACGGGATGAAGTCGATCTTGGCGGCGCCGCAGACCGGGCAGTACCAGTCGTCGGGCAGGTCGGCGAACGGGGTGCCGGGCGGGATGCCGCTGTCGGGGTCGCCGGTCGCCGGGTCGTAGATGTACGGCCGGCAGTCGCTGGCCACGCAGATGTAGCGCTGGGTCGCCGGATCGCGGGCGGCGCGGGCCGGGCCGGCAAGGCCCGATCCGGCGACACCGGCCAGGGCCGGCAGGGCAAGGCCGGCGGCAAGGCGCAGCATATCGCGGCGGCTGCGAGGATCCGCGGATAACATGGCGTCCAAGACTCCCGTATCGTCGTCCAGGTCGGATGTCCGGGGTGCGGACTGATGAGCCCGGTTCGGCCGTGTTCTACCCATCCCCGGCCCATCCCCGGCCATATGCTTGCACTGAGCATTACTCCACGGGCGCTCGGATGGCATTGACCGGGATCAACCGTGACGGCGACCGCCGGTCGCACCAGGCCGGCGCGGACCGCGCGGGCCGCGGCCGGCTGCGGGTCCTGGCCGCCGGGCGCTGCCTTTCGTCGCAGCCGTCGTCACACCGAAACCGAGGAACCTGCGATTGCGGCCGCCGCGGTCGGCTCCTCAAGGCTGCCCTCGGGCAGGGGCCCGAACCGGCCGGTGCAAAATCGGCGTGTGGTCGCTAAGGCCGCAGCGTGCTGTCGGCGGCCGGGCGGCCGATGGCCCACAGGGTGCCGACCTCGCCGGGGCCGATGGCGACCAGCAGCGGCGCGCCGCGGTCGCCGAAGGGCGACTCGCAGGCGTGGACGAGCAGGCCGGGAGCACGCGGCATGTCGCGGAGCGGGCACGGTGCCGTCGCCGTCGGCACGCCCGGCGCGTAGTCCGGATAGCCGACCAGGGCGACCGCCCCGCTGCCGGTCCAGCGCGCCACGGCCTCGGGGTTGTCGCCCAGCCAGCGCAGCGGCGCCACCGGTACGGTGCCGTCCAGCACCAGCATGCCCCAGTTGACGCCCAGGTCGGCCGCCTCGCGACGCGGTGCGGGGGCATGCGACCAGTACGCCGGCAGGTGGCCCGGCGGGGCGATCAGGCGGCGGCCGCGCACCGTGACCAGGGCACGGCCCTCGCGGTAGCCGGCCTCGAAGACCAGCCGCCACGGGTCGTAATAGCTGCGCCGCCAGCGGTCGTACAGGCAGTCGGCGGCGGTGACCACCTGGTTCGGCCCGACCAGGACGCCGGTGCACACGCTGTCGTCCGGCCGGCGGATGCGGCCAATCGCCGACCACGGCCAGAGTCGGGTGTCCACAGCCACTGCCGTGCCGGCGGCGAAGCCCTCGGCCAGGCCGGGCAGCAGGTCGGAGGTCGGCACGGACGGACCCGGCGGCGAACCCGGAGGCGGGCCCGGCGGTGCGGCGGTCAGCGCCAGCGGGTGGCCGGCGGGCGGCAGCGGCCCGGCACCCGCCTCGGGCAGGCCGGTCCCGCCCGTCGCCCGGCAGCCGGCGGCGGCGGCCAGCAGGACGGCGGCAAGCGACAGCGGCAGGAACCGCGCGGCATTGACGCGCCGGCCCTCGACGGCGCGACGCCGCCGGCCCGTCAGACGCTCAAAGGCTTGTCGCACGAGAGGGGCTTGTCGCACGAGAGAGGCTTGTCGCACGAGAGAGGCGGCGTCCATGGCTGTCCGACCGCTGTGCCAGGGTGGGAACGACCTCACTCAACTGCATTTCGGCGACAAAATAAAGAACTTGCGCGTTTTCTGAAGTGCTTTGGCGGCCGAAACCGTGTCATGCCGGGTCGCTTGCAGCGTGACGGCTTTGTCATGCCGATCGACACGACGCCTCCATCGGAAGGCTTCAGGCGGCGCGACCGGCCTCCGTGCCATCGCCACCGTCGGCGGCCGGATCGGCCAGGACCACGGCGGCCGGGTCGATGCGCAGGCGCTTGCCGTAGCGGGCCCAGGACCAGGTCGCCGGGCTGACATAGGTCAGGCGCAGGCACACGGGACCGTTCCCCACCTGCGGGCTGCCGAGCAGGAAAACCACCTCGCCGGCGGCCAGCGCCGGCACGATGTGATTGCATTCGATCGGGCCCTCGCCCGGCGGATGGACGCCGTCCATGGCGACCACCGCCTGCCGCGGCCGGCGCACGGTGATCCGCGCCAGGCGCACGTCGCGCAGCGTGTGGTTGCGCACGCGCAGGCGGATGCGCAGCGTCTTGTTGCTGACCCGCTCGGCGCGGCCGTCGATGAACACCGCGGCGCGGCGCCGCTGCAGCCGGTGCACCGACCAGGCATAGCCGGCGCCGGCGCAGGCGGCGAACAGGGTCAGCCAGTCGCGGGCGGCGGCCAGGGCCGCGCCGAGGATGCTCAGCACGTCGTCCATGGCCGAACCGTAACGCCAATCCGTCGAACCGGCGAGACCCTGCCGGCACGCCAATCGCGCGGGCGAATGACCGGTGGTTGCCGAAGGTTGCAGTCGCGACGACAGGACGGCATCATGCCGAGCAGGTGTCGGCAACTCCGGGGCACATGGTCATGGTCGAAGGGACGCGCGCGGTCCGGCTGGGGCGGCGGCGCCTGCTGGGTGCGGCGGTCGCCGCCGGGCTGGCGCTGGCGGCGCCGCCGGAGGTCGGGGCACAGTCGGCGGCGTTCGACGCCGGGGCTGCCATTGCCCGCCATGGCTTCGCGCCGGACCAGGTCGGCTACATCGTGTTCGACCCGCGCGACGGCACGGTGCTGGCGGAGCGGCAGGCCGACCGGCCGTTCATCCCGGCCTCGGTGGCCAAGGTGCCGACGACGGTGGCGGCGCTCGCCGTGCTGGGGCCGGACTACCGGTTCGAGACGATGCTGCTCGCCGACGGCCGGATTGCCGGCGGGCGCCTGGAGGGCGACCTCTATCTGCGCGGCGGCGGCGACCCGGTGCTCGACTCCGACGACCTGGTCGGCCTGGTGCGCGGGCTGCGCGCCCAGGGCGTCGCCCATGTCGCCGGCGACTTCGTCTACGACGCCAGCCTGCTGCGCGACTTCAGCGAGATCGACGCGCTGCAGCCGCTGTCGGCCTCGTACAACACCGGCGTCAGTGCCCTGTCGCTGAACTTCAACATCATGCAGGTGCAGTGGCGGCGCAACGGGGCCGGCGCCTTCGACGTGTCGGCCACGACCAACACCGAGACCATGCGGGTGCCGGTTGAATCGGTCACCTTCGGCCTCGTCCCGGCCGCCGCCACCGATGGCGGCTTCTACGTGCACCACCACGGGGCGGACGGCGAGCACTGGGGGCTGTCGCCGGCGCTGCCGGCCCAGGGGCACGACTGGCTGCCGCTGCACGACCCGGCGCGCAACACCGCCATGGTGTTCCGCCGCATCGCCGCCGACCACGGCGTCACCATGGGCCTGCCGCGGCCCGGCGCGGCGCCGACGGGGGCGCGCATCGTGGCGCGCCACCACAGCCGGCCGCTGGCCCAGATCGTGCGCGGCGTGCTGCGCTACAGCAACAACCTGTCGGCCGAACTGGTCGGGCTGGTGGCGTCGCGCCACCTCACCGGGCGGGCGCTGGACATGGCCGGGTCGGGCACGGCGCTGGGCGGCTGGCTGCAGCAGCAGATCGCCGGTGTCGACTGGCGCGGTTACGCGCCGGCCAACCATTCGGGGCTGTCGTCGGCGGCGCGGGTGACGCCGCGGCAGATGGCCGCCATCCTCCGCCTGGCCGACAGCCGGCCGTTCGGCACCGAACGCTTTCCCGGCCTGCTCCATCCGGTCGGCTGGGCCGGGGCCAATGGCGGGCCGCCGGTCACGGTGCACGCCAAGTCGGGCACCATGTACTATGCCCGCGGCCTGGCCGGGTACATCGACACGGCCGGCGGCCGGCGGCTCGGCTTCGCCGTGTTCGTCAACGACCCGGCGGCGCGGCGGGCGCTGGATGCGGCGCCGGTGCAGGCGCGCAGCGGCTCGGCCGCGGCACAGCGCTGGCTGGCCCGCGCCCGCGAGCTGGAGCGCGTCCTTGTCAGCCACTGGGCGACCGCCTTCTGATGCCAGCGGCCCGGGGTGAACCAGAGGGTGCAGCACGGCAACAGACTCAGGTTGACGCGGTGAGGGCACCATGAGCCGCAGCTTCTGTTGACCGACGCCCACTGCCATCCGCCACCCCTCCATGGCGCGCAACCAGAGGTCGGCCGGAGCGCAGCGACGCCCGACAGCGGCCGCTCCGCCGGCGCCCTGCCTCAATACTGCAGCGCCGGGATCGCGGGCCCAACGCCGGTGCGCAAGGGAGAGGCCGTGCGTCGGGCCTCACTTCGTTCGGGCCGACCTGCGCCATGAAGGGACCGGTCAGCCGGCCAGCGCCCGGGCGAACAATGCCGGCTCGACATTGCCGCCGGAGGCGACGGCCACCACGGTGCGACCCGCCGCCGGGAACACACCGGACAGGGCCGCGGCCAGGGCGACCGCGCCGCCCGGCTCGATGACCAGCTTGAACGCCTCGAACGCCGCGGCCATCGCCGTCAGGACCGAGGCGTCGTCGACCGCCACGCCCGGCGCCGCCAGTCGCCGGTTGACGGCAAAGGTCACCTCGCCAGGGATCGGCCCGAGCAGGGCGTCGCACAGCGACGACCCGCCCGGCGCGTTGGCCAGGCGGGCGCCGGCGGCCAGGGAGCGGGCGGTGTCGTCGAAGCCGGCCGGCTCCACCGGGTGGACCGGCACGCCGGGCAGGCGGTCGGCCAGCGCCGTGGCGATGCCGGCGGTCAGGCCGCCGCCGCCGCACGGTACCAGCACCGCATCCGGCCGCACGCCCAGCGCCGCGCACTGCGCCGCCAGTTCAAGGCCGGCGGTGCCCTGGCCGGCAATGACGGCGGGATCGTCATAGGGCCTGACCAGGGTCGCGCCGGTCTCGGCGGCGATGGCGGCGCCGATCGCCTCGCGGTCCTCGCGCTGCCGGTCATAGGGCACGACGCGGGCGCCCCAGGCCTCGGTGTTGCGCCGCTTGATCGCCGGGGCGTCGGCCGGCATGACGATGGTCGCCGCCACGCCCAGCAGCCGCGCCGCCGCCGCCACGCCCTGGGCGTGGTTGCCGCTGGAGAACGCCACCACGCCGGCGCCGCGCCGCCCGGCCGGCAGCCCGGCGATCCTGTTGTAGGCGCCGCGGATCTTGAAGCTGCCGGTCAGTTGCAGCGGCTCGGCCTTGACCAGCAGCCGGCCGCCCAGCCGGTCGTTGAGCAGCGGCGCCTCCAGCAGCGGCGTGCGCACGACGACGCCGGCCAGCCGCGCCGCCGCCGCTTCGATATCGTCAGTGGTCGGCAGCACCGTCGACTCGAGCGAGAAGGGCATCGATCGCCTCGCGCGATTCGGGCTCGTCCAGGTTCGGCGCATGACCGACGCCCGGCACCGTCGCCGTGATCAGGTCGCCGCCGCGCGCCGCGACCATGCGCTCCACCGTCTCCGGCAGCAGCAGGTCGGAGTCGGCGCCGCGCACCACCGCCACCGGCACCCGGCCCAAGGCACGGAACAGCGGCCACAGGTCGGGCACCGCGCGCGGGTCGACCAGGGTGCGCGCGACGTTGATGTCATAGTTGTAATGCAGCAGGCCGTCCGCGCCGCGCCGCCAGGTGGTCTGGGCGATGCGCAGCCAGTTGTCGTCCTGCGGCTCGGGCACCGACAGGTCCGGCATCATCGTCTTGAGGTCGGCGACGGCGGAGTCCCAGTCGGGATGGACATGGTCGCGGCTGACATAGTCGCGCACCCGCTCCGCGCCGGCCAGGTTGAGCTCGGGGCCGACGTCGTTGAGCAGCGCCCCCTTGACCGCCGTCGGCCGCGCCGCCGCCAGGCCCATGGCCAGCAGCCCGCCCAGGGACGTGCCGATCACCACCACGTGGCCGATGCCCAGCGCCGTCAGCATCACGCCCAGGTCGTAGACCAGCCCCTTCGGCGCATAGTTCCGCCAGTTGTGGTCGTAGTCGGACTGGCCGCGGCCGCGGTAGTCCGGGCAGACCACCCGTCGGCCGGCGCGGGCCAGGCGCGAGGCGACGCGGTGGAAGTCGGCCGAGTTGCGGGTCAGGCCGCCCAGGCAGACCGCCGGCACCGGGCTGCCGATGTGCGGGTTCCCGACCCGCGGCCCCCTCGTTTCTGGACCGTAATCGCGGTAGTAGAGCCGCTTGCCGTCCTGGGCGGTGACGGTGCCCTCGCGGAACGGCACGGCTACAGGCCCAGCAGCTGCGGCAGGGCGTCCAGCGCCGTGATCTCCGCCTCCGGCGCGCCCGGCAGGCGTTCCGGCGTGCGTGCGGCGCGGTTCAGCCAGGCGACACGGAAGCCGAACACGGCGGCGCCGGCCACGTCCCAGCCGTTCGACGAGACAAAGCAGATCGCCTCGCGCGGCACGCCCAGCCGGTCGACGGCGAGCTGGTACACAGCAGGGTGCGGCTTGAAGACGCCAACCTCCTCGACCGACAGGACGGCGTCCAGGCGCCCGTCCAGGCCGGCGCTGCCGGTCGCCGAGCTCAGCATGGCCGGCGCGCCGTTGGACAGGATGGCCGTCTTCAGCCCGGCGGCGCGCAGCACCTCCAGCGTCACCGACACCTCGGGATACGCCTGCAGGTGCAAATACTCGACCATCAGCCGCTCGCGCAGGTCGTCGTCGCGGATGGCGGTGTCGGCCAGGGCGAAGTCCAGCGCCTCGCCGGTGACGTGCCAGAAGTCGGCGTGCCGGCCCATCAGGCTGCGCAGCCAGGTGTACTCGAGCTGTTTGGTGCGCCAGGCGGCCGACAGCGCGTCGGCCTTGGGCCCGAGCTCGGTGCGCAGGCGTTCGGCGGGTGAATGCACGTCGAACAGGGTGCCGTACGCGTCGAACACGCAGGCGCGGATGCCGGGCAGGCGGGGAGCGGGATCAGCGGGCAAGGTCGGCCTCCAGTGCGCCGACGGCCGGGCTGCCGCCCAGCCGCAGGCGATAGACCTGGGTATCTTCCAGGACCCGCTGAACGTAGTTGCGCGTCTCGTAGATGGGAATGCTTTCGATCCAGTCGATCACGTCGATGGCGCCGGTGCGCGGGTCGCCCAGCGACTCCAGCCAGCCATCGACCCGCCCCGGCCCGGCATTGTAGGCGGCCACGGCGAGCACGTAGGATCCGCCGAAGCGCTCCAGCATCTGGGCCAGATAGGCCGAACCGAGGCGGATGTTGTGGCCGGGGTCGGCGATCAGGCGGCCGGCGCTGTGGTCGACACCCAGCCGCTCGGCCACGCCGGTGGCCGTCGCCGGCATCAGCTGCATCAGGCCCAGGGCGCCCGCCGGGCTGACCGCGGTGGTGTTGAACTCGCTTTCGCGGCGCATCAGGGCGAGCAGCAGGGCCGGCTCGACGCCGTCGGCAGCCGTGCCCAGCGGCAGCACCGGATAGCCGGTCTCGTACAGCACGACCCGGTCGAAGACGACCTGCTTGGCCGCCCACACGGCGATGTGCGGCCGGTCCAGCACCTTGGCCAGCCGGCCGACCAGCACGACCTCGGCCGGCGACGCGGCGTTGCGGCCGAGCTGGCGCAGGAACAGGTCGGCGCGGGCATTCTCCGCCACCTGGTCGAGCGCCACCGCGCCGCGCACCAGGTCGTTCTGCTCGAACGCGGCGACCAGGGCCGGGGCCGCGGCGGGATCGGGTGGCAGCGCCGGCACCGTCGGCAGGCCGAGCCGGCCGGCGGCGAGCTGGCCGTAGAAGGCCGAGGGATGCTCGGCGGCCAGCCGGTACCAGCGCTCCGCCTCGGCGGTCTGGCCCATGGCCTCCAGCGCCCGGCCGCTCCAGTAGGCGCCGCGGGCCAGGCTGATCGGCGAGCCGACACCGTGGTACAGCGCCTGGAAATGCCGGAACGCGGCCTGCGGCTCGTCGAGGAACCGCAGCGCCAGCCAGCCCGCCAGCCACTCCGCCTGGGACTGCGGAAAGCCGTCGCCCTGGCGGTGATCGCCGACCACCTGGTAGGCACGCCGGTATTCGCCCGCCTCGAACAGGCGGCGCGCCAGGATGTGCCGCTCCCGCCACCAGTCGGTCGGATGCGTCAGCACCGCGGGCTGGTCCGACTCCAGCAGCGCGATGGCGGCGTCGGTCAGCCCGGCGCGGCGGCGCCAGCGCACCCGCTCGTAGACCAGGCCCTCGTCGTTGGCCAGGGCCGGCGGCACGGCCCGCACCAGCGCGTCGACCCCGTCCGCGCGGTCGGCCAGGTGCAGCCGCGCCTCGCCCAGGGCGCGCCAGCCCGGCGCCACCAGCGGCAGCATGCGCCGCGCCTCCTCGTCGCGACCCGCCCACAACAGCGTGTCGAGGCGCGCGGCATGGTCGTCCGGCCCCAGATACGGCCCGAAGGCGGCCAGATAGTCCTGCTCGCCCTGCGCCGACACGCTGATGTCGCGCCACTGCCGCCGCGCCAGCCCGGCCGCCTCCTCGGCGCGGCCCAGCGCCGTCAGGGCGCGGCCGTAGCGCAGCACGCCTTCGACGCTGACCGGCGGATAGGTCTCGAACCAGGCCGCCACCTCGGCCGGCGGCAGGTCATCGGGCATGCGCATCTCCGCCTGGCGGCGCAGGCCGGTCTGGTCCGGCCAGTCCGGATTGGCGGGGATGAACGCGGCGATGTCGCGGAAGCCGGCGTCACCCTCGTCGTTCGACATGTTGACCCAGTCGAGCACCTTGGCCAGGACCGGGTCGCCCGCCTGCCGGGCCATCTGCCGGACGGCGTCCCAGGCGCCCAGCGCCGCCGCCTCGAAGGCGGCCTGGTAGACGAGCACGTCGCGCTCGCTGAGCTGGGCGGCGGCCGGCGCCGCCCAGGCCAGACCCAGCGCCACCACCGCCGCGCCGGCGGCGCGCTTGGCAAGCCCCGGGCGACGGGCTATGGTCACACGATTTCCAGGCAGGCCCATGGGGGTATCCGCATGTTCCGGGGATCCATTTGTGCGCTGATCACGCCCTTTGCCAATGGCGGCATTGACGAGGCGGCGTTCCAGTCGCTGGTCGAATGGCAGATCGCGCAGGGGACGCACGGCGTGGTGCCGTGCGGCACCACCGGCGAATCGCCCACGCTCAGCCATGCCGAGCACATGCGCGTCGTGGCGCTGTGCGTCGAGGCGGCGCGGGGGCGCGTGCCGGTGATCGCCGGCACCGGGTCGAACGCGACCGCCGAGGCCATCGTCCTGACCCGGCACGCGGCCGAGGCCGGCGCCGATGCCGCCCTGGTGGTCACGCCGTACTACAACAAGCCGACTCAGGAGGGTCTGTACCAGCATTACAAGGCGATCCACGATGCCGTCGATCTACCGATCATCATCTACAACATTCCGGGGCGGTGCGTCGTCGACATGACGGTCGAAACCATGGCGCGACTGGCGGCGCTGCGCAACATCGTCGGCGTCAAGGATGCGACCAACGACCTGGCCCGGCCGCTGCGGACGCGCGTGGAGATTGGCCCGGATTTCTGTCAGCTTTCGGGCGAGGACGCCACCGCCACCGCGTTCCTGGCCCAGGGCGGCGTCGGCTGCATTTCGGTGACCGCCAACGTGGCGCCGCGCCAGTGCGCGGAGGTGCAGGAGGCCTGGCAGCACGGCGACCTGGCCACCATGACGGCGGTGCGCGACCGGCTGGCGCCGCTGCACCGCGCCCTGTTCCTGGAGCCGAGCCCGGCGCCCGTCAAGTATGCGGCCAGCCTGCTCGGCATGGGCAACGGCGCGGTGCGCCCGCCGCTGACCGAGCCGACCCAGGGCACGAAGGACGCCGTGCGGGCGGCGATGCAGCATGCCGGGATGCTGAACTGACCGCGGGTGGGCAGGAACATCCAGGGGCGCTCTCTTCAAGGAACAGCAGACAAGGAAAAACAAACCGTGGCGGCCTTGGTGTCACAGATGGTGCTGGCCATCTGATCAAAAATGAGCAAGAAAAAGCGGAGTCCCGGCCACGTCGTGGCCTTGAACCGGCGGGCGCGGCACGACTATTTCATCGACGAGAACCTGGAGGCCGGCATCGTCCTCACCGGCACCGAGGTCAAGAGCCTGCGCAATGGCCGCGCCAGCCTGCAGGAAAGCTATGCCAGCGCCGAGGGCGGTGAGCTGTGGCTGATCAATGCCCACATCCCCGAATACGGCCAGGCCGGGCGGTTCTTCCAGCATGACCCGAAACGGCCGCGCAAGCTGCTGGTGCACAAGCGCCAGCTCGACCGGCTGAGCGGGGCGGTCAGGCGCGAGGGTGTGACGCTGGTGCCGCTGTCGATCTATTTCAACCCACGCGGCATGGCCAAGGTCGACCTCGGCCTGGCCCGCGGCAAGCGCCAGTACGACAAGCGCGAAACGGAAAAGGAGCGCTCGTGGCAGCGCGAGAAGGCGCGACTGCTGCGGGACAAGGGGTGAGGTGAGGTGAAGTTGTCGGCGGGGCCCGAGGCGCCGGCCGCGCGGTCCGTCGGCCGGCGCCTGGTCCTGGCGGCGCTGCCGCTGGCCGGGCTGGCCATCTTCGCCGCGCTGGCGGCCTTCGCCGTGCCGCAGGCCGACGACTTCTGCTATGCGGCCGTGGTCCGGTCGGACGGCCTGATTGGCGGCGCCCTGGCGTTCTATCACGACTGGACCGGCCGGATCGCGGCCACGCTGCTGATCATGCTGCCGTGGGCGGCGGCCGATGCCACCGGGGTCGACGTCGTTCAGGTCTATCGCGCCGCCGGCCTGGCCCTGCTGGCGCTGGCGGCTGTGCCGGCGGCCCTGGCGGCGCGGCGGCTCTGGCCCAAGGCGGGGCCGGCGGCCACGACAGCCATCGCCGCGACCCTGCTGTACTGCCTGATCGCCAACGCCCGCTCGCCGCGGGACCTGTTCTACTGGCTGCCGGGGGCGGTCACCTATGCGGTGCCGGGGCTGCTGGTGGCAGTGCTGCTGGTGGTTCTGCTGACGGCGGCGGCGGAAGACCGGCGCGTATCGCTGCCGGCGGCCGTCGGTCTCTGCCTGCTGGCGCTGACGGCAGCCGCGGGCAACGAGTTCACCGGCGCCATGATCGCCACGGTGGCGGTGGCCTCGCTGTGGGCGCGGCGCGGCGGCGGGCCGCTGCAGCCGGTGCTGCACGCCGGCCTGCTGGTCGCGGCGGCGGCCGGCCTGCTGGTTCAGGTGTTGGCACCGGGCACCGCGACGCGCACCGCGGCGGCGACCGTGGCGGCGGGGACCGGCGACCTGCCGGGTGCGCTGCTGTGGGGGCCGGTGTACTTCACCAACTATCTGGTGCTGCGCGTCGACGCGCCGGGCGTGCTCGGGTGGCTGCTGCTGGCCGGACTGATCACCGTCTGGCACGACCGCCGGCACGGCCGGCCGCACCCGCCGCGGCCGGACCTGGTGTGGCTGCCGCTGGCGGTGTTCGTTGCTGCCGGGGTGGCCGCCTTTGCCGCCGGATACTATGGCATCGGCTCGATGCTGCCGGCGCGGGCGCAGAACCAGGTCCATCTGGTGGGTCTCTTCGCGCTGACCCTGGCGACGGCGGCCTTCGTGCGCAGCCGTCATCCCGCGTTGCGCGCCTGGCGGTCCCGCCTGCCGTGGGCGACGCCGCGGCGGCTGGCGGTCGTGGCCGTGGTGCTGATCCTGCTCAGCCCGCAGAGCATTCGCGCGGTCTACGAACTGATCGCCGAAGCGCCGGCCTATGCCGCCGCGCAGGAAGGCCGGTTCGCCCGCCTTGCCGCCGCCGGCAACGGACCGGTCGCCG
>CAZGMC010000031.1:25487-27646 GCA_964526565.1 uncultured Mycobacteriaceae bacterium
CGCCGCCGGCAACGGACCGGTCGCCGTCGCGCCGTTGCCGGCGCGGCCGCGGCACCTCCACATGGAGGACCTGAGGCCCGACCCGGCCCACTGGGTCAACCGGTGCGTTGCCGACTATTACGGCATTGAAACAGTCGTCGTGGCACCGGATTGACGGCTGTTACGGTTGCGCATCGAGCCGGCGCCGCGCCTCGGCAAAGACGGCCTCGAACATTTCCGGCGTCAGCCTGCCGTAGCTCGTATTGTAGCGCGAGCAGTGGTAGCTGTCGCCGAGCGTCCGGCCGTCAGGCACATCGTACCAGTTGCCGTGGCCGAACGGGTGCCGGTTCTGGCGCAGGCCGAGCGCCGCCACCACCGAACGGTGGGCGATCGAGCCCAGCGCCACGATGACCTTGAGCTGCGGCAGTGCGCCGATCTCCTCGATCAGGTAGTGCTCGCGGCAGGTCTTTATCTCCTGGCCGTTCGGCTTGTTTTCCGGCGGCACGCAGCGCACGGCATTGGTCACCCGGCAGTCGATCAGGCGATAGCCGTCGTCGGGGCGCTCCTCGTAGTCGCCCTCGGCGAGGCCGAACCTGGGCAGCGTCGCGTAGAGCAGCCTGCCGGCATGGTCGCCGGTGAAGGGGCGACCGGTGCGGTTGGCCCCCTTCAGGCCCGGCGCCAGTCCGACAACAAGCAGCCGCGCCTCGACGCCGCCGAACGACGGCACCGGCGCATTCCAGAAGGCGGGATGGGCGGCCCGGTTCTCGTGACGAAACGACACCAGCCGCGGGCAGTAAGGGCAGTCGCGCCCCGGCTGCCGTCCCGGCTGCCGCGGCGCGTCCGGCGTCTTGGTCACGACCTGTAGTAGCCTTCTTCTTCCTCCTCTTCGCCTTCAGCGTAGACCTCAGGCCGCTCCCGCTCCCGTTGCTGGTCGTTGCCGCCGCCACGGGCGGCGGGTGACCGCTGGACGTGCGGCGACAGGTCCATAAGCTCGATGAAGTTGTCCGCCTGGCGGCGCAGTTCATCGGCGACCATCGGCGGCTGCGACTTGATCGTGCTGACGACCGTGACGCGGACGCCCTTGCGCTGGACGACATCGACCAGGCGTCGGAAGTCCCCGTCGCCGGAGAACAGCAGGATGTGGTCGACCTTGTCGGCCATCTCGATCGCATCGATCACCAGGTCGATGTCGACGCTGCCTTTGGCCTTGCGCCGGCCCTGGGAGTCCGCGAACTCCTTGATCGGCCTGGTGACCATGCTGTAGCCGTTGTAGTCGAGCCAGTCGATCAACGGCCGGATCGGCGAATACTCCTGGTCCTCGATCAGGGTCGTGTAGTAGAATGCCCTGATCAGTCGGCCCTTCTTCGCAAACAGGTCCAGCAGGCGCTTGTAATCGACATCGAAACCAAGGGACCGCGCTGCCGCGTAAAGGTTCGCTCCGTCGATGAAAAGAGCCAGCCGCTCTTCCTTGTAAAATATCATGTTCTACCTTTTCTGACTGGCAAATGCCTCGGGTCATGCTTCGTACCGCTATACCGTCCTACGCCGAAAGTCAACGCCCCCCGGCACCGCCGGAACCGCAGGCCGGCTGGGAGCTTGCATGGCCGGCCGGCGCCGCCTTGCGTGCCAGCGGCCGCCTCCATATATTGCATGGCGCTTTTCCGAGGTGTGTGGAGTCCCGATCCGATGGCCCGAGTTACCGTCGAAGACTGCGTTGTCCGCGTTCCCAACCGGTTCGAGCTGGTGATGATGGCGGCGCAGCGGTCGCGCGAAGTCTCCGCGGGAGCGCCGCTGACCGTGGACAGGGACAACGACAAGAACCCGGTCGTGGCGCTGCGCGAGATCGCCGACGGCACCGTTTCGCTCGAACACCTGCGCGACTCCCTGGTCAAGGGGCGTCAGCGCCATGTCGAGATGGAGGAGCCCGAGGAGGAGGTCATTGAGCTGATGGCCGGGGAGGAGGACTGGCTGCGCCAGACGCCGGCCGACCTGGGCGGCAGCGACGACGAGGCCGGCCGGCGCGACCCCTTCGAGACGCTTGAGGATGAGAACGAGCCGGTCGAGTTCGCCGACGACGACATTGCCTTCAACGATGGCGAGGAACAGCCGGACATCGCCGTCGAGTCAAGCAACCCCTTCGCGGACCTTCCCGATGACGCCGATGCGAGCGATGCCGTCGA
>CAZGMC010000031.1:27746-38284 GCA_964526565.1 uncultured Mycobacteriaceae bacterium
CGATGCGAGCGATGCCGTCGAGAATGCGGCCGACGATGCCGCCGGGACGGACGCGGACGACATATTGAACCGCTGACGGCCTTCTGCAGCCGGTGCCGGTCGGGGCGCAGCGCTCCGGCCCGCCCGGCCCGGCCCGAGGCCGCCGCGGAACGAGGCCATGATCCGCCAATACGAGCTGGTCGAACGCGTCAAAGGGTATGATCCGTCCGCCGACGAGGATCTGATCAACCGCGCCTACGTGTTTTCCATGAAGGCGCACGGCCAGCAGCGCCGCGCCTCCGGGGACCCCTATTTCCTGCATCCGCTGGAGGTGGCTGGCATCCTGGCCGACATGAAGCTGGACACCGGCTCGATCGTCACCGGGCTGCTGCACGACACCGTCGAGGACACCGTCGCCACCCTGGACGACATCGACAAGCTGTTCGGCAAGGAGATCGGCCAGCTCGTCGACGGCGTCACCAAGTTGTCCAAGCTGGAGCTGCAGAGCGACGAGAACAAGCAGGCGGAAAACTTCCGCAAGCTGGTCCTGGCCATGTCCAGGGATCTGCGCGTGCTGCTGGTCAAGCTGGCCGATCGCCTGCACAACATGCGCACGCTGGACGCCATCAAGGCGGTCGACAAGCGCAAGCGCATCGCCCGCGAAACGCTGGAAATCTACGCACCCCTGGCCGAGCGCATCGGCATGCACGGGATGAAGGACGAGCTGGAAGACCTCGCCTTCTCCCACCTCAATCCCGATGCCCGCGACAGCATCGTCCAGCGCCTGTCGTTCCTGCGCCATGAGGGCGGCGATCTGACCGCCCGCATCATCGACGAGTTGCAGCAGGTGCTGGAGCGCGGCGGCCTGACCGTCGAGGTCACCGGCCGCGAGAAGCGCCCCTATTCGATCTGGCGCAAGATGCAGCGCAAGAGCGTCGCCTTCGAGCAGCTCTGCGACATCATGGCATTCCGGATCCTGGTCGAGAGCCTCGGCGACTGCTACCAGGCGCTGGGCCTGATCCACGGCCGCTATGCCTCGCTGCCGGGGCGCTTCAAGGACTACATCTCGACGCCCAAGCCGAACGGCTACCGCTCGCTGCACACCGCCGTGATCGGCCCCTACCAGCAGCGCATCGAGATCCAGATCCGCAGCCGCGACATGCACGAGGTCGCCGAGCTGGGTGTCGCCGCCCACTGGGCCTACAAGCAGGGCGGCCGGCCCAAGGACGTGCCCAAATACCGCTGGCTGCGTGAGCTGCTCGACATTCTGGAATACGCGGCCAAGCCGGAGGAGTTCCTGGAGCACACCAAGCTGGAGCTGTTCCAGGACCAGGTGTTCTGCTTCACGCCCAAGGGCATGCTGATCTCCCTGCCCCAGGGTGCCACGCCGGTGGATTTCGCCTACGCGGTGCACTCGGAGATCGGCGACCGCTGCGTCGGCGCCAAGGTCAACGGCCGGCTGGTGCCGCTGCGCCAGGCGCTCGGCAACGGCGACCAGGTGGAGATCATCACCTCCAAGACCTCGACGCCGTCGCCGGAGTGGGAGCGCTTCGCCGTCACCGGCAAGGCGCGGGCGCGCATCCGCCGCTTCGTCCGCCAGCAGCAGCGGGCCCAGTATGCCGAACTGGGCCGCGCCATGCTGCAGAAGGCGTTCCGCCAGGAAGGGTACGAGTTCGTCGAGAAGGCGCTCGATGGCGTGCTGAAGCAGTTCAAGGTGCACAACGCCGAGGACATCTATGCCCACGTCGGCTCGGGTGTGACCTCGGCGCGCGAGGTGTTCCACGCCGTCTTCCCCGGCCACCGCGCCGCCCAGCAGAAGGACGGCAACGTCGTCCCGATCGGCCGCGCCCGCCGCCAGGGGCCGAAGGACAAGAGCCAGCCGGTGCCGATCCGCGGCCTGATCCCCGGCATGGCCGTGCACTACGCCCGCTGCTGCCACCCCATCCCGGGCGACCGCATTGTCGGGATCATCACCACCGGCAAGGGCGTGACCATCCACACCATTGACTGCGAGACGCTGGAGAGCTTCTACGACACGCCGGAGCGGTGGCTGGATGTCGGCTGGGATCCGGCGGCTGCCGAGGCCGGCGACGACCATGTCGGCCGCATCCACGCCGTCCTGGCCAACGAGCCGGGCAGCCTGGGCACGCTGTCCACCGTGATCGGCAAGAACGGCGGCAACATCACCAACCTGAAGATCACCAGCCGCTCACCCGAGTTCTTCGAGATGCTGATCGACATCGACGTGGGCGACGTGAAGCACCTGTCCAACATCATCGCCGCGCTCAGGGCCACGCCGGTGATAAACGCGGTGGAACGCGCCCGCAGCGGGTGATCATGGGGCGGCGGCAGACTGTAGGGCTTGACCAATGGTTGGAACAGGCGGGCTGGCGACCGGCAATGCGTTGACAGGCGAGGCGGCGAAGCCCGCAGCTCTGTACGAGCGGGACTACGTGGCCTGGCTTGAGGACCAGGCGGCTGCCATCCGCGACCACAGGCTCGCCGACCTCGACATGGCAAACCTGTTGGAGGAGCTGCTTGCCTTGGGTCGGGCGGAACGATCGGCACTGGAGAGCCAGCTCGTTCGGCTCCTGGCGCATCTGTTGAAATATGCTTTCCAGCCGGAGCAGCGCAGCGGCATTTGGCGCGCGACGATCATCAACGCGCGGCAGGAGATCGCCCGTCTGTTGCGGCAGAGTCCGAGCCTGAACCGCCATCCGGAGATCCTGTTCCACGGCGCAGACTGCTACGCCGATGCGCTGGCCTGGGCCGTGGGCGAAACGGGGCTCCCCTGGGCCACATTCCCGGCAGCCTGCCCGTGGTCCCTCGCCGAAGCCTGCGATCCCCGGTTCTGGCCGGGACCCGGCCCTCATCCCGAGCCGCGGCCGGCCGCATAGTTTGTTACCAGGGGAGGAATGGCGCGGGACTGCGGCATTCCTCCGTGACTGTACTTGTCACCTCGGCGTGGCAGCGGGATCGGGCTCCATGCCGGGCCAGGTCTCATCAGCCTGGGCGATGTGGCCGGGGATGTCCTGCAACCAGAGTTCCTGGGCGCGGTCGTTGATGTTGACGAACAGGCGGCCGTCGACGATGCGCCACAGCTCCGGGTCGGCCGGCACCTTGCCGCCCTGGGCGACACCGTAGGCGCAGTGGCCGTCATAGGCCGGGGCGTAGGCCTCGGGGTCGGCGGCGAACAGGTCGCGGTGCTCCTCGGACGCGAACAGCCAGGTGGCGCCGTTGTACGCGTGGGTGATGGCCTCGTCACCGCGCACCGCGGCGTCCTGGGTGAAGTAGGCGACGGGGTCGTAGCCGCTGAGGGCGTAGCCGTCCTCGACGTACTGCGGGCCGGCCCAGGCCGCGGCGGCGGTCAGGCCCAGGCCCAACACGGCGCCGGTGATGGCGCCGGTGATGGCGGCGGGCAGGCGCAAGCGTGTGAACATGGCGAAGGTCTCCCTGTCTCGACGGCGATGGCAGGATGCGGACCGCCCGGCTTCCCGCCGGCTGCAACGCCGGTGCGGAAAGGCATTGGCGATCCCCGCATTCGGGGTCAGATATGGCACGGCCATCGCGGGAAGGCCCGTCACGTCCCATCACAAGCACGGGAAGGCTGCATGATCCTGGGCCTGGGCAACGACATCATCGACATCCGCCGCATCGAGCGGACGCTGGACCGCTTCGGCGACCGGTTCACCCACCGCGTGTTCACCGACGTCGAACGCGCCAAGGCCGACCGCCGCATGATGCGCGCCGCCACCTATGCCAAGCGCTTCGCTGCCAAGGAGGCCTGCTCGAAGGCCCTGGGCACCGGCTTCCGCGCCGGGGTGTTCTGGCGCGACATGGGCGTGGTCAACCTGCCCAGCGGCCAGCCGACCCTGCAGCTGACCGGCGGCGCGCTTAAACGATTGCAGTCGATGACGCCGCCGGGCATGGTGGCCCGGATCAACCTGACCATGACCGACGATTTCCCCCAGGCCCAGGCCATCGTCCTCATCTCGGCCGTGCCGGCGCCGGCCGAGGGTTGATTTTGCTGCGGCGTCGGCCGATACAGGGATGCAAGCCTCACCATGGCCGACCAAGCCTCCACAATGCCCAAGAAGGCCGGCAGCTTCCTCGAAACCCTGAAGACGATCGTCATCGCCGTCTTCATCGCGCTGCTGGTGCGCACATTCGCGTACGAGCCGTTCAACATCCCGTCGGGGTCGATGGTGCCGACCCTGCTGGTCGGCGACTATCTGTTCGTGTCGAAGTTCTCCTATGGGTACAGCCGTTACACGATCGCCTTCGGACTGCCGCTGTTCGACGGCCGGATCCTGGGCAGCGAGCCCGAGCGCGGCGATGTGGTTGTCTTCCGCCTGCCGCGCGATCCATCGGTGGACTACATCAAGCGCATCATCGGGCTGCCCGGCGACCGCATCCAGATCATCGACGGCGTTCTGCACATCAATGGCGAGGCGGTCGAGCGCGAGCGCGTCGACCCGTCGACGATCGACGGGCTGCCACCCAACGCCGGCGGCACGATCTACATCGAGACCCTGCCCAACGGCCGCCGCCACCATATCCGCGAGCGCAGCGACAGCGATCCATACGACAACACCGGTGTTTACGTCGTCCCGGAAAGGCACTATTTCGTCATGGGCGACAATCGCGACAGCAGCGAGGACAGCCGCGTGGTGCGCGACAACGGCTTCGTGCCGGTCGGCTTCATCCCTGAGGAAAACCTGGTCGGTCGCGCCGAATTCCTGTGGTTCAGCCTGGCCGAGGGCAGCTTCTGGCAGATCTGGCTGTGGCCTACGGAGCTGCGCATCGGCCGCATGTTCACCGGCATTCAATGACCGACGCCGGCGCGGCCTCTGCGGCGGCCGCCGACGCCCTGGCCGCCCCGCTGGGACACCGTTTCCGTCACCCCGAACTGCTGCGCGAGGCGCTGCTTCATCCCAGCGTCGCGCCCGAGCAGCGCGGGGCGGCGCGCTACGGTTATCAGCGGCTGGAGTTCCTCGGCGACCGGGTGCTCGGCCTGGTCATCGCCGAGTGGCTTCTGGAACGCTACCCGGACGAGGCGGAGGGAGCACTGGCGCGGCGGCTGGTGGCGCTGGTACGGGCCGAGACACTGGCCGCGGCGGCAGCAGAAATCGGGCTCGGCCGGTTCCTGGCCATGTCGCCCAGCGAGGCCGAGACCGGCGGCCGCGACAACACCGCCACCCTGGCCGACGCCTGCGAGGCGGTGATCGGGGCACTCTATCTCGACGGCGGGCTGGACACGGCGCGCGCCTTCATCCGCCACCACTGGGAAGTCTACCTGGTGCGCGACATGCGGCCGCCGCAGGACCCCAAGACGGCGTTGCAGGAATGGGCCCAGGCGCGCGGCCTGCCGCTGCCGCGGTACGAGACCGTGTCCCGCGCCGGCCCCGATCACGAGCCGACCTTTGAGGTCAAGGCGGTGGTCGCCGGCCTGCCGCCGGTGACGGCGTTTGGTGCCTCGAAACGGCTGGCGGAAAAGGAGGCGGCGGCGCGGCTGCTGGCCTCGATCCAGACCGATGCGGGGGACGCCCCGTGAGCGATACCGAACCCTTCGGCGCCGCGACACGGTGCGGCTTCATCGCCCTGGTGGGCGCGCCGAATGCCGGCAAGTCGACACTGCTCAACACGCTGGTCGGCACCAAGGTGGCGATCGTCTCGCCCAAGGTGCAGACGACGCGCAGCCGGATCCTGGGCATCACCCTGGACGGCCCGGCGCAGATGATCTTCGTCGACCTGCCCGGCATCTTCACGCCGCGGCGGCGGCTGGAACGGGCCATGGTGGCGGCGGCCTGGCAGGGCGCCAGGGATGCCGACATCGTCGTGCTGCTGGTCGACGCCGCCCAGCGGACACTGGACGAGGACACGCGCGGCATCGTCGACCGCCTCAACGAGTGGCTGGAGGCGGGCGGGCAGCCGCCCATCCTCGCCCTCAACAAGGTCGATACCGCGCCGCGCGACCGGCTGCTGCCCCTGGCCGACGAGCTGAATCGCCTGTGCCCGTTCAGCGATACCTTCATGGTCTCGGCGCTGACCGGCGACGGCGTCGCCGAGCTGCGCCAGGCGATCGCCGCACGCCTGCCCGCAGGTCCATGGCTGTACCCGGACGACGAAATCACCGACATGCCGATGCGGCTGATGGCCGCCGAGGTGACGCGCGAGAAGCTGTTCCTGAAGCTGCGCCAGGAGCTGCCCTATTCGGCCACGGTCGAGACCGAGTCGTGGGAGGAATTCCGCGACGGCAGCGTCCGCATTGCCCAGGTGATCTATGTCCAGCGCGACAGCCAGAAGGCCATCGTGCTTGGCCGCGGCGGCCGGATGATCAAGGAGATCGGGGCCGCCGCCCGTCAGGAACTGGAACAGGCCTTTGAACGGCGGGTGCACCTGACCCTGTTCGTCAAGGTCCGCGACTGGATCGACGACCCCGAGCGCTACCGCGACTGGGGCCTGGACTTCAACGTGTAGGCAAGGCACCGGCCATGCCCGGCACCGGAGGTTGCGGCTCCGCTTGACGGGGGCCGTCCGCATCGGCTTGATAGGCCGGACACGATGCAGGGAGGCCGACATGCGGATCGCAGGGGCGCTGGCCGTGATCACGGCATTGGCAGCGGCGACGCCGGCGGCGGCCGACATGCGGGACGAACTGTTCGACGTGTTCTCGGACGCCGCCCGGACCTGCGGTGCGATCCATCGCCTGACGGCCCGTTGCGCCGCCCAGGACCTGTTCGTTCAGGCCGCGTTCATGCGGCACGCCTTCTTCCGCTGGGCGGAACGCGAAGGCGCCAGCCCGGACCAGGTGGAACGGCTGCGCGATGCCTGGGCTCGCGGCGCCGGCGAGGCCACGACCAGCGCCTGCCCGCGGACCGAAGCGGAGCGCCGCACCTTCATGGACCATGCCCTGTCGGCCATCGCGGAGTGCAGCGGCGAATAGGCCCTCAGCGCCGGATGCCGGCGCCTACTCGACCCGTTCGGACATCAGGCGCGGCGTGAGCCGGGCCGGGCCGGTGCCGCTCAGGGTCAGCATCACGTTCGGATGGTTGCGCACCTGGGTATTGGCGAAGGCATAGTCGAGGGCGGTGCGGCCTTCCGCGTCCACGGCGCCGGCATTGGCCCCGCTGGCCAGCAGCAGCTCGACCTTCTCGTCGACATTGTAATAGTACGCGTCGGCGGCGCTCATCAGCGGCGTGAACCCCGTCCCGGTGGCAAGGTTGACATTGGCCCCGGCATCGATCAGCAGGTCGACAACCTCTGTCGGGCAATAGAAGGCCGCGCGGATCAGGGGTGTCGTCTGCACCTCTTCGCGAACGTCGGCGAAGTAGACGGCGTTCAGGTCCGCTCCGGCGCTGATGAATATCCCGTAGATATCCAGGTTCTCTTCAAGGCTGTTGCGCGGGCAGCCCTGGGCTGCGGCCTCCAGCCCGTCGATCAGGTCCGTCGTCATGGCCGGCCGCGCCCGCTGGGCGGCAACGTGGGCATCGACATAGACGACATCGCCTTCAAGGATGGCCCGCTCGAACGGTGTCGGCGGCGGTGGGCGGTCGCCGGAACAGCTCCACAGGACAAGGGCGCCAAGCGCAAGGGCGGTCTTCTGCACGGTTTTCAACCTCTTGATCCTGCCGCGCGCCTGCCGGTCCGGCATTTCCGCCCTGGTGCCGCGACGTTTGGGGGCGGCCGGCAGCCGCCCCCGTCCCCCCGGCCGTCAGAGCACCGTCGCCAGTTGCGCGGCCTTCTTCTCCCGGTCCCGGCCGGCATAATCCAGAGGCTTCACGTTCCAGATCTCGCGCGCATAGTCCATGACCGTCCGGTCGATGGAGAACTTGCCCATGCGGGCGACATTCAGGATTACCTTCCGGGTCCACTCTTCCGGGTGATGATAAAGCTGATCGACACGGTCCTGACAGTCTACATAGGACTCATAGTCGGCCATCAGCAGGTAGTAGTCACGGTTGAGCAGGCTGTCGACCAGCGGCTTGAACTGGTCCTTGTTGTCCGGCGAGAAGTAGCCGCCGGCGATCATGTCCAGAACCTGCTTCAGCTCCGGGTTGCGGTGGCAGTAGGACTGCGGGTCGTAGCCATGGCCGTGGCGCAGCGGATCCGCCTCGGCGGCCAGCAGGCCGAAGAAGAAGAAGTTCTCTTCGCCGACCTCCTCGGCGATCTCGATGTTGGCACCGTCGCGAGTGCCGATCGTCAGCGCCCCGTTCAGCGACAGCTTCATGTTGCCGGTGCCCGATGCCTCGGTGCCGGCCGTCGAGATCTGCTCCGACAGGTCGGCCGCCGGGATGATCACCTCGGCGTTGGAGACATTGTAGTTGGGCAGGAAGATGACCTTGAGCCGGTCGCTGGTCACCGGGTCGTGGTTGACCACGTCGGCCACGCAATTGATCAGGTTGATGATCTGCTTGGCCACGAAATAGCCCGGCGCCGCCTTGCCGGCGAAGATCACCGTGCGCGGCACCACCTCGGCGCCCGGATGGGTACGCAGGCGGTTGTAGCGCGTGATGACGTGCAGGATGTTGAGCAGCTGGCGCTTGTACTCGTGAATGCGCTTGACCTGGACATCGAACATCGAGGCCGTGTCGATTTCGATGTTCAGCCGCCGCCTGACCACTGCCGCCAGCCGCTGCTTGGCCAGGGTCTTGGTCTCGCGGAACGCCGCCTGGAACTGCGCGTCCTCGGCCAGCGGTTCCAGCTGCCGCAACTGCGGCAGGTCGGTGATCCACGACTCGCCGATGCGTGACGTGATCAGGTTGGCCAGCGGCGGATTGGCCTGCTTCAGCCAGCGCCGCGGCGTGATGCCGTTGGTCTTGTTGACGATGCGGTTGGGGAAGAACTTGTGCAGCTCGGCGAAGACGCCGATCTTCATCAATTCGGTGTGGATTGCCGCGACGCCGTTGACCCGGTGGCTGCCGACGAAGGCCAGATGGCCCATGCGCACCAGCCGGCCGTGGTCCTCCTCGAAGATCGACAGGCGCCGGACGATCTCGTCATCGCCGGGATAGCGATGGCGTACGTCGCCCAGAAAACGGTGGTTGATCTGCTCGATGATGCGCAGGTGGCGCGGCAGCATCCACTCGAACAGGTCGACCGGCCACTTCTCCAGGGCCTCGGGCAGCAGCGTGTGGTTGGTGTACGAGAACGTCGCCTGGGTGATCCGCCACGCCGTGTCCCAGTCCAGGTGGTGGACGTCCATCAGCAGCCGCATCAGCTCGGGGATGGCGATCGCCGGATGGGTGTCGTTGAGCTGGATCGCGACCTTGTCGGGCAGCCCGGTCAGCGCCGTGTGGGTGCTGAGATAGCGCCGGATGATGTCCTGCAGCGAGGCGCTGACGAAGAAGTACTCCTGCTTCAGGCGCAGCGCCTTGCCGACATGGGTGCTGTCGTCGGGATAGAGCACCCGCGACAGGCTCTCGGACTCGGCGCGGTGGCGCACCGCCTCGATGTAGTTGCCGCGGTTGAAGCCCTTCAGGTCGAAGTCCCGGGGTGACTTGGCCTTCCACAGTCGGATGTGGGTCACGGTCTTGTTCCCGTAACCCGGCAGCGGCATGTCGTGGGCGACGGCCAGCACCTCTTCTGTGTCGACCCAGTGCAGGTGCTCGTTGCCGAACTCGTCGCGGAACTGGACGGTGCGGCCGAAGAACTTGACCGGATAGCTGAACTCCGCCCGCGCGAACTCCCACGGGTTGCCATAGCGCAGCCAGTGGTCCGGCATCTCCACCTGCTCGCCCTGGTCGATCATCTGGTGGAACATGCCGAAGTCGTAGCGGATGCCGTAGCCGTAGCCGGGAATGCCCTGGGTGGCGATGGAATCCAGGATGCAGGCTGCCAGCCGGCCGAGACCGCCATTGCCCAGCGCCGCCTCCGCCTCCTGCTCGGCGATCCGGTCGAGGTCGAGATTGAGGCTGACGTCGAGCTCCCGCTCAAGGTCGAGCTCCAGCTCCTTGAGCGCCTCGCGCATGACCTCAAGGTTGCCGGTGTAGATCAGGTTGTTGACCAGCGAGCGGCCGATCAGGAACTCGAGCGAGAAGTAGTAGACCCGCTTGGCGTCCTCGTCATAGGCCGCGTTGAACGTGTCAAGCCAGCTTTCGACCAGATCGTCGCGAACGACCTGGGCAATGACATGAAACCAGTCCAGATTGGTGGTTGTGACCGAATTCTTGCCGACGGTCAGCCTGAGATGCTCCAGCAGGCGCTGCTTCATCTCGTCGACCTTTTTGCGGCGCTCTGCCGACGCCCCCTGGCGATCCTCGATCTGCGTATCCATGCGCAAGCGTCCCTGTTGCTCGTCGTCCGCCTTGTTCCCGAACGGATCCCGGATGGGCATCAGTCTAGCCCGTTCCGAGTCGTTTCAGAAGAATCCTCTTGGCACGGGGCAATCTTTTTCCAGGCGCCCGCAGCGCGGTGACGCGCCGCCGCATTTCGTGGTAACCACGCTCATGCTGCCGCCGCGGCACCGCGCCCGACTGGAGCGCCCGACTGGAGCACCCGATCCCGGCATCCGATCCCCGCATCCGATCCCCGCATCCGATCCCCGCATCCGATCCCCG
>CAZGMC010000032.1:0-13677 GCA_964526565.1 uncultured Mycobacteriaceae bacterium
GCGACCGGCGCAAGCTGCAGAAGATCGCCCGCGAGGCGCTGCGGCTGGGGCATGACGACCTGTTGACCTTCCTTTATTATCTGGTCGGCCACCTGATGGAGGATCCGCACGGCGACCTGATCCGCGACATTCTCCGCGATGTGGTGCCCGAGGAGGAGGAAAGCATGCTCACCCAGACCGCGCAAAAGTGGCTGGCCGAAGGGTTCAATGAGGGTCTGGCCAGGGGCCTTACTGAAGGCAAGGCTGAGGGCAAGGCTGAGGGGCACACCGAGGGCAAGGCGGACATGTTGTTGCGCCTGCTCGGGCTGCGCTTTGGTCCGCTACCGCCGGAAATCGAGGCCAGGATCCGCGCCGCAGGGGAGAACCGTCTCGACGGCTGGAGCGAGCGCATACTGGATGCCCGCAACCTTGCCGACATCTTCCGCGAAGTGTGAGCAATCGAGGCCCGTGTCTTGCAGCGCGAAGTTCCGGGGACACGAAGTTCCGGGGACACAATATGGATCTTCGTTGATCCATCGAACGGCGAGGCGCGATTGCGAGAGTTGGGCCATGCATCCCCCAAACCCCCCGGCGCTATGTCAGTTTGGCGTTTTCGGGGAACAGATGGCCGGCCAGCCCGCCCTCGTCGCAGGGCGCGAGGCGCACTCGCAACAGCGCGCCCGCCGGCGCGGCGCCGGCCGGCAGCCGGACCGGCAGATAGTGTTCGCTGCGGCCGAGACCGTCGCTTTCGACCAGCACCTCGGCGACCGAGCCGGCCTGGGCGGCCTGGAACCGCGCCAGGGCCGCGTCCCCGGCGGCGCGCAGGCGGCCGGCGCGGGCCTTGCGCACCGGCCTGGGTACTGCCGGCATGCGGGCGGCCGGGGTGCCGGGCCGTTCGGAATAGGGAAAGACGTGCAGGAACACCAGGCCGCAGTCCTCGACCAGGAGCAGGGTGTTGTCGAACATCGCCTCAGTCTCGGTCGGGAAGCCGGCGATCAGATCGGCGCCCAGCGCGATGCCGGGGCGCAGCGCCCGCGCCCGCGCGCCCGCCGCCACCGCGTCGGCGCGCGAATGGCGGCGCTTCATCCGCTTGAGGATCAGGTCGTCGCCGGCCTGCAGCGACAAGTGCAGGTGCGGCATCAGCCGCGGCTCGTCGGCAACCAGCCGCCACAGGTCATCGTCGATCTCCACCGGGTCCAGCGACGACAGGCGCAGCCGCCGCAGCTCCGGCACCTGGGCCAGCAGCCGGCGCACCATCTGCCCGAGCGTCGGCCGCCCCGGCAGGTCCGGCCCGTACGAGGTGATGTCAACGCCGCTGAGGACCACTTCGCGATAGCCGGCCGCGACCAGGGTGCGCACCTGGCGCACCACCTCGCCGATCGGCACCGAGCGCGACGGGCCGCGGCCGTACGGAATGATGCAGAAGGTGCAGCGGTGGTCGCAACCCTGCTGGACCTGAACGAAGGCCCGCGCCCGGCCCTCGAAGCCCTCGACCAGATGCCCGGCCGTCTCGGCGACCGACTGGATGTCGTTGACGAGCACCCGCTCGCCGGCGGCGCCGGCAGGATCGGCCGCGGCGGCCCAGGTCTCGGGACGCAGCTTCTCCTCGTTGCCGACGACGCGGTCGACCTCGGGCATGGCGGCATAGCGCGCCGGGTCGATCTGGGCGGCACAGCCGGTGACGACGATGCGGGCCGCGGGCCGCTCGCGCCGCGCCTTGCGGATCGCCTGCCGCGCCTGGCGCTCGGCCTCGGCAGTCACCGCGCAGGTGTTGACGATGACCACGTCGTGCAGCCCCGCCGCCTGCGCATGCGCCCGCACCACCTCGCTCTCATAGGCGTTGAGGCGGCAGCCGAAGGTCAAAAGGCGCGGCGGCTGTTCGATCATACCCATGGCATTCGTTGCGGTCGATCCGGGATTCGATGGCGGGCAGGCGAGAGCGCCGTCTCCGGTTTTCCAGTCGTCCCACTCCGGCCCCTGTCAGCCGGCAGCGTTCATCAGCATCGCTTCGTCGAGCACACCGCGAAAACTCGTGCTCGCCCCGCCGGTCATCAGCACATGCCCGTCCTCGCGCCACACGATGTCCAGCGGGCCGCCGTCCAGCAGGACACGGACCTCGCGGCCGGCCAGGCCGCGGCGGTGGGCAGCGACGGCGGCGGCGCAGGCGCCGGTGCCGCAGGCCTGCGTGATGCCGGCACCGCGCTCCCACACCCGCAGGCGCAGCAGGTCCGGGCCGCGGGGCTCCACCACCTCGACATTGGTGCGCTCCGGGAACAGCGGGTGGCGCTCCAGGATCGGGCCGAACTCGGCCAGCGGCACGGCCTCGACATCCTCCACGAAGAACATCAGGTGCGGGTTGCCCATGTTGACCGCCACCGGATCCGCCAGGTGGCCCAGCGCCACCGGCAGGTGCAGCGTGTCGTGCGCCGCGGCCAGCGGGATCTCGGCCCAGGCGAGCCGCGCCGGCCCCATGTCGACGCTGACCGCCCCGTCCCCGGCGGCCGTGGCCTCCAGCAGCCCCGCCGCCGTCTCCAGACGTACCTGACCGGTGCCGGACTCGGCCATCAGATGGCCGGCAACCCAGCGCGAGGCATTGCCGCAGGCCGCCACCTCGCCGCCGTCGGCGTTGAGGATGCGCATGAAGGCGGCGCCACCGGCGCTGCGCGGCGGCTCGATGACCACGACCTGGTCGCAGCCGACGCCGCGGCGGCGGTCGGCGATGCGCCGCACCGCCGCCGGCGACAGCGCCACCGGCTGCCGCCGGGCATCGAACACGACGAAGTCGTTGCCCAGGCCGTGCGCCTTGATGAAGGGGACGGGCATGTTCGTCTTATACGGCGACAACGGCGTCTGGCGCTACGATGTCCGATCGGCCCCGGCCGTGGCCAGGCCCTTGGCGCCGCCGGTGTCCGCCTCGGCCAGGTCGCATCCCTCCAGCACGGCATCGGTCAGGTCCGCGCCACGGAGGTTGGCGCCGCGCAGGTTGGCGCCGCGCAGGTTGGCGCCGCGCAGGTTGGCGCCGGGCAGTTGCGCCCCGTGCAGGTCGGCACCGGACAGGTCGGCCTCATAGAGTCGTGCACGGGTCAGGTTGGCCTGCCAGATGAACGAACTGCTGCCGTTGATCTGCAGCGGTGCCAGCCGCGCCCCGTGCAGCCGCGCCCGCGTCAGCGTGGCGCGCTGCAGGTTGGCGCCGCGCAGGTCGGCGCCCTGCAGGTTGGCCTCGCGCAGGTCGGCCAGGCTGAGATCCACCATGGCCAGCTTGGCCTTGATCAGGTGCGCCCTCTGCAACGAGGCGCAGCGCAGGATCGAAGCCGAAAGATTGCGCCCCGACAGGTCGTAGTGCGACAGGTCGATCTCTGACAGGTCGGCGCGCTCGCCGGCCTTGCCGTTGCTGTCGACCCACTGGGCATGATCATTGAGGATGGTCTTCAGCGGCCGGCGCAGCGTCTCCTCTGACTTGGCGACGCGGGCGTTGCTCAGGTCCGCCGTGGCCAGCGCGTTCTGCTCGTAGATGGCACCGTTCAGGTCGGCGCTGCTCAGGTTGGTGCGGTACAGGGTCGCCCCGGTCAGGTCGGCGCCCTGCAGCACGGCACCAGTCAGGTTGGCCTCGGTCAGGTCGGCGCCCTCCAGGACGCAGCTGGTCAGGTCCGAATTGGACAGGTTGGTGCGCATCAGCTTGGCGCCGCGCAGCACGGAATCCGTCATGTCCGTCTGCATGACGAAGGCGTTGGCCAGCTTGGCCCGCGTCATATTGACGCCGTTGGCCTTGGCGCAGGTCAACTCGGTGATGCTGACGTCGAAGCTGAGCGGGCGCAGCTCGCCGTCGTCGCCGGGCGTCACGATCACGCCGTCGCGCAGGTCGGTCTCGACCATGGTGGCGCCGGTCAGCACCGCACCGCGCAGGCAGGCGCCGCGCATGTCCGCCTGCGACAGGTCGGTGTTCATCAGGTTGGCCAACCGGAAATCGACGCTGTACAGGTTGGCCCGCACCAGCCGCGCCCCGATCAGCCGGGCGCCGTACAGCCGGGCGCCGGTCAGGTCCGAATCGGACAGATCCTCGTTGGACAGATCCAGGTAGGACAGGTCGCAGAAGCGCAGGATGGCGCGCTGTCCGTCCTTGCGCTTGGCCACGAACAGCCGATGCGCACGCATGATCGTGCCCAGCTGCTGCTGGCTGAGCTTGCGGCGGTACGGGTCGTCGCCCCTGTCGCTCGTTTTCGACATCAGCCTGCTCTTCTACCAACGGTCTCCAAAGAATGTCGCGGTGCCGACGAACAAATGGTTAAACCAGTCAGCGAAAGCCAGCACCCGCAACCTGTCTTGGCCATGATTGTACGGCCATCGGCAGCGCGCTGCCTTGATACATGGCACCGTGATCACATTTGACACAGGCAGGGCAGGACGATAGCGTGCCGACCTTCGCCCGCCATGGACGGTAGCGCGCCGCCCCTTCGGCCGCCCCCTTTGGCGGCCATGAACGATTGCGTTCCGGTCCCTGCGGGGGTCAGCCAGTCCGCGAGTTTCGCGCACTGGCCTGTTTGCATTTGCCCGCCCCGCAGCACGGCGGCTGCCCGCCCCGCAGCACGGTGGCCCGAACGGCCTGGCATGCTGGCACGAATGAGGACGTGTTGATGTTCGATGGGCTCAGCGGACGTCTGAACGAGATCTTCGAACGGCTGCGCCGCCGCGGCGCCCTCGGCGAAGCGGAGGTGAATGCCGCCCTGCGCGAGATCCGCGTGGCGCTGCTGGAAGCCGACGTGGCGCTGCCGGTGGTCAAGGAGTTCGTGGCCCGGGTGCGCGAGCGCGCCGTGGGCCAGGAGGTGCTGCGCTCTGTCACGCCCGGCCAGCAGGTCGTCAAGATCGTCCACGACAACCTGGTGGAGATGCTGGGCGGCGGGCCCGAGCACCAGGCCGAGATTTCGCTGAACCTGAATGCCCGGCCGCCGGTGCCGATCCTGATGGTCGGCCTGCAGGGCTCGGGCAAGACCACGACCACGGCCAAGATCGCCCGGCACCTGAACAGGCGCGAGCGCAAGAAGGTGCTGATGGCCTCGCTGGACGTGCGCCGCCCCGCCGCCCAGGAGCAGTTGCGCGCGCTGGGCGAGCAGATCGGCGTGCCGACCCTGCCCATCGTCAAGGGCCAGGACCCCGTCGCCATCACCCGCCGCGCCCTGGAGACGGGACGGCTGGAAGGCTTCGACGTGGTGCTGCTGGACACCGCGGGGCGGCTGGCCATCAACGAGGAGCTGATGGCCGAGGTCGCCGCCGTGCGCGACGTCGCCCACCCGCCTGAGACGCTGCTGGTCGCCGACGCCATGACCGGCCAGGATGCCGTCGGTGTGGCCGACGCCTTCCATCAGAAGATCGGCATCACCGGCATCGTCCTGACCCGCGTCGACGGCGATGCCCGCGGCGGTGCCGCCCTGTCGATGCGCGCGGTGACCGGCCAGCCGATCAAGCTGATCGGCGTCGGCGAGAAACCCGACGCGCTGGAGCCGTTCCAGCCCGAGCGCATTGCCGGGCGCATCCTGGGCATGGGCGACGTGGTCGCCCTGGTCGAGCGCGCCCGCGACACGATCGAGCAGGAGGACGCCGAGAAGCTGGCCGAGAAGATCCAGAAGGGCACCTTCGACCTGGAGGACATGGCCAAGCAGCTCCGCCAGATGCGCAAGATGGGCGGCGTCTCCGGCCTGCTCGGCCTGCTGCCCGGCGTCGGCAAGCTGAAGGAGCAGATGAAGGGCGCCAATGTCGACGACGGCATGCTCAAGCGCCAGGAGGCGATCATCCTGTCGATGACCCGGCAGGAGCGGCGCAACCCCAAGATCATCATGGCCTCGCGCAAGCGCCGCATCGCCGCCGGCTCGGGCACCTCGGTCCAGGAGGTCAACCGCGTCCTCAAGCAGCATCAGGCCATGGCCGACATGATGAAAAAGATGAAGAAAATGGGCAAGAAGGGCCTGATGCGCCAGGGCCTGGCCGGACTGATGCCGCCCGGCATGCCGCCCGGAGGCCTGCCGCCTGGCGGCTTCAAGTGATCGACCACCCGTCGCTGCCGGCCCGCGTGACCGCCACCGAACCACACTGAACTGCAGTGCACACCAAGGAGTCGCAATGTCCGTCAAGATCCGCCTCGCCCGCGGCGGCGCCAAGAAGCGCCCGTTCTACAGCATCGTCATTGCCGACTCGCGCAGCCCGCGCGACGGCCGCTTCATCGAGAAGGTCGGGTTCTACAACCCGATGGTGCCGAAGGACCATCCGGACCGCGTGCGCCTGAAGGAGGAGCGCGTGACCCACTGGCTGAGCGTCGGCGCCCAGCCGACCGACCGCGTCGCGAAATTCCTGGGCCAGGCGGGTCTGGCGCCGATGCCGCCGATCAGGAACAACCCGAAGAAGGCGACTCCCAAGGCCAAGGCGCAGGAGCGCATGCGCGAACGCCAGGAGGCCGAGGCCGCCGCCGCGGCCACGGAATCGTCCTGACGTTCGGTCGCACCGCCCTGCCGGAGCCCCCCTGTCGGAGCCCCCCTGTCGGAGCCCCCCTGCCGGAGCCGCCCTGCCGGAGCTCGTGTCATGCCGCACCGCCCGCCCTCCCGCGTCTGCGTCGGCCGCATTGCCGGCGCCCACGGCGTGCGCGGCCTCGTCCGGGTGAAGAGCTTCACCGAGGACCCGGCGGCGGTGACGGCCTATGGGGCACCGACGGATGACGATGGCCGTCCGGTGCGCCTGACCCTGCTGTCGCGCCAGAAGGACCACTGGCTGGCGCGCATCGAGGGACTCGGCGACCGCACCGCCGCCGAGGCGCTGCGCGGCACCCGGCTTTATGTCGAGCGCGCCGCCCTGCCGCCGCCGGCCGAGGACGAGTTCTACCATGCCGACCTGATCGGCCTGCCGGCGGAGGATCCGGACGGGTCCCCCCTCGGCACCGTGCGCGCCGTCCACGATTTCGGTGCCGGCGACGTGATCGAGCTGACCGGACCCGACGGCCGCGGCCTGACCGTGCCGTTCACCCGCGCTGTGGTGCCGGTGGTCGACCTGGAGGCCGGCCGGCTGGTCGTCGCGCCGCCGCCCGAATTGATGCAGCCGGCCGGCGACGGGCGCGCGGCCGATGCTGGCGAGCCCAGAACGGACGAGGCCAGCGCGGACGAGCCCAATGCGGACGGGCTGAGTGCGGACGGGGAGGCGCCGCCGCCGCGGCGAGCACAGGCCGGATGAGCGCCACCATGAACCCGCCCGTATGGACCGCGCGGGTGGTCACGATCTTCCCCGAGATGTTCCCCGGCCCGCTCGGCTGCAGCCTGGCGGGCAAGGCGCTGGCCCGCGGCGACTGGGCGCTGGAGACGGTGGACATCCGCAATCATGCGGGCGATAAGCACCGCACCGTCGACGATGCGCCGCTCGGCGGCGGCGCCGGCATGGTCATGCGGCCCGACGTGGTCGATGCCGCTCTGCGCGCCGCCAGGCCGGGCGCCGACCGGGTCATCCACCTGTCGCCGCGCGGCCGCCCGTTCGACCAGGAGGCGGCGCGCGAGCTGAGCCGGGAGCGGGTCGTCGTCCTGCTGTGCGGCCGCTACGAGGGCATCGACCAGCGCGTCCTCGACGCGCACCGCGTGGAGGAGCTGAGCGTCGGCGACTACGTGCTGTCGGGCGGCGAGCCCGCCGCCATCTGCGTCATCGACGCGGTCGTGCGGCTGCTGCCGGGCATCATGGGCAACGTCGCCAGCGCCGGCGAGGAGAGCTTCGGCGCCGGCGACACCGCCGGCCTGCTGGAGTATCCGCAGTACACGCGGCCGGCGGTGTGGCGCGATCCGGACGGGCACGACTGGCCGGCGCCGGAGGTGCTGATCTCCGGCCACCACGCCCGCGTGCGGGACTGGCGCCGGGCGGCGGCCGAGCGGATCACGCGCCAGCGCCGGCCCGACCTGTGGCGCCGCTGTCTGGCCGCACGCGCCGCGGCAGACCAGGGATCGGCGACCGGGCACAACGGAATCGGCGGGGCGGCGTCCGCGCCGCCTGCCGCGGCGGGCCGCGGTCCGGGGATCGGTCCGGGGATCGGTCCGGAGATCGAACGCAACGAAGACAAGGAAAGATGCGAGTGATGAACGTCATTCAGGAACTCGAACACGAGCACATCGCCGCACTGACGGCCGAGAAAACGATCCCGGATTTCCGGCCGGGCGACAGCCTGCGCGTCAACGTGAAGGTGGTCGAGGGCAACCGCGAGCGCATCCAGGCCTATGAGGGCGTCTGCATCGCCCGCAAGAACGCCGGGATCAACAGCTCGTTCACCGTGCGCAAGATCTCGTACGGCGAGGGCGTGGAGCGCATCTTCCCGCTGTACAGCCCGCGCATCGACTCCATTACCGTCGTGCGCCGCGGCCATGTGCGCCGCGCCAAGCTCTACTACCTGCGCAGCCGCCGCGGCAAGTCGGCCCGCATCAAGGAGAAGCGGGACGTCCGGCCGCCGAAGAAGACCGGCCAGGCCGGCTGACCGGCAGCCGCTCCGCCCCGCCAGCCCCCGACACCGCGACGAGGACGCGCATGGTCGAGACAACCGCCGGACCGCCGGTGATCCTGAGCGTCGTCGGCGCGCGGCCGAACTTCATGAAGATCGCGCCGATCCAGCGGGCGCTGGCGGCCGAGGCGCGCCTGCGCGGCTGCCTGGTGCACACCGGGCAGCACTACGACGAGGCGATGAGCGACAGCTTCTTCGCCGACCTCGGCATCGCCCCGCCCGAGGTGAACCTGGCCGTCGGCTCGGCCAGCCATGCCGCGCAGACCGCGGAGATCATGCGCCGCTTCGAGCCGGTGCTGGACGAGGTGCGGCCAGCCTGCATCGTCGTCGTCGGCGACGTCAACTCGACCCTGGCCGCCGCCCTGGTTGCCGCCAAGAAGGGCGTGCCGGTGGCCCACGTCGAGGCCGGCCTGCGCAGCTTCGACCGGACCATGCCAGAGGAGGTCAACCGCGTCCTGACCGACCAGCTCTCCGACCTGCTGTTCACCACCGAGCGCGGCGCCCTGGCCAACCTGACCCGCGAGGGCATCGACCCGAACAGGGTGCACTTCGTCGGCAACGTCATGATCGACACGCTGCGGGCCAACCTGGGCCGGGCGGTGCCGGCGGCCGAGACGATCGCCGCCCTGGACGGCGCCGCCCGCCTGCCCGGCGACGGCCGCGGCTATGCCGTGCTGACCCTGCACCGCCCGTCGAACGTCGACGACCCGGCCGCGCTGCGGGCGCTGATGGCGACGCTGATGGAGGTCGCCCGGCGCCTGCCCATCGTCTTCCCGGCGCATCCCCGCACCCGCGCCCGCATCGCCGAGGCCGGGCTGGAGCCGGACCTCGCCCGCTCCGCCGTGCTGATGACCGCGCCGGTGCCCTACCTGGCCATGCTCGGCCTGATGGCGGAGGCCAGGGCGGTGCTCACCGACAGCGGCGGCATCCAGGAGGAGACGACGGCGCTCGGCGTGCCGTGCTTTACGTTGCGCACCTCGACCGAGCGGCCGATCACCATCGACGAGGGCACCAACACCATGGTCGGCACCGACCGGGCCCGCATCCTGGCCGGCATCGACGACCTGCTGGCCACCGGCGGCAAGGCCGGCCGAAGTCCGGATTTGTGGGACGGCGAGGCGGCCGGGCGCATCGTCGCAGTGCTGGCCGGGACGTTCGCCGGGGGTTCCGGGGAGGGTTGCGGGGAGGGTTGCGGGGACACAATACCGAACTCCGAAGGCAGAAACCGGTAGGCTGGGCTGAGCGAAGCAAAGCCCAGCTTCGAGAGTGTCCCGTACTGGGCTTTGCTTGTTCCAGGAACACTGGTTCCAGGGACATGATACCGAACTTCCTTGCAGGTCTGGAGGCACGCAACGCCATTGATGAATGCGGTGATGTGTCCCCGCGACTCTGTTTCCGCGACTCAATGTGTCCCCTGAGACTCGCCCCGAGACTCAGGCTGCCGATCGATTCAGAACTTCATCCCAATGTTACCCACTCTTTCGCCCGATTGCCCTGGCCACGACCGACGGCGGAATGCCGGACCGCCCTTGCCTCGTGCTATGCTGCCGCCGTTTCTCTCCACAACGTCCGGACATCCATGACGGATACCCTCGACACCCTGGTGATTGGCGCCGGCGCAGTCGGGCTGGCGGTGGCGCGGCGGCTGGCCCTGGCCGGGCGCGAGGTGGTCGTCGCCGAGGCCGGCGACACCATCGGCGGCGAGACCAGCTCGCGCAATTCCGAGGTCATCCACGCCGGGCTGTACTACCCGCCGGGCAGCCTCAAGGCGCGGCTGTGCGTTGCCGGGCGGCGCGCGCTGTACCGGTTCCTGGCGGAGCACGGCGTCGCCCACGCCGCGGTCGGCAAGCTGGTCGTCGCCACCTCGGACGACGAGATCCCGGCGCTGGCCCGCATCCGGGCGACGGCCGAGGCCAACGGTGTCGAGGGGCTGACCATGCTCGACGGGGCGGCGGCGCGGCGGCTCGAGCCGGCGCTCAACGCCGTCGCCGCCCTGCACTCGCCGGTCACCGGCATCCTGGACAGCCACGCCTTCATGCTGGCGCTGCAGGGTGAGGCCGAGGCCCGAGGCGCCATGGTCGCCTTCCGCACGCCGGTCACGGCCGGCCGCGTCACCGACGACGGCATCGTGATCCGCACCGGCGGCGCCGATCCTATGACCGTGACGGCGCGGTGCGTGGTCAACGCCGCCGGGCTGCACGCCCAGACGGTGGCAGCAGCGATCGACGGCCTGCCGCCCGCGACGGTGCCGCCGCGCCACCTGGCCAAGGGCACCTATTTCGTGCTGGCCGGCCGCGCGCCGTTCCGGCGGCTGGTCTATCCGGTGCCGCAGCCGGGCGGGCTGGGCGTACACCTGACCCTCGACCTCGGCGGGCAGGCCCGCTTCGGCCCCGACGTGGAGTGGGTCGACGCCATCGACTACGACCTGGACCCGCGCCGCGCCGACGCCTTCCACGCCGCCGTGCGCCGCTATTGGCCGGACCTGCCCGGTGCCGCGCTGCAGCCGGGCTACACCGGCATCCGGCCGAAGCTGGCCGGGCCCGGCGCGCCGGCGGCCGATTTCATGGTCCAGGGACCGGAGGCGCACGGCGTGCCCGGCCTGGTCAACCTCTACGGCATAGAATCGCCCGGCCTGACCTCGGCCCTGGCGCTGGCCGACCTGGTCGCGGCACGGCTCGGCCTGGGCGGACGCGAGCCGCTGCTGGCCGCGAGCGAGCGCCTGTCCCCTGTCGATGGCACGGTAAGGTGTCCAGTATAGCCGGCTTTGATCCCTCATCACCGGCCGGTTTCAGCCAGTATTTCTGCAGTGCGGCAGCAGACATCAAGGACCGACATCCAGACGGGACGCGCACTCTGCCGTGATCGAACCGAACGGACGGTACGCAGAGACCACAAGATCAACAATGACAAGCGGCAAAATCAGCGCAAGGCTCAGCCGCCATCGGGTCTTCGACCAGATATTGCATCTGCGAAAATTATTCGTGCCGGGCTCCGGCGGGTCCCTTGACTGCCCCGGCCGGCCTGCTTAAATTCACAAGGTTGCCCTCGCCCCGTGCGCTCGTGATCCCAAGCAAGGTCCGCAAGCAAGGTCCGCAAGCCATGGCTCAACGTTCGCCCGTCGGCTCCCCGTGCATTGGCGTCTGCGAGCTCGATGCCGAGACCGGCTATTGCCGCGGCTGCCTGCGTACGGTCGACGAGATCATGGCGTGGCCGACGGCCAGCGACAGTGCCAAACGGGCCGTGCTGAGGCAGATCAAGCCGCGCCGCGCCATGCTGCCGCCGGAGCGCCGGGCGGCGCGCGGCTGACGCATCACCACAGCCACCCTCACAGCATATCGCGCAGCCGCAGCCACGTCGTGGCCAGGACCAGGGCCGGCCGGCGCAGGGCGCGGCCGCCGGGGAACGGCTTGTGCGGCAGGCGGGTGAACACGTCGAAACGTTCGGCGGTGCCGGCCACCGCCTCGGCCAGCAGCCGCCCGGCGAGCCCGGTCAGGGTCACACCCTGCCCCGAGAACCCCTGCGCGAACAGGATGTTGGACGCCAGCCGGCCGAAGTGCGGGGCGCGGTTGCGGGTGATGGCGACATGACCGCCCCAGCAGTAGTCAATGCGGGCGTCGCGCAGGGACGGAAAATAGTGGGTCATGGCCCGCTTCAGGCGATGGGCCGGATCGAACGGCCGCAAGGCCGAATACGAGGCGCCGCCGCCGAACAACATCCGCCCGTCGGGCGTCATCCGGTAATAGTTCAGCACCCAGTGCATGTCGGAGACCGCCGCGTTCGACGGCACCAGCGCCCGTGCCCGCTCCGCCCCCAGCGGCTCGGTGGCGATGATGCTGGTGGCGACCGGCATGACATAGCTGCGCACCGCCCGCTCCGCCTCCGGCGCGATCCGGCCCAGATAGGCGTTGCCGGCCAGCACCGCGAACCGCGCCCGCACCCGGCCGGCTGCCGTGTGGGCGGTGACGCTGCCGCCGGGCTCAAGCCTCACGACTGCCGAGTCCTCGAACAGCCGCGCCCCGGCGGCGCGGGCCGCTGCGGCCAGCCCCAGCACATAGTTGAGCGGGTGCAGGTGGCCGCCGCCGGTGTCGTGGAGCGCCCCCAGATAGGCCGGGCAGGCGACCTGGGCCAGCGTCTCGTCGCGGTCGAGCAGGCGCGCCTCTTCGTAGCCATAACCCTTCAGCTCGGCCAGGTCTTCCTGCAGCTCGGTCAGGTGGCGCGGCTTCAGCGCCGCCAGCAGATAGCCGCGGGTCAGGTCGCAGGCAATGGCGTGGCGCGCGATCCGGCCGTACAGGATGGCCTTGGCCTCCTCGGCCATGGCCCACAGGCGGCGCGCCGCATCGGCCCCGGCCAGGCGGGCGAGCAGGACCATGGACGGGCTGTAGCCGGTGGCGATCTGGCCGCCATTGCGCCCCGAGGCGCCCCAGCCGATGCGCCGCGCCTCCAGCAGCACGGTGTCGTAGCCGCGCTCGGCCAGCTCCAGCGCCGCCGAGACTCCGGTCAGGCCGCCGCCGACGACCACCACGTCGCAGCTCTCCTCATCCTGCAGGGCAGGCAGCGGCGGCTGCGGGTGCGCCGTGGCGGCGTACCAGGACGGGGCCCAGGACGGGGCCCAGGACGGGGCCCGGGACGGGGCCCGGGACGGGGTGTGGCCGGCGCTCGCCATGGCTCAGGCCGTGCGCGGCTGGCGGCCGGTATAGGGGTAGCGCGGATCGCTGTAACCGGGCGTCGACGGATGGCCAGACGGTACCAGGGAGTCGATCAGGGCCTCGTCGTCGGGCCCGAACGGGCGGGCCAGCGCGCCCAGGTACTCCTGCCACTGTTCCAGCGTGCGTTGCCCGGCGATGACGCTGCTGACCAGGCGGTTGTTGAGCACCCACAGCACGGCGAACTGGGCGGGCGTCATGCCGCGCTGCTCGGCACGGGCCTTGATCGCCTGCGCCATTTCCAGCGATTCACGGCGGAACTCGGTCTCCATCATGCGCTTGTCGCTGCGGCCGGCGCGGGTGTCGGGCGGGGGCGCGGCGCCGGGGGCATATTTGCCGGTCAGCACGCCGCGGGCGACCGGCGAATAGGGCACGACGCCGATGCCGTAATGGCTGCAGGCCGGCAGGTAGTCGACTTCCGGCATCCGGTTCATGGCGTTGTAGTAGGGCTGGGCGGCCACCGGCCGCGGCACGCCCAGGCTGTCG
>CAZGMC010000032.1:13687-17410 GCA_964526565.1 uncultured Mycobacteriaceae bacterium
CAGCCGCACCATCTCGCCGATCTGCCAGCCGAAGAAGTTGGAAAAGCCCCAATGCAACGCCTTGCCCGCGGCGACGATTTCGCCGACCGTGGCGATCACCTCGTCCAGCGGCGTAAGGCGGTCGTCCAGATGCAGGTACCACAGGTCGACATGGTCGGTCCCCAGGCGGCGCAGGCTGCCGTCGATGGCGCGGCGCAGCCACTTGCGGGCGAGTCCGCCGGTGTCGGGTGCGTCGCCGATCGGGTTGCCGACCTTGGTGGCGACGATCCAGTGGTCGCGGTCGGGCGCGATCAGCCGGCCGACGATGCGCTCCGCGTCGCCGGCGTTGTAGCTGTCCGCCGTATCAAGGAAGTTGACCCCGGCGTTGCGCGCCGACGCGACGATGCGCTCCGCGACCGCCATGTCGGTCCGGCCGCCGAACATCATCGTGCCAAGGCACAGCGGCGTGACGCGCAAACCGCTGCGCCCGAGTTGCCGAAGCTCCATGGCCACGCCCCCGCCCCTGTTGTTGCCGCCACAGGCAATCGCCGCAGCGGTGGCAGGAGTCAACCGGCTTTGCGCCACGGCGCGGTCCCGTCGAAGGCGGTGCGCGCCGGCCACCGCTGGCCGGATGCGGCCGCCCGCTAGGCAAGCGGTGGCGCGGCGCATGCTCTGCGCGGCGGCCTTGACCGGCGCCATCATCGCCGCCGCGACCGGCCCGGCGCGAAGCGACTACGTCCAGTTCGCCACCACGGAAAGCTACCTTGCCGCCACCGAGTCCGTGCGCGATGGCTATATCGCCGGCCTGATCGACGCGCTGTACGCCTTCGAGCTGGCACCGGCAGGGCTGGACGACTGCGTCTCCGTGATGCGCCTGCGTGAAATTCGGACGTCGTTCGACGGGTGGCTGCGCAACCATCCGGGGGAATGGGCCTTTTCGTTGCCAAGCAACTTCGTTGCCGCCGTGGACGACCTGTGCCGTTGACGCCGGTGGTCGTCGAACCGGCGGCCGTTGATCCGACACGGCCCATCCGAGATCCTGATGCAAGGACGCGGGCCACGCCGCCCGTCGACCCCTGTTGCGCGGTTGCATGATGTCATGCGGGGCCGGCGCGGAAGCGGGGCCCGGGACATTGTGACGCAGGTGCGATTGGCCACACGTGACCCGCTCACACAGAGGGCAACCATATTGAAGTGCGCACAACAATGAGAATTTCTTGTTTTTGTCCTTTTCCAGTGGCAACCAGGGACACGTCAGATGATTGGTCGCGTCTCGTAAAATGCGTACACCCTGTCGGGGTGAATCCACGTTCGGGTTTATCGATAAACCTTTCGGGAACGGATCAGCCGAGAAGGAGCTTTAAGGATTACATCCGTGCTGGATCTTGTCACCATCCATGCCGGTATTAAGATTATGCATACGCGTTAACGATGTTTCGCGTCCGTGCCGCAGGCGGCGCGACCATGGAGAGGAAGATGCCCCTTTCACGGGCAATACTATCTATGTTAGATTCCAGGGTGCGGTTCCTCCCAGTGAAATGGCTGTCGCGCTCCGGCGCTTCAGAAGCAGACCGTGGCGGAAGCCGTCTGAGCAAAAAATGTTCTCGCACTGGAAAGAAAAGAAGGTTACTACTTAGACATTAAACTAACGATCCCACCAGAGTCGCCCTGGAGGTCGTACCGCGTCAATGGCTGGTTGCTCGAGTCCGGCATGGAGGATGCCACAAATCGGGGCAAACCCGACCGCACGCCGTTCCGGAAACGGGGTGGCCGGCCCTACAAGAACGCAATGCAAACTGGCAGAGAACGGCATGGCACTGCGGTCCCCCCGCAACCAGCCCGAGGAGTAGAGCCATGAATCGCAAATCCCCCCAACGTCGTCGTCCGACAATCGCCGAGGCGGGTCCCGACCCGATCGACGTGCATGTCGGCGCCAAAATCCGGGAACGTCGCCTCGTCCTGGGCATGAGCCAGGAAACGCTCGGCGATCGCCTGAAGATCAGTTTCCAGCAGTTGCAGAAGTACGAGCGCGGCGCCAACCGTGTCAGCGCCTCCACCCTGCACCGCCTGACGCAGATCCTCGACGCGCCGATCTCCTACTTCTTCGACGGGGCGCCGAGCGAGGGCAACGTGTCGCCACCCACGGATGCGGAGAAGTTGCCCAAGCGCGAAGAGCTGGAGCTGATGCGCGACTTTTCGATGATCTCCAACCGGCGCCTGCGCGACCGCATTCGCCGGCTGGTCGGCGCCATTGCCCGCGAGAACGCGGGCGCCAGCACGACATCCGAAGCGGCCGAATAGCGCTCGGCCTGCCTCTGCCCGGCCTGCCGCACAGCCGGCGGTCATGGTCGGGCAGAGTCCTGTCTGGGGGCACGGCGCCGCCCCCATCCTTTCAGTCGGTTCTGGCCGACGGCAGCCATCCCTGTCGGCCCTTATGCAATCGCCGCAGCATGCGTCGGGCTTCCCTTGTGCCGGGGCGAAAGTGTTATCGTCCCGCCGCCAGACATTGCACTGCAAGGAAAGCCCCGTGTTCAAGCCCGCCGCCATCGCCGTATCGCTCGCCCTGGCAGTCCCCGCCGCGGCCGTCGCAGCAGATGTCGCTCCGCACCGTGCGGTCTACGACCTGGCACTGGCCTCGGCCCGCAGCGGTGCACAGGTCAGTGCCGTCGACGGCGAAATGACGTTCCGCTGGGCAGACACATGCGACGGCTGGACCATCGAGCAGCACTACCGCCTTGATTTCCTCTACACGCAGGGCACGGAGGTGGAGGTGACGTCGTCCTACGCCATCTGGGAAAGCCGCGACGGCACCGAACTGGCCTTCTCCACGCGCACTGCCAGCAATGGCGTGGTCGATGAGGAGATCCGCGGCGTGGCATCGCGGCCGGCCCCGGACCGGCCCGGCACCGTCATCTACCGGCTGCCGGAAGAGACGGAACGGCCGCTGCCGGCCGGGGTCCTGTTCCCGACCGCCCACACCATCGAGCTCCTCGACCGCGCCGAAGCGGGAGCGACGCTGTTCACGACGTTGCTTTTCGACGGAACGCATTTCGACGAGCTGACCGAGATCAGCGCCGTCATCGGCGCTGGCCGCCCGGCGCCGGACACGGCCGAAGAGCCGCTGCTGGCACGGCCGTCATGGTCCGTGCGGCTGGCCTTCTTCACCGCCGCCGGTGCGCTGCCGGACTACGAGATCGCGGTCCGGCTGTTCGACAACGGTGTCATCGACACCATGGACATCGATTACGGGGATTTCGTCGTCCGCGCGACGCTGACCGAACTGGAAGCGCTGCCGGACGATTGTTGAACCGCCCGGCGCGCGCAGCCGCTACGTTATCGGACCCGGACGACCCGGAAGGTGCGCAGCACCCCGTCGTGCTCGGTGATGGAGACGTATTCCCCCTCGACCATGCGATGGCGGTCGAGCTGGAAGATCGGCTCATCGTCGTCGGGGTCGCGGCCGCCATAGCGGAACGACCAGCCGTGGGCCCCGGTATGGACCAGGCGGCCGATCTCGTCATCCTCGTGCAGCCAGAAGCGGCGGACGGTGCACTGGTCCGGCACCCGCCGCCAGGCCGCCGCGTCGAGTTCACCGCTTTCGCTCAGCGGCGCGGCGAACTCATAGCCGCACTCGTGGCTGCCTTCCGGGAAATCGCCACAGCGGGCCAGTTCCAGGCGGATCCTCTTCAGCGACACGGCGGTTCTTCCTCCTCGTGCCGGGAATGCCGCGGCCGGGAATGCCGC
>CAZGMC010000032.1:17510-37355 GCA_964526565.1 uncultured Mycobacteriaceae bacterium
TGCCGCAGCCGGTGCCGCAGCCGGTGCCGCAGTCAGTCGGCGACCTCGGGGTGCTCCTGCAGGAAGTGCCTGAGCACCATCTTGAGCTTGGCCGAATGGCGGTAGTCGCCGCGGCGACGGGCGTCCTCGATGTCATCCCTGATCATTTTCTTGATGCGCCGCTCGCCGGCCTCGGTCTCGACCAGCCAGTGGCCCAGTTCGGCCGCGATGATCTCGGGTGTGTGCTCGTGCTCGGCGATCGCGTCGACCTCCTCCTCGCTGAGTTCGCTGAGGCCGATGCAGTCCTGGATCGTCAACATGGGAATTCCTCCTCTTGCCGTTGACAGGGAACCTGTACGGACGCCAGCGGGCGCCGGCGTCGTCGGGGTCAATGCGCCATCAGCACCGGCAGGCCGGCATTGGCCAGCACGTACCGGGTGACGCCGCCCAGAATCATCTCGCGCATGCGGCTGTGGCTGTAGCCGCCCATGACGAGCAGGTCGGTGCCGAATGCCGATGCCGTCTCCAGTAACGCCTCACCGACGCTTCCGTTTCCCGGTTCGATCCGGTGCGCCTGCGACTCGATGCCATGCCAGGCGAGATAGTCCACCAGGGCGCCCGCCATCGCCGGATCCTGGTGGGCCGACATCGCGGTCAGGACATGGGTCACCTCGGCGAGATGCAGGAACGGCAGCGCGCTGGTGACGGCGCGGGCGCATTGCGGGCCGCCGTCCCAGGCGATCGCGGCAACTGCGCCGACATCCCGCGGCGTCGCCGCCGGCGCCAGCAGCAGCGGCCGGCCGCCGTGCATCAGCGTCGCCTCGAAGGTCAGGGTCAACTGCAGGTTCTCCTCGTCGCCGGGCTCGTGGCTCAGCACGACAAGGTCAGCCAGCGCGCACCGCTTGCGCACCAGCCGTTCCTCGCGGCCGACCCGTTCCTCCCAGGCCGCCGTGGCCGAACCCGGTCCCGGCGGCGTGTCGTGGACCGGCACGCCCAGCGCCGATACCGCCACTTCGAAGTGGCGCCGCGCCACGTCGCGGCAGCGCCGCGCCTCCTGTTCCGCCGCTGTGATCAACTGGTCGATCACCGCGCTCGACATCCCCTCGCCGACCACCGGCACGGCATCGGCCGGATCGAGCCGCGTGAACATGACGTCCACGTGCGCGTCCAGGCGGCGCGCCGCCGCGAACGCCAGCTTCAAACGCGGCCCATCGGCATCCGTGCCGTTCACGGGGGCCAGGATCGTCTTGATGCTCACCGGGGAAATCCTTGCTCTCGGCTGGCGCCGCTCGGGCGCCCTTCCCTCGTCCCGGACGGCGCCTCCGGCGGCGCCCGGCCGATCATGCGTCGGTCAGTGGATCGTGACCGGATGCTCCTGGTGGAAGTGCTGCAGAACCCGCTGCAGCTCGTCGGCATGAAGCCGGTGGCCGTGCTCGCGCGCGGCCACGATGTCGTCCCGGATCATCGCCTCGATGCGCAACGGCCCACGGGACGTCCCGAGGAGCCACGCTCCCATCTCGGCGGCGACGACCTCCGGGATGTGCTCATGCTCGGCAATGGCGTCCACCTCCGGCTCGGAGAGGCCGCTCATCCCGATGCAGTCCGTGATCGTCAACATGGCCGTACCCTCCATTCCTATGGATATGGGAAGCATCCGTACGGCTTTCAGGGACTTTGGCGCCTAATGCGCCATCAGAACCGGCAGACGGGCGTGCGACAGCACGAAGCGGGTCACGCCGCCCAGGATCATCTCGCGCATGCGGCTGTGGCCGTAGCCGCCCATGACGAGCAGATCGGCGCCCAGCGCCTCGGCCCGGCCGAGCAGGGCGGCGCCGACCTTGCCGTGGCCGGGATCGACGCGGTCGACCGTCGCGGCCAGGCCGTGCCAGGCGAGATGGCGCGCCAGCTCAGGGGCGCGGGCCGGATCGGTCCGCGGCGTCGCGGCGGACAACACATGAATCGTGCCCGCCTCGCGCAGCAGCGGCATGGCCCCGGCCACGGCGCGGGCGGCAAAGCCGCTGTTGTCCCAGGCGACGACGATCGTGGCGATGTCCCGGTACCGGTGCGCCTCGGGCACCAGCAGCACCGGCCGGCCGCCGGTCAGCAGGGCGGCCTCCAGCGTCAGCAGGAACTGCAGGTCGTCGTCGCCGCCGGTGCGGTTGGCCATGACGATCAGGTCGCTGACCGGGCAGGCGCGCCGCACCACGCGGTCCTCGCGCCCGATCTCCGGCCGCCAGCTCGCCGAGGCGCCGTCCGGCCCGGGCGGCGCGTCGTGCAGCAGCAGGCCCGCGCCGGCGACGGCGGCGTCGAAGGCCCGCCTTGCGGCGGCCTCGCGCAGGGTCCAATGGCGGACGGTGGAGGCCGTCAACTGCTCGACGACGGCGCTGGACACGCCGTCCCCGGCCATCGGCACGACCTCCGCCGGGCTGGGCCGGGCGAACAGGGCATCGACGTGGGCATCGTGCCGGCGGGCCAGCCCGAAGGCGGTGGCCAGGGCAGCGGCGTCACCGGCCGTGCCGGTGACGGGCGCCAGGATGGTCCTGATGGTCACGGCTCCGGCGCTCCTTCCCTCGTGCGCCTGGCGGATGCCCCAGGCGGGATGACGGATCATGTCATGCCGGGATCCGCCCCTCCCATGGCGCGCAAGCGCGCAGCGTCCCATGGCGCGCAAGCGCGCAGCGTCATCCTTCGGGCCGACCGCGTGCCATGATGTCGGCGAGCACCCGCCCGGCCAGCGCGACGGAGGCCTCGGCATCGCCGCCGGCATCGATGCGCGCCCAACTGATCTCGCCCGTCTGCGACCCGCGCTGGCGCGCGACGATGGCGGCGTCGGCGTCCGAGGCATCGCCGCTGCGCCCGCCGACGCGGCGGAACAGCTCGGCCTCCGGCGCGTCGAGCCAGATCCCGGCGAAGGGTACGCCGGCTTCGGCCGCGGCGGCCTCGATGTCGGCCCGCTCGTCCGCCGCGGCGTAGACGGCATCGGCAATGGCCGCCTGTCCTGCCGCGGCCGCCGCGGCCGTGCGGCGGCGCAGCTCGTCATAGACGCGCCGCGTGACCGGCCGCTTGTAGGCCGGCTCGGGCAGCCGTTCGGTCTCCGCCACGCCGAGCATGCGCTTGCGGATCACGTCGCTGCGCACGACGACGGCCCCGGGAGCCGGCCCCAGGTCCGGCGCCAGCGCCCGCGCCACGGTTGTCTTGCCGCTGCCCGACAGGCCGCCGACAGCGACCAGCACCGGCCGCGGCGGCTCCAGATAGCGCAAGGCCGCGTCGAAATAGGCGACGGCATCGCGCCGCTGCGCCGCTGCCGCCGGCGGCGCGTCATCGAGGGTGGCGGCGCTGCTGCGCGCGACCTTGGCCCGCACCGCCGCGCGGGTCGACAGGAACAGCGGCAGGGCCGCCAGTCCCTCGACATCGGCCGTGATCTCCAGATAGCGATTGAAGACCCGGTTGGCGAACGGGCGCAGGCCGCGATGCTCCAGGTCCATCAGCAGGAACGCCAGGTCGTAGAGCACGTCGATGACGGCCAGCGCGTCGTTGAACTCGATGCAGTCGAACAGCGCCGGCCGGCGGTCCAGCAGGACGACGTTGTGCAGGTGCAAATCGCCATGGCAGCGGCGCACGAACCCGTCCCGTGCCCGCCGGTCAAGCCGCGGCCCGACGCGATCGAGCGCCGCCTCGGCCCGGTCGCGCAGGCAGGCGACGCGGTCGGGCGGGAACAGCGCCGGCGCCTCGGCGAACTCGGCCAGGTTCTCCTCGACCACCCATCGCAGCGCGGCGGCACCGGCCTCCGGATGCCGCTCGGCATCGGCATGCAGCGCCGCCACCGCCTCGGCGAGGCCATCCATCAGCCCGGCCGTCAGCGCGCCGCGTTCGGCCATGGCATCGAACAGCGCCGCCTGGTCGAACCGGTGCATGACGACGACCCAGTCGGCCGCATTCCCGGACCGCGCCCCGACGTCGCCGAGCCGCAGGCCGCCCTGCGGGCCGCGGACCAGCGGCGCGACGCCGAGGTAGAGCTGCGGCGCGGTGCGCCGGTTGAGCGCCACCTCCGCCCGGCAGGCGGCCTCACGCAGCGCCGGCGTGGAGAAATCCATGTAGGGATAGCGCACGGCGCGCTTGAGCTTGCAGACCCGCTCGCCGGCCAGGAACAGGATGGCGCCGTGGGTGTCGATGCGCGCCACCGGCGCGCCGCCGTGCGTGGCCGGGTCGGCCAGCAGGGCCACGGCGGCGCTCTGGTCCTCGACGACGTGCGGGTCGGTCATGACGGGTCCCAGCTTGCCGAGGGAAAGGGGCCGGCCGCCCGGCTACAGCAGGATCCAGGCGGCCAGCCCGAGAAAGGTGAAAAAGCCGACCACGTCGGTCACCGTGGTCAGGAACACGCTCGACGCCACGGCCGGATCGATCTTGAGCTTTTCCAGCAGCACCGGGATCAGTGCCCCGGACAGGCCGGCAACCATCAGCGTCGCGATCATGGCCATGCCGATCACCACGCCGAGCAGGATCTGGCCGAACCACAGGGCGGCGATGGTTCCGGCGATGGCCGCAAACAGCAGGCCATTGATGCAGCCGACCAGCATCTCTTTCCACATCACCCGGCGGGCATTGCGGTCGGACAGCTCCTTGGTCGCCAGCGCGCGAACCACGACGGTCAGCGACTGGGTGCCGGCATTGCCGCCCATGGAGGCGACGATGGGCATGAGCACCGCCAGCGCGACGACCTGCTCGATCGTCGACTCGAAGATGGCAATGACGGCCGAGGCGACGACCGCGGTGATCAGGTTCACGCCCAGCCAGGAGAAGCGCGCCCGGCTGGTCTCGATCACGTCGCGGTAGAGGTCGTCCTCGATCACGCCGCCCATCTTCAGGATGTCGTCCTCGGCCTCCTCGTTGATGACGTCGACGATGTCGTCGACGGTGATCACGCCGATCAGCCGCCCGGCATCGTCCACCACCGGCGCCGAGGTCAGGTCGTACTGGCGAAACAGGAAGGCGACCTCCTCCTGGTCCACCGTTGCCGGCACGGTGCGGATCTCCTCGGTGACCAGGTCGGCCAGCCGCACCGAGCGCTTGGAGCGCAGGATCTGGGAGATGCGCACGTCGCCGGTCGGCCGGTAGCGCGGATCGACGACGAAGATGTCGTAGAACTCGTCCGGCAGGGTCTCGGCCATGCGCAGATAGTCGATGGTCTTGCCGACGGTCCAGAACATCGGCACCGCGACGAACTCGCGCTGCATCAGGCGGCCGGCCGAATACTCCGGAAAGCTCAGGCTCTCCTCGGCCCAGCGCCGCTCCAGCGCCGGCAGGCTGGCCAGCACCGCGCGGCGCTTGTCGTCGTCGAGGGTCTCGATGACGCCGAACGCGTCGTCGCTGTCCAGCTCGGCCACGGCGGCCGCCAGCTCGTCCGGCGCCAGATGCTGGAGCAGTTCGTCGCGGACGTCCTCGCTCAGATAGGCGAGCAGGTCCGGATCGATGCGCAGGGTCGGCCGGATGATGCCGACGACCGTCTGCCGGTCCTCCGGGTGCAGGCGTTCCAGCAGGTCGGCAAGGTCGGCGAGGTGCAGGGTGTTGAGCAGGCGCTCCACCTGAGCCGTGTCATGCGCGTCGAGCGCCTCTTCAATCTGGCGCTGCAGCTCGTCGCGCAGGCCATAGCCCTGGTCGGACGTGTCCTGCTCCGGCTGTTGCCGGTCCTGCGGCTCGCGCTCGCGCGGCTCCAGGATCTCGTTCACGGCAGGAACTCCCGACTCGCATCAGCAACCCCCGGCCGCCTGGGGACGGCCGGCCACGAAACGGCGGCGGCGCGGGGCGCTGTCCCCGCGCCGGGCCGCATCAGCCCGCAGGCCTGCTCTCCCAATTCCTGGGAACCGTTTATATGTATGCCCCGGAGCGGAAAAAAGGGGGGCGGAAAAAAGGCCCGCCGGCGCCAAGGATGCGCATCCAGGTTGGGAATTGATCAGGATGGTGCGGTCGAGAAGACTCGAACTTCCACGGGGTTGCCCCCACAGCGACCTCAACGCTGCGCGTCTACCAGTTCCGCCACGACCGCACGGGCGTCGGCTGCCGCCCCGATGGCGCCCGCCTTATGGCGCGCTGGGACATATCAAACCGTAGTCACGCTTTCAAGATAATGGACACCGCACCGTCAGCCAAGCCCTGCGCCGGCCTTCTCGAGTGGCGCATCAGCGACGCCCCCGTGCCCTACGAGGCGGCGGTGGCGGCAATGGAGGCGCGCGTCGCGGCGATCCGCGCCGGCACCGCGCCCGAGCTCGTCTGGCTGCTGGAGCACCCGCCGCTCTACACCGCCGGCACCAGCGCCCGCGACGGCGACCTGCTGACGCCCGGCCGGTTCCCGGTCTACCGGTCCGGCCGCGGCGGCCAGTACACCTATCACGGGCCGGGCCAGCGGGTCGGCTATGTCATGCTCGACCTCAGGCGGCGCGGCGCCGACCTGCGTGCCTTCGTGCACGACCTGGAGGAATGGCTGATTCGCGCCCTCGCCCGCTTCGGCGTGCGCGGCGAGCGGCGGCCGGGGCGGGTCGGCATCTGGGTCGACCGCGGCCATGGGCGGGAGGACAAGATCGCCGCCATCGGCGTGCGCGTCCGCCACTGGGTCAGCTTTCACGGCGTCGCCCTGAACGTCGAGCCGGACCTGACCCACTTCGCCGGCATCGTGCCGTGCGGCATCCGCGGTCACGGCGTCACCTCGCTGGTCGACCTGGGCCACCCGGTGACCCTGCCCGAAGCCGACATGGCCCTGCGCGAGGCCTGGGAGGAGGTGTTCGGGGAAGGGCTGCAGCCGTGAGCGGACGATTGCATGCTATCGTGTATTGAAACGCGGCACAGCTTAGTGTAACGTTAAGGCCGCCGTCCGGTTTTTCATATCGGCCCGGAACGGCGGTTCCATGCAGGCAACACACTCGAAAACGGCTGCAACACTGGATGAAGCCCTGAGCAGGCTGCGTGCCCATGCCGACGAGCTGCGCGGGCGCGGCGTGCTCCATGCTGCCGTGTTTGGCTCCGTCGCCCGCGGCGAGGCGCGCGAGGACAGCGATGTTGACGTGCTCATCGAGCTTGACCCGGACCATCCGATGGGGCTGTTCTAATACTCTGGGTTGTGCTTGTACATTGAAGATCTGTTCAACGGAAACGCTGACGTCGCCAACCGCCGGACCCTCAGGCTCTTACTGCGGGATGATCTTCTAAGGGACGCCGTGAATGCCTTCTAAGAATCCGACCCAACGGCTTGCAGATATCCTTGAAAACATCAGGCATGCCCGCAGTTTCACAAATGGCATGACGTTCGAGGATTTTTGCTCAGATCGCAAAACGTTCTATGAGTCTGCCCGCGCCCTGGAAATCATTTCTGAAGCAAGCCGTCGTCTTCCCGATGGCCTAAAGGCCCATCATGGAGATATCGATTGGCAGGGACTTGGGACCTGGGAAACGTCTACCGGCACCAGTATGACATTATCCTGGAGGACATGATGTGGCATTCGCTGCAGCATGAACTGGAGCCGCTGTACCGCATTGCAGAGCTTGAAATGAGCAAATTACGGTGACGCTTTACTAATCTCCGCACCCGTGCTTTCCTGCCGTCGGGCAAACCAAGGCAAGGGAGCAGAGCGATGGCACGGTTGGCGCGGATCGTGGTACCCGAGGTCCCGCATCACGTTACGCAGCGGGGCAACCGGCGCGAGCCGATCTTCTTCGAGGATGGCGACTACGTCTTCTACCGCAGCCTGATCGCCGAGGCGGCCCGGCGCGCCGGGACGCAGGTTTGGGCCTATTGCCTGATGCCCAACCACGTCCACATGATCGCCACCCCGGCCAACGAGGACGGCCTGCGCAAGACGTTCGCCGAGGCGCATCGGCGCTATACCCGCGCCATCAATGCCCGCTTCGGGTGGACCGGCCATCTGTTCCAGGGCCGGTTCGGCGCCGTCGCCATGGACGAGGCGCACCTGATCGCCGCGGCGCGCTACATCGCCCTCTATCCGGTCAGGGCCGGGCTCATCCGCCATCCCCGGGACTGGCCCTGGTCGAGCGTCCGCGCCCACCTGGAGGGGCGCGACGACGCCCTGGTGATGGTCGCGCCGCTGCTCGAGCGGGTGCCGGACTTCGCGGCACTGCTCGAGGCGGAGGACACCCCGGAGATCACCGAGCGGCTGGACCGGGCGGCGGGCGTCGGCCGGCCGCTCGGCTCGGCCGCCTGGCTGGCCGACCTGGAAGCGCGGCTCGGCCGGCCCCTGGCACCGGCCAGGCGCGGCCCCAAGCCCAGGGTCCAGGCCGCGACCGCCCCTCAAGGCGAGGCTGAAACAGGACAACGGGAAAAGTAAACCGTCACCGATCCTTGTCGTCATCGATCCTTGTCACCGGCCTATTGACCGGAGGTTCGGCCGGGCGACGACCAGAGCGACGCCGATCACGGCCACCGCCATGCCGGCCACGGCGGTCCAGCCGAACCGCTCGTCGAACAGGATCCAGGCGACCACGGCGGTGCACGGCGGCACCAGATAGAACAGGCCGGCGACCCGGGCCGCCGCCCCGCGCCGGATCAGCAGCATCAGCAGGCCGACCGCGCCGATCGACAGCACGACTGCCAGCCAGACCAGCGCGATGACGAAATCGGCGTGCCAGACGATCCGGTTGGTCTCGATCGCGACGGCCAGCAGGCCGGTAACGGCCAAGGCGGCGCCATACTGGGCCACGGCCGCCCAGCGCCAGTCGAGGCCGCCGCCGAACCGCTTCTGGTAGAGCGTGCCGCCGGTGATCGCGCACAGCCCGACCACCGCCAGGCCGACCGCATCCAGCCCGAAGCCGGCAAACAGCGCGCCGCCGCCGACATCGACCTTCTCCGAGAGCACCAGCGCCACGCCGGCAAGGCCGAGGCCGAGGCCAACCCACTGCCGCGGACTGACCCGCTCGCCCAGCAACGGCCCGACCACCGCCCCGGTCAGCAGCGGCTGCAACCCGACGATCAGCGCCGCCAGGGCCGCCGGCAGGCCGTGGTCGATCGCCGCGAACACCGATCCCAGATAGCCGGAATGCAGCAGCACGCCGGTCAGCGCCTCGTGACGGCAGGCAATGAGCGGCGGCAGCGGCACCCGCACCGCGGCGATCAGCACCGCGAAGATCCCGATCACCAGGGCGAACCGCAGGGCCAGAAAGGTCATCGGCTCGGCATAGGGCAGGCCGAGCCGCGCGCCGATGAACCCGGTCGACCACAGCAGGACGAACAGGCCGGGCATCCCCTATCGCGTCGGCGTCTGGCGAAAACCGACGGGGCCGGGGTCGCTGCCGCGGGAGATCTTGACGTCCTGCACCTGGGCGCTGGGTGGGCCCTGGCGGCACAGTTGGACCATCTCCTCCACGGCGTCGGGCGGCCCCGCCACCAGGGTCTCGACCGAGCCGTCCGAGACGTTGCGCACCCAGCCGTCGAGGCCGCGGCGCTGCGCCTCGTCCACCGCCCAGCCGCGGAACCAGACGCCCTGGACGCGGCCGAATATGCGCATGTGCACGGCCTTGCGGCCGTCGCTGTCCGCTGCCTCTCCGCTCATCGCCACCCGCTGCCCTTGCCGTCGCAGTGCGGCGGCCGCCGCATCCGGCACCACGCCCTGCGATAACCGTTCGCAAGAAATAGCAGCAAGGCCGGTGCCGAGACCAGCGGGAACTTCGGCCCTGCCGGTCGCCGCGGGCGGGCCAGAAAAGCAAAGCCGCCGCTGGGGGATCCGTCGCCGACTCATGACAGGCGGGCCCGGCCCCGGCGCCAGGGGACCGGGCCCGGCAGGCGCCGGCCCAGAGTCACGCGGGGCGGTCACGCGGCGGGGGTCAGGCGGCGCGCACGTCGGTCAGGAACTGCCGGACGATGGCGCGCAGCCGGTCGGACTGCCTGGCGAGATCGCCGGAGGCACCAAGCACCTGCGTCGCCGCCGTGCCGGTCTCGCCGGCCGCCTGGGTGACGCCGGTGATGTTCGACGAGACCTCCGCCGTGCCCATGGCGGCCTGCTGGATGTTGCGGGCGATCTCCTGGGTCGCCGCGTTCTGCTCCTCCACTGCCGAGGCGACGCCGGTGGCGATCTCGTTGATCTCGCGGATGCGCCCGCCGATCCGCTGGATCGCCTCGACCGTGGTGCCGGTGGCCGACTGCACGTCGGCGATCTGCTTGGCGATCTCCTCGGTCGCCTTGGCCGTCTGGTTGGCCAGGCTCTTGACCTCCGAGGCGACCACGGCAAAGCCCTTGCCGGCGTCCCCGGCCCGCGCCGCCTCGATGGTGGCGTTGAGGGCGAGCAGGTTGGTCTGCTCGGCGATCGAGGTGATCAGCTGCACGACCTCGCCGATCTTCTGCGCGGTTTCGGCGAGGCGCTCGACCTGCTGGTTGGAGTCGTCGGCCTCATGGGCGGCCGTCCCGGCCAGCCCGCTGGTCTTGTCGACCTGACGGCCGATCTCCCGGATCGAGCTGGACAGCTCCTCGGCCGCGCTGGCCACCGTCTGGACGTTGCCCGACGCCTGCTCCGACGCGGCGGCGACGGCGGTCGCCTGGCGGTTGGCCTGCTCGGCCGTGGCCGACAGCCCCTCGGCCGTGTGCTGCAGCTCGTTCGACGCGGTGGCAACAGTCTCCAGCACCTCGGCGACACCATCGTCGAACGCGGTGGTCAGATGGGTGACGCGCTCGGCGCGGGCGACACGCTGCTCCTGGTCCCTGGCAGCGGCGGCGACCAGCTCGTCGTTGCGGATTACGTTGTCCTTGAACACCTGGACCGCCTTGGCCATGGCGCCAACCTCGTCCGTCTGGTCCTGCGCCGGGATGGCCACGGCCTTGTCACCGCCGGCCAGCCGGCCCATGGCGCCGGTCATGGCGATGATCGGCCGCGAAATGCCGCGACCGATCACGAAGGCGGCGATGAAACCGGTCACGATGCTGACGATGGCGGCGATGATGACGGTGACGACGGCGCGCTGCATGGCCGTGGTCGCCGCAGGGCCCAGCTCGTCCTGGCGCTCCTTGATGTCCAGCTTGAACCGTTCGATGAGCTCGGCAACTTCGGGCCCGACCCGGTCCATGGTGCCTCGGATCAGGGCGTCGCGCTCGCCGACCACGTCGCGCATGCGAGCGAGGTTGGCGCGGTAGGTCTGCGTCGCCTCCACGACAGCGACCGCAGCGGTCCGCGCCTGACGGCTGTCCAAGGCGCGCTCCATGGCCGCCGCGTTCTGGTCGAGCTGCTGGAACTCGGCCATGGCGCGGGTGAAGGCGTTCTGGTCGCTGATGTCGACCAGGAACCTGGCTGCGTAGAGCCGCGCCAGCAGCAGGTTGCGCAGCGCCGCCGACGCGGCGGCGGCGCCGTTGATGTCCTCCGCCTCGAACGCGGCCGTCTCGATGGCAGTCAGTTCGGCCGCGATCTGCGGGCCCAGCGCATTGAGGCCATCGAGCAGTTCGGTGCGCTCGGCCTGGTACGCCTGCACCTGCCGGAAGGCGGTGAGATAGGCCTCGAGCTGGGTGCTCAGCCGGTCGAGCACCGCGGCCTGTCCGGCCTCGGGGATCAGTTCGGCACCGGTCTCGTCGATGACGAGCGCGGCGGTGGCTCCGATGAACTGCCGGGCCTGCTCGGCCTCGGCCAGCACCCTGCGCGCCGACCGCTCATCGGCGATGATGATGAAGTCCTTGGCGGCAAGGCGCACGGTCAGCATGTTCGCCTGGATGCGGCCGGCTTCGTTGGCCGCGCGCGCCAGCGCACGATACTCGGCAAAGTCCCGATTGGCGCCGCTCAAGGCCAGATAGCCCACGACACTGATCACGGCCAGCAGGACGAGCACGGTCCCGAAGCCGACCCAGATTTTCATGTTTATGCGGATGTTGCCGAGCCTGAACATGCCAGGGTCCTCCATCTGTTCAGGGACTTCCGGATGTCGGGGCAGGCGGCGGGCTTCCCGCCCGAACGGGCCCGGGAAACGGGTCGTCGTACCGGCATTTCGGAACGTCGAGCCTGCAGCGTCGGCCGCAACGGCATTGTCTCTCCGTCGGGCCATCTCCTGGCACAGCGTAGGGTCAAATATTTAACAAAGCGCCAATTAGCCCGCGATGCAGCGGACCCGGCATGCATGCCCGGTGCATGGCTGTATCGCGTGTGCCGGATACCGCTGGACACCCCTGAAAGCCGAGACAGGGAAAGCCCTATGCGTCCACCCGGCGCAGCCGGTCGCGCCCGCGCCGCGCGCTGGCGGCCAGGGCCGTGGTCAGGCCGGTGCCCGGCAGGACGCCGGTCCGGGCTTTCTCCAGGCGGGCATCGCGCAGATTGGCAGCACACAGGTCGGTGCCGCGCAGGTCGGCGCCGCGCAGGTCGGCGCGGACCAGGTTGGCGTGGCTCAGGTCGGCCGCCGCCAGAAGCGCGCCGCGCAGGTCGGCCTCGGCGAGGACCGCGATGGCAAGGTCGGCGGCGGCGAGATTGGCTCCGGCGAGCTGCCGGCCGCGCAGGTCGGCATCGGTCAGCACGAGCCGGCGGCCGTCCTGCCCGCCCGACAGGATCCAGTCGGCATGGTCCTCCAGCAAGCGCCGCAGGTCGCCGTCGCTGGGCGCCGCGCGGCGGTCGCCGATGCGGACCTGGTCCAGGTCGATGTCGCGCAGGGTCAGATCGTCACAGAACGCGCCACGGAAATCGGCATCGGCGACGCGGCTGCCGCGGAACACGGCACCGATCACTTCGGCCCCGCGGAACAGCGTCGCCCGCAGATCGGCGCCGGCGAACTCGGCGAAATGGATGACGGCTTCGCTGAAATCGGCGCCCTTGAGCCGCGACTGGCCGAGTCGCGTCCGCTCCAGCCGGGCGCCCCGGAAGCTGGTGCCCTGCCCGTCCTGCGGGATGCTGGCCACGGTGCAGACAATCGCCCCTTCGCGCAGGTCGGCGCCCTGCAGGCACGCATCGCTCAGGTCGGCGCGGTCGAAGGCGGCACCGCGCAGGTCGGCACGCTCGAACTCGCTGGCGCGCAGGTCGGCATCGCGGAAGCGGGCACCGAAGATGTTGGCGAAGCGGAAGCGGGCGCCGCGCAGGTCGGCACCATCGAAGACGCAGGCGACGAACTCGCTGGAGGAGAAGTCCAGGCCGCGCAGATCGAGGCCGCTCAGGTCGCAGTGGCGCAGCACGGCACGGCGCGCATTGGGGGCGCCGCGGTTGAACCGGCCGTGCAGCTCGGCCAGCCGCGGCATCACTGCCTGGCTCAGCCGCAAGCCGCTGAGCGCCTGTGCACCGCGGATCACGCGGCTGCCGGCCGCCCCTCGCACCACGCCACTTCGCATGTCCCTCGCCTTGATGGTCGCCGCACTGCGGCCGACAACCAAACCGGCGCAGGCCATGCGGCTCGGCACCACCATCATTCAGGAAGGTGAACAAAGCGTTAGAAAGAGCCGCGGCAAGGCCTAGACCTTTGGCGGACCGAACAGCTCCATGACCCAGGCGACATGGACGGCCAGCGGCGTGCCCCACGCCACCATGACGAACGGAAACCACACCGTCTCGGGCGTCGTCAGCAGGTTGACCGGCACCAGGACGACCATGACCGCGAAATAGGCGATCAGGTGGTTGAGCAGGCCGCTGCGGCGGCGCCGCCGGATCGCTCCCAGTCTTGCCTGCGACGACCCGCTTTCCGCCATCGGCTGCACCCCCCCGCCTTCAACGCCGCCTTGAACGCCGCCTTGAACGCCGCCTTGAACGCCCGGTCCATTGCGCCCGGTCTATTGCGCCCGCACCGCCGTCAGGTCGACGACGATCGTGACTTCCCGCCCGACAGCATCGCCCGCTTCCCACTGGCCCTGGCCGATGCCGTAGTCGACGCGGTCGACCGTCAGTTCGCCGTGCATGCGTGCCGTATCGCCGTCGATCTCCAGGGTGAACGGCAGCACCACGGGCCGCGTCACGCCGCGCATGGTGAGGTCGGCGTCGGCCTCGTAGCGGCCCTCGCCGACACGGCGGAAGCCGGTCGTCGCGAATCGTGCCTCAGGGTATTCCGCGACATTGAACCACTCCGCCGACTTGGCGATCTCGTCGCGCTGGCCGTTGCCGGTGGCGAAGCTGTCGACGGCGATGACCACGGTCACGGCGCCGGCGTCGAGGTTGTCCGGATCGAAGGTGATGTCGGCCTCGAAGCGGTCGAAGGCGCCCTCGAACCGGCTGCCCGTCTGGGTGCCGACGAAGCCGAGCCGGCTCGTGTCGCCGTCGACGACCCACTCCGCCGCCCCGGCCGGGGCGGCCGCAGCGGCGCCGAGCGCCAGGACCGCACCAAAGGCGATGGCGGCAATACGGTTGACGATCATGCCCTACTCTCCCGCGGTGGCCGCAGTGCGGACCCGCCGGTGCCGGACCGGCAGCATCCGCCGCAGCACGTCATCCCTGAGAACGAAATGGTGCTTCAGGGCGCCGGCGACATGCAGCGCGACCACGGCGACCAGGCTCCAGGCCAGCACCTCGTGCACGACGCGCGCCACCTCGTACACCCTCTGGCTGTCGCCGACCAGGGCCGGCAGGGTGAACAGGCCGAACACCTCGCCGATCGGGAACGACGAGGCCGAGGTCATCACCCACCCGGCCAGGGGCGTGGCCAGCAGCAGCCCGTACAGCGCCCCGTGCGTGAAGCGGGCCAGCGCCCGCTCGTACGGCTTCAGGGTGTCGGGCAGCGGCGGCACCGGATTGACCAGCCGCCAGCCCAGCCGCAGCAGCGCCAGCGCCAGCACCGTGACGCCGAACGACTTGTGCCACTGATAGAGCGCGAACTTCGTGGCCAGCGCGTCCGGCGCCTCGAAATAGCGGACCATGGCGAAGCCCAGCCCGATCATGCCGGCGATCAGCAGCGCCACGATCCAGTGCAGCCCGATCGCCACGGCGCCGTAGCGGACCTTCGTGTTGAACACCTGCATCACGCACCTCCCTGCCGGGAGCGACGGCGGCGGCGGCGGCCGCACCGCCGCCGTGCCGGCCGCACCGCCGCCGTCCCGGTTGCTACGAGGCGGGGCCGGTGGCCTCCATCTCGATCCGGATCTCGACCTCGTCGGACACCGCCGGCGCGTACAGGTCCATGCCGAAGTCGCTGCGCCGCAGCACGGTCGTCGCCGTAAAGCCGGCATAGCGCTGCGTGCCCTCGCGGATCGGATGGTCGTCCTGAAGCCCGTTCAGGGTGACGTCCAGCGTGACCGGCCGCGTGATGCCCTTGATCGTCAGGTCGCCGGTGACGGTCGCCGTGTCCGCGCCGACGACTTCGACATCCGTGCTGGTGAAGGTGATGGTTGGGTGTTCTTCGACAGTGAAGAAGTCGGCGCTGAGGAAATGTTCGTCGCGCGCGGCCCAGCCGCTGTCCAGGCTGGCCACATCGATGGTGACGGCGATGCTGCTGTTTTCCGGTGCCTCGGTGTCGAGCATGAAGGTGCCGTCGAAGTCCAGGAACTCGCCCTGGATGTCGGACATGCCGAAGTGATTCACGAAGAACAGGATGTGCGTGTGCGACGGGTCGATGGCCCATTCCTCCGCCGCTGCGGCGGGGCCGGCGAGCCCGACTCCGGCTGCCGCGGCAACGATGACCGACGTGATCCGCTTCATGACGCCTCGTCTCCCTGTTTGCATCCCTGTCGTGCGTCGTCCGGAGCGTACACTGCGGACCGCACCGCGAAGAAAATTGTATCGCCGCGCGCCCGAACAAAGGCCGGGCCGTTCGAACAGATTGTTGCAGCAACGGCAACGTCAGCGTCCCGTACGTGTCGCCCGCCCGGCGGCGGGGCCGGCGCCGCACCATGCCCTGCGGCACTGCGGCAAACCGCGCCGGACGGTGGTTGCGCGGCGCGCGACCGTGTGTTAGATGACCCTTCACTGCAGGCGGGGGCCGCCCGGCGGCTCGTTGTCCGTGTTTTTCCGGGCATCATCCCGCCCTCCCGCCGCCCGGTCTGGCCGGACCTGTCCGAGGCCTGTTTTCGGAGAAGGACGTGGCATCCAAGGGTTCAGGATTATCCGACTTGGCGTCGCGCTATGCGACGGCACTGTTTGAGCTTGCCGACGAGAACCGGCAGCTCGACCAGGTCGCCGACGACCTGCGTACGCTCCGGCAGGCCCTGATCGACAGTGACGATCTGCGCCGTCTGGTCCGCAGCCCGCTGATCGGCCGCGACGCGCAGGGCAAGGCCATCGTCGCCGTGCTGCAGCAGCTCGAGGCGACAGAGCTGACGCAGAAGTTCGTCGCGCTGGTCGCCAGCAACCGGCGCCTGTTCGCCGTGCCGGACATGATCAAGGCCTATCTGGACGAGCTGGCGCGGCGCCGCGGCGAGATGACCGCCGCGGTGACCACCTCGCACAGGCTCAACGCCGCGCAGACCAAGGCGCTCACCGATCAGATCAAGAAGGCGCTCGGCGCCAAGGTGACGGTCGACCTTACGGTAGATCCCGACCTGCTTGGCGGCATGATCGTCAGGGTCGGCTCGCTGATGGTCGACTCGTCGCTGCGCACGAAGCTGAACAAGCTGCAAACGGCCATGAAAGGGGTTGCCTGATGGAGATTCGCGCCGCCGAGATTTCCGCGATCATCAAGAACCAGATTGCGAATTTCGGAACCGAGGCCGATGTCGCAGAGATCGGCACGGTGCTTTCGATCGGCGACGGCGTCGCGCGCGTCTACGGCCTGGACAACGTCGAAGCCGGCGAGATGGTCGAGTTTCCGACCGGCATCAAGGGCATGGCCCTGAACCTGGAGACTGACAACGTCGGCATCGTGGTGTTCGGCGAAGACCGCGAGATCAAGGAAGGCGACACCGTCAAGCGGACCGGCGCGATCGTCGAGGTCCCCATCGGCAAGGGCCTGCTGGGCCGGGTGGTCGACGCACTGGGCAACCCGATCGACGGCAAGGGGCCGATCCAAAGCGACGAACGGCGCCGCGTCGACGTCAAGGCCCCCGGCATCATCCCGCGCCGGTCGGTGCACGAGCCGATGCAGACCGGCCTCAAGGCCGTGGACGCCCTGACCCCGATCGGCCGCGGCCAGCGCGAGCTGATCATCGGCGACCGCCAGACCGGCAAGACCGCCGTCGCCATCGACGCCATCCTCAACCAGAGAACGGTCAACCAGGGCGACGACGAATCCAGGAAACTCTATTGCATCTATGTCGCCACCGGCCAGAAGCGCTCGACCGTCGCCCAGCTCGTCAAGACGCTGGAAGACCGCGGCGCCATGGACTACTCGATCGTCGTGGCGGCCACCGCCTCGGAGCCGGCGCCGCTGCAGTACCTGGCGCCCTACGCCGGCTGCACCATGGGCGAGTATTTCCGCGACAACGGGATGCACGCCCTGATCGTCTACGACGACCTGTCCAAGCAGGCCGTCGCCTACCGCCAGATGTCGCTGCTGCTGCGCCGGCCGCCGGGACGCGAGGCCTTTCCGGGCGACGTGTTCTACCTGCACAGCCGCCTGCTGGAGCGCGCCGCCAAGCTGAACGAGGAACACGGCTCCGGGTCGCTGACCGCCCTGCCCATCGTCGAAACCCAGGCCGGTGACGTGTCGGCGTACATCCCGACCAACGTCATCTCCATCACCGACGGCCAGATCTTCCTTGAGACGAGCCTGTTCTACAAGGGCGTCCGGCCGGCCATCAATGTCGGCATCTCGGTCAGCCGTGTCGGCTCGGCGGCGCAGATCAAGGCCATGAAGCAGGTCGCCGGCACCATCAAGCTGGAGCTGGCGCAGTACCGCGAGATGGAGGCCTTTGCCCAGTTCGCGTCGGACCTGGATGCGGCGACGCAGCGGCTGCTGGCCCGCGGCGCGCGCCTGACCGAGCTGCTCAAGCAGGACCAGTTCGAGCCGCTGCCGGTGGAGGAGCAGGTCGCGGCGATCTTCTCGGGCGTGCGCGGCTATCTCGACAAGCTGCCGATCGGCGACGTGACCCGGTTCGAGCAGCAGATGCTGGCCGAGCTGCGCGCCAAGAAGTCCGAGCTGCTTGCCTCGATCCGCGAGACCAGGCAGCTCACCTCGGAAATCGAGGAACAGCTTCACGCCTTTCTGAAGGACTTCGTCAAGGTGTTCGTCTGACCGACGGGCCGGCGGACGGCAACATGACGGGGCTGACGGGGGGCACGCATGCCTAGTCTCAAGGACCTTCGCAACCGCATCACCAGCGTCAAGTCGACGCAAAAGATCACCTCGGCCATGAAGATGGTCGCGGCGTCCAAGCTGCGCCGCGCCCAGGAGCAGGCCGAGGCCGGCCGACCCTATGCCGACCGCATGGACCGCATGCTGGCCGGCCTGGCCGGCAGCGCCAGCGCCAGCGTCTCGGGGCCGCGGCTGATGACCGGCACCGGCGACGACCGGGTCCACCTGCTGATGCCGATCACCGCCGATCGCGGCCTGTGCGGCGGCTTCAACGCGTCGATCGCGCGTGAGACGCGGCGGCGCGTCCAGGCGCTGCGGCAGGAGGGCAGGACCGTCAAGCTGTTCTGCGTCGGCCGCAAGGGGCGCGACGTGCTGCGCCGCGACCATGCCGACCTGATCGTCAAGAGCGTGATCGACGTGGGCCGTCCGCGGCTCGGCTTCGGCGATGCCCAGGGCATCGCCGAGGAGCTGTTGACGATGTTCGACGCCGGCCAGTTCGACGTGTGCACCGTCATCTACAACCGGTTCAAGTCGGCGATCAGCCAGATCGTGACGCTCCAGCAGCTCATCCCCGTGCCGCTGCCGCAGGGCGGCGAGGGCGCCGTGCCGGAAGGCGCGCGGGCGCCCTATGAGTTCGAGCCCAGCGAGGAGCAGATCCTGGCCGACCTGCTGCCGCGCAACCTGGCAGTCCAGATCTACCGGGCGCTGCTGGAGTCCGCGGCCAGCGAGCAGGGGGCGCGGATGACGGCCATGGATGCCGCGACGCGCAATGCCGGCGAGATGATCGACAAGCTGACGCTGACCTACAACCGCACGCGTCAGGCCGTCATCACCAAAGAGCTCATCGAGATCATATCCGGGGCGGAGGCCCTGTAACCAAGGCCGCCGCCTGCGGCGCCCGTCGCGGCGACGCGCACCACCGGCGGACGATAAGAAGAGCGTCAGGAGTTGACCCATGGCCAGACCCGCGGCGAGAGCAGAGGGACCGTCGAACGTCAAAGGCACCATCCGGCAAGTGTTGGGCGCCGTCGTCGACGTGCAGTTCGAGGGCGACCTGCCGCCCATCCTCAACGCCCTGCACACCACGATGGGCGGCAGGCGGCTGGTGCTGGAGGTGGCGCAGCACCTGGGCGAGAACATGGTCCGCTGCGTCGCCATGGACTCGACCGACGGCCTGGTCCGCGGCAAGGAGGTGACCGATACTGGCGCACCGATCATGATGCCGGTCGGACCTGAATGCCTGGGCCGCATCCTCAACGTCATCGGCGAGCCGGTCGACGAGCGCGGCCCCATCCACACCAAGGAGATGGCCCCGATCCACAAGGCGGCGCCCGAGTTCGTGGATCAGTCCACGGAGTCCGAGGCGCTCATCACCGGCATCAAGGTGGTGGACCTGCTGGCCCCGTATGCCCGCGGCGGCAAGGTCGGCCTGTTCGGCGGCGCGGGCGTCGGCAAGACCGTGCTGATCATGGAGCTGATCAACAACGTCGCCAAGGCGCATGGCGGCTACTCGGTGTTCGCCGGCGTGGGTGAGCGCACCCGCGAGGGCAATGACCTCTATCACGAGATGATCGACTCCGGCGTCATCCAGCTCGAGGGCGAAGGCTCGAAGGCGGCGCTGGTCTACGGCCAGATGAACGAGCCGCCGGGGGCGCGCGCCCGCGTCGGCCTGTCCGGCCTGACCGTGGCGGAGTACTTCCGCGACGAGGAAGGCCAGGACGTGCTGTTCTTCGTCGACAACATCTTCCGCTTCACCCAGGC
>CAZGMC010000033.1:0-37097 GCA_964526565.1 uncultured Mycobacteriaceae bacterium
CCTTGGGACCAGCCGGTGCCGTCGTCCGGTCATAAGGAAGGGCCGTTGGTATGACGATGCTGGTTCTGGCAGACACCCATGTCCTGATCTGGGCGGCAGAGGCTGCCGCGGGCCCTCAAGCCATGATCATGATCCTCAATCAAACATCCCCAGCACGTCCTGCGAGCGGGTGAACATGGGCAGCAGGCTGTCAGCCAGGCCAAGGCCGGCCTCGGCGGCCAATGCATATGCTGCGTCGGGGTCGACTGGCGGGGCGATGCGGTCGCCCAGGGCGGGCTGCAGGACCAGGGCCATCTCGCGCATCGACTCGCGCTGCAGGCGGGCCGTGGTCCCCTCCTCATCGAAGCCGTGCATGGCCTCGGTGACGGTGGCCAGGGCGCGGTCGCTGGCGCCCAGGGCAGCGATGGCGCCGTCCGGCGTGGTCAGGTCCAGGCCGTCCAGGCCCAGCGCGGCGCTGTCCAGCAGGCGGCTCGACACGTCGAACGACACGCCACTGGCGTTGGTGACGCGCGGGGCGCCACCCTCGCCGGCCAGCAGGTTGACGCCGTCGAAGCCGGCCTCGGCCACCACCGAGTCGATGCGGCCGCGGCTCTCCCCATAGGCGTCCTGCAGCGCTGCGCGGTCCTCCGGCATCGACGCCGAGCCGACGGCGCGCTCCGCCAGCTTGCGGATGGCGAGCACCGAGTCGAGCACGTCGCGGCTGGCATCGGCGGCCAGGCCGGAGGTCACCTGGGTCTGGTGCAGGGCGGTGGCGTGGGCGATCTGGGCATTGGTGGCGTTGATGCTGAGCAGGATCGCCGGAACCGAGTCGTGCGGCCCGCCCTGCCGGCCCTGCTCGCCACGGGCGGGCGGCGCACCGGCCGAGGCGCCGGTCACCTGCAGCGGCACGTGCCGCGTGTTGAAGGCACCGATCGCCGCACTGATGTCTGCCATCTTTGGGCTCCCGGAACATCTTCGATGGTCGCTGCGGCCTGGCCGCCGGATGTCGCCACCTGGCAGTCACCGCACAGGCATGGATAAGGGCAGGCCTTGAACAAATCCTTAAGTGCGAAGGTCACCCCAAAGCAAACATGGTAAGGTTCGAGTAATCGATTTGAGCAATCGTTCCCGGCAGCGATGGTCACCGGTCCAGCGACGCGTCGCCCAGCACCTGTGCGGCGTCCAGGTCGGCCAGGATGCGGCGCAGCCGGCGCTCGCCCTTGGCGATGGTGCGGCGACGGGCGCCAAGCTGCGGGTTGAGGACCATGGTGGCGTGGTTGACGTGGACCAGATGGCGCGACAGCCTCTCGCCGGGCAGGAACACCATGCGGTGGCCCAGGTCCTCCAGCCGGCGGTGCATCATCTTGCCGGCCGGGGTGTTGGCGTCGCCGTCGTCGAAGCGCAGGCCGTGCTCGCGCAGCGGCGCCGTGCGGTACAGGGCACAGTGGCTGCGCAGGTAGAACCAGTTGTCGCCCAACCCCTCGAGGCGGCCGTGGCCGCGGCCGATCAGCGGAAAGACGGCCCGCTGCACCTGCCGCTCCACGGCCTTGGCCCAGCGCTGCAGCGGCGGGCGCCGCTCCAGCTTCCACGACCCGACGCCGGCAACGGCCGGGTCGCCGAGCGGTGCCAGAAGCACGTCCAGCCAGTCGCCGCGGCAGACGAAGGTGTCGGTGTGGATCGACAGCACGCAGGGCGTGTCGACCGCGGCAAGCCCGAGGTCGAGGGCGCGGGCGTGGGCCTTGGCCACCGGCTCGCCCGACACCGGCGTCCGCTCGATCAATCGGATCCAGCCAAGCGAGCGCAGGTAGTCGAGCGATTCGTCACCGGAGTCGTTGTCGATGACGATCACCGCCGCCCGCGCCGGGTCGGTGTGCCGCCGCAGCAGGCGCAGGCACAGCCGCGTGACCTGCGGCGTGCGGTAGTTGGGGACCAGGATGGTGACGTCGGGTCCGGCCACGGAATCGTTCCGTTCGCATGGGTTGGCCCGCGCCGGCCGCGGCGCGGCAGCGGCCGGCCCGTCAGATCGTCTCGCGCCAGGCCAGCAGCTGCTCGCCGATGGTCAGTGCCGCGGCCAGGGCGCGCCGCGCGTCGGCACCGGTGACCAGCGGCGGACCGCCGGTCTCGACGGCGTCGAGAAAGGCCTCGAACTGGCGACGCAGGTTGCCGCCGGCCTCGAAGCGCTGCTCGTCCTGACGCAGTTGCGACAGCAGCGACTTGCCGTCGCCGGTCACCTTGTGGGTGACCACCAGCTTGCTCTCGTTGAGGTCGACCAGGATGTAGGCGTTCTGCTGGAAGACGCGCAGGCTGCGCTCTGTCTTCCAGCTCACACGGCTGGCGGTGATGGTGGCGACGCAGCCGTCGGCGAAGCGGATGCGGGCATTGGCGATGTCCTCGGTGTCACTCAGCACCGGCACGCCGATGGCGTCGATCTGCTCGATGGGCGCCTTGACGATGTCCAGCACCAGGTCGATGTCGTGGATCATCAGGTCCAGCACGACGTTGATATCGGTGCCGCGCAGCCGGTACTGGGCGATCCGCCGGCAGTCGATGAAGCGCGGCCGGTGGAGCAGCTCGCCAAGCTCCAGCACGGCCGAGTTGAACCGCTCCAGGTGGCCGACCTGCAGCACGACGTTGCCTTCCTCCGCCGTGCGGATCAGGTCGTCGGCCTCTTCCAGCGTGCGCGTGATCGGCTTTTCCAGCAGCACCGGAATGCCCGCCGCCAGGAAGTCCCTGGCCACGGCGTGATGCGCGGCGGTCGGCACGGCGACGCTGACCGCCTCGACCGCGCCGATCAGCTCGCGGTGGTCAGTGACGGCCCGCGCCCCGAAGCGCTGGGCCATCTCCTGGGCTCGCGCCGGATCGATGTCGCACACGGCGACCAGATCGGCGCGGTCCAGCGCCGCATAGTTCTCGGCATGCCGGCCGCCGAAATAGCCGGCGCCGATGACCGCGACCTTGAACCTTCTCATCGGGCGTCCAGTCGAGCACGGGATATGGCGACACGCGCGCCGCGCACACCGGGCGGGCGACGCCGTCCCGGTTGGCTAACCACCGGGCGCGACCCTGTCAACTCGCTTCGCCCGGCATGCCCTGCCCGGCGCGCCCCGAGGCTTCCTGCCGCCGCCTTCTGGCCACGGGCACGCCGTCGGCGAACACGTGGCGCGCCGCCAGTCCCTGCGCCCGGCGCTCCACGGCCCGCCAGAAGGGCGCATTGCCGGCCAGCACGGCGCGCAGGGGCCGGCCCTCATAGGCGGCCACGAAGCGCAGCCGGTCGTGCCGCGTCAGGCCCGCGCCCAGGGCCGAGAAGTACAGGCCGCCCAGGTCCTTGACCCGCCGCCGCCGCGGCACCCGCGGGCGGATCTCGGCGCGGTGCAGGTCGAGCAGGTACAGGCCGTCGCCGGTCCGCTCCTTCAGGATGTGGCACAGGTAGAAGTCGCGGTGGTTCAGCCCGCTGGCGTGCATGCGGCGGGCGAGCTCGGCCACCGCCCGCACCAGCCGCCGCCGGTCCGCCGCGGCCGGCGACACCGCCGACCAGCTTCGCACCAGGTCCTCCAGCGAGACCACGTCGCCCAGGTCCTCCAGCACGACGAACGACTCGCGCCGCGCCGGGTTGACGCCACGCGCGCCCTTCCCCGCCAGCCGCGCCGTGGCGATCCCCGCCGCCTGCAGGTGCTCGATGGCGCGCCATTCCGGATCGGCGCCGAGCACCGGCCGGCGCAGGCGGACCACGGCCGCCAGGATGGCGCCCCAGCCGACACCGCGGTGCTGCTTGACGAAGAAGGCGCGGCCGCCGCGCACGATGCGCACCGTGCACCGCCCCTCCAGGGCACGGTAGACCTCGCCGTCCAGGGCCATGATCCCGGCGAAGCTGCGCTCATGCGGCGCCAGCAGGGCGGCGAAGTCCGGTGCGAGATCCATCATGGCGGCGTCCGGCCCGTCTTTGCCCGGCGTGCGGCGACCAGCCGCTCGATCAGCGCCGCCGCCCGGTCCAGGCCGCTGTAGAGGTCGGTTGCGCGGCCGTAGCTGGCGCCGTTGCGCGACCATTCGGCCCGCCGCGGCGAGGCCGGCATGGCGGCCAGCGCCGCCGTCAGCGCCGCCGTCAGCGCCGCCTGGTCGAACGGCTCGGGCAGGACGATCCCGGCGCCGGCCCGCTCGACATGGGAGCTGTAGCCGCACCCCGCCGTCGTCAGCACCGGCAGCCCGGCGACGACGGCCTCCAGGATCGCCTGGCCGGTGTTCTCGCGCCGCGCCGGGTGGACCAGCAGGTCGGCGCCGAGCAGCAGGTCCGGCACGTCGTCGCGCGGCCCGAGCATCCGCACGCGGTCGCCGATGCCGAGCCGCCGCGCCAGCCGCCGGGCTGCCGCGGCATCGCCGGCGCCGGCCACGACCAGCCGCGTCCGCCCACACAACTCCGCCGGCAGGCCGGCCAGCGCCGTCAGGGTGCGGTCGAGCCCCTTGGTATCCAGGCTGGCGCCGACCTGCAGCAGCAGAAACTCCTGCGCTGCGACACCGAGTGCCGCGCGCACGGCGGCGCGCCGGGCCTGCGCCGCCGCCTCGTCCGGCCGCATGCGGTCGCGGCCGATCACCGGCGGTACCAGGTGGAAACGCGCCGCCGGCGTGGCGTAGCAGGCGGCGTAGCGGTCCCGCTCGCGCTCCGACAGCAGCAGGATGTCGGTGCCGGCCGCGGGGGCGAACACGGCACGCTCGAACGCCGCCATCTGCCGGAACCGCGGCGTCAGCCGGTACAGCGGGCCGTGGCGGGTCAGCGCGTCGGCGCGGTAGCACGGGTCGGCGCAATAGTAGATATCGAGCCCCGGCATGCGGTTGAACCCGACCACGCAGTCGAACCGACCCTCTGCCGTCGCCACCCTGGCCGCCGCAGCGAAGCGCCGGTTGCGGCCGTGATTGGTCCAGCCCCGCCGGCCGAGCGTCCGCACCGCGATGCCGTCGGGCCGCGGGCCGCGCCAGTCGCCGGCCAGCATCGTCACGGCGTGGCCGCGGTCGCGCAGCCGGGTGGCGACGCCCACGGCGTCGCGCTGCAGCCCGCCATGGGGGAAGTAGCGGAACAGTACCACGGCAACACTTGCCTTGGCAGAATTCTTCCCCGTGTACCTCAACGGCGTCATGGTGACCACGCCTTGGCATTCTCCCGTGCCGGCGCATCCAGCATGGTCAAAGCGCGACCCGTACCCTGGGCAAGGGCCGTCATTGGCGCCTCAGTTGGCAATGGTCGGCGCGACCGTGGCAGCGGACCCTTCCGGCGGCTGTTCCATACCAAGCCCCTCATGCGCAGGATCTGCCTGCCCGCTGGGCAATGCCGTCTCCGCAGAATGGAGGGCCGGAGGCAAAGAAGGCGGACTGCGCATCGCTTGTCGTGCCGCGCGGGCAATGTCTACCGTCTGTTCCGCCGGAAGCCGAGCAACGACGGCAGATGCAAGCGGGCCATCCAGCCAATGGACAAGGACCAGACCGCCCTCTTCGAGGACACTGAGAGTGGGATCGTGGTCCTTCCAGCGCGGCCTGAGAAACAGAGCGAAGCTGTGTCCGTCGGCTGATTCGTACAGCAGCCGGACCATCCGAGCGTCCTCTTCGCCCACCATCCTCGAATCGATCGCACTGAACCCAAAGTCCGTGAGGTCGGGTGCCCGCCAATTCAGCGACAGCTGCTGTGACAGCCAACCGAGCGGTTCGGGCTCCGACATCGATGGAGGGCCCGGTGCCGATGCCGGTTCAGTGGCGGCGTTCACAAAGCTTGAGTGGCTTTGTTCGAGGAATTCCCGCGCCGACCAGGCCGCTTCGCGCCCGCTTTGCCCGAGAGCCCATCCGGCAACCCCGGCGGCAAGCGCCGCAACAACGACCGCGGCGGCACGGACCCGCGGTCCCCACGACGGCACCGGGGCCGCATCAAGCAGGGCAAGGAGGCGCTCGGGCACCGGCTCCAGCGCCCGCGGCCCGTAGGCCTGCCGCAAGGCGTCCGCCTGGGTGCGGTAGGCATGGACACGTGCCGCCTCCAGGGGGTGGGCGCACAGGTACCGCTCAACCTCCGCCTTTCGCTCCAGATCGGTGTCGAGCAGACCGTCGACATAGGCCTGGAGGTCGATCTCGTACACGCGTGCTTCGTCGGTCATGACCTATTTGACCCTTCGCAGGGGCGCCGGCCCCTGCTCCTGAACAAGAATGCCGCGAAGCTCCTCCCTGCCCCGCGACAGTCGCGACCTCAAGGTGCCAATCGGGATGCCCAGGACATCCGCCGCTTCGTCATATGACAGGCCCTCCAGCGCCGTCAGCACGATGGCAGCGCGCTGGTCCTTCGGCAAACGCTGCATGGCCTCGCCAATATCCCGGCAAACCAGGCGGTTCTCCTGCGCCGCAGGCTCCGTTGGCATCACCGAAACCTGGTCGAAACCGATGTGGCGACGGGCGCGGCGGCGGTGCGTCCCTTGGTTGACGAATACGGTGTAAAGGATGCGATAAAGCCAGTTGCGAATGCTTCCTTCCCGTTTCCACAAGTGCCGCTTCCGGAGGCCGCGTTCCAGGCAGTCCTGAACCAGGTCATCAGCCGCCACCGGGTCGCCCGTCAGCGCCAGGGCGTATCGCCGTAAACGCGGAATCTCTCTCGCCATCAGCCATTTGACTTCGTCCACCTCGCCTCCCCAGTGCCGCCATCGGGTGCTGTCACGACAGAGCCGCCACGACAGGCGCTGCCATCGCCCTCTACACAGACAGCCCTGATCAAGAAAAAGTTCCCGGACCAGTCGCGTTGGGGCGAGAAGAAAGCCGCATCGCCGATGGAACTCAACGGACCGCGAACCTGTCTTGTCGTTCGGTCTGCTGGCGGCAGATGTCGCGGCAAACCGATACGTGTCACCCACAAAGAGGACTCAATCATGACTTACAAACCATCTTTCGTTGCCGCGGCAACTGCGCTCACCGTTGCCTTCGGCATGGGCTGGGTCTCGGCAGCCTCGGCGCAGGTCAAGGATCTTCATCAGCAGGAGGCAGAGCAGTACGATTCCGACACGCTGAGGTCGTTCGCAGTGGCGACCGTCGAAGTCGAGCGGATCAATCAGACGTATCTGCCGGAGCTTCAGGCCGCGGAGTCGCCAGAAGATCTGCAGGAGATCCAGGAGACTGCCCAGGACGAAATGATTGATGCCGTCGAGGCAGAAGGGCTGTCTGTCGAGCTCTATAATCAGATCCACCAGGACGCGCGCATCAATCCGGCGCTGGCCAACCAGATCGGTCAGTACATGGACGCCGTCGCCCCGCCTCAGACGCAGTAGGCACGCCCCACTCGTGGACCCGCCAGCCCACCGGTTGGCGGGTCCGCGGTCCGGACCGGGCCAAGCTGGTGCCGCACCAGCGGCTGCAGCCGCGCCCACACGGCGGTCTCGTCCAGGCCGGCCAGGCACGGCGGCGGTGCGTTGGGGTCGTCGGCGATGCGGCAGGACCGGCTGCGGCACGGCGCGCAGGGCAGCTCGGACACCAGGTGCACCTGCCCCGGCCCGCGCGTGCCGACCAGGTGCGGCGTGGTCGGTCCGTACAGAGACACCGCCGGCACGCCCAGCGCCGCTGCCAGGTGGCCCAGCCCGGTATCGACCGCCGCCACCCCGGCGGCACCGGCGATCAGCCCGCCGGCATGCGCCAGCGTCGGCGTCGCGACGATATGGACGTGAGCGAAGCCGGCGGCGATCGCCTCGGCCCGCGCCTGATCGGCGCCGCCCGGCCCCGGCACACACACGGCCAGCCCGGCGCCGCCGGCGAGCTCCGCCAGGCCGCGCCAGCGCGCCACCGGCCACAGCTTGGTCCGCCACGTCGTGCCGTGGAGAAACACCAGGTACGGCGCCGGCACCACCGCGGCGGGCAGCACCGCGATGTCCAGGCCGTAGTCCGGCGGCCCGTCCGGCAGCGGATAGCCCAGCGCCGCGGCGAACAGGGCACGCACCCGGTCGATGGCGTGGCGCGAGCGGTCGATGCGATGGCGGTGGCGGTAGGCCAGCGGCGCCAGCCGCTCGCGCACCGAGGCCGTATCGAAGCCGTGCACCGGCCCGCGCGCCAGCGCCGCGATGGCCGCGCTCTTGTACAGGCCCTGGGCGTCGATCACGGCATCGTAGCGCTCGGCCCGCAACGCCGCCAGCAGGGCGCGCGCCTCGCCGACCACGCCCTGCCGCGGCCGCCGGCGCCAGCGGCGCAGCGCCACCGGGACGGTCCGCGCCACGGCCGGATGCCAGCCGGGCAGCTCCGCCAGCCCCTCCTCCACCACCCAGTCGAAACGGATGCCGGGGCGGGCCCGCGCGGCATCGGTGACGGCGGGGAAGGTGTGGATCACGTCGCCGATCGACGACGTCTTCACGATCAGGACGGTCAAGGCGGCTCCAGCGCCCGCTCGACGCGCTCCGGCTCCAGGCCGCGCAGGCAGTTGAGGTGGCCGAGGGGGCACGTCCGTTGATAACAGGGGCTGCACGGCAGGGCAAGCGACAGCACTTTTGCCCGTTCAGAGAGTGGCGGCGTCATGGCCGGGCTGGACGAGCCGAACAGCGCCACAACCGGCCGGCCCAGCGCCGCCGCCACGTGCATCAGGCCGGAGTCGTTGGTGACCACCGCGTCGGCCAGCGCCAGCAGCGCCACCGCCTGGCCGAGGCTGGTGCGTCCGGCCAGGTCGACGACGCCGCCGGCCGCCGCGGCGATCTCTGCCGTCACGGCGGCGTCGGCCGGCGAGCCGAACAGCCACACCGCCCAGCCCTGCGCCAGCCGGCGCCGCGCCAGCGTCGCGAAGTGTTCCGCCGGCCAGCGCTTGGCCAGGCCGTACTCGGCGCCGGGGCAGACCGCCAGCAGCGGCCGGTCCGGCCGGGCCAGGCCGACCGCCGCCAGCGCGGCGTCGGTGTGCGCGGCCGTCACGTGCAGCCGTGGCGGCACGATCACCGGCGGCGGTGCGTCGCGCGGCCCGGCCAGCGCCACGAAGCGGTCCACGGTGCGCGGCAGCCGGGCCGTGTCGAGCCGCCGCGCGTCGTTGAGCAGGCCGCGGCGCAGCTCGCCGACATAGCCGGTGCGCCGCGGGATGTGCGCCCAGAACGGCACCAGCGCCGACTTGAACGAGTTGGGCAGGACCACGGCCCAGCCGTAGCGGCCGCGCAGGCCGCGCGCCAGCCGCCGCCGCTCGCCCAGGCCCAGCCGGCCGCGCCCGACCGGCTGCACCACGGCGCCATCCACCTCCGGCATGTGGTCGAGCAGCGGGTGCGTCCACGGCGGCGCCAGCACCTCGACGCGGCGGTCCGGCCGGTCGCGCTTGAGCGCCGCGAACAGGCTGTGCGCCATGACCATGTCGCCGACCCAGGCCGGCCCGACCACCAGCACCGCGTCGGTCATGGCGCCGGCACCGCCCGCGGGCCCGTGGCGGCGTCCCCCGCCGGTCCGGCCGGTCCGGCCGGTCCGACCGGTCCGCCGGGCACGAGCTCCAGGGCCACGCGCGGATGGTCGGAGGCGCCGACGTCGCACACCGAGGCGCCGACGGCCTCGAACCCGCGGGCCATGATCCAGTCGACGCTGTCCGGCCGCGGCGGCAGACCGGGCAGGTTGCCGTTGCTGACGACCACGTCGGGCCGCGTCAGGATGGCCAGGATGGCCGGGTGGTCGGCTGTGGTGTTCATATCGCCCATCAGGATCGCCGGCGGCGGCGCCGCCAGGAACAGCTCCAGCAGCGCCGGCAGCTGGCGCTCGCGGTCCGCGACCCGGTCGACATGGGCGACCAGCACGGTCACCGGCACACCCTCGTACAGCAGCCGGGCGACCAGCACGTTGCGCCGCGCGGTCGACCCGGCATGCAGCAGCGGCACCCGCACCCAGCCCAGCACCGGCAGCGCCGACAGCAGGCCGTTGCCGAAATGGGCATGGCCGAAGCGCCACTCGGTCGGCGCGAACACCGCCGCCAGGTCAAGCCGGTCGGCCAGCCGGAACGCCTGGTTCTCGCCCAGGCCGAACACGGCGCCACCGCCGACCTCGTTCAGGCCCGCCACGTCGATGCCGGTCAGACAGGCCGCCGTGCGCCACAGGTCGACGTCGCCGTCGGCGCCGCGTCCGCGGCGGATGTTGAACTGCGCCACCGACAGGGCCGGCCCGATGTGCGCCGGCGCCGTCGCCGCCATCTGCGGCCCGATCCCCGCCGCCGGCCCGGTCGGCTGGCGGACGGCAAGCCAGGCGTACAGGCCCAGGACCAGCGCAGTCACGACGGCGGCGACGATCAGCCAGCGGTGCCGGTGCGTTGTCAACCTCTGAAACATGGCAAAGAAACCAGGGGTATTCCGACGGGTCGGACTGGAACTCGAAGCATATTATCAATCCGTCAACACATGGTCGCTACCGTGACATTGCGGCGTTAACGCCAATTATTCGTTATCTAAGTGACACCGCCGTGACGACTTGTTACCCGTCGCGGAGTGTTGCTGCCTGCCGGGTGGTCGTCCGCCCCGCCGACCGGTGCAGCGACACGGCTGCAGCAGCTGCGGCGCCGTCGCGACCTGACGCCAATCGCCCGGCACCCGGAACCCGACGGAATCAGGAGTACAGGACATGCTCGGCAGGGTCACGATCGGGGTTCGCCTGCTGGTGATTGCCGCCTTGGCCGTGATCGGCATGGGCGCCATCGCCATGATCGGCGTGCTCAACCTCTATGGCAACCTGATGTCCGACCGCGAGACCATAATCCAGTACCTCGTTGAGACGGCGGCGGCCGTCGTCGACCATCATGCCGACCGGGTCCGGTCGGGACAGGCGAGCCCGCAGGAGGCCCAGGCGGCGGCGCTGGCCGCCCTGCGCGACCTGCGCTACGGCGGCAGCGAATACTTCTGGGTCATGGACACCGGCGGGATCATGCTCATGCACCCGGTCGATGAGTCTCTGGTCGGGCGCGACCAGCGGCGGCTGCGCGATGCCGAACACACACTGTTCATTGCCGAGATCCTGCACACGGCCACGCGCGATGGCCGCGGCTTTTCCTCCTATGTGTGGCCCCGGCCGGGATCAGCGGAGCCGCAGCCCAAGCTGTCCTACTTCATCGCCGTCCCCGAGTGGCAATGGGTGATCGTTTCCGGCATCTACATCGACGATGTCGACGACCTGTTCCGCAGCGAGGTGCTGAGGACGGGCGGGCTGGCGCTTGTGCTGCTGCTGCTGGTTGGCGGAGCCGCCCTGGTGATCGGCCGCAGCATCGCCGGCCCCCTGGCCCAGATCACGACGAAGATGCGGCGGCTGGCCGGCAACGACCACGCCATCGCCATCCCCTTTACCGACAACCGCGACGAGGTGGGCGAACTGGCCCGCGCGCTCGAGGTCTTCCGCGACAATGCCATTGAGGCCGACCGGCTGCGCGGCGAGGAGGTGGCCCGGATGCAATCGGCGGAGGACCGCCGCGCCGCGATGCAGCGGACTGCCGGCGCCTTCGACGAGGACGTCAAGGGCGTGGTTGAAAGCCTTTCCTCTGCTGCCACCGAGCTGCAGTCGACGGCCCAGGCGATGGCCACGATTGCCGGGCAGACCAGCACCCAGTCAGCGGCAGTGGCAGCCGCTTCCCGCCAGGCCGAGGGCAACGTCCAGACCGTCGCCGCCGCGGCCGACGAGTTGAGCGCCTCGATCGGCGAGATCACCCGCCAGGTCGAGACTGCGGCGCAGATCGCCCGCGGCGCCGTCAACGAGGCCGACCGCACCAGCGCCACCATGCAGGGGCTCAACGCCGCCGCCGAGAAGATCGGCGACGTGGTCCGGCTGATCGAGGGCATTGCCGGTCAGGTCAACCTGCTGGCCCTCAATGCCACGATCGAGGCGGCCCGCGCCGGCGAGGCGGGCAAGGGCTTCGCCGTGGTCGCCAACGAGGTCAAGACCCTGGCCAACCAGACCGGCAATGCGACCAAGGAGATCGCCGAACAGATCGCCGGCGTCCAGGCCGAGGCGACGCGGGCGGCCGACGCCATCGGCTCGATCACCGGCACGATCCGGCGCATCGACGAGATCGCCACGGCCATTGCCTCCGCCGTGGAGCAGCAGGGGGCCGCGACCTGCGAGATCTCGCGCAATGTCCAGCAGGCCGCCCTCGGCACCGCCGAGGTGAGCCGGACCATCGCCCTGGTGACCGACGCCGCCGGCGAGACGAGCGGCGCCTCGACTCGCGTGCTGGAGGCGGCCCGTCAACTGCTGAACCAGTCCGGGGTGCTGCGCGAGGTCGTGACCGGCTTCATCGGCAAGGTCAAGGCCGGCTGAACGAGGTGCGGGCTGCGCGCATCGGCGACCGGGCCGGGAGGCGGGGCGCGGGGCGCGGGGGGGTGGGGAACGCCCCACAACTCTGAATGGTCCTTTGCTGCATGCCGGCAACCATGGTAAAGACCAGGGACGCGACACCTGAAACGATCCGCACCGCCAACAGAATGGCCAGCAGCAGCAGTTGGACAAACAGCAAGGTGCTTCTGATTTTATGACTTATTTTCTCAGTCATGTCGGTTCCTCCGGCATGTCGGGCGACATACTGGAAGAGACTCCACACAACCAATTAAGAAATTACTTTGCTACCGAATGATATTGCCGCGGGCGCGGCGAGCCTGCCGCCGGGCATCGGCGTCAGTCGCGCCGCGCGCGGATCAGCACCGTCCCGTCCGCCGCCTGCAGCAGCAGGGCGCCGGTGTCGTCGATGTCGCCGGTGTCGTCGGTGTCGTTGATGTCGCCGGTGTCGTCGATGTCGCCGGTGTCGTCGATGTCGAAGCGGGCGACCGACTCCAGCGCCTCCAGAAACCTGCGCTCCTGCGCCATCAGTGGCTCGGCGCACGCCATCATGCTCGATCCGGCGGGGCCGAAGCTCAGCCCTTCGCCGGTCAGCGTGTAGGCCGCGAAGTAGCGGTTGCAGCCCGCAGTCCCGGCGATGCGGTCATCGGGACCAAAGTCGATCGTCACCCGCGAGCTGTCGATGATGCCGCCGCCGGCGATGTCCTCGACCACCCACTCCGGTCCGGTCAGCAGCTCGACCGGCGCGCCGCCGCAGCCCGACAGGACGCCATCCCCGATCGCCACCGTGACGGTTTTCGGGTGCGGCATGCCGGTGGCGCTGTCGCGGCACAGCGCATCCGTGATCCGCACCGCGGCATCCAGCTCCGGCACGCGATAGACGGTCGCCCCGTCCTCGGTCTCCGCTGCCGGCAGCGGCGCCTCGCCGCGCTGCATGCCGTAATCGGTGACGAGGACGATGCGGTCATCGGCCAGCTCGATGTGCCACCCCGGCTCGTTGCCCCCGGCCCGGAACGGCGTACCCGGTTCCGCCTCGGCCACGGCGTTGCCCGCACATCCCGGCAGGATCATGGCGACGAGGAGCAGCGCAAGTGTGGGCATGGCGGCTGTGGGCATGGCGGCTGTGGGCATGGCGGCTGTGGGCATGGCGGCGGCACCCCTTTCGCGGATCACCGTGCGGCCGTCCCGGCATCGGGAGGCCCATGAGGCCCGGGAGGCCCGGGGGACATCGCCCGGTGCGGCGCACGGATGCGCATGGATACATCATGGCCGGGCCGGTGCAAGCAACCAGTCCGCTGTTGTGGTGCCGCGATGGTCTGCGCCCAGGGGTCGGCCCGGTTCGGGATCGATCACCAGCAGCGGCGCGCCCTCGGCAATCAGGCGCCGGGCCAGCACGCGCAGGAAAGCCGTTCGCAGGCCTCTGCCTGCCGCCTGACTGCATGGGACACCATTGCCGAGCCGTCAATTCAGCGACATGTCCCCGCACACCCCCGGTCACGCGGCCGGAACGTACCGCTCCACCTTGATCTCGTCGCTGCGCAGGCGGGCCTGGGCGGCGTCATGGCCGGCCTGCATCTTGACCAGCAAGTCCATGCTGACGCCAAAGGCCTTCTCCAGCCGCAGCGCCATCTCCGCAGACACCGCCGCCTTGCCGTTCACCACATCCGACAAGGTCGCCCGGCGCACGCCCAGGACATCGGCCGCTTTTGCAATCGAAAGCCCGAGAGGATCAAGAATTTCGTCGCGGATGACCTCGCCGGGATGGGGCGGATTCTTCATGGACATGGCACGTCTCCTAGTGATAGTCTTCAAAATTCAGATCACTGATGATGTTGTTCTTAATCAGGAACGTAATCCGCCAGTTTCCGGATACGGTTACTGCGAAATGGCCGCGTCGGGCGCCCTTGAGCGGGTGGAGCCGCCAACCCGGCATCGTTGCGACCTGGGAAAGGTCATCGGCAAATTCCAGAGCCGCGAGGATAGCCTTTACTTTCCTTACAAAGGGAGCGGGCAAACCACTAGGATCGTCATTGTCATAGAGTCGCCGCAGTCCTTTATGCCGAAACGTTCCAATAAGCATAGCCCACTGTACGGTTTCGCCGTACACCCGTCAAGCGGTCGTGCGCGTACCATGGCATCGCTTGAAAGGTGCAGCGGATGGATGGACTACAAGGATAGAGGTGGCCTGCGGAATTCAGATTTCTTGGACGCCATGAACACTTTCCGTGGCAGAGCGCATGCTGGACCGCTCCCTGTGCCTGGCGATGTTCGCCGGACTGGACGAGGAAAGCGTGGAGTATGTGTGCGACCGGCTGATCTCGGTGGTTCGCAGCGTGATGTGACGCCGCATTACTGCCCCTTGGTCGACCAGAGCTGGAAGATCTGCGCCGGGTGGTCGGAGAGGAGCTGGCCGTTGGCGACCTGCTGGCCTTGGTGCATGGAGAGGCGCTTGCTCAGGCTGCCGCGGGTCTTCTGCACGACGTAATCGATGTCCTGGGTGGCGAGCTGCCGGAAATCCTGGCTCAGCCGGTAGGCCGACGGATCGGTCCTGCGCACGTCCCACGACCCCGTCACGGCCGACCTGTGGCAGTTGAAGTCGCCGGCGACCAGCCAGTCGTCGCCGCCGACGACCTTCTTCACCGCCTCCTTGATCAGCCCCTTGGCCGACGATGCCGCCCGATACGACGAGTTGGCGTGGAGCGTGAACACCCACAGGCCGTTGGCCTTGACGCCGACCATGGGTCGCACCGCCGCCGGCGACCAGACGATGGCGTGCTCCAGCGCCGTCGGGTCGCTTTCGCCGATGACGATCACCGCCAGCGAGCAGCGCTCGTTGCCGCTGTCGCTCCTGGCCCAGGGATAGGTGAAGATGCTGGCCCTGTCCGAGCGGTTGACCTTGCGCGTCGCATACATGACCTTGGTCGTCGGGTGCTTCTTCCAGTCGGCGGCCGGGATCTTGCTGCACTCCTGCAGGCAGACGAAGCGGATCGTGCCGGCGATGCCCGGGTTCTGCAGATATCCCCACAAGGCACTGGTCTTCGGGCCGAACTGGCCGCCGGCCCCCTGCATGTTCCAGCTCAGCACATACGCCGCCGCCGACTTGTCCTGGCTGTACGCGTTCTGCCCGTTGGCCATTTTCGGTATTCCTTCGCTGCGTCCGATCGATTGCGACGGAAGGCATATACCCGAACTTATGGTGCGACAAGATGTGGTGGCCGCGCTTTTACGCGAGTACCGGAGGCCGGCCCCATTTCCGGCAGATCATGCACGCCGTACGGGCCGCATCGGTTGCGCGCTGTGCCCCCGGTTCCGACGTTTGCCCCGATCCGTGCCGAGCGCCGCCTTCCGCCCGTTCGCTTGACAGCTGCAGCGGATGAACCGACTCTGCACACAGGTTGCCTGACCGTCGCCAGCCCGGCCAGGCCGTTTCCACCATGCCGGCGGCGGAACGGACAAGGGAGTCGCGGGACCATGATCGCGGCACTGCCACAGACCGAGGCCGTCGACCTGTTCAACCGGTTTTTCGGGGTGGATGCCCGGGCCCAGGCGGCCGTGTGGGACCGGCTCGCCTGGGAGCAGGCGGCCTGGCGCCTGCGCCAGTTGGACCGCCGGCTGGCGAGCGACTTCGTGACCAAGGTGTCGCTGGCCGGCGTCCTGCTGCGCCTCGGCCGGCGCGCGGAGGCGGTGGACGCGCTGTCGGCCGCCCATGCGCTGCGCCGGCGCGAGCTCGTTCCCGCCCAGTCCCTGCTGGCCATCCTGTTCGCCACCCTGGGCCGGATGGACGCGGCGCGGCAGGTGCTTGACGAGATCATCGCCGACCCGGCGCTGCGCGTTCAGGCCCCGGCCGTGAACAACGCCGCGTATCTGGCCTTCCTGTCCGGCGATGTCGCGTACCTGACGGAGCTCACCCGGCTGTCCGAGGGCCACGACGACGGTCATGTGCCCTTGATCCTGCTCGACGTAATCCAGGCTAGCGGCCTGGCCGACCAGTTGAAGGGCCACCAGGCCATCGTCCGCGCGGTCATCGGGCCGGCCCAGTGCTGGATCGACATCACCATTATCGATGACGGCGACTGGCCGCCGATGGTCGCTCTTCTCTCCTTTCTTCAGGCCGATCCGAAAACCCGGCGAAGCCTGGAACGGGATCTCGTCGACCGGCTGGCCGATTTCTACGAAGCGTCCGGAAAGCCGCCGGGCGCCTACATCCCGTATTTCGGAACGCACTTAATTCCGCTGCCGGAATGCGAGGCTGTGGCGATATGATTTTTCCTGAAGATATCTTCGCTTACGGCATGACGCTAACAACAGCCGCCGACATGTAACACAGAATGTTCCGATCGCGCTTTGGATGCGGTTAAACTTTTTAAATCAATTCAAGGCATAGATGTATGAGTATGCCTTGAGCATGAGCAGGATCATGAGCAAGTGTAACTTGACAACACAATCAAGTGGCTTGGATGATATAAATAGTTAATTTCAATTTTTATTTGCCTAGCACTTTACAGTTCATTTCACGGCAATCCGATTCTTGCAAGATACGCAGCAAACCTTTGGGATATATCCTCTCTATATAGCGAAGCTAATCTGCATACAAAATCTTTCTTTCGTTTTTGCCGCTTGAATCTCTACCAAGTCTCGATTTACACGCCAAACATGGCATCATTAAAGATGCCTTTTCGAGAGCGTTGATCGCTGATCACTCGACTCATAGCACGTTTTAGATTGCATATATTGGGCCGCGGCGACAATACCCTTTTTGCGCCTTTTCCGACCGCAAAAATCTTGGAATCGAGGGGTGCCGGTAAATCAAGCACCACTGTCATCCCCCCGTCACACCCGCATGCTACCAAGCGTCTCCGGCGCCCCGCCCGCCACGCCACCACACCACCCATGCCTTCCCCACCGCGGCCCACCCGCCCCAACATCCTCCTGATCACCGCTGACCAGTGGCGCGGGGACTGTCTCGGTGCGCTGAACCATCCGGTCGTGCAGACCCCGAATCTGGACCGGCTGGCGGCCGACGGCGTCCTGTTCACCCGGCACTACACCCAGGCCACGCCGTGCGGGCCGGCGCGGGCCTGTCTGCTGACCGGGCGGTACCTGATGAACCACCGGTCGGTGACCAACGGCACGCCGCTCGATGCGCGGCATACCAACCTGGCGCTGGAGGCGCGGCGGGCGGGGTATGACCCGACACTCTTCGGCTACACCGACACGACCGTCGACCCGCGCACCGTGCCGCCCGGCGATCCGCGTCTTTCCACCTATGAAAGCGTGCTGCCGGGAATGACGCCGGGGCTGGTGGTGCCGGAGGACCCGCGGCCGTGGCTCGCCTGGCTCGGGCGCCGCGGGCTGCCAGGAGAGCACACCGTCGACACCATCTACCGCCCGGTCCCGAACCATCCGGGTGCGGAGAGCCGCGGCGCCACCTTCCCGCCGCCGGTCTATGGCGCCGAGGACAGCGACACCGCCTTCGTCACCGGCGAGGCGCTGGCGTGGCTGTCGGTGCACCGCGACGCGCCGTGGTTCCTGCACCTGTCGCTGCTGCGCCCGCACCCGCCCTGGGTGGCGCCGGAGCCGTACAACGCCCTGTACGACCCGGCCGACGTGCCGGCGCCGCGGCGGGCCGCCTCCCTGGAGGCCGAGGCGGCGCAGCACCCGCTGCTCGGCTGGCTGCTCGCCCGCATCCCGCGGCGCACCTGTTTCCCCGACGGCGCCGGCCCGGCCGCCCGTGCGGACGACCGCGACGTGCGCCAGGCGCGCGCCACCTATTACGGCCTGATGAGCGAGGTCGACCACCATCTGGGCCGGCTGTTCGCCTGGCTGCGCGACACCGGCCAGGACGACCGCACCCTGATCGTCTTCACCAGCGACCACGGCGAGCACATCGGCGACCACTACCTGTTCGGCAAGGTCGGGTACTTCGACCCGGCCTTCCACGTCCCCCTGATCGTCCGCCCGCCCGCCGCCGGTGTTCTCCGCGGCGCCGGGCGCGGCCGTCGCGTCGACGCCTTCACCGAGGCGGTCGATGTGGTGCCGACCATCCTGGAGCAGATCGGCGTGCCGGTGCCGCCGCAGCTCGATGGCGAGTCGCTGGCCCCGTTCCTGCGCGGCGAGGATCCCGAGGCTTGGCGCACCGCCGCCTTCTGGGAGTACGACTTCCGCGACGTGCGCGACTTCGGCGCCGAGCGGGCGCTGAACCTGAAGCCCGACCAGTGCGCGCTGGCGGTGCTGCGCGGGCCGCGCTACAAGTACGTGCACTTTGCCGGGCTGCCGCCGCTGTTCTTCGACCTGGCCGACGACCCGGACGAATTGCACGACCGCGCCCGCGACCCCGCCCTGCTGCCCCTGATCCTGGAGCTCGCCCAACAGATGTTGTCCCGGCGCATGATCCACGCCGACCGCGAGCTCGCCAACCGGCACGCCGGCCCCGGCGGGCTGGCCGACTGGCGCGGGCCGCGGCGATGACCGACCCGATCCTGCTCACCCCCGGCCCGCTGACCACGGCGGCCGCAACCCGCGAAGCTTTGCTGCACGACTGGGGCTCGTGGGACACCGACTTCCGCGCGCTGACAGCCCGCGTCCGCGCTCGCCTGCTCGATATCGCCGGCGCCGCTGGCACCCACACCTGTGTTCCCATCCAGGGCAGCGGCACCTATGCCGTGGAGGCGGCCCTGGGCACGCTGGTGCCGCGCGGCGGCAAGGTGCTGGTGCTGTCCAACGGCACCTACGGCCGGCGCATGGCCCGCACCTGCGCCGTGATCGGCCGCACCCACGCGGTCTCCGAGACACCCGAGGACGCGCCGCCCGACCCGGCCGCCGTCGCCGCTCGCCTGCGCGCCGACCCGACGATCACCCATGTCGGCGCGATCCACTGCGAGACCGGCACCGGCCTGCTCAATCCCCTGGAAGAGATCGCTGCCGCAGTGGCCGAGGCCGGCCGGGCGCTGATCGTCGATGCCATGAGCACGTTCGGCTCGCTGCCGCTCGACCCGGTGCGGCTGCCGGCGCAGGCGGTGGTCGCCTCGGCCAACAAGGCGCTGGAGGGCGTGCCGGGGTTCGGCTTCGTCATTGCGGAGCGCGCGGCGCTGGGCGCGGCGGCCGGCAACGCCCACTCGCTCAGCCTCGACCTGCACGACCAGTGGACGTACATGGAGCGCTCCGGCCAGTGGCGCTTCACGCCGCCGACCCACGTTGTCGCCGCGCTGGACCGGGCGCTGGACCTGCACGCGGCGGAGGGCGGCACGGCGGCGCGCGGCGCCCGCTACGCCCGCAACTGCGCCGTGCTGGTCGAAGGCATGCGCCGGCTCGGGTTCACGACCTTCCTGCCGGACGCGCTGCAGGCGCCGGTGATCGTGACGTTCCACACGCCGTGCGACCCGGCCTACCGGTTCGACGGGTTCTACGACGCGCTGAAGCGCCGCGGCTACATCATCTACCCGGGCAAGACCACCGACCTGGACACGTTCCGCATCGGCTGCATCGGTGCCCTGGACGAGGGCCACATGCGCGGTGTCGTGGCCGCCGTGGCCGCGGCGCTGGAGGAACTCGGCGTGTCCGACCTGACCCCGGTCGGGCCGGCCGGAACGGAGGCGGCGCGCACGGCGCCGGCGATGCCGTCATGACGGCGTGGCGCCCCCATGCCGGGCCGGTGCGGGCGGTGGTGTTCGACTGGGCCGGGACGACGGTGGACTTCGGCTCGCTGGCGCCGGTGCGGTCGGTGACGGCCGTGTTCGCCGCGCTCGGCGTCACCGTCACCGCGGCCGAGGCGCGCGGGCCCATGGGCCTGCCCAAGCGCGACCACCTGCGCGCCATGCTGGCCATGCCGGCGCTGGCCGAGCGCTGGCGCGCCGCCCGTGGCAACGATCCGGACGAGGCTGCCGTCGACGCCCTGTACGCCCGCTTCGAGCCGCTCCAGGTGGCGGTCGTCGCCGGCTCGGCCGCGCCGATCCCCGGCACACTCGAGACGGTGGCGGCGTTGCGTGCCCGCAGCATCGCCATCGGCTCGACCACCGGCTATTCGCGCGCGGTGATGGAGGCGCTGGCGCCGGCCGCGGCGCGGCTCGGCTACGCGCCCGACAGCATCGTCTGCCCCGACGACGTGCCGGCCGGCCGGCCGGCGCCGTTCATGGCGTGGCGCTCGCTGATGGACCTGGGCGCCTGGCCGGCCGCCGCCTGCATCAAGGTCGACGACACCGCCCCCGGCATCGCCGAGGGCCGCAACGCCGGCATGTGGACCGTCGGCGTCCGCCGCACCGGCAACCTGTTCGGCCTGGACGAGGCGGCCGTCGCCGCCCTGCCACCCGACGAGCTGGCCGCCCGCGACGCCGCCGCCGACCGCGCCCTCCGCGACGCCGGCGCCCACTTCACGATCCCCGGCATCGCCGACCTGATGCCGGTCATCGCCGAGATCGAGAATTCCGGGGACACAAACCTCGAGAATTCCGGGGACATAAACCTGAATTGACGAATGGATGGGCCGCGGCCGGGATCAGCCGGGGGTCAGTCCAGTCCACCGCCGCCCTGCGACTCGCCGGATGTGTCCCCTGATCTGGTCACGCGCCGTGCGGAAGGCGGCCGTGTCGCCTCCAGCCGGATCGGCAATCGGCCAGTGCAAGCGTCTCACAGGGCCCGGCACGAAGGGGCAGACCTCTTCGGCGCAGAGCGTCACGATCAGATCGGCCGTTTCGGGCGAAACCTCGGTCAGCGGCTTGGCGCGATGACCGGAGATGTCGATGCCCGCCTCGGACAGGGCTTCGACTGCCAGAGGGTTGAGTTACGCGGGGGAAAAACCCGCGCTTGCCACCTCGACCTCAGCCGGCAGGATCGCGCGAGCGAGCCCTTCGGCCATCTGGCTGCGGGCGGAATTGGCGACGCAGAGAAACAGGATGCGCATAATCAGTCCTCATTGTTCTGGAACGGCACCATCAGCACGGGGCGGCGCGCGATTTCGCATAAGACGGCGGCGGTCGAGCCGATCGCCATGCTCTCCACCCACTTCCGCCTGTGCTTGCCGATGACAATCAGATCGGCGTCGCGGTCAGCGGCGGCCTTGGCGATCGCCTCGGATGGCTTGCCGGTTTCTAGATGTATCTCGGCCTTGCCACCGGCAGTGGTGATCTCTTGCGCGATGGTGCCCAGCGCGGCACGCGCCATCACCGGCCAGCGCGCATAGCGGGCCGATTCATCCGGACTGATGACATGCAGCAAATCGACGACGCCCGCATGAGCGCCGAGTTTGGCCGCCGCTGTTTCCGCAGCATGCGCCTCAGGTGAGAAATCCGTTGCCAGCAGGAGCCGCCGCAAGCCCGCGTGACATGTGCGCTCGCAGGCAGCATCGCCGTCCTTGCCCGTGGCCTCGATCCATTCAAGACGGACCGGCAGGCAGCTGAGGCGGATTACCTCGCGTGCGACCGAGCCAAGGAACAGGCCGCGGATCATGTTCTGCCCGCGCGAGCCGATCACGATCAGGTTGGCGCCGTGTTCTCTTGCGGCTTGCAGGATATCCTTTGCCACCTCGCCGGCGGCGCGTATGTCGATGTCGACCTCCAGTCCCGCCTCGCGCAGCGGCTCGGCGCATCCCCGCAGCCAGTCCTCCAGCGCGTCCTTGTGGCCGTATTCCGCTCCCTGACCGTAGCCCACCTTCACGACATGGGTCAGGATCACCCGAGACACACCCGTGTCGCGCAGGTCGGTCAGGCAATCGAGCAGCGGGCCTTGGGCCGCGGAGTAATCAAGGGAAATCAGTGCGGTTCTGAACATCAGTTCTGCTCCTTTATTTTTGCTGCGCGAAGGGCGGTTTCTTCTGCCGGGAACCAGTGCGTCGTGCGGTTGGCGAACCAGACGAGCGACAGCATCACCGGCACCTCGACCAGCACGCCGACGACGGTGACGAGGGCTGCGATTGAGTCGAGCCCGAACAACCCGATGGCCACCGCGACCGCCAGCTCGAAGAAGTTGGAGGTGCCGATCATCGCGCAGGGCGCGGCCACGTTATGCGGCACGCGCCACGCCTTCGCTGCCCAGTAGGCGATCGCGAAGATGCCGTAGGACTGGATCAGGAGAGGGATGGCGATCATCACAATGACCAGCGGCTGCGACAGGATCACCTCGCCCTGAAAGCCGAAGAGCAGGACCACCGTCGCCAGCAGGCCCAGAACCGAAAACGGCTTTACCTTGGACGTGAAGGCACCGACCGCCGCCTCTGCCTGCGCTGCGTTGGCCGCCCCGCGCGTCATGATCACCCGTGTGACGATCCCCGCCAGAAGCGGGATCACGACATAAAGACCGACCGACAGCACCAGTGTCTCCCACGGCACCGTGATGTCTGTGACGCCCAGGAGCAGGGCGACAATCGGCGCATAGGCAAAGACCATGATCGCGTCGTTGAGCGACACCTGCGCCAGCGTGTAGTTCGGATCACCCTTGGTGAGCTGCGACCAGACGAATACCATCGCCGTGCAAGGTGCGGCCCCCAGCAGAATCAGGCCCGCGATGTACTGGCCGCTCGTGTCCGGCTCGATGAAGGGGGCGAAGACCCATTCGAAGAACAGCACACCAAGCGCGGCCATGGTGAAGGGCTTGATCAGCCAGTTCAACGCCAGCGTGATGATCATGCCCTTGGGCCGTTCATGCACCCGCGCGAGGCTGGAGAAATCCACAGCCACCATCATCGGGTACACCATGAACCATATCAGGATCGCGACGACGAAGTTGACCGAGCCGTATTCCAGCGACGCCAGAAAGCTGACCAGTCCCGGAGCGATCTGGCCGAGCGCCAGACCGGCGACAATCGCCAGCGCGACCCAGAACGAAAGATAACGTTCAAATGCAGACATGGGCGAAGATCTCTTTCTCGTTCGTGCGCTCAGGCAATTGCGGGTGCGCGGCCTACCAGCGCGCGCAGGCGGTCGGCGCCGACCGGGTCCTCGGCCAGCATCGGCACCACGGCGTGGCGCGTCGCCAGGCGGTCGCGGACCGCTGCGAGTTCCGGCGCTTCGGTCGCGGCTCGGGCCGCCAGAACCGGATGCGTGGTTCCGGTCGCGGCGAGGCTGGCGTTGACGACCCAAGCCCCGGGCGTGATCCCGGCGCGCTTCAGGTCCTCCTGAAGGCGGGCAGCCTCCAGAACCGGGGTCGTCTCGGCCAGCGTGACGATCAGGATCTTCGTTTTGCTGGGATCCTGTAGCCGCATCATCGGCGTGGTCATGTGGCTGGCATTGTCGCCCGCGTGGCGCATCACGTCGCGGTGGTAGGAGCCGGTGGCATCCAGGAGCAGCAGCGTGTGACCGGTGGGCGCTGTGTCCATCACCACGAACTTGCGCCCTGCCTCGCGGATCAGGCGGGAAAACGCCCGGAACACCGCGATCTCCTCGGTGCAGGGCGAGCGCAGGTCTTCCTCCAGCATCGCGCGGCCTTGGACATCAAGGCTCGCGCCTTTGGTGGCCAGGATGTGGTCGCGATAGGTTTGCGTTTCTGCTTCGGGGTCGATGCGGCTTACAGTCAGGTTGGGAACGTCGCCCGCGAGAGTCTCGGTCAGATGCGCGGCCGGGTCGGTGGTGGTCAGCAGCACCTCATGCCCGCGCGCGGCCAACTCGACTGCCACTGCGGCGGCAATCGTCGTCTTGCCGACGCCGCCTTTTCCCATGGTCATCACGAGGCCCTTGCCCGAGGCCTCGATCCCGTCGACCAGCACCGCAAGGGATGGCAAGTCGGTGTCGAACTTGCGCGCCTCTGATTCTGCCAGTTCCATCGGAGCATTCATCCGGCGCAGCGCATCGAGACCCACAAGGTTCTCGGGCCGCAGCGCGCAGCGCGATTGAGGCAGAGCGGCCAGGTGCGGGTCCATGCCGTCCAGCGCGGCCTGATCGCGCGCTATCAGGCTCGCGGCCAGCGCGTCGCCCATGTCCTCATCCGGCATAAGCCCGTTGATGGCCAGATGCTGATTGCAAATGCCGATCTCCGCCAGTTCCCGGCTCGTGCGCGCGGCCTCGGCCAGCGAGCTGACGCGCGGGCGGGCAACCAGGATCAGGCGTGTGCGGGCTGCATCCGACAGGCTGTCCACCGCCGCCGCATAACGCGTGCGCTGCTTATCCAGGCCGGCCAGCGGGCCAAGGCAGGAAGCATCGCCGCCCGTTTCCAGGAACCCGCTCCAGGCGCCGGGCAGTTTCAGCATCCGGATCGTGTGGCCCGTGGGCGCGGTGTCGAAGATGATGTGGTCATAGGCGCCGGTGACCGCTTCGTCGGTCAGGAGTGCCGTGAACTCGTCGAAGGCTGCGATCTCGGTGGTGCAGGCCCCCGAAAGCTGTTCCTCGATCCCCTTCAACGCCTTCTCCGGCAGCACCCCCCGCATCGGCCCCACGATCCGCTCGCGGTACTCGGCGGCGGCACCTTCGGGGTCGATCTCGAGCGCCTCAAGCCTGGGAACGGCGGCGACCGGGGTCACATCGTTGTTGATCTCGATGCCGAACACCTGCCCGACATTCGAGGCTGGGTCCGTCGAGACCAGCAAAACCCTTTTACCCGCATCGGCCAGGCCGACGGCCGTGGCACAGGCGAGCGAGGTCTTGCCGACGCCGCCCTTGCCGGTGAGGAAGACGAATTTGGGCAGATCATTGAACATGACTTCTCCTTTCGCCGCCCATGACGAGCGGTCGGCATCTGTCGTGCGCCTTAGGCCGGCGTAACTTGCTTCAGGTCAGATGGCGCTGCGTCAGCAGCAGCTCTGAGCCCTGTCTCTTGCGGTTGCGGACTCGGCCGCCCCGCCGCCACAGCCGCTGGCCTCGACCGGTTTTTCAGATGCCGCGCTGCAGCAAGCCGATGCCGTCACCGTCTCCGGGATCAGCCTGTCAGCCAGACTGTAGATGTTCTTCGCCGAGGCTTCCTTGACCATGCGCCCCACGGCGATCGCTTCGCGCATCTGCGCGTCGGTCAACCCGACCTCCACCGCCTTCTTGGTATGGTACTTCAGACAGGGCTCGCAGCTGGCACCGATGGCTGCTCCGAGTGCGATCAGTTCGCGCACCTGCTCAGTGATCTCAAGCTTGGGTGCGGTGATGCCCGCCCACGCCGCCAGTTCTGCGCGGGCTGGATAGCGCGCCTTGGCCTTGAGCACGCCGTCGACCAGGAACACCGGCAGGTCATCGCCCTCGCTGTCCTGCATGATCTGACGGATCGCATCATTGGCGGCGAACTCGGCCGGCTCGCGGCTCAGTCCGAAACGTTGGACGGTCACACCCTTCGCCTTCAGCCAATCCAGATCGGCTGCAAGATCGACAAGCCGCTGGTCGACGCCGGTGCCGCAGATGCCGGTCGAACAGCACATCGCGGGATCGTAGACTGTAATAGTGGTCATCTGAAGGTCTCCTTGGGAACGCCGCCTTCGGGGGTAAAGCAACAGGGCGCCTCGCCCTGCGGCTGCCGCGCGGCGATGGCCTCGATCAGACCCTGCATCGGCGCAAGCGCCGAGGGGGCGAGCGAATAACATACACGGGGATAGTCGATCGTGCCCTGCACGATCCCTGCATCCTTGAGGATCCGCAGGTGCTCGGAGACCGTCGATTGGGCCAGACCGACCTGATCCACGATGTCCCCGCCGATGCAGCCGGGCTTCGAAAGCAGGAAGGCAATGATCCTGACCCGCGCGGGATGCGCCAGCGCCTTGGCAATCGAGGCGATCTGGTCCGCCTCGATCGAGGGAGACGGCGTCACCGTAGTTCGGTCCAGCATTTCGCACCCATGTATCGTCGATATCCGATACATAACAGTCCTTTTCGCCATGCGCAAGCCTTGGAGCCATATCCAGCCAACCCTGTTCCCCTGGATGCACGAAGATCGGGATCCGATCACGGAAAAGCTGAAACAGCTGACCCATATCCTCAACGACCTCGACCTCGAGGCCGTCGTGCGCACCCCGGTGCGCGGGCCCGGCGCGCCGCTCAGCGATTGCACGGCCATCGCCCGCGCCTTCGTCGCCAAGGCGGTGCTCAACCTGCCCACCACCACCGCCCGGCGCGAACGCCTCCAGATCGACCGCTCGCGGCGCCGGATCTGCGGCTGGGAACGCCGCACCGATGTGCCCAGCGAAAGCGCCTTCTCCCGCGCCTTCGCCGAGTTCGCCCAGGACGGTGCCGCCAAGCGCCTGTGCACGAGGCGCTGGTCACCCGCCGGCTTGGCGACCGCATCGTCGGCCACGTCTCCCGCGACGCCACCGAGATCGGGGCCCGCGAACGCCCGGTGAAGAAGGAGGAGGACGGCGACGCGCCGCCGCCCGCCCCCAGGCGCCGCCGCGGCCGGCCGCGCAAGGGCGAGGAGCCGCCAGCCAAGCCGCCCACCCGGCTGGACCGCCAGCGCACCCAGACCGTGGCCGAGATGCTGGCCGACCCCGACGCCTGGCTGTACAACGAACGCAGCAATGCCGAGCGCGCCATCGGCCGCCTCAAGGACGACTTCGGCGGCCGCTACGTGCGGGTCCGCGGCGCCGTCAAGGTCTGCTGCCACCTCACCTTCGGCCTCGCCGCCCTGGCCGCAGACAGCCTCCTGCGACTGCGATCCCACCGAATGCAGCCGGCCCGACCGCCCGCCGCCCTCGGAAAAACCGCTCAACCGCGGAATTCTGCAAGAGTCTCACCCTTCAGGCATTCATCTCGCGACAAGACGCGTCCGCGATTCTCGATCAAGAATGAAAGCAAGCGGAGCTCTAGTGGCCCCAAATGGGTTGGGACGTCATCAAGGTCGATACGATAACTGTCGCAATTGATCAGGATGTTCCGTTTGGCGGACCACGTTTTCGTCGAGCGCGATATTGGATAGACGCAACTGGAACTGCATTCGAAGGAGAAGGTCGGGCGCTGAAAACGGCGCGGTCAGGAAATCGTCTGGGCCGTATTCTATTTGAAGCGCAAGGGGTAAGTGCTCCGGATCGTCGACCCGCAGCAGCAGTTTCATCTGACGACGACGGCAAGAATTTCGTAATTTTCGACAGATGTCGGCAACCAAAGCCCGGTCATTTTTTGAGGACCAGCGGAGAGCAAGCAGATGAGGGACCAGCCGTTCTGCGACTGAACAGATTTGATCTTGCTCTGGTGTTTTGATGATCCGCTGGCCGAAGGGCACAATCGCAGCTTCGATCTCGTCCCAAATGGAACAAGTGTAATCCGCTACGAGAACCAGCTGGTTCGACCCTGTCGGCACACCCATGTGTCCCACTCCACCGCGCCCCTCACGCCTTGTCGTCGGTTGATCGGGTCGCGCTCGGCTGATCGCCACGGGTCATGAAGGCGGCTTCTTCCGCGATATTGGTGGCGTGATCCCCGATGCGTTCCAGACTCTTGGCGGCGAACAGAAGTTGGATGTCCGGAAGGGCCTTCTTTCCTGCCCGCACGCCGGCGATCATCGCGTCAAACAGATCGTAATGCAGCGCGTCGACGCGACGGTCGTCGCTGATGACACGATCGTCAAGGGCGGGGTCGCCGCCGTGTGAAGGCGTCCAGCGCGTCGTCGCAGGCGCTGAGGGCTGCCTTGTGGAGCGACGCCAAAAGCGGCGCGGCCTTGTCCGTGGGGGACTCGTTCCTGGACATGGATACGAGACGCTTTGCGATCCCTTTGGCGTGGTCGCCAATCCGCTCGACCTCGCCGGCGGCATGTTCCACCGCTATCACCTGCCGCAGGTCGCGCGCCATAGGATGATGGCGCATCAGCGTGTCCAGACAGCGGGCGCGAAGGGCTTCGAAGTCGCGGTCGAGGGTGAGGTCATCCCTGGATGATTTCAGATGCGATAGTGGCGTCACAATCGATAGCGGCTGGCCCAGCGCGGCTGACAATCGAGCAGACAAGTTCCCCCATCGCAGTGAGATCGTTCATGACGCCATCAAGCGCGGCATCGAGGGATTTCAACGTGTGTGGTTCTGCCATGGTATTGATCCTCCGCTTGCTCATTTTATCAACCGTATCGACCAGTGATGTACTGCTCTGTCTTGGGGTGACTGGGTCGCTCAAAAATCTCGTTCGTCGGCCCGAATTCCATGAGTTCGCCGAGATACATGAAAGCGGTGACGTGCGAAATCCGTGCTGCCTGCTGCATATTATGCGTGACGATGACGATCGTGATGGACTCGCTGAGTTCCTGGATCAGGTCCTCGATCTTGGCGGTTGCGATCGGGTCGAGAGCAGATGTCGGTTCATCCAGCAATAGGACTTCGGGTCGGGGGGCAAGCGCACGTGCGATGCACAGACGCTGCTGCTGACCACCCGATATTTCGTAGGCGGATTTGTGCAGCTTGTCCTTCACTTCGTCCCAGATCGCGGCCAGACGCAAGGCGCTTTCGACCGCCTCGGCAATCACTGCCCTGTTCCGCACGCCGCGCACGCGCAGACCTGCGGCGACGTTTTCGAAGATCGTCTTTGGGAAGGGGTTCGGCTTCTGGAACACCATGCCGACCCGCAGCCGCACCATGACCGGGTCCGCCTCGGCCCCGATCAGGTTCAAGCCCTCCGGATGCAGAATCACGTCGCCTTCGTACCGGTTTCCCGGATAGAGATCGTGCATCCGGTTCAGGCAGCGCAGGAGCGTCGATTTCCCACAACCAGAGGGTCCGATGATTGCTGTGGTCTTGTTGTTAAAGATCGGCATCGACACGGAGTGAATGGCCTGAAATCCGTCGGGATAGAAGAAGTTCAGACCGCGGATCTCTGCCCTCAATCGCTCAGCTTCTGTATTGGCAAGAATGGCCGGGATTTTGTCCACGGACACCGCCGACTTGTTTTCGGTTTGCATGAGTTGTTCTAACATCTTGTCCTCTCAGTTTCGGTACTGCCGGCGCAGGCGATAGCGAATGTAAATGGCGATCCCGTTCAGCGACAGTGTCAGTGCCATCAACACGACCCCGGTCGCAGCCGCGTTGACGTGGAATTCCGGCTGCGGTCGCGAAATCCAGTTGAACATCTGGATCGGCAGGACAGTGAAATTCTCGTTCAACCAGGCAAAGCTGAGGAATGGAAACTCACTCTGAATCGGGGACGGCGGCAGGAAGGCGATGAAAGTCAGCGCGCCGATCGTGATGATCGGGGCGGTTTCACCGATGGCACGGCTCAGACCGACGATGGCGCCCGTCATGATGCCAGGTCGTGCCGCCGGAATGATGTAGCCCCACATGACCTGCCACCGATCCGCACCCAGACCATAGGCCGCCTCTTTGACGACCCGTGGGATGGCGCGCACGGCCTCGCGCGTGGATACGATGACAATGGGCAGAATCAGCAGCCCCAGAGTCATGCCCGCAACGAGGATCGTCTTGCCGAGGTCGAGCCCGTAGACGAACAACCCGAGCGCAAGAAGCCCGTAGATGATCGACGGGACACCGGCCAGGTTCGAGACGTTGATCTCGATGAAGTTCGACAACCAACCCTTGCGTGCATATTCCTCCAGATACAGCCCCGCTGCGACACCGATTGGAATGGCCAGAAAGGCGGTCGTAATCATGACCGCTATTGACCCAACCCATGCGGAAAGGATCCCGGCCCGTTCAGGCCGCCGCGACGGGAAGCTGGTCATGAACTCGTAGTCGATCCGCGCCAGGCCGCGAATGACAAGGTCGCCGATCAGGGAAAACAGCAGGCCCATCGCAATGACCATGACAAGGATGCCTGCAGCGGAAAACAGAAGATCAATCTTCTTCGCGCGATTGATCGCACCCAGTGCCTCGGCGGTCGAAGCCTCCGCCGCGCCGAGGTTGCCTTCGGTTGTAACGGCCATGTCAGTATGCCTCGCGGAAGCGGCGGCGCAGATAGAACCCGATCAGGTTGAAGCCGAACGTGATCAGGAACAGCACCAAGCCTGTTGAAAATATGGTGGAGTAGGCAAGCGTGCCATGCGGCAGGTCGCCAAGGCTCATCTGCACGATGTAGGCGGTGATCGTAGCCGCACCCTCGCGGGGATCAAGCGACAGGTTCGGATTTTGACCGGCTGCGATGGCGAGAACCATGGTTTCGCCGACCGCGCGCGACATGCCCAGAACGTAGGCTGCGGTGATCCCCGACATCGCCCCTGGAACAACGACCCGCAGAGCCACCTGCCAGCGCGACATACCAAGCGCATAGGCGCCTTCGCGCAGGCCGCTCGGCACGGCACGCATTGCATCCTCGCTGACCGAAACGACATAGGGCAGGATCATGATGCCAAGGATGATCCCGGGAACCAGCAAGTTGATGCCTGCGAGGCCCGGGATGAAATTCTGCATGACGGGCGTCATCACCAAAAGCGCGAAGTAACCGTAGACCACGGTCGGCACGGCTTCGAGCAATTCCAGCGCTGGCTTGATCGTCTCGCGCACCACGGGTGGCGCGTATTCGCTGAGGTAGATTGCCATCACCGTTCCCAACGGAATCGCAATAATCAGGGCGAGGAACGCCACCTGCAATGTTGCCGTCAATAGCGGCAAGATGCCGAATTGCGCATCCGCGAAGACCGGCGTCCACTCTGTTCCGGTCAAAAAGTCGAGAAGCGGTACCTGTTGAAAAAAGCTCCAGGATTCGCGCACCAGAATGACGATAATCGCGGTAGTCACGAACACGGAAAGTCCCGCAGACAACAACAGGAGGACACGCATCACCGAGTCAATCGCGCGACGACGTGCAACGAACCCCGATGAGACGAGATCGTCGGCGGTAGGTATCTTGCTGACTGCCATCCAATTATCCCCGATACAAAAAGGGAGGCGGGGGCAGCGCTCTTAATGCCCCCGCCTGCCGGAACTCAGTTTGCGGCCGAGCTGCCCATCAGGTCCTCGATGCTGACGCCGACCTCAGACCCACCGGAGAAGTAGGTGCCGGTCACCCGGTTGGCGACCTTTTCACGGCCCAGCGTGAAGGCCCGGTCGGGCAACGGAACATAGCCGACTTCCTGAACCAGCGTGGTGCCGTTTTCCGCGGTCATCATGAAGTCCGCATAGGCCTGGACCTCGGGGCGATCCAGACGCTCGACGTTGATGTACATGAACAGCGGACGGGCCAACGGCTGGTACGATCCGTCGCCTGCGGTTTCGACGGTGGGCTCGACGCAGGTTCCGTCTTCCTGTTCCACCGCGACCGCCTGAAGACGGCTGCGATTTTCCTCAAGATAGGCGAGACCGAGGAAGCCGAGCGCGTTCACGTCGCTCGATACACCCTGCACGGTCACGTTGTCGTCCTCGGTTGCGGTGTAGTCGCCGCGTGAGGAATGCTCCACGCCGGTGATCGCGAAGGTGTAGTAGTCATAGGTGCCCGAGTCGGTCCCGGCGCCAAACAGACGCAGCGGCGCGTCGGGGAAGCTGTCGCGCACCTGGTTCCAGTTGGTTATCGTGCCTTGGGCTTCGGGTTCCCAGATCATTCTCAGTTCTTCCACCGTCATGCACTGTGCCCAGTCATTGTCGGGGTGCACGACGTTGGCCAGTCCATCCATGGCGACGGGCAATTCGATAAACTCGATGCCATTCTCTTCACAAAGGGCGATCTCAATGTCGCGAATCGGCCGGGAGGCGCCGGTCACGTCGGTTTCGCCACGGCAGAACTTCTGGAAGCCGCCGCCGGTGCCCGACAGACCCACGGTGACACGAGTTCCCGTCGCAATCTGGAACTCTTCTGCATAAGCTTCAGAGATCGGGAAGACCGTCGACGATCCGTCAACGGTGACCACCTCTTGAGCGGCGGACTGCAGCGCGAAGGCAGAGACGCCCGCCGCGAGAGAAAGTGTGAAGATGGTGCTTTTCATTTGATGCTCCTCAGCAGCGCTGTTTGGCTTGCTTGCCGTGGATAACATAGGCGGACTATGTGACATGCAGATGAAGCTGAGGTACTGTTTTCATGACACTGACACCTGGTCCTGGAAAACGGGACAGGGGGGAGCCTCTTGCAGAATTCTCCGCCAGATGAAACAGGAGCAACAGCAGAAATATCATAGAACATGTCAGAAAATTTCAATAAGATCATGCATAGAAAGTTGATGGATTCCTCGACAAGGTGCGCGATATTGCAGTTGAGTCTTGGCAGTCACCCGGCAGTCTTTTTCGCCATGCGCAAGCCTTGGAGCCATATCCAGCCAACCCTGTTCCCCTGGATGCACGAAGATCGGGATCCGATCACGGAAAAGCTGAAACAGCTGACCCATATCCTCAACGACCTCGACCTCGAGGCCGTCGTGCGCACCCCGGTGCGCGGGCCCGGCGCGCCGCTCAGCGATTGCACGGCCATCGCCCGCGCCTTCGTCGCCAAGGCGGTGCTCAACCTGCCCACCACCACCGCCCGGCGCGAACGCCTCCAGATCGACCGCTCGCGGCGCCGGATCTGCGGCTGGGAACGCCGCACCGATGTGCCCAGCGAAAGCGCCTTCTCCCGCGCCTTCGCCGAGTTCGCCCAGGACGGTGCCGCCAAGCGCCTGTGCACGAGGCGCTGGTCACCCGCCGGCTTGGCGACCGCATCGTCGGCCACGTCTCCCGCGACGCCACCGAGATCGGGGCCCGCGAACGCCCGGTGAAGAAGGAGGAGGACGGCGACGCGCCGCCGCCCGCCCCCAGGCGCCGCCGCGGCCGGCCGCGCAAGGGCGAGGAGCCGCCAGCCAAGCCGCCCACCCGGCTGGACCGCCAGCGCACCCAGACCGTGGCCGAGATGCTGGCCGACCCCGACGCCTGGCTGTACAACGAACGCAGCAATGCCGAGCGCGCCATCGGCCGCCTCAAGGACGACTTCGGCGGCCGCTACGTGCGGGTCCGCGGCGCCGTCAAGGTCTGCTGCCACCTCACCTTCGGCCTCGCCGCCCTGGCCGCAGACAGCCTCCTGCGACTGCGATCCCACCGAATGCAGCCGGCCCGACCGCCCGCCGCCCCCGCGAGAAACCGCTCATCCGCGGAATTCTGCAAGAGACTCGGTGATGCTTTCACCATGTTCCGTCCAGAGCGCCGCGAAAACGCATCAAGACCGGAGCGTTGGTTGGCTCCATGTAATGTTTCGCGTAACCCTGTATGCTGGTCCGATTCACGCGGCAGCGTAAGCAGGGCTGACGCACCCCTTGAAAGGCTGTATAATCAAGCTGCCACCCAAGACTTCCAGCAGCCAGCCAAGCGTGCGTGCGTCATGAGTGAGTCCGTATCGCTGCCGACGCCGGAATTCAACATCTCTGATCTCAAAGCGCCACCTCACGCCGCCGTCCCGCCCACAGTCAGCCCGTCGATGCGCAGGGTGGGCTGGCCGACGCCGACCGGGACGCCCTGGCCGTCCTTGCCGCAGGTGCCGATGCCGGGGTCCATGGCCACGTCGTCGCCGATCATCGTCACCTTGGTCAGGGCGTCCGGGCCGTTGCCGATCAGGGTGGCGCCCTTCACGGGGGCGCCAACCTTGCCGTCCTCGATCAGGTAGGCCTCCGACGCCGAGAACACGAACTTGCCGCTGGTGATGTCGACCTGCCCGCCGCCGAAGTTCACGGCGTAAAGGCCGCGCTTGACCGAGGCCAGGATCTCTTCGCGCGACTGGCCGCCGGCCAGCATCAGGGTGTTGGTCATGCGCGGCATCGGATAGTGGGCGAAGCTCTGGCGGCGGCCGTTGCCGGTCGGCGCCATGCCCATCAGGCGGGCGTTCTGGCGGTCCTGCATGAAGCCGACCAGGACACCATCCTCGATCAGCGTGGTCGCCTGGGTCGGCGTGCCCTCGTCGTCGACGGTCAGCGAGCCGCGCCGGTCGGGGATGGTGCCGTCGTCGACCACGGTGACGCCCGGTGCCGCCACCCGCTGGCCCATCAGGCCGGAGAAGGCGGACACCTTCTTGCGGTTGAAGTCGCCCTCCAGGCCGTGGCCGATGGCCTCGTGCAGCAGGATGCCCGGCCAGCCCGGCCCCAGCACCACCGTCATCTCGCCGGCCGGCGCATCGACCGAGGCGAGCTTGAGCTGCGCCTGGCGCAGCGCCTCGTCCACCGCCGCCTGCCAGGTGGACGGCTCCAGATAGAACTCGTAGCCGGTGCGGCCGCCCATGCCGTGGTTGCCGCTCTCCATGCGGTCGCCCTCGGCGCACACCACCGAGACGCCGATGCGCACCAGCGGGCGGATGTCGGCGACGTGGCGGCCGTCGGCGCGGATGATGCGCACCGCCTGCCATTCGCCGGCAAGGCTGGCCGAGACCTGGCGCACGCGCGGGTCGCGGGCGCGGGCATAGGCATCGATTTCCTGCAGCAGCCGCACCTTGGCCTCGAACGGCACCAGCGACAGCGGGTTGGCATCGGTGTAGAGGCGCGCATTGGTGCCGACCGGCGGCTCGGCCAGGGTGCCGCCGCGCCCGGCATGGACCGCCTGGACAGTGGCCACGGCGCGGCGCACCGCCTCCTCCGACAGGTCGGAGGAATGGCAGTAGCCGCTCGCCTCGCCGGCCACGGCGCGCAGGCCGAAGCCCTGCATGGTGTCGAACCCGGCGCTCTTCAGGCGGCCGTCGTCCCAGGTCAGGCTTTCCGACTGGCTGTACTCCAGGAACAGCTCGCCGTCGTCGGCACCGCGCAGGCCCGCGCCGATCAGGTCGTCGAGGCGGGCGCGGTCCAGCCCGGCGCGGGTGAAGAACAGGTCGTCGGTGGTGGCGAGCGCGGTCATCGCGGGATCCTTGCTCCGGCCCGGCCGGTGCGGCCCGGGCGGCATGGGTCGAGGCATCGGGACACCCGAGAGAGTGGCGATCGCCGCGCCCCGCGGCAAGCCCGCGGACAGGGCGAAACAGGATGCCAATCATACGCGAGCGCAGATATGGGTGCTTTCCGCATGGCGAGGCGCAAGGCTTTTGGCGGGCCGCTCAGGGAGCCATTCATACTTGACAGACGAGGGCACCAGGGCCATCGTCAGGCTTGGAGGCTTTGTGGTGCGAAAGCGCTGCATTGCCTTTTTTATTGATATGGTTCCTTCTCGATGTGCGTCCTGAGATCAGGAATGTACGCGAAGCTCCAAATTGTGAAATTGGGATTACCAAGTCGTTCACGTGTTGCCTTGTATCGAAGCCGGGCCACCTGCTGAGCAAACGGCTCCAGTTCCGGCCGTCGGTTCTTTGTCATTTGGGGCGTTCTGAATGCCCAGGAAATGCAATAGGCAATCAGGTCCGCAATCTGGATTCCAGTGGTTAATTCGCTGTGCACAAACAAAGGCTCCGGGAGAATCAGGCCCGCACGTTGCCGGCCCGTCGCCGTGTCCTTGAAGTATCTGTGAACCTGGTTTATCAGCAAGTGGCTTTTTGTCTTCTCGAGTTCGTCAAAAACTATGATGCCATGCCCCCAAGGCTCTTGCGGCTGCAAGTCCTCCAGAAAATAATAGAACCTTTCGAAAAGGTAGGCATAGTCCTTTCTCAGGCCATCGGACGCCGTGGGATGAGCATCCGTCTCAACTATACTTGCAAACGCTCGGCAACGAAACTTTTCGCATAAATCAAAGACGCTACGAACATAGCCAAGTTTGGCAAAAGCCAGCGCCCGCAAATGCTTTGCTGTGGCACGCGATCCGGATTGCAATGCTTCCTGTGCCAAGATGGGAATTTCATGCTCTTCCACCTCCTCTCTTAGGCTGGCATGGTTAAACACCTTTGTTTTTAAAAGCTTTCTGCCCTTCAGCTCCAGCCTTCCGTCACTGTAGCGGACGCCAAAGTGCCTGATTTCGGCAGCATGAAGCTCGACGATCAGGTCCCACAAGACGCGGACCTGGATCGCAACTCCGGCCAGCACCTCGTACGGCGATGCCCGTCGATCATGGCCGCTTTCATCAATGAACAAGAGCCAACTCATCGTCCGACAATACCACTGAGAGCGGAAGTATCAACCTTTCATGCTATACGGAACGGCATGTGAACCCGGATTCGTTCAGTTCATGAGGACCATTGGCGCCCGCCGGATTCTGTCATGCAGACATTCCCTCACCGCTTCCACCCGCTACCGCCTTGCGCCCGGGCAGCGACATTCCTATGCCTAGGGGCAACCCTGCCTGCCCGCCCCTGCATCCGGTTGCCCGCATGTCCGACCGCCCGATCGTCAAGCCGCAGCCCGTGTCCGGGTTCCCGGAATGGCTGCCCGAGGAGAAGCTGGTCGAGGAGCGCCTGCTCGGCCTGATCCGACGCGCCTTCGAGCGCTACGGCTTCACGCCCGTGGAGACCCCGGCGGTCGAGCGCAAGGAGGTGCTGCACGCCAAGGGCGTGATGGACAAGGAGATCTACGCCCTGTCCCGCCTGGCCGCCGGCGACGGCGAGGACCCGGCGACCGAGCTGGCCCTGCACTTCGACCTGACCGTGCCGCTGGCGCGCTATGTGGCGCAGCACTTTGCCCGGCTGACCTTCCCGTTCCGCCGCTACCAGATCCAGAAGGTGTGGCGCGGCGAGCGGCCCCAGGCCGGCCGCTTCCGCGAGTTCTACCAGTGCGACATCGACGTGATCGGCAACGGCTCGCTCAGCCTGCTGGCCGACGCCGAGCTGCCGCTGGTCATCAACGACATCTTCGCGGAGATGGACATCGGCCGGTTCATGGTCCGCCTGAACAACCGCAAGATCCTTCAGGGTTACCTTGAACACCTCGGATTGGCCGGCGAGCCCGCGGCGGCGGCCCTGCGCGCCATAGACGCGCTGGAGAAGACCGGCCGCGACGCCGTGCTGGCCGACCTGCGCGCGCCCGCGGTGGGGCTGGACGCCGCCCGCGCGGAGGGGCTGGTCGATTTCATCGCCGGCGACCCGGACCTGGGCCGGCTGCGCACCCTGGGCCTGAACGACACCTTCGCCGCCGGCGTGGCTGAACTTGCCGAGGTGGTCGAGGCCATGCGGGCGCTGGGCATGCCGGAGGACGCGTGCCAGGTGGACCTCGCCATCGCCCGCGGCCTGGACTACTACAC
>CAZGMC010000034.1:0-35531 GCA_964526565.1 uncultured Mycobacteriaceae bacterium
ACGATGTTGGTGATCTTGATCATCGGGTTGACGGCCGGGCCGGCGGTGTCCTTGTACGGATCGCCGACGGTGTCGCCGGTGACGGCCGCCTTGTGCGCCTCGCTCCCCTTGCCGCCGTAGTTGCCGTCCTCGATGTACTTCTTGGCGTTGTCCCAGGCGCCGCCGCCGGCGGTCATCGAGATGGCGACGAACAGGCCGGTGACGATGACGCCGAGCAGCATGGCGCCGACCGCCGACAGCGCCGCCGACTTGCCGGCGATGCCGTAGATGATGAAGTACAGCACGATCGGCGACAGCACCGGCAGCATTGACGGAATGATCATCTCCCTGATGGCCGCCTTGGTCAGCAGGTCCACCGCCCGGCTGTAGTCGGGCTTGGCGGTGCCTTCCATGATGCCGGGGATTTCCCGGAACTGGCGGCGCACCTCCTCGACCACCGACCCGGCGGCGCGGCCCACCGCGGTCATGCCCATCGCCCCGAACAGGAACGGCAGCAGGCCGCCGATCAGCAGGCCGACGACGACGTACGGATTGGACAGGCTGAAGTTGACGACGACGTCCTGGAAGAAGGGGTACTCGACCGGCCTGCTGACGAAATAGCCGATGTCCTCGGTGTATGCCGCGAACAGCACCAGCGCGCCCAGGCCGGCGGAGCCGATGGCGTAGCCCTTGGTCACCGCCTTGGTGGTGTTGCCGACGGCGTCCAGGGCGTCGGTGGTCTTGCGCACCTCGCCCTCCATGTCGGCCATCTCGGCGATGCCGCCGGCGTTGTCGGTGACCGGCCCGTAGGCATCGAGCGCCACGACCATGCCGGCCAGGGCCAGCATGGCGGTCACGGCGATGGCGATGCCGAACAGCCCGGCCAGCAGATAGGAGCCGATGATGGCCGAGCAGATGATCAGGGCGGGCACGGCGGTCGCCTCCATGGAGACGGCCAGTCCCTCGATGATGTTGGTGGCGTGGCCCGTGGTCGAGGCCCTGGCGACGGAGCGCACCGGCCGGTACTCGGTGCTGGTGTAGTACTCGGTAATCCAGATGAGCAGCCCGGTCACGACCAGGCCGATCAGCGCGCACGCGAACAGCGCCCAGCCGGTATAGGACTGAACGGTGCCGTCGATCGTGGTGAAGCTGGTGCCTTCGATCGTGCCGAAGCCGGTGACGACCAGGGTGGCGACGGCGATGCCGACGATGGAAATTCCGGCCGAGGCGACGAAGCCCTTGTACAGGGCGCGCATGATGTTCTGGCTGGCGCCGAGCTTGACGAAGAAGGTGCCGGCAATGGAGGCCAGCAGGCACACGCCGCCGATCGCCAGCGGGTAGACCATCATGTTGTAGAACAGGTCGGTGCCGAAGAAGAAGATCGACGCCAGCACCATGGTCGCGACCACGGTCACGGCGTAGGTCTCGAACAGGTCGGCGGCCATGCCGGCGCAGTCGCCCACATTGTCGCCGACGTTGTCGGCGATCACGGCGGGATTGCGCGGGTCGTCCTCGGGAATGCCGGCCTCGACCTTGCCGACCAGGTCGGCACCGACGTCGGCGCCCTTGGTGAAGATGCCGCCGCCGAGACGGGCGAAGATGGAGATCAGCGAGGCGCCGAAGCCCAGCGCCACCAGCGGATCGATCAGGCCGCGCCCGTCGGCGCCGCCCAGCAGCAGGATACAGAAGTATCCGGCCACCGCCAGCAGGGCCAGGCCGGCGACGAGCATGCCGGTGACCGCGCCGGCGCGGAAGGCGATGCCGAGGCCGAAGGCCAGTCCCTGGCGGGCGCCCTCGGCCGTACGGACATTGGCGCGCACGGCGACGTTCATGCCGATGTAGCCGGCCGCGCCCGACAGCGTCGCGCCGATCAGGAAGCCGATGCCCACCGTCCAGGAGAGCAGCAGCGAGACGATGATGAACACCACCACGCCGACTGCGGCGATGGTCGTGTACTGGCGGTTCAGATAGGCGCGGGCGCCCTCCTGAATGGCCAGCGCGACCGTTTGCATGCGCTCGTTGCCGGGGCTGGACGACAGCACCGATCGTGATGCCCACACGCCATAGGCGAGTGCGGCAACACCACATAATAGTACGATTATCAGGACGACAATCATCAGGGCGGACATCGGGATTTCCCTTGCAGGCGGAGACATCGTGTCGGGCGGCACCACCAGCCGGCGATCCGACGACGCGAAGGGCGCGGGGTTCTCAAAAATGCCAGATCGTTTGTTGCGAGGCAACGAGTCGGTCACGAAAGCTGGCAACTGCTGACGGTATTGGCCGGTTTGGACGAAAACCGCCGTACGCGGGGACATGTTCTTATCGTTGGAAAGGGTATTTTGTTGCATTGCGGCAAGCCACCGGCGCGGTCGCCCCGCCCGCAGCCACATGATCCGCCGCATGATCCGCCGCCGAGTCGCGCCGGCCGGCCAGCCCGGCCCGGCCGGGACGGGGGTCACATCATGCGCTGGCTGACCATCTGCACCAGTGCATCGCGGACCACGCCGGGGCCGAGCACGGCGTTGCTCTCCTCGACCAGGCGGGCCTTGATGGCCTGCAGGTCGATGATGCCGTTGTGCACCGAGGTCCGTGTGTGCAGCGTGCCGTAGAGCGCGCGGAGATAGGCGTCGTTGAGGCGCGGCGCCAGGGCGATGGCGCGGTCGGCAGCGGCCTGGTCGGTGAACTCCAGCGCGATGACGATGTTGACGAACTGCTCAACGCGGTCGTCGCCCAGGATCGGCAGCAGGATCGGGTTGAACTCGACGTAGACCGGATCGCCGGCGTGTTCCCCGACCGCGGCGGGCTCGGGGCTCCCGGCCAGCGCATCGCCGTGCAGGACGAAGTAATAGTACCCGCCACCCCCGGCGCCAAGCAGCAGGACCAGCCCCAGAACGATCAACAGCACCCGCTTCATGGCCGGCTCCCCCCACGCACAGCGCAACGGGGCGAGTATGGCCGGATGGGGTTGAAGGTTCGGTTAATGCCGGCGGTCCACATCGCGCCTTGGGATCGGGCATGGCCTCCGCGGCTGCCGGCAGCCGCTTATCCGGTCAAATAGTAGGTCCCCGGTACTGTCGAGGTCCACAAATACTGAGGATAATAGAATTACTCTGGACAAGATCCGGCTCGTCATCGCGTGCGAAGCGTGACGATCCAGACCCGGCGTCGCCCAGTTCAGCACGTCATGGATCGAGCGTGCGGCACGAATGGTTCGCCACGCTTCGCTCGCGATGACGGCCTTTCCAGCGGATACATCTTTCCGGGACACCAAAGATCATATCGGATACGAAGGCGGTCGCCGTCGACCACCAGGCCTGCTTTGGCTCCATCCGCTGGCGTCGTCCGGCCGAACGGACGGGCCACTGATATGACCGTCAGAAATGGCTCCAGCCGGACAGGCCGGGGATCGGCTGGCCGTCGCCGTCGACGATGGCGATGCCCGAGCCGGCGACGATCTCGCCGATCGGCGTCAGCGGCACACCGGTGGCGGCGGCCAGCGCGGCGATGTCCTGTGCCACGGCCGGCGGCGCGGTGAGCAGCAGCTCGTAGTCGTCGCCGCCGGCCAGGGCGATGCGCAACAGGTCGGGCCGGGCCGCGACCACGGTGCGCGCCGCCGGCGACAGCGGCACCCGCGCCGCCTCGATGCGGGCGCCGACGCCCGACGCCGTGCAGATGTGGCCCAGGTCGCCGGGCAGGCCGTCGGACAGGTCAATCATCGCCGTGGCCAGTCCGACCAGACCGCGGCCGACGGTCAGCCGCGGCTCCGGCAGGTGGTAGCGGTCCGCCAGCGCCGCGACCGCGGCGGCGTCGACACCGTCCAGATCGCCCCGTGCCGCGTACAGGCCCAGGTGGCCATCGCCCAGCATGCCGCTGGCGTAGACGAGGTCGCCCGGCCGCGCGCCGGAGCGGGTCAATGCCTGTCCCGGCGCAATGCTGCCGATGGCGGTCACCGACAGCACGACGGGGCCCGGCGTCGATACCGAGTCGCCGCCCAACAGGCCGATGCCGTAGCGGGCCTGATCGTCGCCCAGGCCGGCGGCGAGCCGCTCCAGCCAGTCGTCCTCCAGGCTCGCCGGCAGCACCGTGGTCAGGGTGTAGGCCAGCGGCTCGGCGCCCATCGCCGCCAGGTCCGACAGGTTGACCCGCAGCAGCTTGCGGCCCAGCCGCGCCGGGTCCTCGCCCGGCAGGTAGTGGACGCCCTCGACCATGGCGTCGGTGGTGACGACGAGCTGGCGGCCCGGCGGCGGCGCGATCACGCCGGCGTCGTCAACAAGGCCCAGCGCCCCCTCGGTGTCGCGGGCCAGCGGCTTCAGATAGCGGTCGATGCGGGCGAACTCTCCGAGTCGGGGCGCCATGAGCTCTCTCAGCGGGGATTGTCGGCCGGTTCCAGCTCGTCGCCACGCAGCGTGCGCGCCAGCCGGTCGAGCACGGCGTTGACCATGCCCGGCTCGCGGCCGCCAAAGAAGGCGTGGGCGACGTTGACGTATTCGGCGATGACGAGGCGGGCGTCGGTCTCCGGTTGGGCCAGCAGCTCCCAGGCACCGGCGCGCAGGATCGCCTGCAGCAGCAGCTCCAGCCGGACGAAATGCCAGGCCGGGCCCAGTGCACCGGTCACCAGCCGGTCCAGGTCCTCGCGCCGCGCCATCACACCGCGGACGATGGCGCCGAACAGCGGCGGGTCGGGTGCGACGTAGCGCTCCCCGTCCAGGTCGGCGTCGAAGCGGTGGCGGACGAACTCGCCCAGCACCGCCTCCGCATTGGCGCGCGTGAAGGCGATCTGGTAGAGCGCCTGAACCGCGGCCAGGCGCGCCGCGCTGCGCCGCGCCTTGGCGGAAGGTTTGGCTTGGGTCATGCGGAGCAGGGTCCGTCGCTAGCGCGGAAACAGGCCGAACTGGCGCTTCAGCTCGACCATGGTCAGGCAGGCGCGCGTGGCGTCGGCACCCTTGTCCTTGCCGGTGCCGTCGGCGCGCGCCCGCAGCCAGGCCTGCTCGCGATTCTCGCAGGTCAGGATGCCGTAGCCGATGGCCAGCGAGTAGCGGGTTGCAAGGTCCTGCAGGCCGCGGGCACTCTCGTTGCACACATAGTCATAGTGCGTGGTCTCGCCGCGGATCACGCAGCCGAGCGCCACGTAGCCGTCGAAGCGGCGCCGCGTCGGGAACAGGTCCATGGCGCGGACGGCAAAGCGGATCGCCGCCGGGATCTCGAAGGCGCCGGGCACGGCATAACGCTCGTAGCTGGCGCCGGCCTCCCCGGCGGCGCGGATGGCGCCGGCGGCCAGGGCATCGGCAATGTCGTCGTAGAAGCGCGCCTCGATGATCATCAGGTGTGGCTGCCGGCGGCCGGCCTGAGAATGCTCCTGCGCCATCAGCTCACTCCACCGCCCGCGGGGCGTCTGCGGTTTCGGCGACGCATGTCGGGATGGGGCGCTGCGCGACCAGCGTCAGCCCGTAGCCTTCAAGGCCGACGATGCTGCGCTGCGTGTTGGACAGCAGGACCATGTCGCGCACCCCCAGATCGAGCAGGATCTGTGCGCCGACACCATAGTCGCGCAGCTGCTTGCCGGCATCGGCGGGGGGCAAGCCGCCGCCGAGCTTGGCGCGCAGCCGCTCCGTCAGGCTGTCCGGGCGCGGCTCGCGGATCAGCACGACGACGCCGCGGCCCTCGCGTCCGATGACTTCCATGGCGGCGTGCAGCTCGCGGGCGCGGCCGCCGGAGGTATCGCCCAGCACGTCCTCCAGCACGTTGAGCGCGTGCATGCGCACCAGCACCGGCCCCGGCGCCGTCAGGTCGCCCTTCACCAGGGCGACGTGCTCGGCATAGCTGACCCGGTTGACGTAGATGTGCAGCCGCCAGCGGCCGCCGTAGCGGCTGTCCAGCGTCGTGTCCAGCCGGCGCTCGACCAGCGTTTCGGCGCGGCGGCGGTAGGCGATCAGGTCGGCGATCGTGCCGATCTTCAGGCCGTGGTACTGGGCGAAGGTGACGAGGTCCGGCAGCCGTGCCATGGTGCCGTCGTCGTTCATGATCTCGCAGATCACGCCGGCCGGGGTGAGGCCGGCCAGGCGGGCCAAGTCCACCGCCGCCTCGGTGTGGCCGGCGCGGACCAGCACGCCGCCGTCGCGGGCCATCAGCGGGAAGACGTGGCCGGGGGTGGCGATGTCGTCGCGAGTGCTGGCCGGGTTGATGGCGACGGCGATGGTGCGGGCGCGGTCGGCGGCGGAGATGCCGGTGGTCACGCCCTCGACCGCCTCGATCGACACCGTGAAGGCGGTCTGGTGGCGCGAGGCGTTGGACTGGGTCATCAGCGGCAGGCCGAGCTGCTCGATGCGGCGCCGTTCCAGCGCCAGGCAGATCAGGCCGCGGCCGTGCTTGGCCATGAAGTTGACGGCCTCGGCGGTGGCCATCTTGGCGGGGATGACAAGGTCACCCTCGTTCTCCCGGTCCTCGTCGTCGACCAGGATGAACATGCGGCCCTGGCGCGCTTCCTCGATGATCTCTTCGACGGGCGACAGGACGTGCTGGTCCCCGCAGCTCAACCGCGCATCGCCGCCACGGCGCGGGCCACGTAGCGCGCCAGCATGTCCACCTCCAGATTGGCGCGGGCGCCAGGTTGTAAGCTCCGAAAGGTCGTGCATGATTGCGTGTGCGGTATGATGTTGACGCCGAATCGGGACCCGTCGACTTCATTGACCGTGAGCGATACCCCGTCAAGGGCAATCGACCCCTTGGGCGCGATCATCGGCGCCAGATGGTCGGGCGCCCGGAAGACGAAGCGGACGCTGTCGCCCTCAGGCCAGCGGTCGACCACGGTGGCGATGCCGTCGACGTGGCCGAAGACCAGATGCCCGCCCAATTCGTCGCCCAGCTTGAGCGAGCGTTCCAGGTTGACCTCGCTGCCCACCTGCCAGTCGCCCAGGGTGGTCTTGGACAGGGTCTCGGCCGACACCTCAATGGCCCAGCGGCCGGGCGCCGTGTCGACGACCGTCAGGCAGACGCCACTGTGGGCGATCGAGGCACCGACAGGGATTTCGTCCGTGTCCCACGCCGTTTCAATGGTGAACCGCGAATCGCCGCGCCGTTCGATCGCCGCGACCCGGCCCAGGTCGGTGATGATGCCGGTGAACATGGCCGCTATCGATACCAGCCCTCGGGCCCGCTGTCATGCGGCGCGGTGTCTCGTGGGGGATGGCTGGCGAAGGTTCTCCCATTGCCGATGCTAATTGAACAACCAGCGATCCGGCACCTCTACCAGAAGCCCAAGGCTGGCAGCTCGCTGTTGCAGCCTTTTCAGACCCTTGTTCGGGTATGGACCATTTTGCGGCCACAAACCATGGTCGCAGAGACGACGCCTTGCAGACGACAATTGGCGAGATTATGATTAATATATGGCTGATTACAGAAACAATGACCACAAGGCTGAGGCGCCACCACCCGGTTGGCGGTGGGTGCCGGTGTTGGTCCCGGATGTGCCTCGCGCGGAGCTGGAGGAGGCCTTGCGGCGTCAGGTGGCCGGACTGGATGCACGGCATGAGGCCGAGGCACTCCAGTTCACTGATGCGGTCACTGACAACTCGTCAACAACATGAAACGAGGGGAGGTGGTGCTGGTCGCGCCCCCGGCGCTTGTGGCAAGCCCCGACCAGCCCTGATCGTGCAGTCCGACCTGTTGAGTCAGGCAGGGCTGGCCAGCGTAATTGTCTGCCTGATGACGAGCCACCTTGAAAAATGCCGGCTATTTTCGCGTCGACGTCTGGCCTGCCCCTGATAACGGGCTGAAGGTGCCGTCGCAGGTGATGGTGGACAAGCTCTTCACGGTTCCTTGCGCGCGGATTGGCAGGCGCCTTGGTCACGTTGACGTTGACAATGAGACGCTGGCACAGGTGACGCAGGCACTCAGCCTGTGCCTGGGGATTGCGGAACCGAACTGACCTTGGCCAGTGCGGACGATTCTGAGCAACCACCGCTGTGTTCGGCCGCCGCCCGGCCACCCACCATCCACAAGAGAATCGGGGCGTCCAGTTTCCCGGCGGGAAACGGGAGCGCCCCGTGGCAATGCCCAAGGTCAGGGAGAGGACGGGTTGCCCCGGTGCCGCGGAGTGTTCAGACTCCGCTTGCGACTCGGTGTCCAAGGTCCTGTGCACCGCCGCGCATCACCAGGCCCGGACCGGTCCAGTGTCGACGTGGACGAAATCGGAGCGGGGGTAGTAGCCGACGCCGCCGGCCTGCAGCGACATGGCGATCTGGCGCAGGCCGGCGAGGCTGTAGTCGGGCAGCGTGATGTCCGCGGCACGGCCGTACATGTGATAGCTGTTGCGCGCCACGCCGCGGCTGCGCGCCGCCAGATAGGCGTTGGACTGAGGCGAACGGTAGCCGCTGATGAGATGCAGCGCTTCCCGCGAGCCGGTGCGCTGCTGCAGCACATAAAGTATGTCGAGCAGGCCCGGATCTATGTCAATGACGGCATCGGTCCGCCAGTCCCTCATGAAATGGTTGATCCGGGCCATCGCGTCGGGAACGTACCACCCGTCCACCCAGTACTCGATGTCCAACGCCTCGTAGCGGCGGGGATCGTACAGCGCCAAGGCGCGACCCTGGGCGGGCAGGGCAAGGCCCGACTTCGGTATCAGGCAAGCACCCAAAGTCGCGGCTGCGGAGAAGCACAGGAGTTCCCGACGGCAGACAGTCATGGCCCACACCCTGTTCCAGTGTTGGATGGAACTTGTTTCTGCGAACGATCTATAGGATCGATGGTTTCCAGAAGGTTAACGTCTGTGGCCTTTTTGGGGCATTCAGGCCTAAAACGCAAGAAAAATCGCATGCTACGAGGCGATCTTTGAGCCATGTCAAAGGAACGAAGACCGCCTGCGGGACTGGCGGAGAGGGGTCTGTTAATAGTTTTTTACACTCCGGGCACTGACTGACGATGTTTTGCGCGTCTTAAGTGGAGTGGCGCGCCCCTGTGCATGCGCAGGATGCGGCGCGAAAAACCTTGCGTGGCCGTGCGCCAACCGATAAGTCGCGATTCGTTGACGAGATCGACTCTCAACCGTCGTGCCGCCCTGCTGCGGTGCGGCACGGACCCGAGAAAGGAGGGTCGCCCAGACGGGCAGATACCGCTCGCCGATCCCACCGCACCGCCGGCACGTCCGGCGGCCTGGGCGGGATCAACAAAGAGAAGCGACAAGACGCACGCGACACGGCCGGATCGGCCTGCCGCGGCGCCGGCGGCGGCATCCCAAGAACAGAAAGAACAGAAGAGGTATGGAGACGATGAACACGAAGACCCTGCTCGCCGCCCTCCTCACCGCCGCCACCTTCCTTGGTGCGGCCGGCCTTGGTGCGGCCGGCGCCCAGGCGAGCGGCCGCGACGCCAGCGGCTGCCTTGAGGCCATCCCGGCTGCCGCCGAACGCCACGGCGTTCCGCACGGGCTGCTCCGGGCCATCGCCGAGATCGAGAGCAACTTCAACCCGCTGGCGCTCAATGTCGGCGGCGCGGCCCGCATTCCCGAGACCTACAACCAGGCCGTGGCCATGCTCTACGACCGGGCCGGCCGGCCGCGCCGCGACCTGAACGTCGGCTGCATGCAGATTCACACCGCGTGGCACCTGCAGGCGGTCGGCGGCGAACCACGGGTGCTGCTCGACCCGGAGGTGAACGTGGACTACGCCGCCAGCCTGCTGCGCACCCTCTATGAGCGCGAGGGCTCGTGGCGCGAGGCGGTCGGCTACTATCACACCAGCCCCGCCTATCCCGGCTTCTACCGCTACATCTGCGCGGTCGACCGCGAGTTGCGCGAGTCGGGATCCAACGTGCGCCTGGGCTGCTGACACCGCTGGCCCTCCGGCCGGTCGTCATGATAGAGGATCGGTCGGGGGGCGCACCGCCGCAACGCCCCGAGAGACTCCTTGAGGGCACGGAGATGATTATGCGAATCAGACGGTTGTCGCTGTTTCTTGCACTGCTGGTTCCGCTCGTCTCCGGCTGCGGGGGCCACCCCGGCAATGCCCAGTCGGCGGCCGCCACCACAGCCGGCGCCGCCGCGCCGGTGCCGGACAACGTGCCGCTGCCGCCGCCCACCCCCGGCCGTGCCGCCCATGCCCTGGCGGCGCCGGACGCCGCGTCCGACACCGCGTCCGACATTGGCGGCACGATCACCCTGGTCGGCGTCGGTGACATCATGATGGGAACGAACTTCCCGCAGGACTTCCTCGATCCGTCGCTGCAGCCCGGCGTGCGCGCCGATGCCGTCCTGGATCCGGCGCTGCTGGCCATCCTGCGCCGCGGCGACGTGACGTTCGGCAACATGGAGGGCACGCTGTTCGACGGCACCGGGCCCCACAAGACCTGCGGCAACCCGGCCAACTGCTACGTGTTCCGCAGCCCGGAGTTCTACGCGGCGATCCTGGCCGATGCCGGCTTCAACATGATGTCGCTGGCCAACAACCACAGCGGCGACTTCCTGGTCGCCGGCCGCACCGCCACCCGCGAAGCACTGCGCCGCGCCGGCATCGTCCATGCCGGCCTGGATGAGCCGGGCGCCCGCACCGGCACGATGACGCTGAACGACGGCACGCGCGTCGGCCTGATCGCCTTCGCCCCCAACCCCGGCACGCTGCCGATCAACGACCACGGCCGGGCCGAATCGATGGTGCGGTCGCTGGCCGCCGACCACGACATTGTGGTGGTCTCGTTTCATGGCGGGGCGGAGGGCGGCAGTGCCACCCGGGTCCCGCGCCACACCGAGATTTTCCTGGGCGAGAACCGTGGCGACGTGTTCGCCTTCTCCCGGCGGATGATCGATGCCGGGGCCGACGTCGTGCTCGGCCACGGGCCGCACGTGCCGCGCGCGGTGGAGGTCTACAACGGCCGCTTCATCGCCTACAGCCTGGGCAATTTCTGGACCTATGCCCGGATGAACATCCGCGGGCTGGGCGGAGTCGGGCCGGTGGTGGAGCTGCACCTGGCCCGTGACGGCCGGCTCGTCGCCGGGCGCATCCACGGCACCCGCCAGCACGGCGCCGGCGTGCCGCGACTCGACCCGGCCAACGAGGCCGCCGCGGCCATCGCCGACCTGACGGCGCGCGATTTGCCCGAGGTGCCGCTGACGATTCGCAGCGACGGCACCCTGGAGGCGCCAGGACTGTCCGGGGCCAGCGTGGCGCAGCATTGAGTCGAGCGGGACGGGGTCGAGCGGGACGGGGTCGAGCGGGACGGGGTCGAGCGGGACGGGGCGGGGCGGCGGCACAGCGGTGCGCCGGCGGGAGTTGTTAACGGGCGCTTAACGGGCGATGCCGTACCCTTGTCCGGGTATTTCCGCTGCGGCCCGGTCCCCTCGGGCCGCGACAGCGAGGGAGGTCGGACATGGCGATTGGCACACCCGTCGTCCCGCCGCTGCCCGTGGCCGCCGTCGCCCCGGCGCCGGACGCCCGGCAGGGACGCCATCGGCAGACCGTCAAGCCGCAGACCGTGCGCGCCGTCCATGCCCCGGAGCGGGATTCGGCGGCGACCGGCCCGAAGCGCGAGCGCCACCGCCGCGATGCGGTGGATCTTTCCGTCTGACGTGGCCGTCTGACGTGGCCGTCTGACGTGGCCGTCTGACGTGGCCGGTGGGATTCGCGCCTGCGTTCATGGTTCCTGCTCGCCCCGGCGGCGCCCGTTTCCCGTGCGCAAGCGGCAGGCGTTCGCGAATTGCCAAGGCTCACCCGCATCGGTTACAGCTTCCGTCCGTGTCGGCATCCAACATACAGCGGGAAGAGGGCGAGGACATGCGTCTGGCGATCATTGTTTCGGTCGCGATCGCGACACTGGCGGCGGCCGCCGTGGCCACGGCCCAGGGCTGGCCGCGCTGGCAGGCGCGCGACGGCGTTGCGGAGATCCACAACGGGCGCACCACGTTCGGCGTCACCTGCCTGGACGGGGCGCCGGCCTTGATGCTGACCGTGCCGGAGGACAGCGGCATGTCCGCGGAGCCGCGCCTGCTGTTGCAGATCAGCAACGCCAGCGACGCCTACGCGATCGCGCCGGGCAACGACATCCGCACCGTGTTCCGCACCTTTTCGGAGGCCGATGGCGGACAGTATGTCTCGGCCGCAGCGTCCGGCGGCGATGCCGAGCTGGCCGACGTGCTGGAGCGGCTGCGCGGCGGCCTGCTGCTGACCGTCGGCGGCGACGCCTTCCCGCGCGCCGAACGGTTCACGCTGATCGGTTCGAACAGCGCGATAGGTGCAGTACTCGAAGGGTGCGGGACGTCCTAGCCGGAGTGGGGTCCGGCCCCGGCCCCGGCCCCGTCCTTGCTCGGGGAGCGGCGGGCCGCGCGCGACGACAGCCAGGCGACCAGCACGAGCGAGACCAGCGGCGGAGCGATGATAATCGTGCCGACGACGACCGAGTGGGTCGCCGCTGCGTTCTGCTGCACGACCCGGCGCTGCCGGGCCATGGCGGCGACTCCCGTGCAGGCGGCATAGCCGTCGGGGTCGCCGATGGTGCTGCATTGATGGGGACGCATCAGCGGCGTCGGCGTCGTCGTCGACGTGCCGAGCGGGTTCGATGAGCCGACAGCGGCGACCCCGATCGAGGCCGCAACCAGCCACGCCAGCGATGCCCCGGCCCACATCGTCCACAGGCGTCGCCGCCTCATGGTCCGGTCCGCCTGTCGTGGGTGGCGTTGCTCGGTGCTTGTCATCGATGCCTGCCTTCAGCCGCCCGCGCCCCTAGGCCGCGCCCCTAGGCCGCGCCCCTAGGCCGCGCCCCTAGGCCGCGCCGGGTCCAGCCGTCGTCGGTCCGGCCGTCGTCGGTCCGGCCGGCAGCGTCGCCGTCCAGCCAGCGGGCCACGGTCGCCAGCAGCTCGCTGCGGTTGACGGGCTTCGCCACGTAGTCGTCCATTGCTGCCGCCAGGCAGCGCTCGCGGTCGCCCTTCAGTGCATTGGCCGTCATGGCAATGACGGGAACGCCGGCCGCCGGGCGTGGCAGGGCACGGATGCGTTCCGTGGCCGCGATGCCATCCAGATCCGGCATCTGCACGTCCATGAGAACGAGGTCATAGGGGCGGCTGGCAATGGCCTCGACCGCCTCCAGGCCGTTGGCCACGGCATCGACGAAATACCCGGCCTTGCGCAGCAGGGCGACGGTTACGAGCTGGTTGGCCTTGCTGTCTTCGGCCAGCAGGATGCGGTGACTGCGCGCCGCCGCCGCCGGCCCTGACGGTGGGGTCGCTGGCGCGCGCATGTCCCTGGTGGCTGGAGGGTCGTGCGAACCCGCGTCGGCGTCGGCAACACCGGTCGCTGTCAATCCGCGGTCGTTGATCTGGCGGCAGACGACGCGGCGGTTGACCTCGCTGTCGTCGACGACCAGCACGCGGCGGTCAGTCGGGTCGGCAGCCTGCGCCGCCGAGGCGGCAACCGGGCGCGGCAGCGTGAACGGGATTTCGACCCAGAACCGGCTGCCCACCCCCGGCGTGCTGGCCATGCCGATCCGCCCGCCCATCAGTGTCGTCAGGCGCCGGCAGATGGCCAGGCCCAGGCCCGTGCCGCCGGCACCACGGGCCAGCGACGCGTCGGTCTGGGCAAAGTCCTTGAACAGCCGGGTCTGGTCCTGCGCGCTGATGCCGATGCCGGTATCGATGACATCGAACCGGACCACGGCCCGATCGCCGTCGCGGGCCGGGCACTGCACCTCGATGATGACGCCGCCGGTGTCGGTGAACTTCACCGCGTTGCAGACCAGGTTGATCAGGATCTGGCGCAGCCGGCCGGCATCGCCCCGCAGGGTTGGCGGCAGGTCGGGCGCCAGATACACGGCCAGGTCGATGCCGATCGAGCGCGTCTTGACGGCGAACAGGTCGATCACGCTCTCGACCGTCTCGGTCACGTCGAAGTCGCCGACCTCCAGGTCGAGCCGCCCGGCCTCGATCTTGGAGAAGTCCAGGATGTCGTTGATGACGGCCAGCAGCGCCTCACCAGACTGGCGGATGACCTGGACATAGTCGCGCTGCTCGTCGTCGAGTCGCGTGTCGAGCAGCAGCCCTGCCATGCCCAGCACCGCGTTCATCGGCGTGCGGATCTCATGGCTCATCATGGCCAGGAAGGTGGATTTGCTCTCGTTGGCCCGCTCCGCCCGCGCTCGCTCGACCTCGTGCCGGTGGGCCAGCTCGGCGAGCTGCTCTGCCTGGCGGGAGAGCTTGTTCTGTGATGCCTCCAGGTCGGCGACGTAGCGGTCGAGTTCGGCCCGCTTCTGACGCAGGCCGTGCTCCTGCCTCTTCTCGAGCGTAGTGTCCTTGCGCACGCCGACAATCCCGCCCTCGGCGGTGCGCCGCTCGGTGACGAGCAGGGTGCGTCCGTCGCGCAATTTCTGCTCGAAGGCGCCCGATGGATTGCGGTGACGGTCCAGCCGCGTACGGATCCAGTCCTCGGGTGTGGTGCCGACCACGTACTGCTGCAGCGCAACGCTGCACCGCATCGCGTCCTCGAAGCGGATGCCGGGCACCAGAATTCCGGATATGAGAGAATAGAAGTCGCGATAGCGGCTGTTGCAGACGACCAGCCGGTCGTCGGCGTCCCACAGCACGAAGCCCTCGTCGATGCTCTCAATGGCGTCGATCAGCCGCTGTTCGGCTTTCTTGTAATCCGTGACATCGGCGAAAGTGACGAGGACGCCGTCGTGCAGTCGGACGGCGCGGATGCGGAACCAGTGGTTCAAGCCGTCATGGGCATAGTGGTGCACCGTGTCGAACGGCTCGCCGGTCTCCGCGACTCGGGCATAGGCGTCGAACAGGCCGTCGGCGCGCGTGCCGGGCAACAGCTCGATAAGGCCGCAGCCGACGAGCTCGCTCTGACGGCGGCCGAGCAGCCTCTCTGCAGCCGCGTTGGCGAGCAGCCATTCAAGGTCGACGATCCGGCCGGACCCGTCGCGGACCGCACGAAAGGCGCCGATGCCGTGCAGAGCCCCGTCCAGGACGCCGGCCAGCAGTTCGGCGGAGAGCTCGGCGCCGCCGAAGGTGGGCTGCCGGTTTCCTGTTCCGCTCCTGGCACCTTGATCGACCATTCCGGTTCCCCCGCCAGGCCGGCTTGTTGCTCTTGCGAGTCTGAAAAATCAGTGTATGCGGGTATATCTGTGGTTTCCCTTAATAAAGTGTACCGGCAGCGGCCGGAAAATCCACCTTTTCGCGTTGAATCTCCAGAAGGGACGGTTTGGGTACGCCTTGGCGCAATGCCTCATGAACCAAAGATTGCAACCGATATTACAATCAAAGAATGCAGGCACAGACGGCAGCAGAGGCTCAGGCCATGCCCGGCCGATCCTGCAGGTTCACGGCAAGGACGCCGTGTTGCGGGGGAGTCAGGCCGGCACGGCGACCGGCGCCGGGGCGAGGCGATGGGCACGGACTGCCTTGCCGCCGCGCGCCGAGGCCAGTTCGGCAAGATGCAGGTGGTGGGTGAACAACAGCACCTGGGTGGTGGCGCCGAGCTCGACGAGGGCGTCGAGGCCGGCGGCGGCACGGTCGTCATCGAAGTGGACGAACAGGTCGTCGGCGACGAACGGCAGCGGCTCGGTCGACCGTGCGTGCTCCTCGACCGCGGCCAGGCGCAGGGCCAGGAACAGCTGGTCGCGGGTGCCGTCGCTCATGCCGTCCACCGGGCAGTCGCGGCCGTCGGCGCGCACGCCCAGCAGCACCGGGTTGTCCTGGGTGTCGTAGTCGATGCGAAAGCCGGAGAAGCTGCCGCGGGTCAGCGTGCGGAACAGCGCCTCGGCGCGGCGCAGCAGCGGTCCCTGCCGTTCGCGGCGGAACCGGTCGACGCCGCGATGCAGCAGGAAGGTCGCCGTCTTCAGCACCATCCAGCGCTCGGCACCGTCCTGCAATGCGGCCACGGCGTCGCGCATGTCCTGGGCTGCCTCGGCGGCGCCGCGGCCGCGGGCCATATCGTCCCGCTGCAAGCGCAGCGTCTGCAGCCGCTGGCCCAGATCCCGGCTTTCGTCGACCAGCGCCCGCAGCCGTTCGGCCACGGCGGCCAGCTCGCCGGCCAGGGCGTCGGCGTCGCTGCCGTCGGCCTCGGCCCGCGCCGCCTCCACCGTCAGTCCGTCCGCGGCTGCCAGGACCTTGCGCTGGGCCTGATCGATTTCGGTGGTGAGCCGGGACTTGGCGCGGGCGCGGTCGATGGCCGCGGCCAGATCCTCGTCGCCCGCGCAGCCGGCCAGCCGGCACAGCTCGTCGAGCACTGCGCGGGCGCGGCCGATGCGGGCACGCTCGTCGGCCGACTTCTTCCGGGCGGTCTTCCGCCGCTTGCCCAGCTCGCGGCGGCGGTCGCGCGCCGCCTTGGCCTGTTCCGCCCCGGCGAACAGCTCGGCGGCGGCCGCGGCCAGATCGTCGGTGGCGACCGTCACCCCGGCGCTCTCCAGCACCTGCCCGACGCGGTGGGCGAAGTCGTCCGCGTCCTGCAGCATGCGTTCGATGCGATGGTCCAGGTCGGCCTGTTCGCGCGACACGCTGCGAATCTGCTGCCAGAGTTCGAGGGAGGCCTCGGCCGCGGCCGGCGGCGTTGCGGCCCCCAGCCCGACTGCCGCCAGCGCCGACATCCAGGCCGTGCGCCAGGCCGCGTCGTCCCGCGCGACGTCGGCGACCCGCGTCCGTTCCTTCTGTACGAGGGCGGTCTGGTTCTCCAGCCGGGCGGCGAACCGGCGCTGCTCCTCCGCCGCGGCCGTGGCCCGCGTCACCATGGCCTCGGCGCGGTGCAGCAGCGCCGTCACGGCTGTTGCCGTGGCGGCCTCCGGTTGGTGCGGCAGCAGTGCCTCGCGCAGTGCGGTTGCCGCGTCGTCGCGCGCCCGGCGCGCCTCGGTCAGCGCCGCCTCGGCCTGTTCGGCCTGCGCCGTCTCGCGCAGCACGGCCGTCCGCGCTGCCAGCCAGTCGGCCATCTCGCGCGGCGTCTGGGGGACCACCCCGGCCGGCTGCCACGCCGCCCGCCACTCGGCAGCCAGTGCCTCGGCGGCGGCCCGCGCCGCGGCCAGCGCCGCCGAGTCGCGCTCGGCCCGGCCGCGGGCGTGGGCCAGCTCGGCCGCCAGGGTGGCATGGCGGCTGAGGCGGGCGGCCTCGGCCTCCCGCCGGTCGGCCAGGGAGTCGGCCTTGGCGACGGCGTGCTGGTAGGCGTCGGCCAGTTCGGGGGCCAGTTCGGCGGCCAGTTCGGGGGGCGGGGCGAAGGCCGCCAGATCGGCATCGGGCACCGCCTCGCAATCGACGAAGCGGCGGCGAATCAGGTGCCAGCCCAGGTCGCGGTGGCGCCGGGCCGCGGCCACCGCCTCCGGCGTCGGCAGCTCGCCCTGCGCCTGCAGCTCGGCGAGACCCCGTTCGGCGGCAGCGGCGTCCTCGCGCGCCTGGCGCAGCCGCTCCCCGGCCCGTTCGACCGTCACCGCGGCGGCGGTCATGTCCGTCTCGAACCGGCGCAGGGTGGCGTCGCCGGGCACCGGTGCGGCTGCCAGCGCCGCCGCCGTCCCGGTCCACAGGGGCAGTGCTGCGAGGACCTGCTCGACCCGCGCCCGCGCCCGGTCGGCCGCCTGCTCCGCCTTGGCGACGGCGCCGTCCAGGTCGCCGCGGGCGGTGACGGCGGCGACGCTGCGGGCCAGCGCCGTCACGTCTGCTGCCGGGGCCAGGTCCGCCTGCTGCTCCTGCAGGCGGGCGCGTTCAGCCTCGGCCTCGGCCAGGCGGGCGCGGGCGTCCGCATGCAGCTTGTCGATGGCTGCGGCGCGGGTGATCAGACTGCGCACCTGGGCGATGTCCGGCTCGGGCGGCAGCAGCCTGACGCTCTCCTCGGGCGACAGGCCGAGACCCTGGCGCCGGGTCAGGTCGGTCAGCCGCTCGTGGCAGACACGGCGCTCGGCGCGGCGCTTCTCCAGGTCCAGGCGGCTCTTCAGGATGGCGCCGCGGGCCTCGTAGAGCCGCGCCACCTCGTCGGCGACCGCCAGCAGGGCGTCCGGCACCTCGAGGCCGTCCAGCTCGGCCTGGGCCTCGGCGGCGGCGGCCTCGTGCTGGCGGAGCACGGCGGCGGCGGTGGCCATGTCGTGCAGGGCAGCGGTCCGGCGCTGCTCGCTGTCCGGCGGCAGGTCGGGCACGCCGGCCAGCGCGGCGAGCTGCGTCTCGGCCTCGGCCAGCTCGGCCAGCAGCGGCCGGACCCGCTTGATCCGCTCGGCCCGCGCCCGCTGCGCCTCGAGCGTCTTGAGTTGTTCGTGCACCTGGGCCGCGGCGGCTTCGGTCTGGTCGAGGTCCTGCTCGACACGGCGCCAGTCGGCGGCGGCCACCGACCGCTCGGCCACCGCCCTGCGGGCCTCGTTGTAGGCCTCCAGGGCCGCATAGATCTGCCGGTGGCGGGCACGGCGGCTGGCGAACACCGCGTCGGCTTCCTCGTTCAGCCGCTCACGGACGGCGGTCAGCCCGGCGACGCTGCCGCCGGCGCCGAACAGCATCTCGCCGAGGTGGCCCTCGGCCTTGAGCATCTCGTCGCCGCCGCGGCGCAGCGACTCGTGGCTGAGCCCGAACAGCGCCTCGAACCGCCGCCGGTCGGTGCCGCCGAGGACGGCGTCGAGCACGCGGTCGTCGAGCCGATTGTCGTCGGCGTCGAGCAGCGTGTTCGACCGGCCCTTGCGCCGCTGCACGGTCAGCCGCTGCCCGTCGGCGGTCTCGAGCTCGGCGCCGATGCGCATGTCCTTGTAGTCGTGCAGGAAGTTGTATGGCGACTGCATCGGGATGCCGAACAGCAGGTCGCCGATGGCGGCCAGCGCGGTCGACTTGCCGGCCTCGTTGGGGCCGTAGACGACATGCAGTCGGGCGCCGCCGTCGGAGACGTCCAGCACGCCGTCGCAGAAGTGGCCGAAGCGCAGCAGGTCGAGCCGGCGGATCCTCACCGTTCTGCCTCCTCGTCCAGCAGGCGCGCCGCGACCAGGGCCGTGGCATCGTCGAGAATGGCGGCGAGGCGGTCGGCCGGCACGCGGCCGTCGGGGAACAGATCGCGGCGGGCGTCGTCGGGCAGCTTGCCGATCAGCTCGCCGAACTCGTGCTGCAGGTCGTCCAGTGCCAAGGCGTCGCCGCGCACCTCGTCCAGCGTGCGCAGCAGGGCGCCAACGGCGTCGGGCCGCGTCGCGGCGGCGGCCAGGTCGTGGGCCGGGCGGGTGGCCAGCTCGACCTTCTCCAGCCACAGCCGGTCGCCGACCTGCAGGGCCGCTGCCGTGCACTCGGCACGGACACGCTCCGGATCGGCCTTCAGCCAGCCGTGCAGCGGGGTCGTGCCGACCACCCGCAGGCGCACGACCAGGCCGCGGCCGTCGCAGTCCTCCAGCGCCGCGCGCAGGGCGTCGCGCACCGCCGCCTGGAGCTCGACCGGCGCCTGGACGCCGGTCGCGTCGGCGGTGACCGCGTCCCAGCGCACGACATCGCAGGCGATGTGGCTCTCGGCGATGGTGCCGCCGCCGTCGACCTCGACCAGGGTGAAGCCCTTCGGCCCAACCTCGCGCACGTGGCGGCCCTGCAGGTTGCCGGGGAACACGACGTGGGGGTGGCGGTGCAGCACCTCGCGGGCGTGGACATGGCCCAGCGCCCAGTAGTGGTAGCCCTTGCCGCGCAAGTCGTCGAGCGAGCATGGTGCGTACACCTCGTGCCCGGCGCGGCCGGTGGCCGAGGTGTGCAGCAGGCCGACATTGAACAGGCCGGGCAGGGGCTTGGGATAGTGCGGCACCAGGTTCTCGGTGACGGCGCGGCGCGGGAAGCTGCGGCCGTGCACGGCGACTCCCACGTCCTCCAGGATACGGGTCTCGGCGCTGCGCGAGGAGAACACGTACACGCTGTCCGGCAGCACCAGGGCGCGGGTCAGCTCGCTGCGGGCGTCGTGGTTGCCGTGGATCAGGAACAGCGGAATGCCGGCGCGGCCAAGCCTGGCCGCCTCACCGACGAAGAACAGGCCGGTGGTGTAGTCGCGCCAGTCGCCGTCGTAGAGGTCGCCGGCGATGACCACGAAGTCGACGGCATGGTCCAGGGCGCTGTCGACCAGTTTGGAGAAGGCGGTGCGCGTGGCATCGCGCAGGGCGGCGGCGCAGGCCTCGTCGCGCGCGGTCAGACCGACGAACGGGCTGTCCAGGTGGATGTCGGCGGCGTGGATGAATTTCATCGTTCCGTTCGCGTCGGGGCGGATGGTCCGATGCTAGGCATCCGTGAGCGCAACGGGAAGGGAATGATTGTCCCGGTCCTGTCGGGGAAGGTGAGGTGCCGCCGCCGGTCTTTGCAAGTCCTGGGCATCGTGGCACAAAGCCGGCCGGCGGAGCGTTCAAGGCGGCTCCTTTCGTTCATGCAGGCCGCAATGACCGACGACGAGACGCAGGCCTTCTGGGTGACGGCACCGGGGCGTGGCGAGATCCGGTCGCAGCCGCTGCCGCCGGCCGAGCCCGGCCGCGTCACCGTGCGCACGCTGTTCACCGGGATCAGCCGCGGCACCGAGTGCCTGGTGTTCTCGGGCGCGGTGCCGGAGAGCCAATGGCAGGCCATGCGCGCGCCGTTCCAGGAGGGCGATTTCCCGGCACCTGTCAAGTACGGCTACGTCAACGTCGGCGTCGTCGAGGACGGCCCGGCGGCGCTGGCCGGCCGCGCCGTGTTCTGCCTGTACCCGCACCAGACCCGCTACCGCGTGCCGACCGGGGCCGTGATGCCGTTGCCCGACCGTGTGCCGCCGGGGCGGGCGGTGCTGGCCGCCAACATGGAGACGGCCGTCAACGGGCTGTGGGACGCCGCGCCGCGGGTCGGCGACCGCATCGCCGTGGTCGGCGCCGGGGTGGTCGGTTGCCTGACGGCGTACCTGGCGACGCGGCTGCCGGGGGCGGCGGTGCAGCTGATCGACGTTGATCCGGGCAAGGCGGCGGTGGCGGCGCGGCTCGGCGTGGCCTTCGCGACGCCGGACAAGGCGATCGGTGAGGCCGACCTGGTCATCCACGCCAGCGGCGCGCCCGACGGACTGGGACTGGCGCTGTCGCTGGCCGGGTTCGAGGCGACGGTGCTGGAGCTGAGCTGGTTCGGCACGAAGCCGGTGACCCTGCCCCTGGGTGAGGACTTCCATGCGCGGCGGCTGACCATCCGCTCCTCCCAGGTGGGCACCGTGGCGGCGGCACAGCGCGCCCGCTGGGACCACCGGCGGCGGGCAGCGCTGGCGCTGAACCTGCTCGCCGACCCGGCGCTCGACACCCTGATCGACGGCGAGGTGGCGTTCGCCGACTTGCCGGTGGCGCTGGCCCGCCTATGTCAAGAACCTGCAGGTGCCCTGTGCCGCCGTGTCCTCTATCGCTGATAGTCCTGGTCCGCCATGTATGCCGTTACGGTTCGTGACCATTTCATGATCGCCCACAGCTTTCGTGGCGCGGTGTTCGGCCCGGCCCAGCGGCTGCACGGCGCCACCTATGTGGTCGACGTGGAGTTCCGCCGGGCGGAGCTCGATCCGGACGGGATCGTCGTCGACATCGGCCGTGCCATCGAGGCGCTGAAGGCTGTGCTGGGCGAACTCGACTACCGCAACCTGGATGAGGAGCCGGCCTTCGCCGGGCAGAACACGACCACCGAGTTCCTGGCCCGCGTCGTGTTCGACCGCGTGGCCGCGGCGGTGCGCGGTGGCGACCTGGGGGCGCACGCCGGCGGCATCGCGTCGCTCAAGGTGACGCTCGCCGAATCGCACGTGGCCGCGGCGTCTTACGAAGCGCCGCTGACGGGGTAGCGGCCATGGCCGCGCTGCACTTTGTCATCCCCGGCGACCTGTCGATCCGCACCGGCGGCTATCGCTACGACCGGCGCATCGTTGAGGGCCTGCGCGCCCGCGGCCTGGGCATCGAGCTGCATGCGCTGGGTCCCGGTTTCCCGTTCCCAGATGCGGCGGCCCGCGGCCGTGCCGCGCGCGCCTTTGCCGCCATCCCGGACGGCACCACCGTGGTCGCCGACGGCCTGGCCTTCGGCGTGCTGGCCGAAGAGGCGGCGCCGCATGCGCGGCGGCTCGACTTCGTGGCGCTGGTGCATCATCCGCTGGCGCGGGAAACCGGCCTGGATGACGCGACGCGATGCCGGCTGGTTGCCCGCGAGCGGGCGGCACTGGCCCTGGCGGCGCGGTGCATCGTGACCAGCGGGCACACGGCCCGCACCGTGGCGCGGTATGGCGTGCCGGCGGCGCGCGTCGCCGTCGTCGAGCCGGGCACCGATCCGGCGCCACTGGCGACCGGGTCCGGCGGAGTCGAGCCGCATCTGGTCTGCATTGCCACACTGACGCCGCGCAAGGGCCATGCGGTGCTGCTTGACGCGCTGGCGGCGGTGCGCGACCTGCCGTGGCGGCTGACCTGCGCCGGCAGCGAGGCGCATGACCCGGCCACGGCGGCGGCGGTACGGGCGCAGGCGGACCGGCTCGGCCTGGCCGGCCGCGCCGCCTTCGCCGGCGAGCTCGACGATGCCGGGCTGGACGCCCTGTATCTTGGCGCCGACCTGGCCGTGCTGGCCTCCCATTACGAGGGCTACGGCATGGTGCTGACCGAGGCATTGGCGCGCGGCCTGCCGGTGGTGGCCACGGCCGCTGGCGCTGTCGCCGACACGGTACCGCCCGAGGCCGGGCTGCTGGTGCCGCCGGGGGATGCGGCGGCGCTGGCCGCGGCGCTGCGTCCGGTGCTGGCCGAGGCGCCGGTGCGGGCAGGCCTGGCGGCCGGGGCGCGGGCGGTGCGCGACCGGCTGCCGACCTGGCCGCGGCAGACGGAGCGGTTCGCCGCGGCGCTGGGGCTGAAGGTGCGCCAATGAGCGGTTTCTCCGCCGCCTGGCTGGCCCTGCGCGAGCCCCGTGACCTGCGTGCGCGCAACCATGCGGTGCTGGCGGCGCTGGCCGCCTGGGCGCGGCCGCGCGGCCGGGTGACGCTGCTCGACCTCGGCTGCGGCACCGGGGCGACGGTGCGGGCCGTGGCGCCGCACCTGGGCGCCGACCAGCACTGGATCCTGGTCGACGACGACGCGGCGCTGCTGGAGCGGATCGGGCCGGAACTGACGGACTGGGCGCGCGGGCACCATGGCGGCGACCCGGCGAACGGCCTGGTCGTGGACGGGGAGGGGCACCGTGCCACCATCGAGGTCCGGCAGCAGGACCTGGCGGCCGGGCCGCCGGAGCCGACCGGCGTCGACGCCGTGACGGCCTCGGCGCTGTTCGACCTCGTGTCGGCGGCGTGGGCGGACGTTCTGGCGGGGCAGTGCGTTGCCGCCGCGGTGCCGCTCTACGCCGCGCTGACCTTCGACGGGCGCATCGCCTGGCAGCCGGCGGTGCCGCTGGACCGCACGGTGGCGCGGCTCATGGCCCGCCACCAGCGCACCGACAAAGGCTTCGGGCCGGCCCTGGGGCCTGCCGCGGCCGATCATCTGACGGCCGCGTTCGCCGCCGCCGGGTGGAGCGTGGCGCGCGGGCGCAGCGACTGGCGCTTCGGCCCGGCCGACCGCACCATCCAGGCCGCCCTGGTCGAGGACTGGGCGAGCGCCGATGCGGCGATCGTGCCGCAGGTGCGCGTCGCCGTTGCCGGATGGCGCGACCGGCGCCGCGCCGTCATCGCCCGCGGGCAGTCGCGCCTGCGGGTGGGGAATGTCGATCTGCTGGCGCTGCCGCCCGACCTGCCGGGCTGACGGGCCGATCACGAATCGGCGGTGAAGGCGCAGTCGAACAGCATGTCGTCGCCGAGCGGGACCCGGCGGCACCGGGGGCGCAGCGCGCGGTCCAGGGTGTCGATCTCCGGCAGGGTGAGCCCCGGCCGGCCCGAGCCGATCAGCAGCGGCGCGACCGTCACGTGCAGCCGGTCGAGCTGCCCGGCCTCCAAAAAGCGCGATACCGTTCGGCCGCCGCCCTCGACCAGCACGCGGTGCAGGCCGAGGCGGTGCAGCAGGGTCAGGACCGCGGCGGGGGCGATGGCGCCGTCGGCATCGGCCGGCAGGGGCACGACCTCGGCCTTGCCGTGTGCGGTTTCGGCCCCGGCTCCGGCTCCGGCCCCGGCCCCGGCACCGGCTCCGGTTCCGGCTCCGGTTCCGGTTCCGGCCGCCGCATCGGTGCAGATCAGCAGGGTGGCGGCGGCACCGTCGCGGAAGGCGTGGAAGTCCGTGCCGAGGCGACGGCGCGGGTCGAGCACCACCCGCACCGGGTTCGGCCCCGGCACGCGCCGCGTGGTCAACCGCGGGTCGTCGTGGCGGACCGTGGCAGTGCCGACGATCACGGCCTGGGCGATGGCGCGCAGCCGATGCAGGTGGGTCAGCCCGGCTGCGCCGGTGATGTAGTGCGAGCGGCCGGAGACGGTGGCGATGCGGCCGTCCAGGCTCTGGCCGAGCTGGCCGATGGTCACCGGCCGCGCCGGGCCGCCACGCGCGAACGGCAGGAACAGGTCCAGCAGGACTTGTGCTTCTGCATCCGGACGGGCGCCGCGCACCGCGTTGGCCACCGTGTCGAGCACGGCCTCGCCGTCGAGGGGGACACGGCGCGGCAGCCCGTCCGGCAGAGCCGCCAGTTCGGCGAGCCGGCCCAGCAGGGCCCAGGCCTGATCGGCATCAAGGGACGGGTCGGCGTCGGCGGGCGGCACGGCTGAGAAATCCTTTGCGCGACGGCAGACGTATCATATTCGCACGGGCGGCGTAACCAGTTGATCAGACTTTTCCCGATGGACCGTGCGGTCTTAGGATTGGCAACGACAATCAAGGGGGTACGGGTGCTGGAACCTTCGTCGCAGACGCCGCCGGCGGCCGCGGTCGCCATCAATGGCGACGCTGCCGTCGCCCGCGTCAACCGTGCTGTCGGTGAGCTGCGCCAGGGACGCGCCGTGGTGATCGGGTCAGAGGCGGGTGCCGTGCTGGCCGCTGCGGTGGATACACTGACGGCCGACCGGTTCGAGGCGTTGCGCGTGGCCGGTGACGGCACGCCCCTGCTCGGCGTCACGGCGATGCGGGCGGCGGCGATGGGGCTTGATTCCGCCGCCGGCGGTGTGGCGCTGACGGTGCCGGCCGAGGTCGGGCCAGCCTGGCTGCGCCGCTTCGGCCTGGAACGCGTCGATGCGCCGCCGGGTGGTCCGGCGCGGCCGCTGTCGCCGGGCGGGGCCGCTGCGATCGAGCTGGCCCGGCTGGCGCGGCTGCCGCCGGCCGCAGTGTTCGTCGGAACGGCACCGGAAGCGGTGCGGCAGGCGCTGGCGGCGGGCGATGTGATCGCCGTGGCGGCGGCCGATGTGGCCCGGTTTCCGGTGGCGGCGGCGGCCGTGGTGCGGCTCAGCGAGACGCGCATGCCGCTGGCCGACGCGCCGGAGACGCGCCTCGTCCTGTTCCGTGACGGCGAGGCGGAGGGGCCGCAGGTGGCGCTCGTCATCGGCCGGCCCGACCCGCGCGCCGCGGTGCCGGTGCGCATTCATTCGGCCTGCCTGACCGGCGACCTGTTTGGCAGCCTGCGCTGCGACTGCGGCGAGCAGCTGCGCATGGCGGTGCGGGAGATCATCACCATGGGCGGCGGCGTGCTGCTCTATCTGGCCCAGGAGGGACGGGGCATCGGGCTGGCCAACAAGATGCTGGCCTACAACCTTCAGGATGCCGGGCTGGACACGCTTGACGCCGACCAGGTGCTTGGCTTCGGCGAGGATGAGCGGCGCTACGAGGTGGCGGCGGCCATGCTGGGCGACCTCGGCTTTGCGCGCGTCTCGCTGCTGACCAACAGTCCCGCCAAGCTGGCGGCGCTGCAGCGCACCGGCATCATCGTGCAACAGCGGGTGGCATTGATCGGCTCGGTCACCGAGGACAACCGCCGCTATCTTGCCGCCAAGGCCCGCCGCGCCGGGCATCTGCTGGGCGACGGCCTGGACGGACCGGACCGCCCGGCATGAACGAGCACCGGGCGGCCATCGGGCCGCCCGGCGTGTTCCGGAGCCGAAAAGCGGTGCGGCGGATCAGCCGCCGACGGCGACGACCGATGCCTGGCCGAACCGCGCGATCAGGATGCCGGCGATGATCGCCGAGGTGATCACGCCGCTGATGCTGGCGCCCAGGGCGTGCGGCATGATGATAGAGTCGGGATTGACCTCCGACACGGTCTTCTGGGCGACCTTGGCCACCGTGGGAATACAACTGACGCCGGCAATCCCGATGACCGGGTTGTACTTTCGCCCCGTTGCGAAATACAGCACATAGCCGCCGAGCAGTCCGCCGACGCCGGAGAAGGTCAGTGCCAGGATGCCGATCACGAGCAGCTTCAGCACGTCCGGGCTGAGGATGACGCTGGCCTCGCACAGCACCCCGAGCAGCAGCCCGAGGAAGAAGGTCGCGCCGTAGAGGACCGGTCCGCCGAGCATTTCCTGAAAGTGGATCAGCCCGGATTCGCGAATGATCACGCCGATGAACAGCGAGAAGAAGAGCGGCGCGGCGACCGGGAACAACAGGCACAGAACCACCGTGGCGATGACCGCGAAGACCGTTTTCTCTGTCGACGATACGGGGCGCGGCTTCTCCGCCGGCATGCGCAGGCCGCGCAACTGCCTGGGGACCATCAGCTTGATCAGGTACGGATAGCCGCCATAGGTCAGGCCGAGATAGAGGTAGGCGACGACGGTGATCGGGACGAACAGGTCCGGCGACAATTGCAGGGCTGCGAACAGAATCATCGGTCCGTCCGCCCCGCCAATGGTCGCCGTGGCCGCGGCGTCATTCACTTCGAAGCCCATGGCAATGGCCAGGGGGAAGGCGATGAATGTGCCGAGCTCGGCGAACAGGGCGATCGTCATGCTGGTGAACGGCCGGGCCATGATGAACCCGACGTCGAGCAGCACGCCGATCCCCATGAACACCAGGCAGGCGATCAGGCCGTTGCTGAAGGTGAAGGCGTACACCGGCTGCAGCCAGTTGATCTGCAGCGAGCGCAGGAAGTCCTGGGCGGTGCCGACGTCCTGGTCGATCGCGGCGGCCGGGGTGCCCAGGAATTCCCCTTCTCCCTCGGCGGTCGCCGGCCGCTCCGAGATCAGCGGGTCGAGGAACAGGGTGCCCTGGCACCGGGCCGTCGCCGCATCGGCCTCCATGCCCTGCTCCACCGCGATGCGCTGGCAGGTCGGGCTGTCCGGCGGCAGGAACATGACGGAGGCGTTGATCGCCGCCATGCCCAGCCCCATCGGGATCATGATCAAGGCCTCGAGAACGCCCTTGCGACCCAGATAGATCAGAGCGATCCCCAGGAAGATCAGGCAGATCCGGCCGACGAAGATGGTCGTATTCGAGTCGGCGAGAGTGTCCAGGCCCTGAAACAGGCTCAGTAGGTCGATATCGCCCATTGTCCCTTTTCCCTGGGTCTTCGCGCCGCGGCCCCGCCTGAGAAAGTGTCCGGTGGCCCCTGACCGACGGTGCCTTGGAGACTGTCTGCAACACCCGATCGGGATTGCCTAGGAGATCGTCAGCAGCACCTGGCCGGCCTCGACGCCGTCGCCGGGCTTGACGGCGATGGTGGTGACCTTGCCGGACCGGTGCGCCGAGACGACCGTCTTCATCTTCATGGCCTCAAGAGTGGCGATCTTGTCGCCTTCCTTGACGTCCTGGCCGACGGTCACGTCGATCGACACGACGACGCCGCTCAGCGGGCTGACCTCGTCACCGGCACCGGCGGCGGCCGGCGCAGCGGCCGGTGCGGGCTCTGGTGCGGCAGCGGCAGCCGGCGCGGCGGCGCGAGTCGCCTCTTCCGTCAGCCCCGGCTCGGGATACCAGTGACTGCCCTCGTCGGATACGTCCTCGACGGTGACGGTGTAGGGCCGGCCGTCTACCGTAATCTTCAGTTTTTTCAGCATTTTGAGGTCCCCCGAACGGATTGGCGGACGTCAGCGCCGGCCCGGCCGGTGCGACGTGTGGTGCATCATCCGGCCCTGGGCCGCCCAGCTCGTGCCGGAGATGGTCGGCTGAATGCGGACGATGCGGTGGGCACCGAGCATGGCATACACCGCTGCGGCAATGACCGCGACATCGTTCTTTACCGGGTCGTCAACCGGCGCCGCTACGGGCGCGGCAACGGCCGCCGCCTTGGGCGCCTCGGGACGGCGGATGGCAAGGACGATGCCGCGGATCATGAAGGCAGCCACCACGGCGACGATGATGGCCAGGACGTACATGATGATCGACTGAAAGATCGCCGTACCCATTTCCATGACTGTAGCCTCCCGGTGCTTGGGATCCTGCCGGCGGCGGCGCGGTTGCGGTCACAGCGGAATGTCGCCGTGCTTCTTCGGCGGCCGGATCTCGCGCTTGTTGAGCAGCTTGCGCAGGGCCAGGCCGACCGTGGCGCGGGTCTCCGACGGCTCGATGATGTCGGTGATGTAGCCGCGCGCGGCCGACAGGTACGGTGAGGCGAACTCCGCGCGGTACTCCGCGATGTACTTCTGGCGGGCGGCAAGCTTGTCCTCGGCCTCCTTCAGCTCTTTGCTGTAGAGGATGTTTACCGCGCCCTCGGCGCCCATCACCGCGATTTCCGCGGTCGGCCAGGCATAGACGACGTCGGCGCCCATCTCCTGGCTGCACATGGCCAGGTACGAGCCGCCGTACGCCTTGCGGCAGATGATGGTGATCTTGGGCACCGTGCAGCTGGCATAGGCGAACAGCAGCTTGGCGCCGTGGCGGATGATGCCGCCCCGCTCCTGCTCGATCCCCGGCAGGAAGCCCGGCACGTCCACGAAGTTGACCACCGGGATGTTGAAGGTGTTGCAGTAGCGGATGAAGCGCGCGCCCTTGTCGGACGCGTCGATGTCCAGCGCGCCGGCCTTGACCATGGGCTGGTTGGCGATGATGCCGACGCAGACGCCCTGGATGCGGGCAAAGCAGATGATCAGGTTCTGCGCGAACGAGGACTGCACTTCGAGAATGTCGCCGCCGTCGACGACCCGCTTGATGATCTGCCGCATGTCCATCGGCTCGGAGGATGAGTCCGGGATGAGTTCGTGCAGGCCCACATCCGGGCTCAGGTCCAGATCCGCGCCGAGGTGGTGCGGCGGGTCATCATTGTTGTTGGAGGGGAAGTAGCTGAGCAGCTTCTTGACGATCTGGATGGCGTGCTGGTCGTCCTCGGCAATGAAGTGCACGTTGCCGCTGGTCGAGGCATGCACCTCGGCGCTGCCGACCTCGTCCATGCTCGTCTCGCGCCCGGTGACCGCCTTGATCACCTGCGGGCCGGTGATGAACATGTGCGCGTTCTTGCGCGTCATGATGATGAAGTCCATCAGCGCCGGCGAATAGGAGGCACCGCCGGCGCACGGCCCCACGACGCAGGCGATCTGCGGCACGACGCCGGACAGCATGACGTTGCGGTAGAACACGTCGCCATAGCCGGACAGGGCGTCGACGCCTTCCTGGATGCGGGCGCCGCCGGAATCCTTGAATGCCACCAGCGGCACGCCGTTCTTCAGGGCGTAGTCCATCACGGCGCACATCTTGCGCGCATGCATCTTGCCCAGGGTGCCGGCGGCAACGGTGAAGTCCTGGGAGAAGGCGGCCACCTGGCGGTTGTCCACATAGCCGGTGCCGACGATCACGCCGTCGGCGGGCAGCTCTTTCTTGGCCATGCCGAAGTGCGTGGCCGTGTGGCGGATGTGGGCCCCCGACTCCTGAAAGGTGTCGGGCGAGAACAGGCGCAGCAGCCGCTCGCGGGCGCTGAGCTGCCCCTTTTCGTGCATCTTCTTGATCTTGTCGGCACCGCCGCCAGCCTGCACCGTCTCGCGGCGCTTCTCGAGGCCTTCGAGCAGTTCCTTTGCGATCGCCATGGAGCACCACCCTCGGATTGTACGCAGGAGGCTGGGAGGGCGCCCCCTCGGAGGTGAGGAAGGAATGGAAGCCGGGAGACTATATACGCCTGCGACCGGCTCGCAAGCGGGATGCAGCAGCGGCGGCCGCGGGGTATCGCGGCCGCCGCGCCGGGGCGGTCAGTGGTCAGATTTCGCGCTCGCGCGCCAGTTCCCACTTCTCCGGCGAACGCCAGAGCCGCGAGCGGAGGAGTTCACGCTCGTAGATGAACTCCTTGGGGAGGCGGTCGAAGAACCGGTCGAACAGTTCCTCGTGGGCATGCGCCTCGTCGGCACCGGCCTCGCGGCCGATCGTCATCAGCTCGTAGAACTTCGCCTTCGGGAAGTCCTCGAGGCCCTTCCAGTTCACGTCCTCGTAGCGCGGCATCCAGCCGACCGGGCTCTCCACGGCGAAGGCACGGCCACGCACACGATCGACGACCCAGGCCAGGACGCGCATGTTCTGGCCGAAGCCCGGCCAGATGAACTTGCCGTTCTCGTCGCGGCGGAACCAGTTGACCCGGAAAATCCGCGGCGGGTTCGGCAGCTTGCGGCCAATGTTCAGCCAGTGGGTGAAGTACTCGGCCATGTTGTAGCCGCAGAACGGCAGCATGGCCATCGGGTCGCGCCGCATCGCCGCCTGGCCGACCGCGGCCGCCGTGGCCTCCGAGCCCATGGTCGCCGCGGAGTACACGCCGTGCGACCAGTTGAAGGCCTGGAAGACCAGCGGCATGTTCCTGCTCATGCGGCCGCCGAACAGGAATGCCTCGATGGTGACACCCTCGGGGTTTTCCCAGTTCGGGTCGATCGTCGGGCACTGCGCGGCCGGCGCCGTGAAGCGCGCATTGGGGTGCGACGACGGCCGGCCGCAGTCCGGCGTCCAGTCCTGGCCCTTCCAGTCGATCAGGTGGGCCGGCGGCTCGTCGGTCATCTCCTCCCACCAGACGTCGCCGTCGTCGGTCAGCGCGACGTTGGTGAAGATCGAGTTCTTGGCGGCCGACATCATCGCGTTCTTGTTGGTCTTCATCGACGTGCCCGGCGCCACGCCGAAGAACCCGGACTCGGGGTTGATTGCCTTCAGCCTGCCTTCGGGATCGGGCTTGATCCAGGCGATGTCGTCACCGACGGTGGAGATCTTCCAGCCCTCGAATCCGGGCGGCGGGTCCATCATGGCAAAGTTGGTCTTGCCGCAGGCGCTGGGGAAGGCGGCGGCGACGTAGGTCTTCTCGCCGTCCGGGCGCTCGACGCCGACGATCAGCATGTGCTCGGCCAGCCAGCCCTCGTCGCGAGCCATCACCGAGGCGATGCGCAGCGCGAAGCACTTCTTGCCGAGCAGGGCGTTGCCGCCGTAGCCGCTGCCGTAGGACCAGATCTGCCGCTCCTCCGGGAAGTGCACAATGTACGTATTCTGGGGGTCGCACGGCCACGGCACGTCCTGCTTGCCGTCCACCAGCGGCATGCCGACGGAGTGGATGCAGGGGACGAAGTCGCCCTCCGCGCCGAGCACGTCGAGTGCCCCCTGACCCATGCGGGTCATGATCCGCATGTTGGCGACGACGTAAGGCGAGTCGGAGATTTCCACGCCGATGTGGGCGATCGGCGAGCCGAGCGGACCCATGCTGAACGGGATGACGTACATCGTGCGGCCGCGCATGCAGCCGTCGAACAGGCCCTGCATGACGGTCTTCATTTCGACCGGGTCGCGCCAGTTGTTGGTCGGGCCGGCATCGTTCTTGTTGACGGAACAAATGTAGGTTCGCTCCTCGACGCGAGCCACGTCGCGCGGGTCAGAGCGGACCAGGTAGCTGTTCGGCCGCTTCTCTTCGTTCAGCTTCAGGGCCGCGCCGCCGTCGACCAGTTTCTGGCACATGGCGTCGTATTCGGCTTCGGAGCCGTCGCACCAGTGGACCTGGTCCGGCTTGCACAGCGTGACCATGTCGTTCACCCACGCCAGAAGCTTGGCGTTGGTCGTGGTCCCGCCAGGGATGCCTGTGCTGCTCATTCGCGTTCCTCCAGATCAAGGTTGGGCGGCCAATAAAGGTGTTTGGATCGATGCGCGTGGCCTGCCGCCTGTGGCGCGACAATAGGACTTCCGGTCGCCAGCACGGGCCGGGGACGTCGCCGCCGATCGGCTTTCGCAGGGATGATGCCGCGATGCTGCAGCCGGGCACTTGGCCGGGCACGAATGCGCGGCCACGAGCAATTCCTGGCGGCAACCCTAGCGGCAAGCATGCCCCGATCATTGATCTATGTCAGACTGGCGACTGCGCCCGCAAGGCATGCGTCGGACGCATGGTTGGACTTTGGGACCGGACCTTCCGAAGCCGAGACTGCCGCAACCGGCCATTTTCACAGTTTTCCGTTGGCAATCAGGCTGTCTGGCCACATTGGCTGAAGGTATACCCCATTCGAAGGGAAGTGCCCAATCAAAAACGGGCCCTTGATGGTCATGCACGTACGGTGGCGGCCATCGACGGCTCCGTTGCGGCGTCCGGCCTCACAAGCGTACGCGAAGCCCGCGCAGCCCGGCGGAGTCTCACTCGGCCTGTCCCTGGGCGTGAGCGGCCGGTGTGCCGGCTGTCGTCGTTTCTGGCGTGCGCACCGGGCCAAGCAGTGCCGGCAGGACGAACAGGGTGGCGAACAACGTGCAGCCCAGGGCGATGGTCAGCAGCACGCCCATGTCGGCAGTGCCGGGGTGGGGCGACAGCGCCAGGCTGCCGAACGCCGCCGCCGTGGTCAGGGCGCTGAAGGTCACGGCCCGCGCGGTGCTGGACTGCAGGGGTCCGGATATGCCGGCCCGCCAGTTCATGACAAAGTAGATATTGTAGGCGACGCCGATGCCGAGCAGCAGCGGCAGCGCGATGATGTTGGCGAAGTTGATCGGCAGGTCGATCAGCACGCATACTGCTATGGTCATCAGCCCGGCCAGCAGCAGCGGCGCCAGCACCAGCAGGACATCGTGCACCCGGCGCAGCACGGCGCCCAGCAGCAGCGTGATGGCGATGAGAGCCAGAACCCCCGCCTCAAGGAAGGCATTGACGATCGTGTCGCCGGACTCCTGGATGGTGACCGCTGTGCCCGTGGCGTTCGGCACCACTGCAAGCACGGCGCTGGCGAACCGGCGCAGCGTCTCGTTGTCGTTGGGGTCGTCCTCGGGATAGAGCGCGATGCGGGCGCGTCCGTCGCCGGCGACCCAATCGTTGCGGATCTCGTCCGGCAGTGTATCCAGCGACACCGGCTCGGGCTCGAGGGCCAGGCGCAGGGCCTCCAGCCGGCCCGGCAGCCCGGAGATCAGGGCGTCGGTCAGCGGCCCCAGAATGCCGATGTCGCGCCGCAGCAACTCGTCGATGTCGTCGGCGAGCCGTTGTCCGGCGCCGCTCTCCGCAGTGGCTGCAGCGCGGAGTCGCGCGGCTGCCTGCGCCGCACTGACCCGGATCTCGCCCGCGTCGGGCAGGTCGACGGGCTCGCTGGCATACAGCGACGGCCACAGCAGGAAGGCGGCCTCCTCGATCAGCGGCAGCTTGTCTTCCTGGTCCTTCGGCACGAAGCTGTTGACCGTCAGCGCGTGCGACACCTCCGGCAGGTCCGACAGCTGGCGCCCCATGGCGACAGCCTGCTCCGGAGAGTCGGCCAGGATCTCCACGGTGTACGGGGTGTGGCGGGTGTCGGTCATGATCTCAAGCGCCGTCGCCACGCTTTCCGTATTCGGGTCGCGAAGGTTGAGCGGGTTGAAGTCGAACTTGAGATCCGGCGCCAGGACGAAGGCCACCAGGGCAATGACGCCGGCCGCCAGGCGCACCCACAGGCGCCGCTGCAGGAGAAAACGGTCGATCCCGGCCGCCCAGGCATAACCGACATGGGCGGCCGCGCCGCGGGCGCCGAACAGCGTCAGCAGCGCCGGCAGCAGGGTCAGGTTGTAGACCAGCGCGACCACCATGCCGAAGCCGGCGATCAGGCCGAGCTGGGACACGCCGACATAGGCGGTGGGCACGAACGAGAAGAAGCCGATGGCCGTCGCCGCCGCCGCCAGGCTGAGCGTTGGCGCAATCCGCCTGGCCGTCCGCTGCATGGCGGCGCCGGGCACGTCGTCCTTGTGCCGTTCGGCGCGGTAGCACATCGAGAACTGGATGCCGAAGTCGACGGCGATGCCGACGAACATGACGCCGAACGCCACGGAGATCGGGTTGAGCGTGCCGACCGCCCCGGCGGCGAACGCCGTCGTCGCCACCAGGCCGGCGACCAGCGTCAGCAGGATGGCCCAGATCAACCGGAAGCTGCCGATGCCGAGATAGAGCAGCAGGATCACCAGCACGAACGACGTGACGCCGGAAATCCAGGCGCCCTCGGCGACGGTGGCGAACTCCTCGTCGCTGATCGCGACCTGCCCGGTCAGCCGCACCCGCACGCCGTTCTCGGGCGTCAGGCCGAGCTCTTCGGCGATGCGCCGGACCTCGTCGGTGGCTGCCGAGCCGGCCTCCAGTGACCGGTAGTCCAGGCGCGGCTGCACCTCGATGAAGCGGCGGTGCGTCGCCTCCTCCATGTCGGCATCCGACCCGCCGGCCAGCAGGCCCTGCCAGGACAGCGGCTGCGGCCGGCCGGCCAGCACCGATTCGATGGTGGCAGCGATGTTTTCCAGCGGCCGGTCGAAGCGGTCGGCATCGATGTCGCCGCGGGCCACGCCCTCCATGGCCTGGAAGATCAGGCCGAACAGGCCGCGCAGGCTGGGATCGTTGGCGAGCTGGGCGATCAGCGGCTGCGCCTGGATCATGCCGTTGAGCCGGTCCTGCAGCTCGTCCACGGGCAGGAACAGCAGGCCGTTGCGCTGGAAGAAGTCGCCGCCGCCCGGCTGACGCACCGTGCGGAAGACGAGCGGGCGCTGATGCAGGGCCGCCACCAGCTGGTTGGCGGCGTCGGTGGCGCGATCTGGCGTGACGCCGTCAATGACGATGACCAGCCGGCGGACGAACTGCGGGAACGCCTCGTCGATGGCGATTTCGTTCTGGCGCCATTCCAGATCGGGCGAGATCAGCTTGGACGTGTCGGTGTCCATGCCGATCGTCTTGCCGCCAAATATGCCGAGCCCGATCGTCGCCAGCAGGTAGAACAGCGCCACCGGCCAGGGATGATGCCGGCAGAGGCTGACGATGTTGGACGTGATGGTCGTGAGCATGAGCTCCCCGCTGCAGGCAGCGTCATCACCGGCGCTGAAATCGCCGTGCGTGTTCTAATCCCATATTCACATCCGGAAAATGCCGAAAGACAGGACGAGGCCGGAATCCTCCGGCGGCGCGGTCATCAAGACCGGCCTGGTCAATCCGTCACCAGCCGCGGACGGTGCTCGACGACCGGCAGCACCTCGGCCAGCGACGTGCCGCTGGTGATCCGCCCGCGGCCGTCGAAAACGGCGAACGTCGTCCCGCCCGGCCCGGTCAGCTTGGTGATGACGCAGGCCGGACGGTCAAAGGTGTGCCGGAACACGCTGAACACGGCGATGCCGACAGCGTGATCGATGGCGTAGTCGCGCCATTCGCCGCCGGCGACGCGCCGGCTGTAGAGGGCCAGAAGCTGCGACAGCTCCGCGCGGGTGAAGTAGACCCGGCTGCGTCGCCGCCGGTAATCGGCCAGCCGGACCACGTGCTGCATGCCGGCGTGCGGGCTCGCTCGATATGACTGATCCATGACATGGAATTTCGCCCAAATCCGCCGGTGCGTCCAGAGCCTCGAACAGGGCCTCGAACAGGGCCTCGAACAGGGCCTCGAACA
>CAZGMC010000034.1:35631-36965 GCA_964526565.1 uncultured Mycobacteriaceae bacterium
GCCTCGAACAGGGCCTCGAACAGGGCCTCGAACAGGGCCTCGAACACCGGCCGGCGGGCCGGCGGGTGACGGCGGTTCCGTGGGCAAGCATCGCTTGTCGCGCCATTGTGTTGACGACCGGGATGGTCTAGGTAGAAATGCACTGCTCCATCAAATGGCGGAAGGCGGCATGATCCGGGCCGGGCCGGGCCGGGACCGGGACCGCCGGCGGAACGGGGACAATGGCTGACGTCTTTCGCGAGGTCGACGAGGCGGTCCGCGAGGATCGCGCCAGGGCGCTGTGGCGCCGCCATGGCGTGCTGATTGTTGCTGCCGCCATCGCGCTGGTGCTCGGCACTGCCGGCTATGTGTTCTGGCAGAACTACAGCGCCGGGCAGCGCCAGGTGCAGACGGTGGATCTGGCTGCGGCGCTGGCGCTGGCGCGCGAGGACAGCGCCGCCGGCGCCCAGGCGCTGCTTGCCGTTGCCGACGAGGCCGGCGGCGGCCGGGCCATGCTGGCGCGCCTCTACCGCGCCGCTTTCCTGGCCGAGGCAGGCGATCGGGGAGGGGCCGTGGCGACCTATCGCGGCGTCGCCGCCGACGGCTCGGTGCCGCAGGTGTGGCGCGACTTGGCGCTGCTCATGGCCGTGCTGCACGACCTCGATACGGACGATCCCGCCATCCTGGCTGCCGAGCTGGCGCCGCTGGCCGAGCCGGACAATCCATGGCGCTTCTCGGCGCAGGAGCTGTCCGGCCTGCTGGCACTGCGCGACGGCGACCGCGAACGCGCCCGGGCTCTGTTCACCAGGCTCGCGGACGATCCGGCGGCGCCCGCGGCGGTGCGCGACCGTGCTGCCGAGCTGTCGGTTCTGCTCACCGGATAGGGCACATCCATGCGCTCTCGTTTCTCCGTTCTGGCAATCACGGTTGCCGCGGCCCTGCCGCTGGCCGGCTGCGGCGGCGGTCTGTTCGGTTGGTTCGGCGGAGCTGAAGAGCCGCCGCTGCCAGGCACCCGCGTCTCGGTGCTGGAGCTGGCCCAGGCGCTGGAGCCGGATCCGGGCCTCGCCGGCCTCGACATCGTGCTGCCGGCACCGGTGGCGAACGCGGACTGGCCGGTACCGGGCGCCGTGCCCAGTCACAATCCCGGGCACCTGGAGCTGACGGGCGGGCTGCAGCGCGCCTGGCGGACCGGCATCGGGCGCGGCTCCAGCAGCAACCGCCGCCTGATCAACCCACCCATCGTCGTCGACGGCGTCGTCTATGTCGGCGACGCTGCCGGTCACGTCACGGCGGTCTCGGCCGGCTCCGGGGAGGTGCTGTGGCAGGTCCGCGCCGCCTCGCCGTACGAGGACAGC
>CAZGMC010000035.1:0-36862 GCA_964526565.1 uncultured Mycobacteriaceae bacterium
TGCCGCTGCGCGCATGTCCACGCCCGCACCGGGCTGGTCCGGTAAAAACGTGACGTATTGACCATCAGGGATGTTCACGGCGAATGACATCGGCCTACAATACCGGGTCTCCATGTCGTGTGCTGGGCATTGTCAGCCACTGTTCGCCGTTTAACAATGCATGTATTGCAACAGGATGAATACGCTCAGGATATGCGTCGCCCTTGTCCTGTCGGTTCTGGCGCTGGCCGCGGCGGCGACCGTGGCGCGCGCCGACACGCGGCTGGTCCTGCAGTTGCGCTGGGACCACCAGTTCCAGTTCGCCGGGTACTATGCGGCACTGTGGAACGGCTATTACGACGAAGCCGGGCTGAACGTGGAGCTGCGCTCGGCCTTCGCCCCCGACGGCACGATCCGCAATGCCATAACCGAGGTGGCGGAGGGCCGTGCCGATTTCGGCATTGGCGCCGCCGACATCCTGATCGCCAGCGACCGCGGCACGCCCCTGGTGGTGCTGGCCAGCATCTTCCAGCACAGCGCCGTCGAGTACTACGCCCTGGCCGACACCGAGCTGGACGGCCCGGCCGACCTGGCCCGGCTGCGCGTGGTGCGCCGCCCCGGCGACCTGGTCGACGTCGAGCTGCAAGTCCTGCTGAGCGCCGAGGGCATTGATCCGGCCTCGGTTCCGGCCTACCCGTTCTCCACGCAACGCGGCTATCTGGCCGATCTGGCGGTCGGCATCGTCGATGTGATCCCGGGCTATTCGATCGGCACACCCTACGAGGCCGAGCGCCGGGGCATGGCATTGCGCCGGCTGCGCGCCCTGTCGTACGGCATCGACTTCTATGGCGACTCGCTGTTCACCTCGGCGGCCCTGGCGCGACGCGACCCCGAACTGGTCGCCGCCTTCGTGGCGGCCAGTCGGCGCGGCTGGCGGTATGCGCTCGACAACCCGCAGCACATCGTGACGCGGCTGGCCCGCGATCACCATCCGACCTTCCCGATCTCCGACCATCACGGCCTGCTCCAGTTCCAGGTCGGCGCAGTGACACGACTGACGCTGTACCCGGTGATCGAGCCCGGCCACGTCAACCCGCACCGCTGGCGCCGCATGCACGATATGCTGCTGGCCGCCGGGCTGGTGAGCAACCCGCTCGATCTCGACGCCTTCGTGTTCGATCCCGAGGCCGCGGCGGAGCGGCGCGCCCGCCTGGTCGACACGGTGCTGACCTGGGCCGTCGTCTGCCTGGCCGGGCTGCTGTGCGTCAGCATGGTCTGGCTGGGGACGCAGCGGCGCAGCGTGCACGCGGCAACATGCGCCCTGCGCCAGGCCAGGGACGAGGCGGAGCAGGCCAATGCCGCCAAGACCCGCTTCCTGGCCGCCGCCAGCCACGACCTGCGCCAGCCGCTGCAGGCGCTGGTGCTGTACCAGCACGTGCTGACCACGCAGAACCGCGCCCCGAAGCTGACCCCGGTGATCGGCCGGATGGGCGAGGCCATCGAGGCGCAGCAGCACATGCTGAACGCGCTGCTGGACATCTCGCGCCTGGACGCCGGCATCATCAAGGCCGAGCCGGGCGACGTGGCGATCGGCCCGCTGCTGCGCCGCCTGGGCGACGAGTTCGCCGGCCAGGCGCGCGGCCACGGGCTGGACCTGCGCGTCGTGCCGTGCCGCGCCATGGTCCGCTCCGACCCGGCCCTGCTGGAGCGGATGCTGCGCAACCTGCTGTCCAACGCCATCCGCTATACGGTCAAGGGCCGGGTCCTGCTCGGCTGCCGGCGGTCGGGCCCGTGGCTGCGCGTGATCGTACAGGACACCGGGCCGGGCATCCCGCCCGACCAGCAGGCGGCCGTGTTCGAGGAGTTCCGCCAGCTCGGCAACCCGGCCCACGACCGCGGCCAGGGGCTGGGTCTGGGCCTGTCGATCGTCCAGCGGCTGGGCCGGCTGCTGGGCCACCGTATCGAGCTGCGCTCGGCCGTCGGCCGCGGCACGGCCTTCTCGGTCGAGCTGCCGCTGACCGCCGTCCCGCCCGCGCGGCCGGCCACGGCTGCAGCAGGCGGTGCGGCGCGGCCCGCGGACGGACCCGCTGCGGTGGTGGCCGCGGACACCAGGGCGACAGCCGACGCGACCGGACTGCATCGAACCGCGGCCGGCCGGCTGGTCGCCGTCATCGACGACGACACCGAGCTGCTGGCCGCGCTGGCGCTGGCCCTGGAAGGGGCGGGCTTCACCGTCATCGCTGCGGCCGACGAGGCCGCCGCCACCACCCGTCTGGCCGCCCTGGGGCGCGCGCCGGACATGGTTGTGGCTGACTACCGCCTGGCCCACGGCGACACCGGCATTGCCGCCGTCGAGCGTTTGCGCCGCGCCCATGGTGTTGTTCTGCCCGCCATCCTGTTGACCGGCGACACCTCCCCCGACCGCCTCCGCGAAGCCAAGGCCGGCGGCCTGTGCCTCTTGCACAAGCCGGTGGCGGCCGCGGAGCTGGTCAGAGCGATCGAACGGATACTGGCGGACACGGGCCGGGCCGCGACAGCCGGCGAGCCGGCGGCGTCCGCCTGCCCGGTCCCGCGCCTTAACGCCGGCCATGCATCCGGCTAAGCTGGGCGCTGACGTCCTGAACCAGCCACCGAGGCTCCAGCGATGACGACCGCCGAACGCGAAGAGTTGACCCGCCTGGAAACCTGCCAGAAGAGCATACAGGACAGTCTTGGTGTCCTGGGCTCGCGCCTGAACGCCTACGCGAAGGAGATCCAGGAGACCAAGGATTATCTGTGGGAGGCGCGGCGCGACCTGGACCACATCGACAAGGTCGCCTTGCGCCAGACGATCGAGCAGAAGATGCGATCGGCAGAGGTGCTCCGCGAGCAGCAGCAGAAGCTCTTGAAGCTGCGGAAGTCACCCTATTTCGGCCGGTTCGATTTCGCGCGCGACGGAGGCGGGAAAACCGGCGCCGAGCCGATCTATGTCGGTGTCCATGATTGTCGCGACGAAGCCTTGGGCAGGACGCTCGTCCATGACTGGCGCGCGCCGATTTCATCAATGTTCTACGACTGTGAGATCGGCCCGGCCCGCTATCAGGCGCCGTCCGGAGAGGTTCACGGCCGGCTGGAACTGAAGCGGCAGTTCCGCATCCGCGACGGGCGCATGGAGTTCATGCTCGAATCGAGCGTGAACATTGTGGATGACGTGCTGCAGCAGGAGCTGAGCCGCGCCTCCGACGACGGCATGAAGAACATCGTCGCGACGATCCAGCGCGACCAGAATGCCATCATTCGCGACGCCGAAGCGCATACTCTCATCATTCAGGGCGTTGCCGGTTCGGGCAAGACCTCGATCGCCCTGCACCGGATCGCCTTTCTGCTCTATCGCTTCAAGAACACGCTGAGCTCGAAGGACATCCTGATCATTTCGCCAAACCGCGTGTTTGCCGACTACATCGGCAATGTCCTGCCGGAGCTCGGCGAGGAGCAGGTGGGCGAGATCGGGATGGAAACGCTGGCCGACGAATTGCTTGAAGGAAAGATCCGGTTCCAGACGTACTTCGAGCAGACGGCGTTGCTGCTTGAGAAGAACGACGATGCCCTGAAGGCCCGTATTGCGGCCAAATCGTCACTGGAGTTCCTGAAGCAGATCGATGCCCATATCGATCAACTCGAGGCGGGTTCGTTCGCCGCGGCCGAGTGGCGATCCGGCCGGGACATCGTGCCCGCCTGGCACTTCCAGGAAACCTGGCAGAAGTATCGCGGCCTGCCGGTAAAGGAGCGGATTGCCGAAGTCATCGGCATGACCGAGCATCAGTTCTTCCTGCATTACCGGCGTGAACTGCGGCCCGAGGAAAAGCGCAGCCTGCGTGAAGCCGTCCGCGGGATGGTGCGACGGACGACGCTGCGAGCCGCCTACAAGGGTTTCTACGACTGGATGGGGCGTCCCGAGCTGTTCAAGCCGGTGCGCGGGAAGCTCGAATATGCCGACCTGTTCCCACTGATCTATTTCAAGATGCGCCTCGAAGGCGTCGACAATCCGCGCAAGGACGTGAAACATCTCCTGATCGACGAGATGCAGGACTACTCGCCCGTGCAGTACGCCGTGCTCGGCAAGCTGTTTCCCTGCCGCAAGACCATCCTTGGGGACGCCACGCAGTCGGTCAATCCCTACAGCGCCACGAACGCGGCGCAGATTCAAGACGTGCTGCGGGCCGCCGCGCCCGTGAAGCTCACCAGGAGCTATCGCTCCACCTGGGAGATCATGCAGTTCGCGCTCGCCATCTCCCCCAATGACGAACTTGTCGCCATGGAACGGCATGGCGAGCCGCCACAGATCGTTGTCTGCAAGCGGCCGGACGACGTCGTCGCCCGCATTGTCGCTGAAGTGGAGGCGTTTGAGGCATCCTCCCACCGCACCCTTGCGATCATCGCCAAGACCCAGCCGCAGGCGAGCGACCTGCAACGGAGCCTGACGCAGATCGGGCTCACGGCGCGACTGCTCGACACCGGGAGTGCCGGCTTCTCGACCGGCGTGGTGGTGTGCACGGCGCTTCTTGCGAAGGGGCTGGAGTTCGACAGGGTGATCGTTCCGGACGCCAGCAACCTGACCTACCACACGGAGATGGACCGCAATCTCCTGTATGTGGCCTGCACCCGCGCCATGCACCGGCTCACGCTCATTGCCATCGGCGACCCGTCGCGCCTGCTGCCGACCTGATCGCAACCCTGGTCGGCGCCATCGGGACGAAAGGCTGCACGCCACTTTCGGTGCAACCACCTGCAGGCCCTGACGCGGCAGGTCGTTGTCGCCGACCGAGCAGCCCCCAACCGGGGCTCGCGCAGCGTGCTGCTGCGGGCCCTGCCGGCTTCGACCGGCGTGGAAACGGCGGCGAACGGCGTTCGCGCGTGTGTTCCGGGAATGGCGGACAGGGAGGGATTCGAACCCTCGGAGCCCCGTGAAGAGCTCGGCGGATTAGCAATCCACTGGTTTAAGCCACTCACCCACCTGTCCGGCTCGAACGGGTTTCTACCATGGCCGCGGCTTTTCGCCAACAGGTCCATGCCGGCTTCCATGCATCTCCGGCCGAACGCCGCGACAACCCGAGCCCGTGCCGCCCGCGTGGAAGCCTGGCGGCAAGGCCGAATCGCCTTAGCACAATGTTAAGCGGGAGTGGACAAGGTTCGTTAAAACGCCCGGGACAGGGCGGTCGACGACGGCTCCACCCTGGGAGAGGGCCATGCATCTTTCACGTCAAACCATTGAAACACTTATCGATCTGGTCGAGAACAAGCTGAGCGCCATGGAGGTCTGGGACCGCAGCGACCGGCGTGAGCTCAACCAACTGCAGCGCTGCCTGCGCGAGCTTTCGTCGCTGTCGGCCAATGGCCATGACAGTGCCATCGGCTTTCCGCCCCAGCGGCGGCGGCGCGGACGGCCGCCGAAGAGCGAGGCGGCGGTGTTCTGACCTGGTGCCTGCCCCGCCCCCGCACGACGGTCGCGATCCTCTCCCGTCCAGGCCCGCCGCCCTATGCCGGGACGACCGCCAGCGCCTGCTCCAGGTCGGCGATCAGGTCTTCGACCGCCTCGATGCCCACCGACAGCCGCAACAGGTCCGGCGGCGTGATGCTGTCCTCGCCCTCGATCGTGTGACGGTGCTCGATCAGGCTCTCGACGCCGCCCAGCGACGTGGCCCGCACGAACACCTGCGTGCGCTTGATCGCCGCCAGCGCCGCCTCGCCCCCACCCTTGACGCACAGTGACATCATGCCGCCGAAGCCGCCGGTCATCTGGCGGGCGGCCACGGCGTGGCCGGGGAAGTCCGCAAGGCCCGGATAGCACACCCGGCGGATCGCCGGGTGGCCGTGGAAATGCTCGGCGATGGCCCGGGCGTTGGCGCTCGACTGGCGCACCCGCACGAACAGGGTGCGCAGGCCGCGCAGCAGCAGCCACGCCTCGAACGCGCCGAGCACGCCGCCGGCCAGGAAGCGGATGCGGCCGATCCGCTCCCACAGGTCGTCCTCGCGCGCCGTGACCACCGCGCCGGCGACCAGGTCGCTGTGGCCGTTCAGGTACTTGGTCGCCGAGTGCACGACCAGGCCGGCGCCATGCTCGATCGGCCGCGTCAGCACCGGCGTCGCCGCCGTATTGTCCACCGCCAGCACCGCCCCGGCCTTGCGGGCAATGGCCGCAGCGCCGGCGATGTCGGTGATCGCCCACGTCGGGTTGGCCGGCGTCTCCACCCAGACCAGGCGGGTGTCGCCGGGGCGCACGGCGGCGGCCAGAGCGTCCAGGTCGGTGGCGTCGACGAAGGCGACCTGCAGGCCCCACGGTATCGCCCACTCCTTCAGCCATTTGGGCGTGCCGAAATAGTTTTCCTTCGCAGCCACGACGTGGTCGCCGGGGCGCAGCGCCTGGAACACCGCGGTCACGGCCGCCATGCCCGAGGCGAACAGCTTGCACGCCGCCCCGCCCTCCAGCTTGGCGATCAGGCCTTCGGCCGGGTCGTAGGTGGGGTTGTCGTCGCGGCTGTAGCCGCGGCCGCCGATCTGCTCATAGTCCAAATGGTTGCGCGCATACATGCTGGACGGGTGCAGCGGCGGCGTCACGGCGCCGGTGTGGCCGCACAGATAGCCGTCGCAGCGCGCCACCAGTGTCTCGGGCCGGGGCGCCGGCGGGGGTGACGGCGGGGACGGGAACGGGGGCGATTCGGACATGGGCAACAGCGACCCCGGCGGGTCTTCCATCACGACGCAGGGAACACGAGAGGCCATGTATCAGGCGCATGAGAAGGCCGCAAGTGGGCGGCGCGCCGAAGCGGCGCCGCTGACGGCCTGTTGCAGGCGGCCACGGGGCAAGGACGGTCATGCACTTTGTCTGGACCGGGTCGCGCCTGAGAATCGGCTAGACTTGCCAGACCATGAGTCGTCTTGAGTTTGCAAGCGCTTTATTTGGCCGATCCCGACCGCAACGGGTCGTCCGCAGCGGCGCCTTTTGCTAAGAGGGAGGCTGGTTCGGCCCCGTGGGGCCGCGCGACGTTCAGGCCGCAACTTCGCGCCCGCCCATGGACATCGAGATCGACCGCGAAGCAATCGACATGGTGGTCCTGGCCCATCGGGCCCGCCGCCGCGCCGGCGATGACGACGGCCGGTCCCTCGACAGCGCCGTGGCGACCTACAGGCAGCTCTATCCCGACCACACGCCCGACGAGGCCGACCACACCGTGCGCCACATCCTGGCCGCCCTGCCCGACGGGTCCGGCGGCGTGCGCACCGGCCCGTCCTGACCAGGCCCTCATCCAGTCCTCAGGATCCAGTCCTCAGGATCCAGATCTCAAGATCCAGGCCTCAGGCCGGCAGCGCCGCCGGCTCGGAATCCTGCGCCTCGGCCAGCCGCCGGTACACCCAAATGGTCGCCGGCGGCAGGTTCAGCCAGATCTTGCGCATGGCGCCGCCGACCAGTTCCAGCGTGCTGAGGATGCGCGGGTGCACCGGCGACACCGGCATGTAGGTGAACTGGACGAACACCCCGCCCGGCCCCAGCACGTCGAACGCCCCCTGGACGATCCGCAGCCGCACATCGTACGGCATGCCGATCAGGGGCAGGCCGGAGACCACCGCCTTGACCGGACCGGTCCCGAGGTCGCGGGCGATGGCCTGCACGTCGCAGGCGTCGCCGAGCGTTACCCGCACATCGGGAAAGCGCTCGGCCAGCCGCCTGTAGAGGTCCGGGTCCTTTTCGATCGGGAACAGGTCGGCGGGCGGCACGCCGTGTTCCAGGATGGCGCGCGTCATGCTGCCGGTGCCGGGGCCGAGTTCGACGACGGCACCCGGCGTGGCCGGGTCGATCGCCGCCGCCATGTTGGCCGACAGCTCCTTGCCGCTCGGCGCCACGGCACCGATCAGGAACGGGTCGCGGACCCAGCGGTACAGAAAGTAGACCGTGTCTGTCAGAGGATTGGATCGTGTCATCTGAGGCTTCAGGTTGAGGGCCGGTCACAGGCTCGCCGGATACGGAGCAACTCGTAGCATCCCGCAGCGCCGCGCGCATGTAATTTGTTTGTCATTCGATAACGTCGGCAGCGCCCGGTCAACCGGTCCCGCCATCACTTTGGACAGGTCCGTCAGCGCGGCCTTCACGGCCCTGCTGCCGCTGCCACGGTTTGGGCCGGCACGGACGCGGCGGCCTCGACCGCGCGCCGGTTGGCCTCCTGCCGCTCCACCGCCACCTCGCGGATGCGCGCGCGCAGGTCCGGGTTGGCCTTGACGAAGCGGCGGAAGTCGCGGCCCTGCAGGACCAGCAGCTTGCCGTAGGCAATGGCCGTGACCGTGGCGGTGCGGCGCCGCCCGGTCAGCAGCGCCAGCTCGCCGAAAAAGTCGCCGCGGCCGAGGCGGAAGACGTGGCCGTTGCGCTCCACCTCGACCGCACCCGACGAGATGAAATACATGGCGTCGCCGCGCTCGCCGGCGCTGACCACGCGCTGGCCCGGAAAGGCGAACTGCGGTTTGAGCTGCGCGGCCAGCTCGCGGATGCGGTCCTCGCTCAATGCCTCGAACATGGGGAAGCGCCGGACGAGGTCGGCCGTCGCCAGCCCCAGGTCGAGCCGCGGCCGCACCGCCAGCCGCCCGGCGTCGGTGTGCAGGCGGCGCATCAGGTCGTCGTACACCTCGCGGCTGATCGCCGATTCGGCAAGCAGCGCGTCGTACTCGGCCACTTCCATGCGCATCGCCGCCTGGTGCAGGAAGCGGCCTTCCAGCATGCGCTCGTAATCAGGGTACTGCAGGCGCAGGGCGTCCAGCGCCTGGGCGCAGCCGTGCAGGCGCGCCCGCAGCGCGTCGTCCAGGTCGACGCGCATTGACCCGCCCAGCAGCGGCTCCAGCTTCGTCGCGGTGAACGTCTGCAGTTCCTCAAGGACCATGCGGCTGATCAACAGTGTCTCGAACCGGTCGGCGAGCCGCCGCGCCAGCGGCCCTTCGATGCGCAGTCGGCGCTGCAGCAGGCCGGCGATGCGGAACCCGACGCGGAAGCCCAGGTTGTCGCGCGCCGCCTTCAGATAGCCGATGCGGCCCGCCGTCTTGGCCCCGTCGCGCAAACGACCGGCCCGGGCCAGCAGCGCCACCACCGTGGCCCGCGACACCGTGCGGTCGGCATGGTGATCGAGATAGAGCTCCTCCTCGCGATTGGCCAGGGCCATCAGGCCGAGGCGGCGCTGTTCGCGGTCGGTCAGCGGCTGGCAGCCGTCGGGATCGGTCAGCGCCTGCTCCAGCCGATGGCGGTAGTGGGCCAGCACCTCGCTCCCCACATCCGGCGCAATGCGGTGGCGCTCGGCGGCGCGGGCGATGCCCTCGGTCACCGACTGCAGCGACAGCACCAGGCTGCGGTTGCGCAGGGCGCGGTCGACCGGCGACAACCTGTCCAGGTGCAGCAGGCGGATCATCGGGCGCAACGTCAGCCCGTTGACGAGCAGCGTGAACAGCACGAAGCCGGTCGCCAGGAGGGCGACGAAGCTCTTGATCTGGTCGGACAGGAACAGGTTCTCGGTCACGCCCAGGGCCAGCGCCAGGGTCAGCGCGCCGCGCAGGCCGCCCCACAGGATGACAAGCTTGTAGGAGCCCTCGACCCGTTCGGCCAGACCGGCGGCGGACAGCAGCGGCAGCAGTCCGTAAAGCACGATCGCCCGCGCCGCGAACGCCGCCGTGACGACCACCACCAGCAGCAGCCCGTGGCGGAGCACGAGACCGTCCTGAAGGAACTCGGGCACCTGCATGGACGCGAAGATGAACACCAGCGCCGCCGCCCAGAAGCCGAGCTGGTTCCACACCGCGGCCATGCTTTCCCACGTCGCCGGCGACAGCCGCGTGCGTCCGGCGGAAGCGACGACGATGGCCGCAACGACCACGGCCACCACACCCGACACGTCCAGATAGCGCTGGGCGACGATGAACACGCCGTAGGCCAAGGCCAGCGTGATCGACGTCTCGGCCAGGGGCAGGTTGTCGAGGAGGCGCAGGACGAACACCGCCAGCCGCGCCGCCACGTAGCCGGCCGCCGCACCGCCGATGAAGCTCTTGAAGAACGTCAACAGCGCGTCGCTCAGCGACAGGTCGCGGCCGGTGGTCAGCGCCGTCAGGAACACGGTGAACAGAGCGATTGCGGCGGCGTCGTTGAGCAGGCTCTCGCCCTCGACCAGGATGGTCAGGCGCCGCGGCGCGCCGAGCTCGCGAAAGACGCCGACCACGGCGACCGGATCGGTCGTGGCGATGATGGCTCCCAGCAGCAGGCAGGCCAGCAGCTCCTCTCCCGACACGGCGGACAGGGTGTAGCCGACGACCAGGGTGCAAACCAGCACCGCGATGACGGCGAGCATCAGGATGGGCGCCAGGTCGTCGACCATGCGCCGGACGTCGATGGTCAGCCCGGTCTGGAACAGGAGGATCGGCAGGAAGGTGTACAGAATGGCCTCGGAGCTGAGCTCCATCTCGAAGGCCGCGGTGGCCAGTTCGCCGGCCGCACCCTGCCAGTGCAGATGGATCGACAGCGCCGACCAGACGCCCAGTCCGATGCCCAGCGCCGCCAGAAGCACGCTGAGCGGCAGGCGCAGCCGGTTGGCCAGGGGCTGGAGCAGGCTGACCAGCACCAGCAGCACGGCAATGACAAGCAGGACGAGGACGAGGTCGGGCATAACCCATCTTGGTAGCCCGATGGCCAGCCCGTCACAAGGCAGCTGCGCTCAGCGGACTTTCCGGGCCGCGAACCGCTCGGGCGGGTTGCCCAGCGCCTCCTGGGCAGCGACGAGTTGGATCTCGCGGGCGCCGATCCGGCAGGTTTCCTCCATGACGGCGAAGATCGAGGCGGCGGTGCGGGACAGCGCCGCCGCCGGGTCATGGCTGCGCAGGACGTGGCCAAGGAACAGGGCCGCCGTGGCGTCGCCGGCGCCGTTGACGGTCAGCGGCAGCAGCGGTGTCTCGACCAGCCAGGCGCCGTCGCCCGACACGGCCAGCAGCTCGATCGTGTCGCGCGGCGCGTCGTGGCGCTGCAGGCTGGTGACCAGCACCAGGCCGGGCCCCATCTCCCGCGCCTTGTCGGCGGCGGCCAGGGCCTCGGCCAGCGTCCCGACGGAAATGCCAGTCAGGAATTCCAGCTCGAACTGGTTGGGCGTGATGATGTCGGCGGCGGGCACCGCGTGGTCGCGCATGAATTCAGGGATGCCGGACCGGACGAAGAAGCCGCGGCCGACATCGCCCATGACGGGATCGCAACAATAGATCACCGGCGGGTTGGCCTCCCGCACCCGCTCCACCGCATCGAGGATGACCTTGCCGATGGTCACGTCGCCCATGTAGCCGCTGAGCACGGCGTTGCAGGTCGGCAGCACACCGCGCTCTGCGATGCCCTGCACGACCTCGGCGATGTCCCCGGCGCCCAGCACGGGACCGCGCCACGCTCCGTAGCCGGTGTGGTTGGAGAAGTGGACAGTGATCACCGGCCATACCTCGAAGCCCAGGCGCTGCAGCGGGAACACCGCCGCACTGTTGCCGACGTGACCGTAGGCAACCGAGGACTGGATCGACAGGATGTTCATGACGGTGGCTCTCCGGTTCGTCTTCTTGGTTATGGGTCCGGCCGCATGGCGCCGGGCGGCCCAGCCATCAGGCCGGTTGCCCTCGTATCGTACACCCTGGCGCGCCAGGATGCGGCGCAGGGTCTCAGGGGCATGCACCCTGCGGGCCGGGCCGTGGACATGCACCGCCTAGCAGGTCCAGGTCGGCACGACCTTGCAGGTCCAGGTCGGCACGACCGGCCGGCGGGCGTGCCGGGCTGGCGGGACATGCATGGCGGGCGTGATGGCGTGACCGAAAGGGCGCTGTGGCCCATCAAGTGAATGCCGCTCAGTACGGCGGGTCGATGGCCAGACTCCCAGCCGTAATCGTCCTCCCAGCCGTAATCGTCCTCCCAGCCGTAGTCGTCATCGGCGCAACCCACGCAGCTGCCGAAGACCGGCCCGTCCTTCAGGTCAACGCGGCCACCCAGGGAATCTTCAGCGCCACAAAGCTGAACACGGCTGCGGCCAGAATGATCGTCTGCATGCACCGTTCCCCATCGCGACATCAGGCCACACCGGCCGTCGGCCAGATCGGGTGCCGCGGTCCGAAGGTCAAGACCCAGAGCCACAAGACAAACGGCGGCATTCTGGTCAGCCGGACGCCTCGCGGGTAGCCACGTTCACCTCGGCATGCAGGGTGCGGTGCACCGGGCACTTGTCGGCGATCTCCAGCAGCTTCGCCCGCTGCGCGGCGTCGAGATCGCCGGAGAACGAGATGTCGCGGCTGATGTGGTCGATCTTCACAGTCTTGGCTTCGCAGGTCTCGCAGTCTTGGGCATGGACCTTGTCGTGGCGCAGCACGACGCGGACGCGTTGCAGCGGCCACTGCTGGCGCTCGGCGTACATGCGCACGGTCATGGACGTGCAGGCGCCGAGGCCGGCGAGGACGAGATCGTACGGGCTGCTGCCCGTATCGGTGCCGCCGTACCGCTCCGGCTCGTCGGCCAGCAGCCGGTGCGGCCCGACGGCAATGGCCTGCTGGAACCTGCCCTCCCCCGTCTCCTCGACAACGACCGCGCCCTCGACCGGCTCGACCGTCGTCGCCGCCACGCCGCCGACGCTCAGATAGCGTGTTGCCCAGGCGGCCAGCACGTTGGCGACGTACTCCGCGTCCGCCCGCCGCGTCAGCAGGTGGTCGGCACTGTCGAGCGAGACGAAGCTTTTCGGATGGCGGGCAGCAAGGAATATCTCGCTGGCATTGTCGACGCCGACGACCTCATCGAACGGCGCATGGAAGACGATCAGCGCCTTCTTCATGGTCGCAATGCGGTCGCGCTGCGTCTGTCCGCGGATGTCCTCGACGAACCGCCGGTCGATGGAAAAGGTGCGGCCGGCCAGGGTGACCGTGACCTGCCCCTGCTCTTCCAGGTCACCGAGCCGGTCGCCGAACAGGTGCAGCACGTGGCCGGGATCGGCTGGCGCTCCGATGGTCGCCACCGCCCGCACCTCGGGCACCTCGCGCGCCGCCGCCAGCACCGCCGCGCCGCCCAGGCTGTGGCCGACGAGCAGCTCGGGCGCCTTGCGGGCCTCGCGCAGATGGGCGGCCGCGGCGAGCAGGTCGCCGATGTTCGAGGTGAAGTCGGTGTTGCCGAACTCGCCTTCGCTGGAGCCGAGGCCGGTGAAGTCGAACCGCAGCACGGCGATGCCCTGCAGCGTCAGGGCCCGGGCAATGCGGCTGGCGGCCGCGATGTCCTTGCCGCACGTGAAGCAGTGGGCGAACAGGGCATACGCCCGCGGTGCGCCGCCCGGCAGGTCGAGCCGCGCCGCCAGCCGGTGGCCCTGGGACCCTGGAAACTCGAATCGCTCGCTGGGCATGGCTGGCGTCCCTCTCGCTGCCGCCGCGGGTGGCGGGAGTCGACATGGCTGTGGTCAGTGTGGAACGGCTGCCCGGCAGTGGCAAGCCATGCCGGGCAGTGTGCGGTACTGTCGATCCGGCAGCAAAGGTTGAGACGCCGGGCCACTTCGCGGCGAACCCGGCACTGCCAATTGTAGTCTTATCCCGACGAACTACTCATTCTTGCTGACATTCGGCCTGTCATGCTGCCATCATCGCCAAAAAATAGACTGCCGCTTAATCGGCTGTCGGGATCGAACTGCCTGCTGAACGGCGCTGCCAGCCAGGCTGCAGCACGAATCGGCAGGCTCACGGTCATGGAAGGAGCAAGGGATGACGGATGACGCAACCAAGCCCGGCGGCAAGAAGACGCCCGGCGGGCATGAGCCGAAGACACTGACCGACACTGACATCACGACCAGCCGCAAGATCGGCCGGCGGTCACTGCTGGCCGGGGCGGCGGCGGGCGTCGCCGCGCTGACCGTTGGTGCACGGCCGGCCCACGCGGTCACCGATGCCGACGGCGGCGCCTTTGCCGACCCGCCGGGCCAGGGCCGTGCCGGCGTGCGCACCGGGCGCACCGACAGCGACGGCGGCCAGTGGGCCGACCCGCCGGGCGGCGGCCGCTGGGGCAGCGGCCTGACCGACAGCGACCAGGGCCCCTACATCCGTGACCAGGCGGGCAACGGCCGGCGCGGCGGCGCACAAACGCAGCGGCGCGGCCCGACCGACAGCGACGGCGGCCGGTATGCCGATCCGGCCGGCCAGGGCCGCGGCGGCGTGCGCACCGGGCGCACCGACAGCGACGGCGGCCAGTGGGCCGACCCGCCGGGCGGCGGCCGCTGGGGCAGCGGCCTGACCGACAGCGACCAGGGCCCCTATATCCGCGACCAGGGCGGCAACGGGCGCCGCGGCTACTGACACCGGCCGCGGCGGTGGCGCGATGGCGGAGCGCTTGCCCTGCCGTCGCGCGGCGCCCGCCAGTCGCCGACGCCCGCCAGTCGCCGGCGCCCGTCAGTCGCCGGCGCCGGCGCCCGTACCGCCATGGCCACCGGCACCAACCAGCTTCCGGGACGCCGTCCGGTCGGCAATCGTGCGCAGTGCCGTCACCGGCGCGCCGCGGCGGCCGGCGGCGAGGAACCGTTCGGCTTCCAGCGCCGGCATCGGCCTGGCGAAGAAGAAGCCCTGGCAGAAGTCGCAGCTCAGCTCGGCCAGGGTGTCGACGTCGCCCACCGTCTCCGCCCCCTCGGCCACCACGGCCATGCCGAGGGCGTGGCCCAGGTCGATGATCGAGCGGACGATGACCGCGCTGCCACCGTCCGACAGCAGCCCGGCGACGAACGAGCGGTCGATCTTGACCGTGTCGAACGGCAGTGCGTGCAGCCGGGCCAATGACGAATAGCCGGTCCCGAAATCGTCGATGGCCAGCTTGACGCCGAGGCCCTTCAGCCGGCGCAGGATGGTGGCAACCTGCTCCGGCCGGTCCATGATCAGCGACTCGGTGATCTCCAGGTGCAGCCGGTCCGGCGCCACGCCCGACACCGCCAGCGCCTCGGCGATCCGGTCCGCCAGTTCGGCGTCCTCGAGCTGCCGGCGCGAGACGTTGACGGTGACGTAGCAGCTGTCGTCACCATTCGCCCAGGCCGCCAGCTGGCGGCAGGCGGCGCCGATGGCCCACGCACCCATGGGCACGATCAGCCCGGTCTCCTCGGCCAGCGGAATGAAGTCGCCGGGGGAGATCAGGCCGCGGCGGGCATGGCGCCAGCGCATCAGTGCTTCCAAGCCGACCGTGGCCCCGCTGCGCAGCGAGACGATGGGCTGGTAGTGGAGCACGAGCTCGCCGCGGTCGACGGCACGGCGCAGGTCGGTCTCCATCGCCAGCAGGTCGAGCATCGCCGGACCGCGCATGCCGCGCTCGAAGAAGTCCCACAGGCCGCGGCCACGGGCCTTGGCGCGGGCCATGGCCAGGCTGGCGTCGGCGAGCACGGATTCGGCGCGGCGGTAGCCGGCGGTGCACAGTGCCACGCCGATGCTGGCCGACGGGACGACCTCCTGCCCGGCCAGCATCAGCGGCGCCCCGACCGCCGTCTTGACCCGCTGGGCCAGGGCCAGGGCGCGATCCTGGCTGCGCGCCTCGGTGGCCAGGACGGCGAACTGGTCGCTGCCGATGCGGGCGACGAACCCGGTGTCGCCGATGGCCTGCTCGAGGCGGCGGGCGACGGCGGCGAGCATGTCGTCGCCGGCGCCCTGCCCCAGCGTGTCGTTGATCGCCTTGAACCGGTCCAGGTCCAGGTAGAGCACGGTGCTGACCGCAGCGGGGCTGACCTTGACCTGGTCGAGCGCCCATTCCAGCCGTTCGGTGAACAGCACCCGGTTGGGCAGGTCGGTGAGCCGGTCGTGGAAGGCCTCGTGCAGCAGCCGCGCCTCGGCCTCCTTGCGGCCGGTGATGTCGGCCATCACGCCGACGACGCGCTGCGCCCGTCCGGCCGCATCGCGCACGGCGGTGCCACGCACGTGCAACCAGCGGCACTGACCATCGTCGCGGCGCACCCGGCATTCGGTCTCGAACGGCCGACCGTCGCCGGCGACGAAGGCATCGAGTGCGCGCAGCACGCGGTCATGGTCCTCGTCGTGCAGCCGCGCGACCCAGTCGGTGAAGCGCCCGCCCAGCGCTCCCGGCACCAGTCCGATGATGTCGTGGACGCGCGGCGAGAAATAGGCGGCGCCGGAGCCGACATCGAGGTCGAACAGGCCATCGCTGGCGCCGGCCCAGGCCAGCTGGTGCCGCTCCTCATGATAGCGGATGTCGGCACTCAGGCGCTCCATCGTGTTCGTTGCCGCCTGCAGCTCAAGGTAGCGTGACCGCGGCAGGGCAGGCAGCGGACCGCCGCTGCGTTGCCGCAACGCGTCGGCATGGGCGGCCAGGGCCGCCAGCGGTGCCGATATGCCCCGCGCCAGCAGCAGGACGGCCAACAATGCCAGTACGGCCAGGGCAGCGGAGGCGGCAAGCTGCAGTCGCATGCCGTGTGCAAGCGGCGCCAGCCGTTCGCCAATCGGTTCGACGAGGGCCAGCCGCCACGGCAGGGAGGGGCTGTCGAACGGCACAGTGATGGCGAGGTAGGGACCGGTCTCGTACTCAAGCGCCACCGCCGTCATGCCGCGGCTGCCGCCGGCGGCAAGGGAGGGACGCACGGCCTCAACCGCCGCGGCAACCAGCGCCGCCGGGTGGCCGGCCGCCGGTCCCGGTGGTCCGGCGACGGCGAGCCTGGCCAGGCTCTCACCCCGCGCGTCAATCAGGAAGGCGGGGCCGTGCCGATGCAAGACCTGGGCGCCGATCCGCTCGACCAGGGCGGACAGGCCGATATCGATGGTCACGACGCCGTGCGGCCGATCCGGCGCCAGCACCGGCACCGCCACCGAGATCGCGGGAGTGGCCGCCGCCCCTTGGGCCATGGTCGTCCACGTCGCGCCACGGTCGCGCATCACGGCGGCGAACCAGGCGGCGTCGTACCTGTCGTCGGCCGGCTCGTCTCGGGGAGGCAACGGCTCGTCGGCGAGGTCCCGCCATTGGCCGTCGCGATGGATGCGCGCGGCGGACCTGCCGTTCTCGAACGCCTGATCGATGCGGGTCACGTAACCGGGCGCGGCGCCTGGCCCGGACCGCGGCTCGGCGCGCCGGATCGCGACTTCCGTTCCGTTCGCCTCGACATATCGGATCGATTGCAACGCCGGCGACAGCGTGAGCTGTTCGAGGAAATAGCGTTCAAGTGCGTCGGGATTGCCGGGCTCCAGGACGCCCTGCTCGATCAGGCCGCGGGTCAACTCCGCCGTCTCGCGAATCGCGGCAAGCTCCGTCTGAATGCGGTCGATCGCCTGCCGCGCCTCGCTGCCGACCAGCTCACTGGCCAGGCCGCTCACCGCAAGCCGTCCGGCACGGGACGCCGGCCAGCCGATGGCGATCGCCGCGGCCGCGATCAGGGCGACTGAGCCGAATACAAGTGCATGCCTGATCGATAGCATCCTGAACTCTAGGCTATGAGACCGCGCACCGGGAAGGCAAGGACGATGCGCACAATCCACGGTCGACATCCGTCGCAGACGGAGCCTTGCGCCCGGAACCTTCTGGCTTTGAAGGATAGCGCCAAGATCTTAGTTTTTGGTTAAAGTCTCAGGGGAGGCAAGGTTAAGATGCATTTCGATCGCAGAGCGTTTCTATCTCAGAAAAATACTTTTGATATTGTGATGTGTCTTTGCGGCTGTAGTTCAGGTTCTTGAACAGTCCTGTCAACCGCGTAAAGAAATCGCGTGCCTGTTCGGTGCTGTCGAACCGGTAGTCGGTCTCGACCAGCCGCGTGAGCATCTGGAAGGTCTCGCGCTGCCGTTCCAGCGGGCATGAGACGTCCACCTCGTCGAAGGCGTCCTGTTGCAGGTAGACCATGTCGACCAGTGTCGCCTTCTGCCAGACCACGTAGTCTTCGAGCGTGATGCCTTCCTCGCCCGTCACCTGCATCATCTGGTAGACGGCGTCGCCGCGCCGCAGCAGCTCGACCATGCGCTCGACGCGGGCGGTCCAGTCCGGCCCGACATGCGCGCGGAACCAGGCGGCGAGCTGCGTCAAATAGCGCGACCACGAGATCAGCGGATCGACTGCCGGGTAGAAGCGGCGGTAGGCGCGGTCGGCGGACAGGCCAAGAAAGGCCTTCACCGTGGCCAGGGTCGACTGGGTGACCGGCTCCTCGAAATTGCCGCCGGCGGGGGAGACGGTGCCGATCATGGTCAGGCTGCCGATGGCGCCGTCCACCGCGCGCAGCACGCCGGCGCGCTCGTAGATCGCCTTGATCGCGGAATCGAGATAGGCGGGAAACGCCTCCTCGCCGGGGATTTCCTCCATGCGGCCGGAGGTCTCGCGCATCGCCTGCGCCCAGCGCGAGGTCGAATCGGCGATGACGAGCACGTCGTAGCCCATCTGCCGGTAGTACTCGCCCAGGGTGACGCCGGTATAGATCGACGCCTCGCGGGCCGCCACCGGCATCGACGAAGTGTTGCAGACGATGATGGTGCGGTCCATCAGGCTGCCGCCGGTGCGCGGGTCGCGCATCTGCGGGAACTCGGTGATGGTCTCGACGACCTCGCCGGCCCGTTCGCCGCAGGCGACGATGACCACGATGTCGGCCGAGGAGTAGCGGGCGATCAGGCCCTGCAGCACCGTCTTGCCGGCGCCGAACGGTCCGGGGATGCAGGCGGTGCCGCCGCGGGCGATCGGGAAGAACGTGTCGATCAGGCGGATGGTGGTGACCAGCGGCTCGTCGGGATAGAGGCGTTCGACCAGCCGGCGGCGCTGCAGCCGCTCCGGGATCGGCCGGCGCACCGGCCAGGACCGGGTCATGGTGACGTCGCGCTCGACGCCATCGGCGCCGACGATGCGGGCGACGGGGGTGTCGACGGTGAAGGTGCCCTCCTGGATCCAGGCGACCCGCACCCGCTCCGGCTCGCCGAACGGCACCATGATCTTGTGGGCGAAGCGGCCCTCCTGGACCGTGCCGAGGGGCTCGCCGGGCCGCAGCACGGCGCCGATGCGGACGGCGGGCGTGAACGCCCACTTGTGCACGCGGTCGAGCGGTTCGGCATAGACGCCGCGGGGCAGGAAGAACCCGTGGTCGCGGGCCAGGTCGGCGAGCGGGTTCTGCAGCCCGTCATAGACCCGCCCGAGCAGGCCGGGCCCCAGGGTCACCGACAGCATCTCGCCGCTGAGCGCGACGGGGTCGCCGATGGTGACGCCGGAGGTGTCCTCGTAGACCTGGAGGTCGGCGGTCTGCCCCTGTACGCGCAGCACCTCGGCCTTCAGCCAGCGCTGCGCCCTGGTGCCGCCGAGGCCGATATAGGCGACCTCGTTCTTCATGATCGGGTTGTCGGGTGCCGCGACGGCGACCAGGCTTTCGCGCACGCCGATCACCGTGGCGCGGCCGCGCGCCACCAGGCCCTCAGGCAAAGAGAGCGCCGTACTCACCCACTGCCTCCCCGGTCAGCCGGTCGAGCCGCGCCACCGCCGTGGCCGCGTTATAGCTCAGCCAGCGGCGCACGATGTCCCACTGGAACAGATAGGCCAGCACGGCGGCGAAGCCGAATGCCTGGTCCTCCGCGGCGCGTCGCAGCCCCGCCCAGATCAGCGCCAGCAGGCGCCGCTCGACGCCCAGGGCATCGCCGGCCTCCAGCCGCTCGCGCAGGGCCGGCAGCCAGGGATGGACGTGGCGCAGGCCGAAGTCGGGCTCGTGCCAGTGCCGCTCGATGCGCAGGACGTGCGGGCCGATGCCCCACGGCCGGCCCTGTTCCGGCGGCCCCTGCCCCAGGGCGCGGCGGCGCAGGGCGGCGACGACGGTGCGCACCTGCAGCCGGTCGTCGATCATCCGGCGCAGGGCCCGGCTGCGGAAGCGGAACGCGGAGCGGCGGTATTCCTCGACGAAGGCCGCATCGCTGCGTTCGGGCCGCTGGCGCTGCCAGGTCAGGAACGCCTCGGCCAGGCGCACGGTCTCGCGGTCCTCCGGCAGCAGCATGGTCAGGCGCTGTTCCAGCCGCTCGCGGTTGATCGGCAGGCGCTCGGCCGTCTCGAAGTACGGCAGTGCCGGCAGGCTGGCGACCAGCGTGAAGTAGGTGCGGTCCTCGAACGCGGCCATCGGGTCCCGCCGGCGCCCCCCTACTCCAGCCCGTGCCGGTTCACCGGCCACCAATCCTCGGCCAGCACCTGCTCAAGAGTGTAGGGACACTCCGCGGGCAGGACGGACGGGCGCATGCCATCGAACTCGTGCAGGGCCGCGCCGGCCAGCTTGTGCGCGGTTCGCCAGGCGCGGGGGAACAGAGCGGCGAGTTGCGGACGGAGGCTCGGGTTGTCCTCGAGGTTGCGGCCGGCGCGGTCGCGGTGCTCGGTGACGGACAGCCGCCAGCCGCGGCACGGCTCCCGGGCCGGCGAGTATTCCAGTTTCAGGAGATGTTCGATGATCCGGGCCACGGCGGCCTCCAGTGCGTCGCGCCGGCTGCTGCCCAAGTCGTCCAGCTCCTCCGCCAGATGGGCCAGATCGAGGGCGTCCAGCCGCCCGGCACGCAGGGCCTCGGCCTGCTCCCGCGCCCAGGCGTGGTAGTCGAGAGTGTAGAGCGTCGCCGCCATGCCGCCAACGCGCCCCTTATTCCAGCCCGTGCCGGTTCACCGGCCACCACGACTCGTCCAGGACCTGCTCCAGGGTATAGGGGCAATCCTTCGGCAGGATTGCCGGGTTCAGATGGTCGTACGCCTTCAGCGAGTGCGCCGCCAGGGCGCGGGCGCCGCGCCAGGCGCGGTCCAGCATTGCTGGCAGGTCTCGGCGCAGGCTGGGATTGTCCTCCAGCAGGTCCGCGGCCCGTTGCCGGTGCTCGATGACCGATGCAACCCAACCGGCACGCGGCGGCCATGCCGGCGAGTGCTCGAGTTTCAGGAAATGCTCGACGATGCGCTTCAATGCACTACGAAGCGCATCGCGCCGGCTGTTGCCCAAATCGTCGAGCTCCTCCGCCAGGTGGGCCAGATCGAGCGCATCCAGCCGCCCGACGCGCAGGGCCTCGGCCTGCTCCCGCGCCCAGGCGTAGAGGTCGTGGTCGTACAGCGTGTCGGTCACCGCGGCGGCGCTCCCCTGGTCGGGCCGGGCGTCAGAAATGGATCGCCCGGCCGTAGGCGTCGAGCACGCTCTCGTGCATCATCTCCGACAATGTGGGGTGGGGGAAGATTGCTTCCATCAGGTCTTCCTCGGTGGTCTCGAGCTGCTTGGCGACGACGTAGCCCTGGATCAGCTCGGTCACCTCGGCGCCAATCATGTGCGCGCCGAGCAGTTCGCCGGTCTTCGCGTCGAACACGGTCTTGACGAGGCCCTCCGGCTCACCGAGCGCGATGGCCTTGCCGTTGCCCATATAGGGGAAGCGGCCGACCTTGACCTCGTGGCCGCGCTCGCGCGCCTTGGCTTCGGTCAGGCCGACGCTGGCGACCTGGGGCATGCAGTAGGTGCAGCCGGGGATGCGCGACACGTCGAGCGGATGGACGTGCGGCCGGCCGGCGATGCGCTCGACGCAGATGACGCCCTCATGGCTGGCCTTGTGGGCGAGCCAGGGCGGGCCGACCACGTCGCCGATGGCGTAGACGCCGGGCTCGCCGGTCTCCAGCCACTCGTTGACGACGATGTGGCCGCGGTCGACCTGCACCTTGGTGTTGTCCAGGCCGATGTCCTCGGTGTTGCCGATGATGCCGATGGCCAGGATGACGCGGTCGACGGTGACCTGGCTGTTCTTGCCGCCGCCGGCATCGATGGTGGCGGTGACGCTGTTGTCGCCGCGGTCGAGCTTTTCCACCTTGGCGCCGGTGTGGATGGTCATGCCCTGCTTCTCGAAGGCCTTGCGGGCGAAGGCGGAGATCTCCTCGTCCTCCACCGGCAGGACGCGGTCGAGGATCTCCACGACCGTCACCTCCGCCCCCATGTTGCGGTAGAAGCTGGCGAACTCGATGCCGATGGCGCCCGAGCCGACGACCAGCACCGACTTCGGCATGGCCTCCGGTACCATCGCCTCCTTGTAGGTCCAGACCAGCCGGCCGTCCGGCTCCAGGCCGGGCAGCGAACGGGCGCGGGCGCCGGTGGCGACGATGATGTGCCCGGACGTCAGCGTGTCGGTCTTGCCGTTTTTCTCCACCGTGATCCTGCCGCCGCCCTGCAGGCGGGCGTGGCCGTCGATGACGGTCACCTTGTTCTTGCGCAGCAGGTGCTTGACGCCGGCAGTGAGCTGGCCGGCCACCTGGCGCGAGCGCTTGATCACCTTGGAGAAGTCGAAGGCGATGTCCTTGGCGCTGAAGCCGAAGTCGCCGAGATGGTGGAGCAGGTGGCTGATCTCCGACGTGCGCAGCAGCGCCTTGGTCGGGATGCAGCCCCAGTTCAGGCAGATGCCGCCCAGGTGCTCGCGCTCCACCACCGCCGTGTTCAGGCCAAGCTGCGCCGCCCGGATGGCGGCGACATAGCCGCCGGGGCCGGCCCCGACCACGATCACGTCGAACTGCTTGTCGGCCATGGATCTGTCCTCCCTGCCGCCGGCTGCATGGGGCGGGCCTGGAGGTCCCGGCCCGTTCTGCGCCCGCGCATCAAGTGTCGGTCTTTTTGTTCGCGCCGCCAGTCCCCTGGCCCCCCGCCTGACCCGGCGTCTGGCCCGCCGCCTGGCCCGGCGCCTGGCCCGCCGCCTGCTCGGTAAGCCGGCCTTCCAGGGCGCAGGCCTCGTCGATGATCACCTCGAACACACGGCGGACATAGTCGGGGTCGAGGCCCTGGGCGACGCCGTGGGCGGCGTTGCGGTCCTTGACCTCATCGATGCGGTCGCCGAGCACGACCGGAATGTCGTTGGCCTGCTTGACGGCGGCAACGCGGCGGACGATGCCCTGGCGCACGGCCAGCAGCTCGACGATGCGGTCGTCGACGGCATCGATCTCGCGGCGGAGCGGGTCGAGGACTTTCATGGGCCCGGCCTACAGCAGCATCCCCAGCGGGTCCTCGATCAGCTGCTTGAACACGCTCATGTACTGGGCGCTGACGGCGCCGTCGACGATGCGGTGGTCGGCGGACAGGGTGGCACTCATCATGGTGGCGATGGCCAGCGCGCCGTCCTTGACGACCGGGCGCTGCTCACCCTTCCCCAGGGCCATGATGGCGGCCTGGGGCGGGTTGATGATGGCGGCGAACTCGCGGGCGCCGAACATGCCCAGGTTGGAGACGGTGAAGGTGCCGCCCTGGAATTCCTCGGGCTTCAGCTTGTTCTCCTTGGCGCGCGTCGCCAGGTCGCGCATCTCGGCCGAGATCTGCGACAGGCCCTTCTTGTCGGCGTCCTTGATGATCGGCGTGATGAGGCCGTTCTCCGTCGCCACCGCCACCGAAATGTCAACGCGGTCGAAATAGAGGATCGCCTCGTCGGTCCAGGCGGTGTTGGCCTGCGGCACCCGGCGCAGGGCGATCGCCGCCGCCTTGATGATCATGTCGTTGACCGACAGCCTGGTGCCGTCGCCGGCCCGCGCATTCAGGTCGGTGCGCAGCTTGAGCAGCGCATCGAGCTCGCAGTCGACCGTCAGGTACCAGTGCGGGATGGTCTGCTTGGCCTGCAGCAGCCGCCGCGCGATGGTCCGGCGCATGCCGCTCGGCTTGACCTCGTGGTAGGGGATGTTGAAGGCGTCGGCGAGCTCCTTGGCCGACGGGCCGGCCGCCATCGGCGCGGCCGCGGGCGTCGGAGCCGGGGCGGCGGCGGGTGCGGCCTCGGGCTTCGGCGGCGCTGCCTCTGCCGCCTTCGGCCTGGGCGGGCCGGCGGCGATCGCGGCCTCGATGTCGCGCTTGACGATGCGGCCGTGCGGGCCGGTGCCCTTGATCTGCGCCAGGTCGTAGCCGGCGTCCTTGGCCATGCGCTTCGCCAGCGGGCTGGCGAAGATCCGCCCCGCGGGCCCGGCAGGCGCCGCGGCCGCCGGCGGCTGCCCGGCCGGCATGGCCGGCTCGCCGGGACGGGCGACGCCCTTCTCGGCCATTGGCGGCGGGGCTGCCTCCTCCTTGGACTTGTCGAGCAGCGCGTCGGCCGGAGCCTCCGGCCTGGCCGCGGCGCCGCCGGCGCGCGACAGGTCGAAGTCCTCCAGCGCCGAGGCGTCCTCGCCATCCTCCAGCAGCAGGGCGATGGGCTGGTTGACCGGCACGCCCTCGGTGCCGTCGGGCACCAGGATCTTGCCGAGCGTGCCCTCCTCGACCGCCTCGACCTCCATCGTCGCCTTGTCGGTCTCGACCTCGGCGATGGCGTCGCCGGGGGCGACCTCGTCGCCCTCCTGCTTCAGCCAGCGGGCCAGTGTGCCCTCGGTCATCGTCGGCGACAGCGCCGGCATCAGGATCTGGATCGGCATGGCGGTCTCCCCGGCGGGCGTTCTTGTCTGGGCGGTCGGCCGTTCTTCAATGGCAGGCGTTCAGTCGCGGTAGCAGACCGCCTTGGCCGCGGCGACGATGCTTTCCGCCTGCGGCAGGGTCAGGCGCTCCAGGTTGGCGGCATAGGGCATGGGCACGTCGGCGGCGCACACCCGCACCACCGGCGCGTCCAGATAGTCGAAGGCGTGCTCCATCATCTGCGCCGCCAGCTCCGAGCCGAGACCGGCGAACGGCCAGCCCTCCTCGGCGGCGACCAGCCGGTTGGTCTTCTTGACCGAGTTGACGATGGTCTGGGTGTCGAACGGACGGATCGAGCGCAGGTCGATGACCTCGGCATCGATCCCCTCCTCGGCCAGCACCAGGGCCGCCTCGATTGCCTTGCCGGTGGTCAGCGAGTGGGACACGATGGTTACGTCGCGGCCCGGCCGCACCACCTTGGCCTTGCCGATCGGCACGACGAACTCCGGGTCCACCGGCACGTCGAAGCTGTGGCCGTAGAGGATCTCGTTCTCCAGGAAGATGACCGGGTTGGGATCGCGGATCGCCGCCTTGAGCAGGCCCTTGGCGTCGGCCGCCGTCCACGGCGACACCACCTTCAGCCCCGGACAGTGGGCGTACCAGCTGGAGTATTCCTGGCTGTGCTGGGCGCCGACACGAGCGGCAGCGCCGTTCGGCCCGCGGTAGACGATCGGGCAGCCCATCTGGCCGCCGGACATGTACAGGGTCTTGGCCGCCGAGTTGATCAGATGGTCCATGGCCTGCATGGCGAAGTTGAACGTCATGAACTCGATGATCGGCCGCAAGCCGCCGAACGCGGCGCCGACGCCCAGGCCGGCGAAGCCGTGCTCGGTGATCGGCGTGTCGATGACGCGCTTCGGCCCGAACTCGTCGAGCAGGCCCTGGCTGATTTTGTAGGCGCCCTGGTACTCGGCGACCTCCTCGCCCATCAGGAACACGGTCGGGTCGCGCCGCATCTCCTCGGCCATGGCGTCGCGCAGCGCCTCGCGCACGGTCAGCCGCTTCGTCTCGGCGAAGTACTTCTCCTCCTCGTCGGGCGGGGCGGTCGGCCCGGCCGGCGGCGGCGCAGCCTCCGACGGCTCGCGCTTCGGCTCGGCCGGCGCCCTGGCTTCGGCCGGGACCTCCGCCGGGGTCGCCTGGGGGGCCGGGGCGGCCGGTTCGGCCGCCGCCTGATCGAGGGCCGAGGCGTCCTCGCCCTCCTCCAGCAGGATGGCGATCGGCGTGTTGACGGCCACGCCCTCGGTGCCCTCGGCGACCAGGATGCGGCCGAGCACACCCTCGTCGACGGCCTCGACCTCCATGGTCGCCTTGTCGGTCTCCACCTCGGCAATGGCGTCGCCGGGGCCGATCCCGTCGCCTTCCTTTTTCAGCCAGCGGGCCAGCGTGCCCTCGGTCATGGTCGGCGACAGGGCCGGCATCAGAATCTGTATCGTCATGGGTCACGTCTCCGGCAGACCGCGGGCGGCGCGGCAGACCTGTTCGTTCGGCACGGCAGCGGGGCGAGCAGCGGGGCGGGCAGCGGGGCGGTCACGCCTCGACGTACACGTCCGTCCACAGCTCGGCGGGATCGGGCTCGGGGCTTTGCTGGGCGAACTCGGCCGCGTCGTTGACGACCTTGCGGATGTCACGGTCGACGCCCTTCAGGTCGTCCTCGCTGGCGATGCCGGCGTCCAGGAGCAGCTTGCGGACATGGTCGATCGGGTCCGCGGTTTCCTTCATCTTGCTGACCTCCTCCTTGGACCGGTACTTGGCCGGATCGGACATGGAGTGGCCACGGTAGCGGTAGGTCAGCATTTCCAGGATGTAGGGGCCCTGGCCCGAGCGGGCGTGCTCCAGCGCCTTCAGGCCGGCGACGCGCACCTCATCCACGTGCATGCCATTCACGGCCTCGCCGGGGATGCCGTAGGCGCGGCCGCGGTCATAGAGGTCGGTGGTGGCCGAGGCGCGGGCAACCGAGGTGCCCATGCCGTACCGGTTGTTCTCGATGACGTACACCACCGGCAGCTTCCACAACGCCGCCATGTTGAAGCTCTCGTACACCTGCCCCTGGTTGACCGCGCCGTCGCCCATGTAGCAGTGGCAGACGCCGCCGTCCTCCTTGTACTTGTGGGCAAAGCCCAGGCCGGTGCCGATCGAGACCTGCGACCCGACAATGCCGTGGCCGCCAAAGAAGTTCTTCTCGCGGCTGAACATGTGCATCGAGCCGCCCTTGCCCTTGGAATAGCCGCCGCGGCGGCCGGTCAGCTCGGCCATGACGCCGCGCGGGTCCATGCCGGTGGCCAGCATGTGACCGTGGTCGCGATAGGCGGTGATGACGGTATCGCCCGGTTCGGCCGTCTTGGTCATGCCGACGACGACCGCCTCCTGACCGATGTAGAGGTGGCAGAAGCCGCCGATCAGACCCATGCCGTACAGCTGGCCGGCCTTCTCCTCGAACCGGCGGATCAGCAGCATGTCGCGGTAGAACTTGAGCAATTCGTCCGGAGAAAGCGCCGCGGCCTGAAGGCCTTGGGCTTCCTGCACGGCAGGTTCAGTCTGGGCCAAGGTTTCCTCCCGAGTCTCTTATGCAGCCCTGTTTTTCGCACAGGTCCTGCGAGAACACACCGGCGCTGCGATCGGTTCCTGACTGCAAGTCCTAGCACCGGGCTCGGCCGGCACGCAAGCGCGGGCGCGGCTGCCAGGGTGCGCTTTGCGCCGAAAGGCAGATTGACCGAACAGGCGGCGGATCAAGGGCACCGGCCCAGGCCTGAACCGGGGGCCTGAACCGGGGGCCTGAACCGGGGGAACGACTGGCTAGGGCGCCGGCGCTGCGTCTTCGCGTCCGAAATAGATGACGACGTCGTCCGGATGGCCGTAGTTGAGCATCGTGCGGATGCGCTCGTCCAGCATGTCGAGGTCGATGCCGTCGGGGGCGAGCAGCTCGGTGCGGTGCTGCAGCCGTTGCCGCTCGACGCGCAGCGCCTCCAGCGTCGCACGGGCCTCGTCGGTCTGCCCGGCCAGCCGGCTGCGGGCGATGACGCCGTGGTCGCCCTGCATGGCGTGATAGCCGAGATAGGCGATCACGCATATGCCGAGCGCCGGCAGCAGCACCGGCCTGAATCTCCGCTTGAGGAACGCGATCGAAGTCATTGCCGGGATACGATCATGCGCCACCCGGGAAGTCAATGGACCTGATCGTGGCGGCACTGCGGCGATGCTGCGCGACAGCGCCGGCGCGGCTGTTGCCAGGAGCATATTCCTTGTTGCGATGCGATTTCGGCCTTGCCATGCGATTTCGGCGAAGAATCGGCCGAAAAGGGCACCCGCCCCGCGGCCAAACGTGCTACAACGAGATGCGCCGCCGCGTACACGTCTGAAACGCAACGATCGTGGGTGCCCGCAGGCCGGCGATCCGGACCGAACGGAGTCGGGCCCGCTTTCCGGGCCATTGGCGGTTGCCGATCCTGTCCGTCCTGTGTGGCCCACATGCGAAGCCATCACAGAGACGCCTCATGAGCGAAACCCAGCTGGACCACCTGCCCAAGATCAACGAGATGGGCATTGCCGCATTCATCGTCGATCTGGACGGCGTGGTCACCGATACGGCCGCAGAGCACGCCAAGGCGTGGAAGCAGCTGTTCGACGAGTACCTGAAGGTGGTTGCCGAGCGCGAGGGCAAGCCGTTCGTGCCGTTCGACCTGGACACCGACTATCTGACCTATGTCGACGGCAAGCCGCGCTATGACGGCGTCAGGGACTTTCTGAAGTCGCGCGGCATCGATCTGCCGTTCGGCGACCCAAGCGATCCCCCGGAGATGGAAACCGTATGCGGCCTGGGCAACAAGAAGAACCTGTTGTTCAACGAGGTGGTCCGCACCGAGGGGGTCGAGGTCTTCCCCAGCACCGAGACCGTCCTGCGCCACCTCCGCGAGCAGGGCGTCAAGACGGCCGTCGTCTCGTCTTCGAAGAACTGCAAGCTGGTGCTGGAGAGCGTCGGGCTGCTCGACCTGTTCGATGTGATGGTCGACGGCAACTACTCCGCGGAGCACGGCCTGCCCGGCAAGCCCGCGCCCGACACCTACATCCGGGCATGCGAGCTGCTGAACGTCAGGCCCGAGGAGTCGGCGATGGTCGAGGACGCGACCGTCGGCGTCGAGTCCGGCGTTGCCGGCAATTTCAAGTACGTCATCGGCGTCGACCGCGGCGTCGGCAAAGAGGCGTTGCGCGAGAAGGGCGCCAACGTCGTGGTGAATGATCTGGGAGACCTGGACATTGAGTGAGACCGCCTCCATCGAGCAGCGGCCGGTGCGCGAGGTACCGGACGCGCTCGCCCGCTTCGACGACCTGAAGGCTGCGATCGGCGATCGCACCCCGGCCATGTTCCTGGACTACGACGGCACCCTGACGCCGATCGTCGACCGGCCGGAGCTGGCCATCCTGTCGGACGAGGGGCGCGCCGTCGTCGATACCCTGGCGAAGAAGCTGCCCACCGCCGCGGTCAGCGGCCGCGACCGGCCCGATGTGGAAAAGCTGATCGGCCTGGACAGCCTGATCTATGTCGGCAGCCACGGCTTCGACATTACCGTGCCGGGCGGCAAGAAGATCGAGAACCCGATCACCGGCGACTACCAGCCGATGCTGGACCGCGTCGAGCAGCGCCTGCACGAGAAGCTGGACCCGATCCAGGGCGCGCTGGTCGAGCGCAAGAAGTTCTCCATCGCTGCGCACTACCGGCTCGTCCCGGACGCCGACTACCCGAAATTCCGCCAGGCGCTGGACGAGATCGACGCCAGCGAGCCGGAAATGAAGGAGAAGTCGGGCAAGAAGGTGTTCGAGCTGCAGCCAAAGCTGGACTGGGACAAGGGCAAGGCCGTCCTGTGGCTGCTCAAGGCGCTCGACCTCGACGGGCCTGAATACGTGCCAATGTTCTTCGGTGACGACGTCACCGACGAGGACGCCTTCGGCGCCCTGCAGGGCCGCGGCCTGTCGGTCATCGTTGCGGCCAAGAGCGATGACGACACCGACCGCGTCACCGCCGCCACCTACCGCGTCCACGACACGGACGAGCTGCTGGAGCTGCTGCGCCGGCTGACGCCGTGACCGGCAACGGGCGGCAGCGCTCAACGAAAACCAACGAAACCGGGCGAGGAATCATGCACGACTGGACCCTGGCCTACGACGACTTCGATCCGAAGATGCAGGGCCTGCGCGAGGCGCTCTGCACCCTCGGCAACGGCTATGTCTGCACGCGCGGCGCCTTCACCACGGAGCAGGCCGACGACACCCACTACCCCGGCACCTATCTGGCCGGCGGCTACAACCGGCTGGAGACCGAGATTTCCGGCCGCATGATCGAGAACGAGGATCTGGTCAACCTGCCGAACTGGCTGGTCCTCAATTTCCGGCCGGTCGACGGCGACTGGCTGCGCCTGGCCGACGTCGAGATCCTGAAGTTCCGCCAGGACCTGGACCTGAAGGCCGGCGTGCTGAAGATCGAGATGCGGATCAAGGACCAACAGGGCCGCGAGACCACGGTCCTGCAGCGCCGCTTCGTCAGCATGGCCGACCGGCACGTCGCCGCCATCGCGATGACGCTGACGCCAGAGAACTGGTCGGGGCCGGTGGAGATCCTGTCGGCCATCGACGGCCGGATCATCAACTACGGCGTCAAACGCTACCGCGAGCTCAACAGCAGGCACCTGGACCCGCTGGAGACGGCCGACTTCAACGGCGAGCTCAGCGGCGACGACATGATCTGCCTGGTCGTCGAGACCAATCAGTCGAAGCTGCGCATCGGCCAGGCGGCCCGCACCCGCATCTATCGCGACGGCCACCTGGTCGACGGGCAGCTCAAGGTGTCGACCGAGCCCGGCCACCCCGCCCAGACCATCGGCTTCAATGCCCTGGAGGGCGTGCCGATGACCGTGGAGAAGGTCGTCTCGCTGTACACGTCCAAGGACTTCGCCATCTCTGAGCCGGGCCTGGCGGCGCGCGAGGCGGTCGACCGCGCCGGCTCGTTCGACGAGCTGCTGCGCGAGCATGTCCGCACCTGGGACACCATCTGGAAGATCAGCGACATCCGCGTGAACCGGGACGAGCTGAACGCGCAGATGATCCTGCGGCTGCACGTGTTCCACCTGTTCCAGACGCTGTCGCCCAACACGATCGAGCTGGACGCCGGTGCCCCGGCCCGCGGCTGGCACGGCGAGGCCTATCGCGGCCACGTCTTCTGGGACGAGCTGTACATCCTGCCGTACATCGACTTCCGCCTGCCGGAGTTGAGCCGCACCCTGCTGGAGTACCGCTACAACCGGCTGCCCAAGGCGCGGCTGGCGGCGCAGGCCGCGCAGCTCAAGGGCGCCATGTTCCCGTGGCAGAGCGGCAGCGACGGGCGCGAGGAAAGCCAGGTCATGCACCTCAACCCGCGCTCCGGCCGCTGGGTGCCCGACCACAGCTACCAGCAGCGCCACGTCAACCTGGCGATCGCCTACAATACTTGGATGCACTACAAGGTCACCGGCGAGATGCACGCGCTCGAGAACATGGGCACGGAGCTGATCGTCGAAATCACCCGGCTGTTCGCCGCGCTGGTCTCCTGGAACGCCGAGCGCGAGGGCGGCCGCTATGACCTGAACGGTGTGATGGGCCCCGACGAATACCACGAGTCCTACCCCGACTCCGACGAGCCCGGCCTGAACAACAACGCCTACACCAACGTCATGGTGTCGTGGCTGATGGACACGGCCGAGGCGGCGCTGAACGAGCTGGACGACGCCCGCCGCGCCCAGATCATGGAGCGCCTGGACATCACCGAGGAGGAGCGCGAGCGCTGGCGGCACATCGCGCGGCACATGTACGTGCCGTTCCACGATGACGGGATCATCAGCCAGTTCGAGGGCTACCAGACCCTCAAGGAGTTCGACTGGGCCGGCTATCGCGAGAAGTACGGCAACATCCAGCGGCTCGACCGCATCCTGGAGGCCGAGGGCGATTCGGCGGACCACTACCAGCTGTCCAAGCAGGCCGACACGCTGATGCTGTTCTACCTGTTCAACGAGGAGCAGGTGGCCGCACGGCTGGAGAGCCTGGGCTACAAGTACAGCCCGGACATGTGGCTGAAGAACATCGACTACTATCTGGCCCGCACCTCGCACGGCTCGACGCTGAGCTATCTGGTCCACTCGTGGATCCTGGCGCGGTCGCGGCCGGAGCAGGCCTGGGAGCTGTACGTCAAGGCCCTGCAGAGCGACATCTCAGACATCCAGGGCGGCACCACCGCCGAGGGCATCCACCTGGGCCTGATGGCCGGCACGGTGGACGTGGTGCAGCGCTGCCTGACCGGCTTCGACATCCGCCACGGCGAGATGCGCTTCGACCCGCACATGATCGGGCCGATCAGGGAGATCGCCCTGAAGCTGCGCTACCAGGGCCACTGGCTCGACGTGGCGATCAGCGAGGATGAGATCGCCATCGAGCTCGACCATGGCTGGCGCGAGAGGGGCGATCGTTTCCCGATCTGGATCGGCGACCGCAAGGAGGAGTTCGAACCCGGCGTCCGCCGCACCGTCCCCCTCGCGGCCTCCGCGCCGATGGCGGCGACCGGAGAATAGCTGCACACCCTGCTCCCTCCCCCGCCGTGCGGGGGAGGGAGTTTCAGGGCGCGCCAGCAACCAGCGTCAGGAGACTACCCGCGCAGGATGCTCTTGCCGGCGTAGCGGGCGGCGCGGCCGAGGTTCTCCTCGATGCGGATCAGCTGGTTGTACTTGGCCATGCGGTCGGAACGGCTCATCGAGCCGGTCTTGATCTGGCCGCAATTGGTGGCGACGGCGAGGTCGGCGATGGTGGAGTCCTCGGTCTCGCCGGAGCGGTGCGACAGCACGGCGGTGTAGCCGGCCTTGTGCGCCATCTCCACGGCCTCCAGCGTCTCGCTCAGCGTGCCGATCTGGTTGACCTTGACCAGGATCGAGTTGGCGATGCCGCGCTCGATGCCCTGGGCCAGGCGCTGCGGGTTGGTCACGAACAGGTCGTCGCCGACCAGCTGGACGCGGTTGCCGATGGCCTCGGTCAGGGCCTTCCAGCCGTCCCAGTCGTCCTCGGACATGCCGTCCTCGATCGAGATGATCGGGTAGCGGCCGACCAGATCCTCATAGTAGCGGACCATGCCCTCGGCATCGAGCGACTTGCCTTCGCCGGCCAGCTCGTACTTGCCGTTCTTGAAGAACTCGGACGAGGCCGAATCCAGGGCCAGGACGACGTCCTCGGCGGGCTTGTAGCCGGCTGCCTCGATCGCCCGCATGATGAAGTCGAGGGCCTCGTTGGTGGAGCCCAGCGCCGGGGCGAAGCCGCCCTCGTCGCCGACATTGGTGTTGTGGCCGGCGTCCTTCAGGCCCTTCTTGAGCGCGGCGAACACCTCCGCACCCATGCGCACGCCGTCGGCGACCGTGTCGGCCGAGACCGGCATGATCATGAATTCCTGAATGTCGATCGGGTTGTCGGCGTGGGCGCCGCCGTTGATGATGTTCATCATTGGCACCGGCAGGACGCTGGCGAAGGCGCCGCCGACATAGCGGTACAGCGGCAGGCCGGCGTCTTCCGCGGCGGCCTTGGCCACCGCCAGGCTGACGCCGAGGATGGCGTTGGCGCCCAGGCGGCCCTTGTTGGACGTGCCGTCCAGCTCGATCATGGTCTGGTCGATGGCCACCTGGTCCTCGGCATCGAGGCCGGTGATGGCGTCGCACAGCTCGCCGTTGACGGCCTCGACCGCCTGCAGCACGCCCTTGCCGCCGAAGCGCGACTTGTCGCCGTCACGCTTCTCCACGGCCTCGTGGACGCCGGTCGAGGCGCCGGAGGGCACGGCCGCGCGCCCCATGGCGCCCGACTCGAGTTCGACGTCGACCTCGACGGTCGGATTGCCGCGGCTGTCCATGATTTCGCGGCCATGGATGTCGACGATGGCGGTCATCGGCTGACTCCCCGTTTGACTTGTCGATCCTGATGGATGGGCTTGGGCGCATGTGCGACGACGCGTGGGCGCAGTGGCGGCCACGGCACGACCGGACGGGCCGTCCTTCTGATACAGGGTCCGCCGCACCGGCGCAAGGCGGGTCGCGCGCCGTCACGGCGGCGTGCCGGCCCGCCGGTCGCGTTCGGCCAGCACGGCCGTGGCGGCGCGCCACAGGGTCAGACGGTCCCACAGGCCGATGCCGTCGCCCAGGTCGACGTGCGCCAGCCCGTCGATCAGGTAAAGCGTCGCCTGCTGTGGCCCGGCGGCGGCGGCCAGCCGCTCGCTCTCGGTGGCCGGGATGACCGGGTCGCCGCGGCCGTGGATCAGGTAGAGCTGCGCCTCCAGCTCCGACCAGTCCTGTTCCGCCGGCGACAGCGTCGTCATCGCCTGGCGCAGGTCGTCGGGCAGGGCCGCGATGCGCTCCGGCACCGCATCGGGGTCGGTGTTGGCGATCAGCGCGTAGACCGCCCGCCCCTCCGGCCCCATGCGGCCGAGCAGGTCGTCCACCGGTGCCGCCAGGTCGTTCAGCCTGCGCCGCGCCATCGCCGCCAGGGCCTCGCGGTCGGCCGGGTCGTCCAGCCGGTCCACGTTGCGTTCGGCGAACACCCACTCCGCATGAGGGTTCGGGTCGCCGCGCAGCCACGAGCCGTCCGGGGCCTCGCGGTAGTACCCGGTGGTCACGTAGGCGATCGCCGAGACGATGTCGTAATAGCCGCCGATCGACACCAGGAAGGCCACGTCGTCGGCCACCGCCGGATCCAGCGCGGCGACCAGGGCCGGGCCGACCGCGTAGGACACGGCGACCAGCCCGACCGCCCCTTGCGGTGCCGCCACCGGCAGCGGGCGGTCGGCGAAGTGGCTGACGGCGGCGGCGATGTCGGCCACGTCCTCCGGCCCGGCCTGGAGGCGGCTGAGCCCCGGCACCTCCGGCACCAGCACGGCGAACCGCACCCGCGCCAGCGACCGCGCCAGCGCCACCAGCCGCGGGTCGTTGCGCCCCTCGGGCGACAGCCCCGGCACCACGACCACGCGCATGGCCGGGGCTGCGCCCGGCAGGTAAAGGTCGGCGACCTGCTCCTGGCCGTTGCCGGTGAACGTGATGGTGGTGCGCTGCGGCGCCGGCGTCGTCGCCTTGAGGCGCGACGGTCCCTGGCCCGCCGCCAGGTCCTGCAGCAGCAGCCGCGCCTCCTCGGCCCGCGGACCGCACCCGGCCACGACGAGCACGATCAGAAGAAACCGGATCCCGAGACGCATCCCGTCCGCTCCCCTGCGCAGAATAACCGGCACGCGCTGGCATCATATGGGGCGGCGGGACGGCCGCGTCACACCAGCCGGCTCTGGTCGATGGCCGCCTTGATGAACGAGGTGAACAGCGGGTGCGGCGCGAACGGGCGCGACTTCAGCTCGGGATGGAACTGCACGCCGACGAACCAGGGGTGGCCGGGCAGCTCGACGATCTCCGGCAGGCGGCCGTCGGGCGACAGGCCGGAGAACAGCAGCCCCGCCTCCTCCAGCCGCTCCTTGTAGTGGACGTTGACCTCGTAGCGGTGACGGTGCCGCTCGCTGATCATGTCGGCGCCGTAGATGTGCTGCACGCGGGTGTCGGGCAGCAGCCGGCACGCATAGGCACCCAGCCGCATGGTGCCGCCGAGGTTTTCATCATGATGGCGCAGCTCGATGGCGTTGCCGCGCAGCCACTCGGTCATCAGGCCGACCACCGGCTCCTCGGGCCGGCCGAACTCGCTGGAACCGGCGCCGGCCAGCCCGGCCAGGTTGCGCGCCGCCTCGATCACCGCCAGCTGCATGCCGAAGCAGATGCCGAAGAACGGGATGCGCCGCTCGCGGGCAAAGCGCACGGCGCGCATCTTGCCCTCGGTGCCGCGCTCGCCGAAGCCGCCGGGGACCAGGATGCCGTTGACGTCCTCCAGGTGGACGGCCACGTCCTCCCGCTCGAACACCTCCGAATCGATCCAGTTGAGGCGGACGCCCTCGTTGTTGGCGATGCCGCCGTGGATCAGCGCCTCCGACAGGCTCTTGTAGCTGTCGATGAGCTGGGTGTACTTGCCGACGATGCCGATGGTGACATAGCCCTCGGGCTGGCGCACGCGCTGGACGATGCGGTGCCAGCCGTCCAGGTCCGGCGACGGCTCGGCGGGCAGGCCGAAATACTCCAGCACCTGCCGGTCGAAGCCCTCCTCGTGATAGCTGACCGGCACCTGGTAGATCGTGTCGACGTCGATGGCGGCGATCACCCGCTCCGGCCGGACATTGCAGAACAGCGCGATCTTGCGCCGCTCGCCCGGCGGGATGGCGCGGTCGGCGCGGCACAGCAGCATGGCCGGCTGGATGCCGACCGACAGCAGTTCCTTCACGGAATGCTGGGTCGGCTTGGTCTTCAGCTCGCCGGCAGCGCTGATCCAGGGCAGCAGGGTGACGTGAACGAACAGGGTATGCTCCGGCCCCAGGTCGTTGCCCATCTGGCGGATCGCCTCCAGGAACGGCAGGCTCTCGATATCGCCGACGGTGCCGCCGATCTCGCAGATGACGAAGTCCTCGCCCTGCAGGTCGGAGCTGATGAACTCCTTTATGGCGTCGGTGACGTGGGGGATGACCTGGACGGTGGCACCCAGATAGTCGCCGCGCCGCTCCCGCGCGATGACGTCGGAATAGATCTTGCCGGTGGTCAGGTTGTCGCTGCGCCGGGCGGACACGCCGGTGAAGCGCTCGTAATGGCCCAGGTCCAGGTCGGTCTCGGCGCCGTCGTCGGTGACGTAGACCTCACCGTGCTGGGTCGGGCTCATGGTGCCCGGATCGACGTTGATGTAGGGGTCGAGCTTGCGCAGGCGCACCGTGTAGCCGCGCGCCTGCAGCAGCGCGCCGAGAGCCGCCGCCGCCAGGCCCTTGCCGAGGGAGGAGACCACGCCGCCGGTAATGAACACGTACCGCGTCATGGACCCTCACCATATCCCATCGGCCACCGCGCACAAGCAGTGGAATTGGCCGGTCCGGGCCATACGTCCCAAAATCGGTATCATGAACGCCGGACCAGCCTATTCTGGAAGCTGCGGCAGATCCGGCGCCCGTTCCGCCGGCGCCGGCACGCCCTCCGCCGGCACCTCGCCCTGGTCCGCTTCCTGCTCGAGCACGGCGTCGCCCATGGCCGGTCCCTCGTCCACGAGGCCCGCCGGCGGGCCGCCCTGCCCCGCCAGGATGGCCAGGGTCAGGCTCGTCGCCATGAAGCACGCGGCCAGGATGGCGGTAATCCGGGTCAGCAGGTTGGCGGTGCCGCGCACCGACATCAGCCCGCCGCCACCGCCGCCACCAATGCCAAGCCCGCCGCCCTCGCTGCGCTGGATGAGCACGACGCCGACCAGCGCCACGGCGATGACCAGGTGAACGACAAGAATGATCTGAGCCAAGGGCTGCTCCCATACGAACGCAACCATCGATCCCGGCCGCCGGCGGCCGGGATCGATGGTCCGTGATGCCTCTGGCCTCGGGGTCCCGAGCCCCA
>CAZGMC010000036.1:0-3660 GCA_964526565.1 uncultured Mycobacteriaceae bacterium
GCCGTCCCGCGGCGCAGGGCGGCGGCGGCACCCTCGGTCCGGGCCGCGGCGCCGGCGGCGGCCGTGCCGAGGGCGGCGGCGGCCGCGGCGGCGTCCTCGGGCAGCCGGCCGAAGCGGCCGGACAGCGCCGCCGCCGTGGCGATCAGGGCCTCGGCCTGGCGCGACAGCCGCTCCTCCAGCGCCGCCACCTCGGCGACCCGCTCGCCCAGGCCGGCGGCCCGGTCGGCCAGGCCGTCGGCCACGGCCCGGACCTTGTCCAGGCCGCTGTCCAGCCGCTCTCCGACGGCCCCGATCTGCGCCGTCGCCGCCTTCGCGGTGTCGCCGAGCTGGCGGGCGCTGTCGGCGAGGCGCCGGTCGATGCCGGCGATCTCGGCGGTGGCCCGCGCCGCGGCGGCGCCGACGGCATCGCCCTGCTCGGCGAGCTGGTGCCCGGCCGCGACCAGCCGCGTCTCGGTCACCGCTGCGACATCGCCGATGCGCGCCCCGTCCTGACCCAGGCGCTCGCACGCCGCCATGATGCGGTCGGCCGCCCCGGCGGCGGCGGCGCCAAGGCCGTCCCCCTCGGCACGCATGGCGGCGCCGGCCTCGGTCAGACGGTCGAGCGCGTCGCCGACGGCCCCCGCCAGCTCGTCGGCCTGCTGGCGCAGCGAGCCGCCGAGGTCGTCGGAGCGCAGGGCCAGCCCGTCGGCGAGTTCGGTGACCCGCTCGACGGCGCCGTGCAGCGACTCGCGGATCTCCGCCGCCCGGGCACCGGCAGCGTCGGCCGCCGCGGACAGGGCGGCGATCTCTCCGGTGAAGGCGCCGCTGATCTCACGGGTCCGGGCGGTGGCCAGGCTCGCCGTCTTGGCCAGCGCCATCAGGCGGGTGTCGAAGGCAGCGGTGGCCGCCCGGATCCGCTCCGACACGTCGGCCAGCACCGCGGCCAGGCCGTCGCGCTGACGCTGCAGCGTCTGGTCGAGGCGGTCGGTCTCCGCACCGCTTTGTGCGGCGGCGTCGGCCAGGTCGCTGCGGCCGCGCTCCAGCGCCGCAGCGGCGTCGCCCAGTCGGTCGGCGGCGGCGGTCGCGGTCGCGCCGATGGCGCCGGCCTGGCCGCGCAGGTCGGTGACGATGCCCGCCAGCCGGTCGGTGGCGCCGTCCGCGGCATCGCCCAGCCGCGCGGCACCGCGCTCCAGCGCCTCGCCGACCGCCGCGGCGCGCTCGAGCGCCTGCTGCGACACCCGCTCGAGCGACTCCGCGGCAGCGGCCACCGACCCCTCGAGCGGCCCCAGCCGGTCGACGAGCCCGGCGGCGGCAACGGCGAGCGCCTCCTGCTGCCGGGCGAGGCCGCGTTCGGCGACCGCAACATGATCGGCCGCGGCGGTCAGGTTGCCGGCCCGGGCATCCAGGGCAACCGCGACGGACTCGGCGCGGGTCGCCGCGGCTTCGCCGTCGCGGGCCAGGGCAGCGAGGCGCTCGCCGAGCAGGGCGTCGGCCGACTCGAGGCGGCCGGCCGCGCCGGCGGCCGCCGCCTCGAGCCGCTCGGCCGTGGCCGCCGCCCGCTCGGCCCTGTCGTTGGCCGCTTCCAGGTCGCGGACCAGCGAGTCGCCGACCCGTTCCAGCCGCTGGGCGACGCTCTCGGCGCGGTCGGCCAGGCCGTCGCCGTCGGCATCGAGCTGCGCCGAGGCGCCCTCCAGGCGGCGGGCGGCGAGGTCGGTGGCCGCGGCCAGCCCCTCGCCGCCGGCCTTGAGCAGCCCCATGGCGGCGTCGACGCGATCGGCGGTGCGCTGGGCGCTGTGCTCGATCTCGTGCAGGCTGCTGCCGGCCCGCGCCGCCAGTGCCTCGGCCCGGTCCTCGATGGCACCGACGAGATGGCGCAGCAGGTCGGCATGCTCCTTGAGGCCGCCGCCGATGCGGGCCATGCCGGCCTCGGCACGGCCGGACAGCTCGGCCAGTGCATCGACCTGCTCGCGGTAGGCACGGTCGAGCCGGCCGAACTCTTCCAGCGCCATCCCCGAGACGCTGCCGAGGCGCGCCGCCTCGCCGCGCAGGCCGGCGGCAGCGGCGCCCAGGCGCTGCTCGGTCGCGCCGGCCGCGGCGGCGAGCCCGGCCAGCTCGCGGCGCAGCAGCCGGCCCAGCGACGGCGGCCGGCGGGTGCGCTGGACGGCACCGAGCACGATCCAGACCAGGGCCAGCGGCGCCGCGACGCCGGCGACAAGGGCGCCCAGGTCGGCCGGCGGCACCTGGTCGAGCCGCTGCCACGGCACGGCGGTCGCGGCATACCAGCCGCACGCGCCCAGCCAGGCGGCGCTGAGGACGGTCCCGAACAGCAGCGCCGCCAGGCCGCCGCCGCGGCCGGCTGCGTCATCATCGTCGTCCGGCGCAACCGGCGCAACCGGCGGGGGCGCCGGCCCGCCCGCAGTCTCGCCGGGGCTCAAGGGCTCGTCGTCGGGGCGGCGGTCGGGTCGTGGCGTGTCGTCCATGGCGGCTCCCCCTGCCGGCGCCGTTGCTGCCGGGTTTTCGTGCCGGCCGGCAGCAGGCGGTCCGGGTGCGGTTCGCAAAAATAGCAAACGACTCGACCGATAGCCATTCGGTTGCTCGCATGAACCGCAAATCATCATAGCCGCTGGCCCTGCAGCATCGCATCCGGAGCATCGCCGGCCCGCCTGGACAACCGGCCCCCAGGGCGCCGCGAACTTTGACATTGCGCTGCAAAACGGCGAATGTGACGGCGGCTCGTTGCCGAACCGGGGCGAGGCCGCGGCGTTCCGGAGTCCTCTTTACCGGCCGCCCGCCTCGATCTACCCTTTCATTTCCGTCAACAACTCAACGTGAGCTGATGCCAGCCAGGAGCGTCGTCCATCCCGGCCGGCCCTATCCCCTGGGGGCCGAATGGGACGGCAAAGGGGTCAACTTCGCGCTGTTCTCCGCCAACGCCGAGAAGGTCGAGCTGTGCCTGTTCGACCGCAACGGCGTGCGCGAGATCGACCGCGTCGTGCTGCCCGAGTACACCGACGAGGTGTGGCACGGCTATCTGCCCGGCGTCCGGCCGGGCCAACTCTACGGCTATCGCGTCTTCGGGCCCTATGACCCGCAGCGCGGCCACCGCTTCAACCATCACAAGCTGCTGCTCGACCCCTACGCCAGGGCGCTGGTCGGTGACGTGCGCTGGTCCGACGCCCATTTCGGCTACCGCATCGGCCAGGCCCGGGCGGACCTGACGTTCGACCGCCACGACAACGCCCGCGGCATGCCCAAGTGCCGCGTCGTCGAGCCCGCCTTCAGCTGGTTCGGCGACCGCCACCCGCAGCGGCCGTGGGACGAGACCATCATCTACGAGCTGCACGTGCGTGGCCACACCATGCGCCACCCCAGCGTGCCGGTGCCGTTGCGCGGCACCTTCGCCGGCCTGACCACGGCGGCGGTCGTCGACGACATCGTCCGGCTGGGCGTCACCGCCGTCGAGCTGATGCCGGTGCACGCCTTCGTCGACGACCGCATCCTGGCCGAGCGGGGGCTGCGCAACTACTGGGGCTACAATTCGATCGGCTTCTTTGCGCCCGATGTCCGCTACCTGGCCAGCGGCCTCCTGGGCGAGGTCAAGACCATGGTGCGCACCTGCCACGAGGCCGGCCTCGAGGTGCTGCTCGACGTGGTCTACAACCACTTCGGCTACGACTCCCG
>CAZGMC010000036.1:3670-34402 GCA_964526565.1 uncultured Mycobacteriaceae bacterium
GAGGGCAGCGAGCTGGGCCCCACCCTGTCGTTCCGCGGCATCGACAACGCCAGCTACTATCGGTTGGTTCCGGGCAACGAGCGCTACTACATCAACGAGACCGGCTGCGGCAACACCCTCGACTTCAGCCACCCGCGGGTCATCCAGCTCGTCATGGACTCGCTGCGGTATTGGGTCGAGGAGATGCACATCGACGGCTTCCGCTTCGACCTGGCCACCATCCTGGCCCGCGAGCCGTACGGGTTCGACCGCCGCGGCGGGTTCCTCGACGCCGTGCGCCAGGACCCGGTGCTGTCGCGCGTCAAGCTGATCGCCGAGCCGTGGGACGTCGGCCCCGGCGGCTACCAGCTCGGCAACTTCCCCGCCGGCTGGGCCGAATGGAACGACCGCTACCGCGATACCGTTCGTGGGTACTGGCGCGGCGACGACGGCAAGCTGCCGGAGTTCGCCGGACGCTTCAGCGGCTCCAGCGACCTGTTCGAGGCGGGCGGGCGCCGGCCCTGGGCGTCGATCAACTTCGTGGTCTCCCACGACGGCTTCACCCTGAACGACGTCGTCTCCTACAACGACCGGCACAACGAGGCGAACGGCGAGAACAACATGGACGGCCATTCGCACAATGTGAGCTACAACCACGGCGTCGAGGGGCCGGCCGACGACTACCACATCGTCGAGCTGCGCGAACGGCAGAAACGCAACTTCCTCGCCACGCTGTTCCTGGCCCAGGGCACGCCGATGCTGCTGGCCGGCGACGAGTTCGGCCGCAGCCAGAGCGGCAACAACAATGCCTACTGCCAGGACAACGACATCTCGTGGATCGACTGGGCCGGCATCACGCCGCGTGACCGCGACCTGCTGGGCTTCACCCGCCGCCTGATCGCCCTGCGCCACGCCCACCCTGTGTTCCGGCGGTCGCGCTACCTGCATGGCGAGATCGACCCGGTCACCGGCCTCAAGGACCTCGCCTGGTTCGACACGGACGGCCAGCCGCAGACCAGCGAGCAGTGGCACGACCCGGCGGCGCGGTGCGTCGCCATCATGCTCAACGGCGCCGCCGGCGGATTCAGCGCGCCGCAGGGAACCCCAACCAGCGACGACATCTTTCTGATCCTGATGAACGCCTCGCCGGACATGGTGCCGTTCCGCCTGCCGACCTCGGCCGGCGGCGGCTGGCGGCGGATCCTCGACACCGCCCGGCCGGACCTCGGCGAGGACCCGCGGCACTACCGGGCCGGCCAGATCTTCGCCGTGACCGACCGGTCCCTGGCCCTGTTCCAGCGCAGCGCCCGCCCCATTGCCACCCGGATGTAGACCGATGCCATCGACCACGCGCTTCGCCCACCAGATGCCGTTCGGTGCCACCGTCGTCGCCGACGGCTCGACCTGGTTCCGCTTCCACGCCCCGGCCCAGCCGCAGGTCGCGCTGGTGCTGGACCAGCCGGGCCTGGAGCTGGCGATGACGCGCCGCGACGACGGCTGGTTCGAGCTGATGGCCGACAAGGCGCCGGCCGGCACGCGCTACCAGTACAGGCTGGCCGACGGCCTGTGCGTGCCCGACCCGGCGTCGCGCTGCCAGGCCGACGACGCCCACGGCGCCAGCGTCGTCATCGACCCGATGGCCTACGACTGGACCCAGGGCGGCTGGCAGGGCCGGCCGTGGCAGGAGACGGTGCTGTACGAGCTGCACCCCGGCACCTTCACCCCCGAAGGCACCTTCGACGGCGTGCTGCGCCAGCTCGACTACCTGGCCGGGATCGGCGTCACGGCGGTCGAACTGATGCCGGTGGCGGACTTTCCCGGCCGGCGCGGCTGGGGCTATGACGGCGTGCTGCTGTTCGCCCCCGACCGCGCCTATGGCGGCCCCGACGACCTGAAGCGCCTGATCGACGAGGCGCACGCACGGGACCTGATGGTGTTCCTCGACGTGGTCTACAATCACTTCGGCCCGGACGGCAACTACCTGCACGTCTATGCGCCGGACTTCTTCACCGAGCGGCACCACACGCCGTGGGGCGCGGCGATCGACTTCGGCCGCCGCGTCGTGCGCGACTTCTATGTCCACAATGCCCTCTATTGGCTGGAGGAGTACCGGTTCGACGGGCTGCGCTTCGACGCCGTCCACGCCATCCTGGACGACAGCGACAAGCACATCCTGACCGAGATCGCCGAGACGGTGCACCACACCATCGCCGCCGGCCGCCACGTCCACCTGGTGCTGGAGAACGACGCCAACGAGTCGCGCTTCCTGGACCGCGGCTTTGGCGGCGGCGTGCCGTGGTACGCGGCGCAGTGGAACGACGACTACCACCACATCCAGCACGTGCTGCTGACCGGCGAGACCGACGGCTACTACCGCGACTACAAGGACGGCACGGTCGATCGTCTCGGCCGCGTCCTGACCGAGGGCTTCGCCTACCAGGGCGAGCCGTCGCCCTACCGCGACGGCGAGCCGCGCGGCGAGCCCAGCACCCACCTGCCAGCGCTGGCCTTCGTCGACTTCATCCAGAACCACGACCAGGTCGGCAACCGCGGCTATGGCGAGCGGCTGAGCATGCTGGTCGCACCGGAGAAGCTGCGCGCCGCCGTGGCGCTGATGCTGCTGGGGCCGTCGGTGCCGATGCTGTTCATGGGCGAGGAGTGGGGCTGCAGGCAGCCGTTCCTGTACTTCTGCGACTTCCACGGCGAGCTGGGCGATGCGGTGCGCAAGGGCCGGCGCCAGGAATTCGCTCGCTTCGAGCAGTTCGCCGACCCGGCAATGCGCGAGACCATCCCCGACCCCAACGCGGAGGAGACCTTCGCCGCCGCCAGGCTGGATTGGCCGGGCGAGGCCGACGATTGGGCGCAGGGCTGGCGCGACTACTACAGTGGCCTGCTCAGCCTGCGCCACGAGGCGATCGTGCCGCGCCTGTCGGGCACGAAGCCGGGGGCCGGGCAGTGGCAGCGCTGGAACGACCGGGCGCTGAGCGTGCGCTGGGAGCTCAACGACGGCAGCACACTGGTGCTGCTGGCCAACCTGGCCGACCAGCCGGCCGGCGGCTGCGCCAAACCCGAGGGCCTGCTCATCTTCGAGACGCACCCCGGCCTGTCCGACGCGGCGGCCCGCGGCACGCTGCCGCCGTGGTCGGTCGCCTGGTTCGTCGCCGGCCCGGCGCCCGCCTGAGCGGCGCGCCGCCGCGGCGGCCGCCCCGGCACACGGCACCGGCCCGAAGCCGCGGCGGCGGCGCGAGCGACCGCCCCGCCATCAGTCCGCAAGGAGCCGTACCATGGATCAGGTGCAGCGGCCGCCGGTCATTCCCAGGGCGACCTACCGGCTGCAGTTCCACAAGGGCTTCGGCTTCAGCGACGCTGCGAAGCTGGTGCCGTACCTGGCGGCGCTGGGCGTCAGCCACGTCTACGCCTCGCCGTTCCTGCTGGCCCGGCCGGGCTCGACACACGGCTACGACATCACCGACCACAACCGGTTCAACCCCGAGGTCGGCGACGAGGCCGCGTTCAACAAGCTGAGCGATGCCCTGGCCGCCCAGGGCATGGGCATCATCCTGGACTTTGTGCCGAACCACATGGGCGTCGGCGGTGCCGACAATCCCTGGTGGCTGGACGTGCTGGAATGGGGCCGGCACAGCCTGTTCGCCGGCTTCTTCGACATCGACTGGTCGCCGGCCGAGCCGACCCTGCTGGGCAAGGTGCTGCTGCCCTTCCTGGGCGACCACTACGGGACGATTCTCACCGACGGCCAGTTGCAGCTGCGCTTCGACGCCGAGTGGGGCAGCTTCTCCGTCTGGTACTGGGACCACCGGTTCCCCATTGCCGTGCGCGACTATCCCGCCCTGCTCAAGGCGGCGCGCAAGCGGATGGAGGGCGACAGCACCCCCCTGGGCACGCTGGTCGAGGAGTTCGGCAAGGTCGGCCAGGGCCATCCCTCGGTGCGCGAGCAGGCCGTGATCCACCGCCGCGCCACCGAGTTGAAGGGCCGGCTGGCGGCGCTGGCCGCCGAGCAGCCGGCGCTGCGCGAGACGATCGACGCGGTCGTCGCCGGCTACAACGGCACCGCGGGCGACGAGGACAGCTTCGTGGCCCTGCACGAGCTGCTGGAGGCGCAGAGCTACCGCCTGGCGTTCTGGCGCGTCGCCACCGCCGAGATCAACTACCGCCGGTTCTTCGACATCAACGACCTGGCCGGTCTGAGCATGGAGAACCAGGAGGTCTTCGAGCTGACCCACCGGCTGGTGTTCCGGCTGATCGCCGACAACCGGATCCACGGCCTGCGCTTCGACCACATCGACGGCCTGTACAACCCCGCCGAATACTGCCGCCGGCTGCAGGACCGTGCCGCCTATCTGCTGATGCAGGACCAGGCGGCGGCGACCGTGTCCGGCGCCCAGGCCGACGCGATCAGCCCGGCCAAGCCGCGTGCCCACCTGCTCTATGTGCTGGTCGAGAAGATCCTGGCCCGCCACGAGCGCCTGCGCGACGACTGGCCGGTCGACGGCACCACCGGCTACGATTTCATGAACCTGGTCAACGGCCTGTTCGTCAACCCGGCGGCCGAGAAGCAGATCACCGCCATCTACAACCGGTTCATCGGCCGCGAGCCGGACTGGGAGGAGATCAGCGTCCGCTCCAAGAAGCAGCTCGTGCTGGGCAACCTCGCCAGCGAGGTCAACGTGCTGGCCAGCGAGCTGCACGGCCTGGCCAAGCAGTCGCGCTTCAGCCGCGACTTCACCCTGCCCGGCGTCACCGCGGCGCTGATCGAGGTGATCGCCCACTTCCCCGTCTACCGCACCTATATCGACGAGGACGGTCCGGGCGACGACGACCGCCGCGACCTGGACTGGGCGTTCAGCCAGGCGCGCCGCGCCGCGCCGATGGGCGATACCTCGGTGTTCGATTTCCTCTATGCGGCGCTGAGCACCGACCTGCTGCAGCAGGAAGGCCGGGGCTACAGCCGCGGCGACATCCTGCGCAATGCCATGAAGTTCCAGCAGGTGACCGGCCCGGTCACCGCCAAGTCGATCGAGGACACCGCGTTCTACCGCTACTACCGGCTCGTCTCGCTGAACGAGGTCGGCGGCGAGCCGGGCCATTTCGGCGTCAGCCCGGCGGCATTCCACAAGCTCAACCAGCAGCGCCTGCAGCACCACCCCTATGGCATGCTGGCCACCGCCACCCACGACCACAAGCGCGGCGAGGACACCCGCGTGCGCATCGACGCCATCACCGAGGTGCACACCGAGTGGCGGCGGCGGGTGCGGCGCTGGTCCGTCCTCAACACGCGCAAGAAGGGCACGGTCGAGGAAATCGTCGGCCCCGGCCACAACGACGAGTACCTGATCTACCAGACCCTGGTCGGCTCGTGGCCGCTGGAAATCACCGATCCGGCCGACCCGGGCCTGGCCGAATACACCGACCGCATCGTTGCCTACTTGAACAAGGCGATGCGCGAGAGCAAGACGCACACAAGCTGGAACCATCCCGATCCGCGCTACGAGCAGGCCGTGGAAGGCTTCGTCCGCGGCATCCTCGACCCGGCCCGCAGCACCGCGTTCCTGAACGACCTGCTGCCGTTCGTCCAGCGCCTCGCCGTGATCGGCGCCGTCAACGGCCTGGCCCAGACGCTGCTGAAGCTGACCGCGCCGGGCGTGCCCGACCTCTACCAGGGCACCGAGTTCTGGGACCTGAGCCTGGTCGATCCCGACAACCGCCGCCCGGTCGACTACGCGTTGCGCCGCCGCACCCTGAAGAAGCTGGGCGCCGCGCCCGACCCGGCCGAGCTGGTCGCCAACTGGCACGACGGGCGGGTCAAGCAGCTCGTCATCGCCCGCACGCTGGACCTGCGCCGCCGGCTGCCAGCGGTGTTCGCCGACGGCACGTACACCGCGCTGGAGGTCACCGGCGCCCAGGCCGACCGCGTCGTCGCCTTCCACCGGAAGTTGAACGACGACGAGATCGTGGTCGTCGTACCGCGGCTGCTGGCGCCGCTGCTGGGCGACGCCGCGGTGCCGCTGCCGCCGGCCAATGCCTGGGGCGGCACCGCCGTCACCCTGCCCCAGCTTCCCGCCGGCGCCGTGGTCCGCGACGTCCTGAGCGGCGGCAGCCGCACGGCGGCGCCGTCGTGGCGGATCGGCGACCTGCTGGCGACATTGCCGGTCGCCCTGCTGTCGCACTGCCCCCGCGAGGCGGAGTTCCCGGCGCTGCCACCGCCTTGAGGAGGGGCCGCGGCCACGCCGATCGCGGTGGGCGGGCGCGCACGCCCCCATCTCACCCCTGAACGTGCAGCCAACCGTTCACGGTGAACCGCCCGTCGGCCGGGTCACCGCCGGCGAGCCGCACCGGCGTGACCTCGTGCATGACCTGGCTGGGGAACAGCACCCGCGACGGCGGGCCGGGCAAACCGGGATTGCGCTCCATGACTATTTTCCTATATCAGAACCACGACGGAGAAACTCGGGGGGAGACGGCCATGACTCCGACGCTCACCGGCAGTTCGAGACCGCCAGCGCCGACGCCGGATCGTCGCGCCCTGGGCGCCGGCAGCGCCGGAACCCGTCGGGCGTACCGCCGCCCGCGGTCCGACGGCGCCCTGTGCAACGGCCGCGATCCCGGTGCAACTGCTGCATCTGGCCAGAAAACTCAATTTTTTCAGAAGGTTGGTGCGCAACACGCCGGTTGCGCGCTGGTTGCATGGGGTCGCGCGGCGCTGCACGCTCACCGCACCGCGTGCACCACGCCGCGGCCCGTTGCAGATGGTGCACGACGGCCAAAACCTCATTTGTTTCAAAAGACTGGCGCGCAACACGCCGGTTGCACCCTGGTTGCCGCGTGCTGCTCGATCGCCGCCCGCCTGTCCGTCACCGCGGCCGCGGCGTGCGCGGGAACTCGCTGCGGTACGTCCGGAAGAACAGGCGCTTGTTGTCGAACATTTCGGCATGGGTGGCAAGGCACGCCAGGCGGAGCATCGTCGCGTCGTGCAGCATGCGATAGACAAGCAGCGGCTCGACACCCGCGATGTCCAGGTGGCAATGACGAACCCATTTTGCAGAAACGGCCGGAACCCGACCCGCCCGTTGCGCCGGTACCCGGACGGCTTGCCGGCACTGAACAGCGGGACCGGCGTGATGCCATGCCGCTTCCAGTCGACGAACCGCTGGACTTGCATGAAGAGGACAGCCTCGTCGAATGGCGACCGGATCAAGCTGGGCTCAAAATACTCCGAGAACTCGATCCGGATACTCTCCAGCAAATCAAGAGCTCGGCTTTCCGCCGATCCTCTCCATCAACCAGGCAAGCAGCGCCTCGCCGCTCAGCTCCATGGGGATCTCCCCGGCCAAAGTGTCGCCCGCGTCTACGATCCGGCGCTGCGCCTCGGTCATGTCCTTGTATTCGATCCAGACGATGTCATCCGCCGGGGCATCGGCGGCATCGCCCTCGTCCGCAACGGCATGCGGCGCGACTGCCTTGTCAATGGTCATATCGCCTGCCTTCGTTGTCCGCCGTGCCAACGCAAATCCCTTCTACCGAACACTGCACGGCTGAGCCAGCCCGAACCGCAACCGTCAGCGCGACTGCCGGCCGAACAGCCGGTCGAGCGTCGGCGTCAGGCTGACCTCCGGCGACGGTGCGGCGACGGCGGGACGGGCCTGGGCCTGCGGCGGCGGCGGGGGTCGTCCGGCGCCGACCTCCTGGGCCAGCAACTCCAGCCGCGCCTCGGTCTCCAGCACCTTGCCGGGGTCGGTGCGCCGGTAATGCTTCTCGAAATCCGTGGCGACGCTGCCCAGCGTGTGGGTCGCCTGGCCGATCAGGGCCGGGTCGCCGCCGCCCGACTCCTGCATGCGGAAGATGTTCAGCGCCACGACCTCGACGTGGCCCAGCTGGTGGACGAGCTGGCCGCGCAGCCGGCGTGCCTCGGTGCGGCTGCGGTGGGCCTGGGTCAGCAGCGCCTCGGCCGCCGTGGCGACCCGCTCCAGCGCCGCCGCCAGGGCGCGGTGGGCGACGCCGTGGGCGGCCTTCTTGATGCGGCGGATGCGCTCGGCCGCCTCGGTCAGCTCGTCGTTGCCGGCGGGCACGGACATCGCCGCCTCGAACTGGGCGACGCTGTCGAAGCGCTCCTGCTGCGGCACGTCCATGACGCCGCGCACCGCGGCGATGCCCTTGCGCACGGCCCAGGCGGTCGCCGCCACGGCGGAGCCCACGATGAACGCAAACGTCCCCAGCACGACCATCAGCAGTGTCAGGACCACGCCGACCTGGTCGGCCAGCATGCCGATGCCCGCCAGGGCGGCAATCATCGCCAGCGCCGCGATGGCCCCCCATTTCACGATTGACTTCACCGGTCCACCTTCCGCTGCCCTCTCGGCACCACGTCCTTCTGCCTGCCCATCCGTATATGGGCACCCTATCAGGCAGGACAAATCCATGGACTTTGAGCGGGACGGCCGCGGCGCCCGGCCGGATGCAGGCGGTTCAGGCGTCCGCGCGCACCCAGGCATGGGGTCCGGACCCGGGCTCCCCCGGCAGAACGTGGTCGGGAAACAGACTGAGGAACATCGCGCGCGGGGTCATCGCGCCGTCACCGGCGGCAACAGCCGAAAGGAAGCCCGAGGCCAGCAGGTGTCGGGGATCGAGTGCGCCCCGGCGGCACAGGATCCCGGCCGGCGGTTCTGCCAGATCGTCCGCGGTGTAGCGGGCGACCATCGTTTCGTATGACCGCCACAGCGTGGCGTCTCCGGGCCGGAGATTGGCGACCATGAGCAATCCGGTCGGCTGCGTGTCGATCGGCACGAGCAGGAGGTCGGGCCGCAGTTCGGCGAGGCACGGCAGCATCTTCCACACATCGCCGGTCCAGTCCCGCGTCGCCCGCTTGCGTTGCGCCTCAACCGCCGAGCGGGGAAAAATGTCGTCCAGAAAAATCACCCCGTTCCGGTGCGCAACGGTCTCCACGTTGGCAAAGTCGCGCAGCACATACTCGAACAGATGCATGCCATCGATGAAGGCGAGATCCACCTTCCGTTCGAAAACGGTATCGAGGTCCGGGCGGGCAAAGACCTCGTCACTGGTGGCCCGGAACAGCCGCACGGACGCATCAAGCTCGACCGTTATCTGGAAGGCCGGATCAATCCCGTAGCACCGGCCGCGCGCAGCAGCGAGGCTGTGCCCGTGCCTGACACCGATCTCCAGGTACAAGGCCGGTTCGATCGCCCGATGCGCGGCGGACAGAACCTCGATATAGTTCATCAGTGGCGTTTTCCCTTGCCTGCACGGACCAACGGAGCGCGCCCATGCCCCCATGGCTGTGGCGCGCGCCAAGCATGGATCAACTGTCGCGCTCGCGCTTCCATGTAATACCGCCACGGATCTTCCGCGCGGGCATGCCGGCATAGATGCTGTAAGGCTCAACGTCCGCCGTAACGACGGCGCACTGGCCGATCACGGCATGCCGCCCCACCTTAACGCCCTTCATGACGCGAGCGCGCTGCCCGATCCAGACATGGTCGGCGATGGCGATCGGGCCGGGCGGGTTGATCCGCGAGCGCGTCTGCAGATCGACGATGGAATGGGAGTCGCTGGTCCTCAAGAATACGTCGTTGGAAATCATGCAGTCGTCGCCGATGGTGATCGACATGCCGTCCTCCTGGCACAGCAGCGTGCCGGACTCCATGGTGACACCTTCTCCGAACACGATGCTGCCGCCCTGACTCTGGACGATCATCGTGGTTGCCTTGATGCGGGCATGCGGGCCGATGACGAAGGTTCCGCCGGACCCCTTAAATACCAATCTGACGGACGTCAGTTCGCACCCCTCGCACAGATAGATCACGTTGTTGCTGCCGCGAAACTCCAGTGAAAGGCCGGTGTTGACGGTGATGGCTTCCGCCGCGAATACCTTGTGGTTGCGCCCATTGCTTGCCAGGCGCGTGTTGGGCCATGACTGCAACTCGTCGTACCGGTTGTCCAGAACAGACAGATCGCCAAGCGTCACGGGCTTGTCTTTCGTCAGCTCCGCCAGCGGCTGCGCCACGGGGAGCAGAGTCGTATCCGGCATGTCGTTTCACCTTTGCTTGAGCCAACCAACCTGAAGGTCACACGGCCGCCTCGACCACTCCGGTGACGGCGGCGGCGGCGGGGGCGGCGGCGGGCTGCTGCAGGGTCCGGATGTCGCGCAGCACGGCGCGCAGGTCGCCCGCCCTGGCGCGCAGCACCCGGTTGTTCAGCACCTCCTGCCGCTGCTGCCGGCCCAGATCCTCGTCGCGCACCGCCTCGACAATGGCGGTGCAGCAGGCGTCGGGATCGTCGCCGTCGGCCACGATGGCGGGCACATCGAGCAGGCTCATGGCGTCGACCGGAATGATCGGCCGCGGTGCCGAGGACGGCAGGTACAGGACGACGTCCCACTCGTGCGCCCGGGTCGCCGCCCAGGCGGCCAGACCGTCCACGTCCGTCGCCGGCACCGGCGGCACCAGGCAGGTCGTCTCCGGCAGCGGCACCAGCGCCGGCCGCGGCGCCACCACGGTCAGGCGTGCCGGAACGAACTGCTCCTCGTTGAGGATCGTCACCAGGTCGCGCAGGACCGAGACCGGCGGCGCCGCCTCGCCCTGGACCACGACGGCGTTGACCGCGCGGTCGACGCCGGCCGCCTTGGCCGGGCGCGCCTGGCGCCGCTCGGCCGCCCACAGCCACGGCCGTTCGTCCAGCGGCGGGTCGTAGACGATCCGCGCCACCGCGGTGCCGGAGGTCTCCGGCACCGCGGCACCGGCGGGGACGACCACGGCATCGGGCAGGCCGTGGCGGCGCGGCCCGGCCAGCGACAGCGCCGCGGCCCGCGCCGTGTCGACCAGCACGCGCACGCCGGACGCGGCGCGGGCCTGGGCCAGCGCCCGCCACACCTCCTCCGGCCAGTCCTCGCCGTCGACGACGACCACGTCGAGGCCGGCCGGCCGCCGCCCGGTCAGCACCTCGGCCTCCTCCAGCACGACCGACTGGGTGAAGGCGCGGACGTGGGGATGGCTCAGCGGGCGCAGCCAGCGCGCCTGGACAATGGCATTGGGCACGCCGTTGGCGCCGCGCCGCGGCAGCACGCCGATCCTGAGCACCACGGCATCCTCGGGCGCCGCGAACGGCCGCTGCGCCGCCAGCAGCGTCTTGTAGAGGTGGGCATAGTCGAAGCCCATCTCGGCCACCGAGCGGAGATTGGTCACCGACACCCTGACCCGTTCCGCCTCATAGGCGGCGGGATCGTCGATCAGCCGGCGGATCAGGGCATAGGCACCCTCGGGATCGACCGGATCGACCGTCCAGCCGCCGCCGTGGGCGCGGATGCGGTCGCCGACCGCCCCCAGCGTCGAGCCGAGCACCGGCAGGCCGCAGGCCCACGCCTCCGACAGCGTATGGCAATAGGTCTCGGGCCAGATCGAGAAGATGCCGGCGAACGACGCGCCGATCTCGGCGACGCGGCTGGCGAACTCGTCGCGCTCGTACAGGCCGTGCCAGACGCCCAGGTCGCGGTACGGCATCGGCAGGTTGCCGAGGAAGTGGAACTCCAGGCAGCCGTCGACATCCAGCGCCTTGAGGGCGCGGATGAAGTCGCCGCCCTTGTGCCGGGTGATGTGGCCCGGACACAGGATGCGCACCGGCTTGCCCGAGCGTGCCGGCGGCACCGCCAGGTTGCGCTGGGCGCCGAAATCGCGGCCGTGCTCGAACACGTGGAACGGCCGGCCGGCCAGCCCGGGGCCGGCCAGCTCGGGAAAGGTGTCGGCATAGACGTCGCGGCCCGACCCAGCGGTGGTGACGAAGGCGTCGACGTCGCGGAACAGCGCCGCCGCCCGCTCCCGCCAGCGGTGGATGTAGCGGTGCTTCAGCGGCGGCAGGCGGTCGAACTTCAGCGACTGGTGGCACTCGCCGTCGCCGGCGGTGCAGGTGCCGCCGCAATAGCGGCCCTGGTCGTCGACCAGGTTGGTGGTCGGGCAGACGTAGAAGAAGTCATGGAAGGACAGCACCACGGGAATGCCCAGGGCGCGGGCGACGCGCGGCACGCTGAGCACATGCTTGTACAGGTGGCGGACGTGGACGACATCGATGTCGCAGCCGGTCAGGATCGCCGTCAGCACCGCATCGTAGTCCGGCCGCGCCTCGTCCAGGAACGACACGGGCGAGGCGAGCTGCCAGGCGTTCATCTCGGTCAGCCGGCCGTCCTCGTGGCGCAGCAGCGTCATGGTCCGGTAGTCGCAGGTCAGCAGGAAGCTGGCGAAGTCGTCCTGCACGCCTTCCATCAGATCCTGGCTGGTATGCCAGGTGCCGCCCTTGGCCTCGCCGTGGATCACGTACAGCACCCGCGGCAGCCCCAGGCCGTGCAGCCGGCGCCGCGCATCGGGCGCGCGCGGGCGCGGGTCGTTCAGCTCCTCGATCAGCGCGGCGACGCGATCACGGGTCGCCTGCAGGCCCGGTGCCGCGTCGAAGTCGCGCACCAGCAGCGGATATTCGGGATGCAGCCGGCGCAGCACCGCCCGGCCCTTGTTGAGCAGCCGGGTCTTCTCGACGTGGAAGCTGGCCGACCGTTCGTGGAAGATGATGGTGGCGTCGTCGATGACGTTCTCCCAGCCGGCCTTCAGGGCCCGCATGCAGAAATCGTTCTCCTCGCCGTAGCCGCGCGGGAAGTTGTCCTCGTCGAACAGGCCGATGGCGTCGAGCAGGCCGCGCCGGATGTACATGCAGAAGCCGCTGCCGGTGCACACCGCCGGCCGCGCCCGCACCGAGCGGTCGGCGAACAGCCGGCCCAGCTCCTCGGGCGTCAGCCACGACGGATAGGCGTTGGCCTGGTTGCCGACCGGGGCGGAGAAGGCGCCGGCATTGTCCGACAGCGGCGTGACGGTGCCGATGGTGTCGCGCCGATAGGCGGTCCGCATCAGCCGCTCCAGCCAGCGGGGCGTGACCTCGGTGTCGCTGTTGAGCAGCACCACGTCGCCCGCCGCGGCACGGATGCCGACATTGATCGAGCGCGTGTAGCCCTGATTGCGCTCGTTGGTGATCACCGCGACATTGGGCAGCTCGGCGTACCACTGCAGCAGCGGCGCGATGCGCGGGTCGGGGCTGGCGTCGTCGACGATGACCAGCCGTGCCTCGCCCGACGTGTTGCGCACCACCGAGGCCAGACAGCGGCGCACCGCCTCGTAGGCATTGTAGACCGGGATGACGAGGGTCACCGGCGGACACGCGGCCAGGGCGCGCCGGAACCGGTCGTGATCGCCGCAGTGGACCAGGTGGTCGTCCAGGCCGTCGAGCCCGGCGCGGCCAAGCCCGGTCTCGGCGCTGCGGCTCAGCACCGTGCCATAGGCCGGCAGCGTGCGGGCCGCGGCGGCGGCGGCCTCCTTGTCCTTGAGGTTGGTCTTGAGCGGGCTGCGCTTGAGCGGCGCGTCGTGCTCGACCGTGAACACCTCGACGACGTGCTCGTGGTCGTCCAGGAAGTGCTGCGGCACCGGCATCTCGAAGCTGCAGTAGCCGCCGCGCTTGCCGGCCGCCTGCAGGTCGCTGCGGAAGTCGACCGCCTCGATCACCCCGACCAGGTGACGGTCGATGAAGACGCGCAGGGCCAGCACCTCGTCGGGCCGGTTCCTGTCCCAGGCCCAGCCGAGGATGCGGCCGCGGCGCACGCCGTCCAGATTGCCCTCCACCTCGGGCGTGCGGCGGTCGAAGGTCAGCGTCCGCGGCTCCGCGGGAATGCACGCGGTGCTGCCGGCGGCGCGAACCTGGACCTGATGCGGCCGGCCGTCGCGCAGCGCCGCATCGACGGTGAAGGCGAAGCCGTGGCGCCCGGAGCCCAACTCGGCCGTCTTCAGGTCGTCGCGGTAGATGTCGGCCGGCATGGCGGCGGCAACCCGGCCATCGACCAGCAGCTCGGCCAGCAGCGGCGCATCGGGCCGGACGGCATCGCGGATCCAGCCGCAGATCATGCCGCCGAACAGGCCGTCGAGATGGCCCTCGATCACGGGCTCATGGTCGGGCAGGGAAAGAGCGACGGGCTCGGCGGGCACCAGCACAGACAGATCCTTTACCATGAGTTGAACCTTGTGCTCCCGCCCCGGTGTCAGCACGCCGATCATCGGCACCGCGAAGCCGTGCGCCCCGTTGCCGAGGCCGGCCTTGAGCAGCGCTTCGGAGAACAGGTCGGCCGTCGCGGCGGCGGCCGGACGCCCGTCGACCAGCACCTCGACCGCCAGCGGCGCGTCGGGCGCACAGCAGTCCCACACCCAGCCGACCAGCTGGCTGGCGTGCAGTCCCTTGATCTCGCCGCCGATGCGCATGCGGTCCTCGAAGGTGACCGGCGTCGGCGTGTCGGGGAACCGCACGCCCATGCCGTCGACCTCGACCTGGATCGTGTGCGGCCGGCCATCGAACCAGGCGGCGCGCAGCGGGAAGGCGAAGCGGTGGCCGGTGTCGTTGGCCGCATCGTCGCGGCCGGCGCCGGCCGCCGGCCCGGCGATCATCTCGCCGGCGAACGCGCCGTCGATCAGCAGGCGGACGGCGAGGCGCTGGTCCGGTGCCGCCGTGTTGAGCACCGAGCCGTAGACGGCGCCGCGGCGGATGCCCAGCAGCGTGCCGCGGATGGTCGTCTCGTGCCGGACCGGCGCGGCCACGGCGGCCCTGGCGGCCGGTCCCTTGCGGCGGCGGGCGGGCTGGTTGGTCTGCATGGTCGTCTCCTTCTCTGCCGCGCGGGGTCCGCTCCGATCCAATGCGATCCGGTCCGGCGCTCACGCCCGGACCGGCTGCGCGTCACGCGTCGGAGGCAGCGCCGCCGGCATGGACGGCGACGGCTCCTCCTCGGCGATGACGCGCAGCAGGTACTGGCCGTAGTTCGACTTGGTCAGGGGCCAGGCCAGCCGGCTGACCTGCTCGGCGTCGATGAAGCCCTGCCGGTAGGCGATCTCCTCCAGGCAGGCGATCTTCTGGCCCTGGCGCCGCTCAATGGTCTGGACGAAGTTGCCGGCCTCGAGCAGGGATTCGTGGGTGCCGCTGTCGAACCAGGCGAAGCCGCGGCCCATGCGCTGCACGGTCAGCGCGCCGCGCTCCATGTACCAGCGGATGACGTCGGTGATCTCCAGCTCGCCGCGGTCCGACGGCTGCACCCCGGCGGCCACGTCGGCGACCCGGCCGTCGAAGAAGTACAGCCCGGTGACGGCCCAGGGCGAGCGCGGCACCTTCGGCTTCTCCTCGATGCCGACACCGCGGCCCGCCGCGTCCAGCTCGACGACGCCGTACCGCTCCGGGTCGTCGACGCGGTAGGCGAACACGGTGCCGCCGTGCTCGAGCCGCGCCGCCGTGCCGACCAGGTCGGCCAGGCCGTGGCCAAAGAAGATGTTGTCGCCCAGGATCAGCGAGCACGGCTCGCCGGCTATGAAGTCGCGGCCGATCAGGAAGGCCTCGGCCAGGCCGTTGGGCTGCACCTGATCCGCATAGTCGATGGCGATGCCCCACTGGCTGCCGTCGCCCAGTACCGCCTGGAATGCCTCGCGGTCCTGCGGCCGGGTGATGACCAGCACCTCGCGGATGCCGGCCAGCATCTGGATCGACAGCGGGTAATAGATCATCGGCTTGTCGTAGACCGGCGCGAGCTGCTTGCTGTAGCCGCGGGTCAGGGGATAGAGCCGGGTGCCGGCGCCGCCGGCCAGGATCAGTCCGCGCATCGTCGTCATCCCTTCTTGGTCTCGGTCAGGTCCCACTTGCCGTGTTCTTGTGTCCGCTGCGCCGGCCGGTCAGGCCGTGACGCGGGCCGCGGCGCCGAGGCCGAGCCGGCCGCCGTCGTAGACGCGGTCGCGCAGCGGCCGCCACCAGTCGGGGTTGTCCAGGTACCAGCGCACCGTCCGCGCCAGGCCGGTGTCGAACGTCTCGCGCGGCCGCCAGCTCACCTCGGCGCGGATCTTGCCGGCGTCGATGGCGTAGCGGGCGTCGTGGCCCGGCCGGTCGGTGACGAAGCGGATCAGCTCGGCATGCGGCCGGTACGGCGACTGCGGGACCAGCTCGTCGAGCAGGGCGCAGATCGCCCGCACCACGGCGATGTTGGTCCGCTCGCTGTCGCCGCCGATGTTGTACGTCTCGCCCGGCCGACCATCGGCCAGCACGGCCAGCAGGGCGCGGGCGTGGTCCTCGACGTACAGCCAGTCGCGCACGTTCTCACCGGTGCCGTAGACCGGCAGCGGCCTGCCCTCCAGCGCGTTGAGCGTGACCAGCGGGATCAGCTTCTCCGGGAACTGGTACGGCCCGTAATTGTTGGAGCAGTTCGTCACCAGTACCGGCAGGCCGTACGTCCGCCCCCAGGCGCGCACCAGATGGTCGGCTGCCGCCTTGCTGGCCGAATAGGGCGAGCTGGGATCGTACGGCGTCGTCTCGGTGAAGCGTCCGTCGTGACCGAGCGAGCCGAACACCTCGTCCGTCGACACGTGCAGGAAGCGGAACCGGCGGGCACGCTCGCTTTCCAGCCCGGCAACGTAGCGCTGCGCCGCCTCCAGCAGGGTGAAGGTGCCGACGATGTTGGTCTGGACGAACGCCGCCGGGCCGTCGATCGACCGGTCCACATGGGACTCGGCGGCGAGGTGGACCACCGCGTCCGGCCGCACCTGGGCGAACAGCCGGTTCACCGCCGGCGCGTAGGCCACGTCGATGCAGTGGAAGGCATAGCGCGGATTGCCGCGGTACGCTTCGACGCTGGCCGGACTGGCGGCATAGGTCAGCTTGTCGACATTGACGACGGCGTGCGGCGTCTCGTCCAGGAGAAGTCGGACCACGGCCGAGCCGATGAAGCCGCAGCCGCCGGTGACCAGGATCCGCGTCATGGCCGGATCCCCCGGCCGGCGTAGGTGAAATGCGGCGGCGCCTCGGCCAGGACGGGCCAGCGGCGGTCCTTGTCGGACACGACGGCCTCGCCCGGCCGCACCGGCCAGTCGATACCGAGCGCCGGATCGTCCCAGCGGATGCCGTGGTCGTGGGCGGCGCTGTAGGCGGCGGTGACCTTGTAGAGCACCTCCGTGTCCGGCTCGAGGGTGCAAAAGCCGTGGGCGAACCCGGCCGGCACCAGCAGCTGGCGCCAGTTCTCGGCGCTGAGCACCGTCCACACGGCGCGGCCGAAGGTCGGTGAGCCGCGGCGGATGTCCACCGCCACGTCGAGCATGGCGCCGCGCGGAACCCGCACCAGCTTGTCCTGGGCGAACGGCGGCGCCTGGTAGTGCAGGCCGCGGATCGTGCCGGCCCGCCGCGACAGCGAGTGGTTGTCCTGAATGAACACCAGGTCGAGGCCTTCGGCGCGCCACCCGGCAGCGTTGTAGACCTCGGAAAAGAAGCCGCGGTCATCGGCGAAGCGCGGCACCTGGATCAGCTTGACTTCCGGCATCCGCACCGACAGCGGCGCCACCACCAGGCCCTGGCGCCGGTCTGTCGCGGCCCCCGCCGCCGTTCGGTCCGTTCCCGGCCGCAATTGGGCTTCGACCTGCACCACGGCAACCTCCATCGCAATCCTGGCGCGAGCGCTGCGGACGCCGTGCGCCGACCGGCGCCCGGTCATTGGCGAAGCATGCCGCAACCACTCAATTAACGGGAGGCGTGGTACCAGAAATTAAAGCCCCATGGAAGCAAAAATTCACAAACTCTGAAATATCTTGTGCCTAGACTAAGGTTAAAATTTAGCCTTTTTCATCAGTAATATTTTGGCTTTTACTGTTATGCTGAGTCCACATTCTCCATACAGACGCCATTTTATCTCTGTTCATGAAGATTTTTTCATGATAGATTGACGCGGAAAAGGTTCATGCCGCATCCGGCAATCGCGACGAAGCAACCGCAAAAATGCTGCAGCAAAAACACCGAACCATGTTCCAAACTCTGCATCCACGCCGATGGTCTCCTCCAAGCGGGGGGCAGTCCTCATGAGTCGGCAATTCAGGTATGTCCTCGGCTACAATGAGATGGTCGAGGCCTATCTTGCGGAGCTGCCGGAGGAGGACGCGATGGCCGCCGCCGTCGGCGGCAACTTCGATTGCTACGGCATCCTGGAGTACCAGGTGCTGCGCCGCTTCGGGCTGGCCGACGGCGACCTGGTCGTCGACATCGGCTGCGGCTCGGGCCGGCTCGCCAAGCAGCTCGCCCGCCTGCCGGCGCTGCGCTATCTCGGCTTCGACATCGTGCCGCGGCTGGTCGACTATGCCCGGCGCCGCCACGGCGGGCCGCGGTTCCAGTTCCGCTGCGTCGACCGCACCGTGATCCCCACGCCGGACGGCTGTGCCGACATGGTCGCCAGCTTCTCCGTGTTCACGCACATCCTGCCGGAGGAATCGTTCGTCTACCTCGACGAGGCGCGGCGCGTGCTCAAGCCGGGCGGACGCGTCGTGTTCTCGTTCCTGGAGCAGCGCGTCGGCATGGCCTGGGCGATCTTCGAGCAGAACGTCGCCTGGGTCCGCCAGCGCACCATGACCGGACACCTCAACGTGTTCCTCCACCCCGACGACTTGACGCTGTGGGCCGACAAGCTGGGGTTCACCGTGACCGCGCTGATTCGCGGCGACGAGCCGGCCGTCGAGGTCGATGCGGACCTGGCCGGGCCGCACCTGCGCGCCGGCCGGCACCGCTTCGGCCAGTCGCTCTGTGTCCTCGCCAAGCAGGCGTGAGAGAAGACCATGCTGACCGGCCTGGCCCGCACTCAGCTCGACCTCTGGCGCCACGCCGAGGCCTATTACGAGGCGGCCGAAAAGGACATGGACGCCCAGTGGCAGCGCCTGATCCGGCCGATGATTCGCGACTGCGACTTTGCCAATGTGCTGGAGTTGGCCGCCGGGCGCGGCCGCAACAGCGTCCGGCTGGCGCCGCTGGCCGGCACGCTCACCGTCGTCGACTTCGTCGCGGAGAACATCGCCCACTGCCGGGCCCGCCTGGCCGGGCGCGACAACGTCGTGTTCGTCGTCAACGACGGCGCCACCCTGGCCGGCGTGCCGGACGGTTCGGTGTCGCTGGTCTATTCGTTCGACTCGATGGTCCACTTCGACAGCGACGTGGTCCGCGCCTATCTGCACGAGTTCCGCCGCGTGCTGCGGCCGGGCGGGCGCGGCTTCTGCCATCACTCGAACCACACGGCCAACCCGGCCGGCCCGTTCGACCGCAACCCGCACGCCCGCAACTTCATGTCGGCGGCGCTGTTCGCCCACTACTGCCACAAGGCCGGGCTGACCGTGCTCGAGTCGCGGGTGATCGACTGGCAGGAGCCGGGCCTGGACTGCCTGACGCTGTTCGCCAGGCCCGAACCGCCGGCCGGCCGCTGAGCGCCGACGCCGCGACTGCGCCCGGCCCGTCATCCGAGCACCTGCACGACGGCGTACACGGCGAGGCCGGCGGCGGTGAACGTGCCGGCGGCAAGCACGGCGAGCCAGCGCTGCAGGCCGCGGTCGCCGCCTTTGCCGCCCGCCTTGATGCGCTCGTCGAGGGCGCGCATGCCCTCGTCGAAGCGCACGGCGAACACCTCGAGCGAGGCCATGCGCTCGTCGAGGGCGGCCTGCCGCTCGGCAATCCGGTCCAGCACCTGGGCCACGGCGGCCAGCCGCTCGTCGTGCACCGTGCGATTCTGCTCGACCAGCTCGCGCACACCGGCCAGTGCCTGGGCATGGGCCGCGGCAGCCTTGCGCTGGCCGCTGCCGACCGCCTCCAGCACCTGGGCCATGCGCATCAGCGCCGGCGCCACGACCCGCTCGGCCTCCTTCTCGGCCATGGAGGGCCTGGGCAGGGCGATCGGCGACCCGCCGGCCGGCGCGCGCACCACGGCGGCGACCTGGTCCCATTGCGCCGGATCGAGGCCGCCCAGGTCCAGCTCGAAGGCATGGCGGCCGTCGCCGATGCCGTTGGGCGCCAGGTCGGGCCGTTCTCGGTCGGCGACGGTGGTGCCCAGCGACCGGTCGCCCAGCCGCACCTCGATCTCGAGGCGGGCGTCGCGGTTGCGGCGGTCCCAGGCCCAGCCATAGATGCGGCCGCCGGAGACGGCGTCGATACGGCCCTGGATCTCGGGCGGCTTGATGGGGATGATTTCGGCCTCGGCGGACATGTCGTCGTCTCCTGTTGCTCAGGCGCGTCGCTTGCGGCGCGGCCGCGCGGCGGCGGCGGCGGGTTCCACGGGGACGGCGGCCGCGTGCCCGTGCGCGCCGCGGTAAAGGCGCAGATGGGCGGCGGCGCAGTCGTCGATCGTCGGCACGCGCGGAATGCCGCCGGCAAGCCGATCCCACAGGCCCGGCTCGTCCATGGCGCGGCGCATGACCGCGGCCAGGGCGGCCGGGTCGCCGGCGCGGAAGTGCAGGCCGTCGAGGCCGTCGTGGACGTGCTCGGCCATGCCGCCGATGTCGCTGCAGATCACCGGGCGGCGGTGCTGGAAGGCCTCCAGGATCACCAGCGGCGCGTTCTCCCACCAGATCGACGGCACCACGACCCAGTCGACCGCGGCGAACAGTGCGGGCAGGTCGGCCCGCTCGTACGGGCCGCGGTGGGCGACCCGGTGCGCCACCGGCGCCAGTGCCGCAGCGAAGCCGTCACGAAAGGCATCGCTCTGGAACGGCATGCCACCGTGAATGACCAGCCGGGCGCGGTCGTCGCCGGCCTCGATCAGGTGGCGCATCGCCGTCAGCGCCACCGTCGCGCCCTTGAACGGGTTGAGGTTGCCGAAATAGCCGAACACGCCGCGCGGACCATCGGCCGGCCGCGGCGGCGCCGGCTCGGCCACCGCCGGGCGGCCATTGCCGAGCACGACGATCCTCTCCGCCGGCAGGCCCCACTCGACATGGCGCTGGCGCAGGAACCGGCTCGGCGCCACGAAGGTGTCGACCAGCCCGAACATGGTCTTGATGTGCTTCTCGCGCAGCACGAAGCGGTCGGGCGGCGTCTCGGGGAAGCAGGCGTGACAGGCGTCGGGCGAGGCGCCGCGGCACAGGGCGAAGCTGTTCGTCTTCACCATCTGCCCGTCGTGGGCGCAGATCGGGTAGTAGTCGTGCAGGGTGAACACCAGCCGCGCCCGCGGCAGCACCCGGCGGATCAGGAACAAGAGCTCGACGCCGAGCAGCAGCGCGTGGTGGACGTGCACCACGTCGGGCCGGAACGTCTGGAGCAGCTCGGTCAGCTCCGGCACGATGCCGAGCAGGTCGCGCTGGCTGAGAAAGAACCGGTCGAAGTGTCCCGTCCACAGCACCACCTCGTCGGCCGCGGGGCCGACCGTCTGGAAGCAGGTGCCGGGCTTGGCCTCACGATGAACGCGATTGGTGCAGGCCAGGAACAGGCCTTCGGCCTCGCCGGTCGCCTTTACCGCACTGAACAGGTCGTGGGCGAAGATCTCGGTGCCGCCCGGATGCAGGCTCGGGTGGTTGTGGCACACCATCAGCACGCGGAGCGGCGCCATCGCCCTGCCCTCCCGCCGCTCAAGCGTGGCCGCCGGCGGCAGCGGCCCGCCAGCCGGGACGCCGGCGCAGGCGCCGGTCCGGCCCGGCGGGTGGCGTCGCCGGGCCGGCCGGCAATGACGCGGGGCAGGCCTCCCGCGCCATGACATCGGCCATCAGCGCGCTCCAGCGGAGCGCGTGCAGCAGGGCGTTGTATTCGGAGGCGACGCTGCGCGTGTAGCCGGCATGCTGCACGATCGAGCGGCGCTCCAGGTGGTAGAGCTCCGCCGCCGGGACGTAGCGCAGCTCGGCGCCGGCGGTGCGCAACTTCAGGCACAGGTCGGAGTCCTCGAAGTCGCCGATGACGTAGTCCTCGCTGAAGCCGCCGACCCGCTCGAACAGCGCCCGCCGCACCATCAGGCAGGCCCCCGTCAGGCCGGGCACCGCGCGCTCCACCTCGGCCGGCGGGAAGCGGCGCGGCAGGCCCTTGTAGAAGTGCCGGTTGATCCAGCGCCCGTGCCGGTCGCGCCAGAAGAACAGCCCGGCGTGCTGCAGCGAGTCGTCGTCGAACAGCAGCTTCGGCCCGACCGCACCGACCTTGCGTCGTGCCGTCAGCGCCGTGCTCAGCGTGGTCAGCCAGCCCGGCCGGTCCGGCACCACGTCGGAGTTCAGGAACAGCAGTGTCCGCGCCCGGGCCACGGCCGCGCCGGCGTTGCTGGCCGCCGCGAACCCGTAATTGCCGGACATGACGAGCAGGCGCAGCGGCAGCCCGTACAGCGCGTGCAGGCCGGCCAGGGTGTCCTTCACCACCGGCGCCTGCTCGGGCGAGTCCAAGACGTACAGGATCTCGGCGCCGGCCATGTCCGGATCGGTCGCCAGCGCCGCCACCTGGAAGCGCAGGAACGACAGGTTGCGGTAGAGCGGCACGACGATCGAGACGGACGGCCGTGCCGGCCCGTCACCGAAGCGTGTCTCCTCGGGCGCGCGTTTCGTCGCCATGCAGGCGGCGTGCAGCGCGGCCGTCGGCGGCGCGATGCAGTCCTGCAGGGCCTCGGGCGTGAGAAACGGCGCCGGAATGCTGCCGAGCACGGCGGCACGGGCGTCGGCCAGGCCGGCCGGCTGCGGCGGCGGCACCACCTCCAGCGTGGCGCCGGAGGCAAGCCGCAGCTCGAAGCGGTGCTGGCAGGCCGGCACCGGCTCCGGCTCATGCGGCGCAAAGGCAATGAAGCCGAGCCGGCAGGCGGCCGGCACCGGCATCTGGCGGTACCGTCTGGCGACATCGGCACGCGGGAAGCGGTGCCGCGGCGGCGGCAGATCGATCCGCCGGCCCGTCGGCGATATGGCCGTGAGGCGCACGATCAGGTCGTGCGGGTCGTGCAGCCAGCCGGCCGCGAACAGACCGCCCGTGCCGTGGCCGACCGCCAGCTCGACGTCGGCGCCGATCGGACGGTCCGGCACACAGGCGTTGCGCCGCTTCAGCGGCAGGCACAGCTGCATCTCGCGCGCGGCGGCGACGGCGGCCGGATCGGTCGCCGCCGCCCTGGCCAGGCTGGCGGCCAGATACTCGCGCGTCGCCGCCGGCGTGGTGTGGTTCCCGCCGAGCCATTCCAGCAGCGGCGGCAATGCGCCGGCCGGCGCCACGGCGGTGCAGGCGGCGGACCGCTCACCGAGGAACGCCACCAGCGCACCGGGTTCGCCGGCCGCCCGATCGAGCGTCAGCAGCATGGCGCCCTCCCCGCCCCCGGACGCCATGGCCGGCGCGAAGCCGTTGCGGCGCACGCCGTTCGCCGTGACGACCAGCGTCCGTTCCGGCGTGCCCAGGCCCGCCGGCAAGGCGCCGTCCGCCACGATCAGCCGCGGCGTCAGCGCCAGTCGCGGGACCAGCGGCGTCGGCGGCGGGAATGCCGCGAGCAGCAGCGCCCGGCACGCCATGGCGAAACCCGCGTCGGCGCCGAGCCGGAACAGGCCGGCGCAGGTATCCAGGACCAGGCGCACGAGCCTCAGCCGCGCCGCCGCATCGAGTCCCTCAAGCAGGGCGGTCGGGTCGAACCTCTCTGGCTGCGGCGCTGCCTCGGCCAGCGGCTCCCCGGCGGCACCGACGAACAGCAGCGGTCCGGTCGCGCCTGCCGCGGCCGGAGGGCGCAGCGCCACGACAACGCGGCAGTCGCCGCCCACCGTCGGCAGCGTCAGGCTGGTGATCGGCGGCCTGACCGCGGCCCCTGCGGCAAGCGCCCTGACGCCGGCACCGCGGCGGCCCGGTGCATTCCAGTGGGCGAGCACCGCATCGCCGCCGAGGGCGAGCACGCCGGCCGCCGGCAGCGCGGTGTCGAGCTTGTGCGCAAGCATGAGGCTGAACCTCGGGCATCGGAATCACGCCGACGAAGCGGCGGCGGACCGCGCCGCGGCACGGCCCGCCACCATCGCCGGGTCAGGTGTTGTTGTCGTCGTCGGTCAGGGTGATGAAGGCAGCCGGGTTCTCGCCGACCTCATCGGCCGAGACGTTCAGCAGGGTGATGCTGTCGCCGTTGCCGAGGTCAATGACGGCATGCCCGCCCATGTCCGTCACCCGCGCCGCAATGTCTTCGGCGCTGTCGAACGTCAGGCCGTTGATGTTCCGGGCAATGGCCAGCATGTCCTCGCCAACCGTGAAATCCAGCACCAGGTCCTGACCGCTGCCGCCGCGGAAGACGAACACGTCGTTTCCGGCCCCGCCGCTGAGCATGTCATCGCCCGCCCCGCCGTCGATGAGGTCGTCGCCGACACCGCCGAACAGCAGGTCGTCGCCGGCACCGCCGGACAGCAGGTCGTCGCCCCGGCCGCCGCGCAGCAGGTCGTCACCGTCGCCGCCGATCAGGATTTCGTCACCGTGACCGCCATCGAGGATATCGTTGCCGGCCCCGCCGTCGATGAGGTCGTCGCCCCGGCCGCCGACCAGCACGTCGTCGCCGGCCCCGCCGGAGATGAAGTCGTTACCCTGACCGCCCTGGATGATGTCGTCACCGGCGCCGCCGTACAGGTCGTCATCCCCGCTGTCGCCGCGAATGACATCATTCCCGTCGCCGCCAAAGACGATGTCGTTGCCGGAACCGGCGCGGATCACGTCGTTCCCCGCTCCGCCGAACATCATGTCGGAGCCGCCGTTGCCGATGAGCAGGTCGTCGCCGTCATCCCCGGACAGCATGTCTTCGCCGGGGCCGCCGATCAGGGTGTCGTTGCCGTCGAGTCCGAACAGGAAGTCCTCGCCGGACAACCCGATGAGCAGATCCCCGGCGTTGGTCCCGGTCAGGAAGTCGTCGAAAGCACTGCCTTGCAGTGTGGCCATGATGGTCCTCCGTCGCTACACCCGTGCCAGACCCCAATAAAACTAGAGGTCGATTGGATGCTATCGAGGTCCAATAGAAAGAGTCAATGACTATCTTATGAAAAAACACTCGCTCAATCATCTTTTTTACGTGAATTAACAAGATATTGATTGTTTTTATATTGTCACAGGTATGGTCATACTCACAGCTCTTCGGTCACCTATTTTATCTTATTACATGGTGACAGTGGCGTGATGCTGAGGCGGCAACATGTCCTGTTGCCCCGGCACGGGCGGATGTCCCACCACCGCACGGCCCTCGGCCACGTCCCGGACCAGCGCCAGGTGCCGCGTCAGCAGCCTGGCAAGTGCGTAGTGGTCGACCACATGCCGACGTGCCGCGGCCCGCACCGCGGCCATGGCGTCGGGGTGGTCCAGCGCCTGTTCGATCCGGGCGCAGATGGCTTCGGGCGAGAAGAAGTCGACGAGCAGGCCGTTCCGCCCGTCGGTGATCACCTCACGCACCGGCGCGGTGTCCGAGCCGACCACCAGGCAGCCACACGCCATCGCCTCGAGCAGCGACCACGACAGGACGAACGGCACGGTCAGGTAGACGTGCACCGATGAGGCCTGCAGCAGCGCCCGGTACTGCGGCGGCGGCAGGAAGCCGACGAAATGCACCCGCGTCCGGTCGAGGTCCGGCAGCTCGGCCAGCGCCCGCTCCCTGTAGGTGCGGCCGTCGCGCGGCCGGCGGCCATAGGCCACGGCGTCGCTGCCGGCGATGACGACATGGGCGCGTGGCCGCCGCGCCAGCAGGCGGGCCGCCGCCGCCATGAATTGCGGGAAGCCGCGGTAGGGCTCCATGCCGCGGGTCGCATAGGTGACGATCTCGGCCTCCGGTCCCAGGTCCAGCCCGGGCCGGCACAGGCCGCGCCGCGGCGCCGGGCGGAACCAGTCGGTGTCGATGCCGTCGTGAATCTGCGAAATCTTGTGCCGGAAGCCCGGCGGCACCTGCGCCAGCTGGAACGCCGTCGGGCAGACGCCGCGGTCGCAGTGCACCAGATCGAGCAGCAGCGAGGCGTTGCGCGTGCGCAGCGCACAGGCCAGGTCGGCGTTGTCGGCGATCCGCTCCAGGAAGTCGCCGTCGCCGCCGCGGCCGTGGTAGTACCACTCAACGTAGCAGAGCAGCGGCGTGTCGGGAAACACCTCCTTGACGAACAGGGCAACGCCGAAGCCGGAATGGGCACAGACCACGTCCGGCACGAAGCCCTCCCGTTGGAGTGCAGCGCAAGAGCGGTACACCGCCTGGCCGGTCAGCACTGCCCCCTCCAGCGGGCGCAGATAGGGATGCGTCTGCGGCCGCGGCGGGCGGGCCGGGACATAGGTGCGCCTGTCGACGCCAGGGATGGCGCCGTCACCGGTGCGTGCCAGGAAGACCACGCGGTTCTCGGGCCGTGCCGCCAGGGCCGCGGCCAGATGCGGGTAATGGCCGGGGAAGTATTCATGGAGGAACAGGACCTGCATCGCCACCGTCCTCCTCATTCCTCGCGGGCGGCGCGGTCCATCACCTGCGTGATCGGCGCCAGCAGATAGTCGATGGCCAGCCGTTCGCCGGTGACGATGAACACCTCGGTGGGCATGCCGGGATAAAGCTCGACCCCGCCGAGCTCGGCGAGCGACTCTTCGTTCAGACGGACGCGCGCCGTGTAGTAGCTGTCGCCGGTCGTCTCGTTGGTGATCAGGTCGGCGGAAACCACCGAGACGGTGCCGAACACCACCGGCACGCGGCGCTGGGAATAGGCCGTCAGGCGGACCCGCGCCTCCAGCCCGGAATGGATGGAGTCGATGTCGCGCGGGTCGACATGGGCCTCGACGATCAACTCGTCGTCCAGCGGCACGACGTCCAGGATCGGCTCGCCCGGCCGGATCACGCCGCCCGGCGTGAACATCCGCACGTCGGTGACGAGGCCGGCCTGGGGTGACGTCACCACAGTCCGGTCGACCACGTTGCGGGCGGCACCGATGCGCTCGCCCAGGTCGGCGAGCGCCGCCTGCGTCTCGCGCAGGTCGTCGAGGATGCCGGTGGTCCGCGTGTTCTCCAGGTTGAGGATCTCCAGCTCGGTGGAGACGATGGTCTGCTCGGCCTGGGCGATGCGCACCGTCAGGTCGCTGCGCTGGCCGTCCAGTTCAGCGGCGTGGCGCTGCAGCTCGAGCAGGCGCGGGCGCCGCTCGAAGCCGCGCTCATAGAGCCGGCGGACACCGTCCAGCTCCTCGTTGACGAAGGAGAGCTGGGCCTCGGTGGCCACATGCAGGGCCCGCAGCCCCTCGATCTCGGCGCGGACGTGGCCGATGCGCTGGCGCAGCAGCGACACGGCCCCATCGTGCGTCTCGCGGCGCGAGCGGAACAGCCGCTCCTCGGTTTCCAGCATGTCGGCGAGCGCCGGCAGCGTCGCCGCCGCCCGCACGTCGGCGGGAAACTCCAGCTGCGGCCGGCCGGCACGCTCGGCGAGCAGCCGCGCCAGCCGGACGCGGGCACCCCAGTACTGGCTCTCGAGCTGGTTCAGTTCGGCCGCCGGCAGGGTGCGGTCGAGGACCAGCAGCGGCTGGCCGGCCTCGACGCGGTCGCCGTCCCGGACCAGCAGCTCGCGCAAAATGCCGCCCTCCAGGTGCTGCACCGTCTTGCGATGGCTGTCGACGATCACGACTCCCGGCGCGATGGCGGCGCTGTCAAGCGGCGCCACCACGGCCCAGCCGAAGAACCCGCCGAAGGCGATGGTGATGACGGCGAAGCCGGCCAGCACCGTGTTGCGCAGGCTGGGCGGCCGGTAGGGGGCGGCCGACGTATCGACGGCAGCCACGGTCATGACCGACCTCCCGGTGGCATCAGGCGACTGACCTTGCCGGCCCCCTCGCCCGCGGCGGCGATGGCTGGTGCCGGGCCGGTGATGCGGCGCAGGACCTCGGCGCGCTCGCCGAACTGGTCGACGCGGCCGTCGTTGAGCACCACCAGCTTGTCGGCGATCGTCATCACCGACGGCCGGTGGGCGATGAGCACGATGGTGGCGCCGCCCTGCTTGGCCTCGGCCAGGGCGGCGAGCAGGGCCTGTTCGCCCTCGGTGTCGAGGTTGGCGTTGGGCTCGTCGAGCACGATCAGGCGCGGCGCGCCGAACAGGGCGCGGGCCAGCCCGATGCGCTGGCGCTGGCCGCCGCTGAGCACGAAGCCGCCGTCGCCGAGCACGGTATCGTAGCCGAACGGCAGGCGGCCGATCATGTCGTGGACGCCGGCGCGGCGCGCGGCAGCCACCACGGCGCGCGGGTCGGCCTCGGTCATGCGTGCGATGTTGTCGCGCACCGTGCCGTCGAGCAGCGCCACGCTCTGCGGCAGGTAGCCGACATAGCGGCCGAAGTTCTCCCGCTCCCACAGATAGACGCTGTGCCCGTCCAGGTAGATGCCGCCGGCGGTCGGTTCCCACAGGCCGACGAGCAGCCGGGCCAGGGTCGACTTGCCGGCCGCCGACGGGCCGACGATGCCAAGCGCCTCGCCCGGCTCCACCGCGAAGGACACGCCACGGAGCACCGGCCGGTCCAGGCCGCGCGGCACGAAGGTGAGACGGTCGACCACCAGACGGCCGGCTGGCGGCGGGAAGGTCATGGTCGAGCGGCGCTGGCCGGCGTCGAGGACCGCCCGGACCCGCTGCCAGGCACTGAGCGCGAACACCCACTGCCGCCAGCTGGCGATCAGCCGCTCATAGGGCTGGAGGAAGCGGCCGGTGATGATCGAGGCGGCGATGATGGCGCCCGGCGTGACCTCGCGTTCGACGACAAGGAAGACACCGGTGCCGAGCACCGCGATCTGCATCATCAGGCGCAAAGCCCGCGAGGCGGCGGCGATCGCCTTGCCCTTGCCGTTGCCGCCGTCGAGCAGGCGCAGCATGCGGTCCTGGGCGTGCTGCCAGCGGCGGGCGACGGCCGGCAGCATGCCCATCGCCTCGATCACCTCGGCATTGCGCACGGCGGCGCCGACCTCGCCGAACGACCCGGCGGCGGCTGTGCTGGCTTCGGCCAGAGGGCGGCGCGTCACCAGGTCGGCGACCAGCCCCATCAGCACCAGGATCACGGCAGAGGCCAGGGCGATCAGGCCGAACGCCGGGTGCAGCAGGAACATGACCAGCAGGAACAGCGGCGACCACAGCAGGTCGAGCGGCACGCTGACCGCATTGCCGGTCAGGAAATTGCGCACTTCGTTGAGGTCGCGCGAGGCCTGGCCGGCGGCCTGCGACCGGCCGTTCAGCGTGTCGGCCACCGCGGCCTGCAGCGTCGGCAGGTTGAGGCGGCGGGCGAAGCTGTCGCCCATGACCAGATAGAGCCGCGCCCGGATGAACTCGAGCACGCCGTACACGGCGAGCGCGCCGACGGCGACCGTGGTCAGCATCGCCAGGGTGTCGAGGTTGCCGCTGCTCATCACGCGGTCGAAGGCCTGCAGCATGTACAGCGGCACGGTCAGCTGCAGCAGGCTGATGAACAGGCTGAACACGGCCGCGACCGCCAGCCCTCTGCGGAACCCGCGCAGCGTCTCGCGCAGGACATCCTGTTGCGCACCGGTCGCATGCGACACGGGCGGCCTCCATGGCAGCGTTCCTCCAGCCTGGGCACGGCCGCCGCGGCGGGCCGGGAGCCCGGCTCCCGCCGCCCGCACTGGTTGCCATTGACCCTGGCGGCTCGCTTACTGACACGAAGAAACATAATATGCAAAGAAAATAATTTTGTGCTTATGAGATGTAACATCATTTTAAGATCGTGGCGGGACATAGCCTTTTTGACGAAAAACCATGGAGAATATCAAAAAAATTTGCCTGGAATCTGCTGCGCTCTGGCGCCTCCAAGCGCTTGATTTCAGTTAGGAAGCAAATGAATGAAACGCCGGCTGCACGCCCCTGGGTGGGTCGCCGCAGCGTTCCGTCGGGACGCGACGTCGTCGACCCTGCGACAGACCCGAGCCGCGCCTGCGGGCCGGTCAGCCGACGCGATGGCGCATCGACCTGTCGGCCCACCCGTCGACGCGCTGAACCCGCCCCCGCACGCCGCCCCTATCTTTTTGATATATCGACATTACTCTATGAAGGCGAATCGCGTGACTCCGATTCGCATCAACGCTTCCGCCGCGCTGCCCTTGCCTCTGCCGGTCACCCATGCTTCATACGCTCAAGAGCGACCCGTTCTTGAGGGAGAAGTCCATGGTTGCCCGCCGCAACCTGCTGAAAGGTGCCGCCGGGCTGTCGCTGGCGGCGCTGCTGGCCGATCCGGAGGCGGTCCGCGCCGCGGCGCGGTCTCTCAACCGAGTCACCATGACGATGCCGCCGGACGACATCCGCGTGCGGGCCGAACTGGCCACACCGCGGCAGACCCCGGCGCCAGCAGTGCTGCTGATCCACGAGTGGTGGGGCCTGAACGACCAGATCCGAGCAGTGGCATCGGACCTGGCCGATGCCGGCTACGTCGCCCTGGCGGTCGACATGTTCGGCGGGCAGGTGGCGCAGACGCCCGAGCAGGCCCGCGCCCTGGTCGACGCCGTCGATGAGCAGCAGGCGATGCGCATGATGGCGTTCTGGATTGGCTGGCTGAAGGACCTGGACATCACCACCGGGCAGGTGGCGACGCTGGGCTGGTGCTTCGGCGGCGGCTGGGCCCTGCGCGCGGCGCTGGCAGCACCGGTCGACGCCACGGTCATCTATTACGGCCGCGTGCCGGACAACCCCACCGAGCTGCGGCGGCTGCAGGGGCCGGTGCTGGGCCACTTCGCCACCCAGGACCGCTGGATCAACCGGCAGATGGTGGACGCCTTCGCCGAGGCCATGCGTCAGGCCGACCAGCCCTACGACATCTACTGGTACGAGGCCAACCACGCCTTCGCCAACCCGACCGGCCTCAACTACGACAGCGCGGACGCCCGGCTGGCCTGGGACCGCACCATGAGTTTCCTGGACGGCACGCTGCGCTGAGACGGCACGCTGCGCTGAGACGGCACGCTGCGCTGAGACGGCACGCTGCGCTGAG
>CAZGMC010000036.1:34502-36447 GCA_964526565.1 uncultured Mycobacteriaceae bacterium
ACGGCACGCTGCGCTGATCCCGTCGGGCCCAACCGGGCTGCCGGCACCGCTTGGCGCCACGGCCATGGCGGTCAGCGCCGCCGGATCGTCGGCGGGTTCATGGACGTGTGTCTGCGCGGACGGCCAGCGCTTTGCGGGGCGGACGGCAGTCGCGGCGGCGCATCAGGAGAGCAGACAATGCCAGAGCGTATGACAAAGGTGATCGGGCTGCCGGCGGCCGATGCACAGCCTGCCGGTGGCCGGTGCCGCGTCGAGGCCTGAACCCGTGGACGGCGGGGCGGTGCACCCGATGCTGGCGGCGCTGGAGGCCGACCGGCGGGCGCTGCCGGCGGCGGATGCGCGGTTGGCGCGCGCGGCGGCGGCCGGCGCCCCGTTCGCCATCGAGCTGCGCCCGCCGGGCTTCGCCACGCTGCTGCGCATCATCCTGGAGCAGCAGGTCTCCACCGCCGCCGCGCGCGGCATGTGGACGAAGCTGCAGGCGCAGCTGGGCGACGTGCCGGCGCCGGCCGCCTTCCTGGCGCTGGACGACGCGGCGCTGAAGGCCTGCGGCTTCAGCCGGCAGAAGGCCGGCTACGGCCGGGCTCTGGCCGAGGCGGTGGCGGCCGGGCACGTCGACCTGGAGGCCGTCGCAGCGCTGGACGACGAGGCAGCGGTGGCAGCGCTGACCGCTCTCAAGGGCATCGGCCGCTGGTCGGCCGAGAACTACCTGCTGTGGGCGCTCGGCCGGCGCGACGTGGTCCCGGCACAGGACCTGGCGCTGCTGGTCGGCTGGCAGTGGCTGACCGGGGCCGAGGCGCGCCCCACCGCCGATGGGTTGCGCGCCGAGGCGGAGGCGTGGCGGCCCCGCCGCACCGCCGCCACATTGCTGATCTGGCAGTACTATCTGGCGCGGGTCGCGGAACGCCGCACGGCGGGCTCGGCGGCACCCGCCGCCCGCATTGACGCCCGCGGCCGCCGGACGGCCCGCGCCGACAAACCGAAGGACAAAGACCAGCGATGACCGCCGTTCCTCCATTCCACACCGCCGCCGCGGCGATGCCCAGCGTCTACATCGTCGGCGACACGTATACCTTTCTGCTGACCGGCGCGCAGACCGGCGGCGCCTGTACGATGTTCCATGCGCGCGTGCCGCCGGGCAAGGGCCCGCCGCCCCACGTCCACCACCGCGAGGACGAGATCTTCCACGTGCTCAAGGGCCGCATCGCGTTCGAGGTGGGCGGCCGCGCCTTCACCGCCGGCCCCGGCGAGGTGGTCTACGGCACCCGCGACGTGCCCCACGTGTTCCGCAATGTCGGGGACGAGGAGGCCGAGATGGTCATCACCTGCATCCCCGGCGGCATCGACGGGTTCTTCCTGACCGCCGGCCTGCCCGCACCCGACCCGGCCGAACCGGCCCCGGAGCCGACTGCGGAGGCCATTGAGCGCCTGCTCGCCACCGCCCGCGACTACGGGATCGAGATCTTCCCGCCGACGAAGGGCGATGCTGCGACAGCGGGGAAGGGCTAGCGGATTGTAACGCCGCTTGCGCATCAGCGCCCGTAAGAATACCTGTGATAAAGGGACCTCGGGCATAATTTCGCGGTTGAGCGGGTTGTTTGTGCAAAGCCCGAATCAGGCTTGTTGTATTCGCCCATTTTGAAGGCGCAGCAGGCTGTCCGCGGCCAGGGCGACGAGGCCGAAGGTCTGGTGTCAGAACCCCTTGGCAGCGGCTGGATGGAGAAGCGAATAATCTGGTCCCTGCAGGACGCGAAGAACCGCTTCAGTGTCCCTGTCGAGGCCGCCCTTGCCGACGAGCCGCAAGTCGTCACCCGGCGCGGCCAGCCAAGCGTCGTCGTGCTCTCGGTCCAGGACTATGAGCGCCTGCGCGCCGCCGCCCGTGCCGCACGGCCCAGCTTCGTCGAGCACCTGCTGGCCATCCCGCCGATGGCGGACGAGGGCGGGGGGC
>CAZGMC010000037.1:0-36356 GCA_964526565.1 uncultured Mycobacteriaceae bacterium
CATGGCAGCTCGCCAGGGCCAGGGCCAGGGCCGGGGCCGGGGCCGGGGCCGGGGCCAGGGCCGGGGCCAGGGCCGGGGCCGGGGCCGGGGCCGGGGCCGGAAGCGGAGCCGGGGCCGGGCGTGTCGCCGCGGCCGAGCAGGGCGTCGACCCGGCGCCGCTCGTCGGGCGTCAGCGGGTCGGGCTCGGCTCGTGCCGGCCGGCCGGCGGCCAGATGGACGGCCATGGCGATGATGCCGAGCAGCAGCACCGCCGCCGGCCCGAACCACAGGGCATAGGTGTTGGGCTGCACCGGCGGCCGCAGCAGCACGTAGTCGCCGTAGCGGTCGGTGACATAGGCGAGGACCTGACCGTCGCTGTCGCCGGTCTCCAGCCGCTCGCGCACCAGCAGGCGCAGGTCGCGGGCCAGCGGCGCGTTCGAGCTGTCGATCGACTCGTTCTGGCAGACCAGGCAGCGCAGCTCCGCCGAGATCGCCCTGGCGCGGGCCTCCAGCGCCGGATCGTCGAGGCGTTCGTCCGGTTCGACGGCCAGGGCCGGCAGGGACAGCAGGAGGAGCAGGACGGCGATCAGCCCGCGGGCGGGTTGCGAGAGTCTCCGTGAGCTTCTCCCGGTTCTCCCTGCCCTGCCCGCTCCCTCAACGGTCATCCCCGCGCAAGCGGGGACCTCGATGGCATTGCGCACGCTGCCGCAGCGCTCACGACTCCCGCGAGGTCCCCGCTGACGCGGGGATGACCGGGAGGAGAAGGGGAAACGCAGGCGCATCAGCTTCAACAGCACAAATCCAGCGACGTCCACCCGCACCTTCGCCTCCTACCGCCGCAGGTCCGCCAGCAGCGGCAGGATGTCCCGCTCGACCAGCTCTGGCGTCAGGGGGCCGGGATGGCGGTAGCGGATGCGGCCCTCGGCATCCACGACGAAGGTTTCCGGCACGCCGTAGACGCCCCAGTCGATGGCGACGCGGCCCTCGCGGTCGGCGCCGATGCGGTCATAGATGTCGCCGTGGCGCTCCAGCCAGGCAAGGGCGTCGGCCGGATCGTCGCGGTAGTTGATGCCGTGGACGGTGACGCCCTGCTCGCGTGCCAGCCGGGTCAGCACCGGGTGCTCGGCCAGGCACGGCACGCACCACGAGGCGAACACGTTGACCAGCACCGGCGCGCCACCCAGGTCGCCGCGGGAGAACCTCTCTCCCCGCCCCGGCAGCGGCGGCAGCTCAAAGTCGGGCGCCGGCCGGTCGATCAGCGCCGACGGCAGCGCCCGCGGATCGTCCCCGCGCAGCAACGGCACCGCAATCCACAGCGCCACGCCGAGGAAGAGGAGGAGTGGAATGAAGAACAGCAGTCGGCGCATTGACGCTAACCGTCATCACGATACAGGATCGAACGGCTATGCCATCTGTTGTATAAATCAACAAGCGCCTGGAGATCCTTCTTGTTGAATATACAAGGGTCAACGAGCAGGAATTTTTCCACTGCATGGTTTATAATTGGCTCCATGTGATCGCGTATAATGGTTTCAAAATATAATTTTTGCTCAACACCAATCGCCAGAGAATCAAGATAATTGAGAAGTATTATGACCTCACGCTCATATTCTTTTACATTTGAATAATCAGTGGGGCTCTGCCTCTTGTTCCAGATGACTTTGGTTGCCTCATCCAAAATCGGATCGCTGTCATATCGCTCACAGGCGGCAATGGAGGCCCATTTCTTTTTTTGGTCGTTCGCCGCCTTGGTTTGTTCAGTTATTTTCTTTAGTTGCCTCAAGCCGACAACCGCGATGATGACCGTCATCATCGCGGTCACCAAAGCCGCCAAGGCAGATATCAGCGCTATCCAGTCAGATGTGCTCACCGAACTGGTCCGCTGAACCCGAACCTTGAAGCCGGCATAATGACGATCGTCCGGAACCCGCCGTCAGAACTTCGGGATACCGAACTTCGGGATACCAAATGGCAGGGTCATGACGCTCCTCATTCTGGATGGAACCACAAGCAAGCATTGGCTGGCAGCGCATTCCAGCCGATCAATAACTAGTGTATCCGACGCCGAATGCCAATCGAATTCGGTGAATGGCTCCCTCACCGATCCGCCCGGCGATGCCGCTCCAGCATGTCGCGGGCCGCTTGGAGAAAGGCGTCGCGGTCGATGGTGCGGTCCATGGCCTCCAGCAGCACGGTCAGGACGTAGTTGTTGCCCAGGCCCGTCTCGGCCGCCAGGGCGCGCAGGTTGCTGTACGCTTCTTCGGTCAGGGCGACCGAAAAGCGCTTCGGCAGCGGCTTGTGGTGGCGCGGCGCGTCGGTCATCATTCGGCCGCCCGGACGGCCGCCGCCGGCACCGCCCGCCGCCTGGCCGGCACGCCGATGCGCAGGCGCCGGTCGCTGAGCGACACCAGCCCCCCGGCCGCCATCAGCACGGCGCCCAGCCAGATCCACGGCACCAGCGGGTGGTGGTACAGGCGCACGGTCCAGGTGCCGTCGTCGCGCGGATCGCCCAACACGACGTAGAGGTCGGCCAGCCAGGTGGTGCGGATCGCCGCCTCGGTGGTGGTGCGTTGCGCCACCGGGTACCAGCGCTTCTCCGGCGTCAGCAGGAACCGCGCATTGCCCGCCGCCACGGTGAACACGCCGCGGTCGGCGGCATAGTTCGGGCCGGCGACCTGCTCGACGCGGTCGAAGATAACAGTGTAGCCGGCGATCTCCTGGCTGTCGCCGGGCGCCATCAGCGCGATGCGCTCGCTCATCCAGGCGGTCGAGCCGACCATGCCGGCCAGCGCCACGCCCAGCCCGGCATGGGCCAGCGCCATGCCCCAGGCGCTGCGCGGCAGCCCGCGGGCGCGCCGCCAGCTGTCCGGCAGCGGCACACGGAACAGCCGCACCCGCTCCGCCACCTCGGTCAGCGCGCCAAAGAACGCCCAGGCGGCCAGCGCCACGCCCAGCAGGGCCAGCACCGGCCCGCCGGTGAACGCATAGAGGGACGCCAGCACCACGGCCACGGTCAGCGCCGCCGCCGCCTTCAGCCGGCCCAGCGCCCCGGCCAGGTCGGCACGCTTCCACGCCAGCAGCGGCCCCGCCGCCATCGCCGCGACCAGCGGCACCATCAGCGGCACGAAGGTTGCCTCGAAGAACGGCGGACCGACCGACACCCGGCCACCGCCGGCCGCCTCCAGGAACAGCGGATAGAGCGTGCCGATGAACACGGTCGCCGTCGCCGTGGTCAGCAGCAGGTTGTTGAGCACCAGCGCGCCCTCGCGGCTGACCGGCGCGAACAGCCCGCCGCCGCGCAAGCTCGGCGCTTGCCATGCATACAGCGCCAGCGCGCCGCCCACCGCCACCGCCAGCATCGCCAGGATGAACACGCCGCGTTCGGGATCGACGGCGAAGGCATGCACCGAGGTCAGAATGCCGGAGCGGACCAGAAAGGTGCCGAGCAGGCTGAGCCCGAAGGTCAGGATGGCCAGCAGGATGGTCCAGGTCTTCAGCGCGTCGCGCTTCTCCACCACGATCGCCGAGTGCAGCAGCGCGGTGCCGGCCAGCCACGGCATCAGGCTGGCGTTCTCCACCGGGTCCCAGAACCACCAGCCGCCCCAGCCGAGCTCGTAATAGGCCCACCACGAGCCCAGCGCGATGCCCAGCGTCAGCCCGCTCCAGGCGGCCAACGTCCACGGCCGGACCCAGCGCGCCCAGGCGGCGTCGACCCGCCCCTCCAGAAGCGCCGCCACGGCGAAGCTGAAGGCGATCGAGAAGCCGACATAGCCGAAGTACAGCAGCGGCGGATGGAACGCCAGGCCGGGATCCTGCAGCAGCGGGTTCAGATCCTCGCCGTCCAGCGGCGGCGGGAAAACCCGCTCGAACGGGTTGGAGGTGGCCAGGATGAACAGCAGGAAGGCGACGCCGATCATGCCCTGCACGGCCAGCACGCGGGCGCGCAGCGTGTCCGGCAGGTTGTGGCCGAAAAGTGCCACCATCGCCCCGAACAGCGCCAGGATCAGCACCCACAGGACCATCGAGCCCTCGTGGTTGCCCCACACGCCGGACAGCTTGTAGAGTAGCGGCTTGGCCGAATGGCTGTTCTGGACGACGTTCAGGACCGTAAAATCCGACACCACGTAGGCGTACGTCAGCGCCAGGAAGGCCAGCAGCACCAGGGCGAGCTGCCCGACCGCCGCCGGCTCCGCCACCGCCATCCACTGCGCGTCCCGCCGTGCCGCGCCGACCAGCGGCAACGTCGACTGGACGATCGCCAGCAGCAGCGCCAGCACCAGCGCGTAATGGCCCAGCTCGGGGATCATTGCGCCGCCTCCGGGCGCCATTCGCCGGAGGCGCGCAGGGCCTCGGCGACCTCCGGCGGCATGTAGTTCTCGTCGTGCCTGGCCAGCACCTCGTCGGCGACGAACACGCCGTCGGGCTGCAGGCGGCCCTCGGTGACCACGCCCTGGCCCTCGCGGAACAGGTCGGGGACGATGCCGGCATAGACCACCGGCACCTCGTGGGCCAGGTCCGTCACCGTGAAGGCGATGCCGGCGCCGCCGTCGATCGGCGCCACCGAGCCGTCGGCGACCAGCCCGCCGAGGCGGAAGCGGTGCCCGGGCTCGGGCGCGCGCGCCTCCAGGTCGGTCGGGCTGTAGAAGAACATCAGGCTGTCCTGGAACGCCGTCAGGGTCAGGGCCGTCGCCGTGCCCAGGCCGAGCAGGGCGAGGCCGAGCAGGGTCAGCCGCCGCCGCTTACGCGTCATCCGTCGCCGCCTCCCCCGATTCCGCGCGCCGGCGCCGCGGCCGCGCCGCCTCGATCCGGCGCAGGGTCTCCTCGTTGGCGCGCAGCCGGCGCCAGGACTGGACGAGCATGGCGATCAGCACCACGGCGCAGAACCCGTATGCACCCCAGACGAACGGGGCATACCCGCCCATGTCAAGGAATTCGCGCAAACCCTCCACCCTCGCGGACCTCCAGCCATCGACCGCCCTTCACATAGCGGCACAGCGGCGCCCAGCGCAGCGTCCGGTTCCCGCACGCGACCCCGTGCCGCACGGCAGCCACCGCCGGCGGCGCGCCACGGAACCCGCCGGCCCGAACCCGTGTTCCACCATCGCCCACGCCCGTCGCACCCCAAAGCTACCTGCACCGCGAGAGGAATACCCCATGAAACGGCACGCCCTGTTCGCCCTGCCCCTGGCCGCCGGCCTGGCCCTGCCCATGGCGGCCTCGGCACAGGAGCAGCAGGAGACCCTGCTTCCCGAGCAGCCCCAGGTCATCGAGGTGCAGCTGGCCCGCTGGACCATGGGCTTCGACTCCGTCACGGTCGAGGGCCGCACCGCGCGCTTCGACATCGAGAACGTCGGCGACACCATCCACGCCTTCGAGCTGGAGGGCGAGGTCGGCGGCGAGGAGATCGAGATCGAGTCGGCCGAGCTGGAGCCGGGCGAGAGCGCCATCATCATCGTCTCGCTGCCGCCGGGCGAGTATGTCGTCTACTGCCCGATCAGCCAGCACCGGGAGTTCGGCATGGAGGCGACTGTCACCTTCACCGGCGAGAGCGAATAGGGCGAGTCCGGCCGCGGCCAGGTTGCCTGTCCGGCGGCACCGCCATCCTGCCCGCTGACGGCGGCAGGTGGCACGTTGCACTGCACCCGGCGGCGTGGCAGAAAGCGCGCCGCCCGATGCTGCGGACCGAGACATGCCCCACGACTGCGCTCCCGACGCCGCCCCCGCCGCCTCGACCGCCGCCACCGTGCCGATCCTCGACGGCATGCGGCAGGTCGCGGACCGCTATGACGGGTTCATTCTCGACCTGTGGGGCGTGATCCACGACGGCGAGCGGCCCTATGCGGGCGTTGCCGAGTGCCTGGCCCGGCTGCGCGACGCCGGCAAGCGGGTCTGCCTGCTGTCCAACGCGCCGCGGCGGGTGGCCAGCGTCGTGGCCCGGCTGGAGGAGCTGGGCCTGCCGCGCGACCTGTACGACGCCGTGCTGTCGTCCGGCGAGGCGACGCACGATGCCATCAGGAACCCGCCGGACGCGTTCCATGCCGCCCTGGGCCGCCGCTGCCTGAACATCGGCCCACCGCGCGACGAGGACGTGCACCTGGAGACGGGGGTGACCCTGGTCCATCGGCCCGAGGATGCCGACTTCGTCCTGTGCACCGGTGTCGACGAGTTCGACGAGACCCTGGACGACTACGCGCCGCTGTTGCGCGCCTGTGCGGCGCGGCATCTGCCGATGGTCTGCGCCAACCCGGACCTGACCGTGGTGGCCGGCGACAGGCTGGCCATCTGCGCCGGCACCCTGGCCGCGTATTACGAGGAGCTGGGCGAGCGTGTCGCCTATCACGGCAAGCCGCACCCGCCGATCTACCGCCGCTGCCTGGCGCTGCTCGACGGCATCGGCCGGGACCGCATCCTGGCTGTCGGAGACAGCCTGCGCACCGACATCGCCGGGGCCAACGCCGCCGGGGTGGACAGCCTGCTGGTCACCGGCGGCATTCACGCCGACGAATTGAACCGGCTCGAACCGGGCAATCCGGGTGGTTACCCGCGCCCCGATCCGGTGAAGGTCGCCGCGGCTGTCCGCGCCAAGGGACACCGGCCGCGGGGGGCGATCGCGCGGCTGGTCTGGTAGCGGTGGTGCACCGCGCTCAGCCGAACACCTCGAGTGCCGAGCTCAGCGGCTTGCTGCGCACGCCGAATCGGACATTGCGTCCGCCGTCCAGCGGCGGCTCCGGCCTCGCCGAATCGCTGGCCACCGCGCGGTAGTAGCTGATGATGAACACGCGCAAGGCCGCTGTCAGCCCCATGTCGCCGCGCAGGGAATCGACCAGGCTGCAGATCTGGTTCATGGTCAGGCCCTCGCGGTCGCGAATCTCGTTCAGGCTCGCCCACATCACCGGCTCCATGCGGACGCTGGTGCGCCGGCCGGACACGTTGATGTTCTTGCAGACCGGCGTCTGATCCGCAGCTTGCATGGCTTTCCACGATGTCTTCATGGCCTCGGCGATCGCTGTTGGCGGAGCCCCGAATCACGAAACCTGGAATAAAATTTCCCTTTCGGACAGAGCAGGCTTCGCACCTTTGGTTGCACTATACTTTAGTCGAGCCCCGAACGTGGCTCAATAAGCAGTTCGCTTCCGGAATGAATAAATCTGCTTCCGTTAACGCCCTGGTGATCCGGGCCGGACAGGTTGGGGTTGCAGTAGCGCCCGAATCGAGAAGATCAGCCATGCCCAGCCGCCCGGTCTCCCGCCTGCCGACGGGCCCGATGCCGGCGCGATCGCCGGCCGAGGCGCCGGCCGAGGCGCCGGCCGAGACGCCGGCCGCACCGCCCTTGCCGCCCCCCGCCGGGTTGGGGCGTGCGGTGCTGCGCCGCCTGCGCGGCATGGCGGCGGACGGGGAGCAGGCGCCGGCCCTGGCCGGGGCGGTAAAGCGCCTGCTCAAGGAATAGCCGGCGCCGTCATGCCGGCAGCGCTTTGTGCGGCGGGCTGTCCGCCCTAGGTTCAACGGCATGGCCCGCCGCGTTCCCTGCAGTCCCGAGGCGCCGCCGCCGACCGGCGACGTGCGCGCGATCCGTGCCCTGCTGCCGTATCTGTGGCCGAAGGGCCAGTTCGAGATGCGCGCGCGCATCGTCGTGGCGCTGGCCTTCCTGGCGCTGGCCAAGGGGGCCAATGTCTGGATCCCGCTGTTCTACAAGGACGCAGTCGATGCGCTGACGGCCGAGGGGGCGCTGGCCGTGGTGCTGCCGGTGGGGGCGATCCTGGCCTACGGGCTGGCGCGGGTGCTGGCGCTGGCCTTTGCCGAGCTGCGCGACGCGGTGTTCGCCAAGGTCGCCCAGCGGACGATCCGTAGCGCTGCGCTGGCGGTGTTCCGCCACCTGCATGGGCTGGCCCTGCGCTTCCACCTGGAGCGCCAGACCGGCGGCCTGAGCCGCGCCATCGAGCGCGGCACCAAGGCGATCCAGTCGCTGCTGCAGTTCATGCTGTTCAACGTGCTGCCGACGTTCCTGGAGATCATCCTGGTCGCGGCGATCCTGTGGGGGCTGTTCAACGTCTGGTTCGCGCTGGTCACGGTCGCCACCGTGTTCGGCTATGTCGGCTTCACCATGTGGGTGACGGAATGGCGGCTGGCGTTCCGACGGCAGATGAACCAGACCGACCAGGAGGCCAACACCAGCGCCATCGACAGCCTGCTCAACTACGAGACCGTCAAGTACTTCGGCAACGAGGAGCACGAGGCGCGGCGCTACGACGAGTCGCTGCGGCGCTACGAGACCGCGGCGGTGCGCAGCCGCACCTCGCTGTCGCTGCTCAACACGGGCCAGGCGGCGATCATCGCCGTGGGGCTGACCGCGGTCATGTACATGGCGGCCCAGGGCATCGTCGCCGGAACCATGACCGTCGGCGACTTCGTGCTGGTCAACACCTACCTGATGCAGCTCTACCAGCCACTCAACGTGTTCGGCTGGGTCTACCGCGAGATCAAGCAGAGCATGGCCGACATGGAGCACATGTTCGACCTGATGGGCGTGGCGCCGGAGGTGCGCGACGCGCCGGACGCCCGCCCCCTGCATGTGGCCGGCGGCGCGATCACGTTCGAAGACGTGCACTTCGGCTACGATCCGCGGCGGCCGATCCTCAAGGGCGTGTCGTTCACCGTGCCGCCGGGCCGGACCATGGCGATCGTCGGGCCGACCGGGGCCGGCAAGTCGACCATCGGCCGGCTGCTGTTCCGCTTCTACGACGTGGACGGCGGGACGCTGCGCATCGACGGCCAGGACGTGCGCGCCGTGACCCAGGCCTCGCTGCGCGCCGCCATCGGCATCGTCCCGCAGGACACGGTGCTGTTCAACGACACCATCCACTACAACATCGCCTACGGTCGGCCCTCGGCCGGCGAGGCCGAGGTGCATCGCGCCGCGCGCCTGGCCCACATCCACGACTTCGTCATGGGCCTGCCCGACGGTTATGCCACCCGCGTCGGCGAGCGCGGGCTGAAGCTGTCCGGCGGCGAGAAGCAGCGCGTCGCGATCGCCCGCACCATCCTGAAGGACCCGGCCATCCTGCTGTTCGACGAGGCGACCTCGGCGCTCGACACCCATACCGAGCGCGAGATCCAGGCCAACCTGCGCGAGGTCAGCCGCGACCGCACCACCCTGGTCATCGCCCACCGCCTGTCGACGGTGATCGACGCCGACGAGATCCTGGTCATGCAGGACGGCCGCATCGTCGAGCGCGGCCGCCACGCCGCGCTGCTCAGCCAGGACGGCGTCTATGCCGCCCTGTGGCGCCGCCAGCAGGAAGTCGTCGGCGACCAGGACGACCGCGGGCTGGAGGCGGCGGCCACTTCGGCGGCGTGATCGTCCGGCGGATTGGTAGCGATTCGCTTGCCGGCTCTGCGTGGTGCGTGTGGTAAACCTTGTTGCAAAACACAAACCACTTCTATAAACTAGCTTAAAATTCAGGTTGGTTTGGAGACTGACATGCTCACTGTCGGGGCCTTCGAGGCTAAGACCCACCTCTCTTCGCTGCTCGAACGCGTGGAACGCGGCGAGCACGTGCTCATCACGCGTCATGGCAAAGCGATCGCCAAACTGGTGCCCGCTGAAGCCGTCGACCGGGCGGACGTGGAAGCAGCGATCGCCCGACTCAAGGAACTGCGCGCCGGAACCACGCTGGGCGATGTTTCCTGGAAGGCGCTCCGTGACGAGGGGCGGCCGTGAGCTTCGTTGTCGACTGCTCGGTTGCTATAACGTGGTGTTTCGAGGATGAAGCCTCGCCAGAGAGCGATGCTCTCCTTGAGCGTCTGCAGGACGAAGGTGCCATGGTCCCCGCCCTCTGGCATCTTGAGGTCGGCAACGTGCTCATTCAGGCTGAGCGGCGCGGGCGGATCGCTGCGGCCGATCTGGCCGCACGCATTAACCTGTTGGCCAAGCTTCCGCTCGTAACCGACGACGAAACGACGCTTCGCGCCCTGTCGCAGATACTATCGCTCGCTCGAGCCCAGCGCCTTACAACTTATGATGCAACATACCTTGAGTTGGCGGCCCGGTGCGGCTTGCCCCTGGCGACAAAAGATCAGGAACTGCAGAAGGCAGCCGGACAGCTCGGCGTAAAGGTCCTTCAGGTCTGAACATGCCGGCACCCTCTCAACCCAACCCCGCAGCCGCCTCCTCGGCGATCGCCAGGTAGAGCTGCGTCCGCTCGGTCCATTTCCGGGTGTCGGCCACGTCGGGGTCCTGCAGGTGCCAGGTCGCCAGGCGGGCGCGCAGGCTGGCCCGGTAGCAGCGGTAGAAGGCGACCAGGCGGGCGGGCGGGTCGTCGCCGGCCACCCGGCAATAGGTGTCGAAGAACACCCGGCCGACCTCGGGTGCGCGCAGGCGCGTGCATTCCATGTCCAGGAAGGTGACCTCGTCGACCGGATCCGTGATCCGGTGCTCGCGGTCGAACTCCAGGCAGTCGATCACCACCGGCTCGCGCACCAGGCAGATGTGCTCGGGGCGCAGGTCGCCATGGCCCTCGACGATGCGGCCGGCGGCGACGCGGCGGTCGAACAGGCCAGAGTCGCCCTCCAGCAGCTCGAACTGCGCCCGGTGGATCGCTGCGGCGCGCTCGCGGTCGCGGCCGTTCAGCCACTCGGCCAGCCCCTCGGCCAGCAGGTCGTGGTTGGTGGCCACCGCCCGCCGCAGGTGCTCCCGGTAGCCGGCCGGGTCGACGTCCGGCAGCGGGTTGTCCCGGTAGAAGCGGGCCAGCAGCTCGGCCGCCTTGGCCAACGTCTCGTCGTCCACCGTGGCGTCGCGGATGGCGATGTCGAGCATGCGGTCGGTGGGCAGACGGCGCATGTGCACCAGCCAGTCCACCGTCTGCCCGGCCCGGCCGATCTGCAGGCCGCTGTCCGCCCCGACGGTCAAGGCCACGACACCCAGATAGACCCACGGCGCCAGCCGCCGGTTCAGCCGCACCTCCTGCTCGGCATTGTGCCGCCGCTGCTCGGCCGAGCGAAGGTCAAGGAAATCGGTGCGGACCGGCTTCTTCAGCTTGTAGGCCTCGGTGCCGGTCAGGAACACCCATGACAGGTGGGTCTCCACCGCCTCGACCGGGCCGACGGCATGCGGATAGTTCTCCGGCCGGCGCAGGAAGGCGACCTTGGCCTCCAGCGGCAGCTCATCGGCATTGCCGGCGGCAGTGCCGGCGGCGGTGTCGGCGGCGGTGTCGGCGGGCATGGGCGCCCTTCCAGGATCCTGTGCGCCGGCGAGTGGGGCGGCGAGTGTGCCGGCGACCGGCATGGTCGATGATCCCAAGCTTGGTCGGACGGCCCCGGCTTGGCAAGCGGCAAGCTCCGCCTGCCGGAAAATGGCAGAGCGACCACGCTGAAGGCCGGAACTCCCTGCCCCGTCAGGGGTTGAAAAGGGTCTGGACATGTTCCGCCGATGCCCCTCCGCAGAGGGACGGATCAGCAGGGAAGCCGGTGCCATGGCCGTGCAGGACGTCGTGATCACCCCGGTCGGACTGCCCGGCCTGCTCGAACTGCCGGAGGGGGCGCAGGCCATCGTCCTGTTCGCCCATGGCAGCGGCTCCAGCCGGTTCAGCCCGCGCAACACGCAGGTCGCCCGCGGCCTGAACGAGGCCGGCCCGGGCACGCTGCCGTTCGATCTGCTGACCGCCGAGGAGGGCGCCGACCGGGCCAAGGACTTGCGGATCATTCCGCACGCCACCCATCTTTTCGAGGAGCCCGGCACGCTGGAGGTGGTGATCGCCGAGGCGCGCCAGTGGTCCACCGGACGTCTCATCGCACATGCCAGCCGGAGCGGCGAGGCCAGGACATCATGATGTTCGCCGATCGAACGGAAGCAGGCCGGCAGCTGGCCGGGCAGCTGATGCGCTTCAAGGACGAGCACCCCGTCGTCCTGGCGCTGCCGCGCGGCGGCGTGCCCATCGGGTTCGAGGTCGCCGTGGCGCTGGCGGCACCGCTGGACCTGGTGCTGGTGCGCAAGATCGGCGCCCCGTACCAGCCCGAGCTGGCGGTCGGCGCGGTGGTCGACGGGGAACGCCCGGTCACCGTCGTCAACGAGGAGATCGTCCGCATGCTGCGACTGCCGGACGACTACATCGAGGAGGAAGGCCGGCGCCAGCTGACCGAGATCGAGCGGCGGCGGCGCCTCTACCTGTCCGGGCTGGAGCGTCCGTCGGTGGCCGGCACGACGGCGATCATCGTCGACGACGGCATTGCCACCGGCGCCACGGTGCGCGCCGCCGTGCGCGCGATCCGGCAGCATGCGCCGCGCCGGCTGGTGGTGGCCACACCGGTGGCGCCGCCCGATGCCGTGCGCGCTCTGGAGCGCGAGGCCGACGCGGTGGTGTGCCTCGACACGCCGCCGGAATTCGGCGCCATCGGCTACTTCTACCGCGACTTCCATCAGGTTCCGGACGAGGAGGTCGTCGCCCTGCTGCGTCGCGCCGCCGATGCCCGGAACCGGGCTCGCGAGTCGTCGGCCGGCACGGCGCCATCCTGACGGGACAGCCGACCTGGCGTTGCGGCAGCAGGTTGATCGCTTCCCAGGATTGCCCGGATGTGCGGCTGCGGCCGATCCGCAAACATTCGACATCTACCATTTACCAGAAAAAGTGACAACTGATTGCCATGGAAGACGCCGGGTAGTGACACGCAACCCGCATCAGGACACCATGCCTCTTCGCGGGACATTATGTTGGTTCCTGGTAGCCCGACTGCTCATGCCGGCCTGTAACGATTCTCGGGCCTGCGGAATTCCGATACGGTCGCTGCTTTTTCGCCTTTGGAGCTACCGAATGCCAATGTAGTCTGCCCGGTACAGGTCGCAGCGGCGCACGGGCCGCATGAACGAAGGCGCTTGAGCGGTCGCCCTGACGCCACAACAATCAACCGGGAAAAAGAACAACATTATGACCGACGCTGTGAAACTTCTTATCCTGCCGGGAGACGGAATCGGTCCCGAAGTGATGCGGCAGGTTCTTCGTGTCATTGACTGGGTCGGCGAGACACGCGGCATCGACTTTCAGATCACCGAAGGCCTGGTCGGCGGCGCCGCCATCGACCGGCACCGCGTACCGCTGACGGACGAGACGATGGCTCTGGCCGCGGCGTCGGATGCCGTGCTGCTGGGCGCTGTCGGCGGCCCGAAATGGGACAATGTCGATTTCGCCATACGGCCGGAGGCCGGCCTGCTGCGGCTGCGCCGCGAGCTGGGACTGTTCGCCAACCTGCGTCCCGCCCTGGTGTTCCCGGCGCTGGCCGAGGCATCCACGCTGAAGCGCGACGTGGTGGCCGGGCTCGACATCATGATCGTGCGCGAGCTGACCGGCGGCGTCTACTACGGCGAGCCGCGCGGCATCGAGACCCTGCCCGACGGCCGCCGCCGCGGCGTCAACACCCAGGTCTACACGACCGACGAGATCCGCCGCGTCGCCACGGTCGCCTTCGACCTGGCCAGCCGACGGCAGAAGCGGGTTTGTTCGGTGGACAAGGCCAACGTCATGGAATCCGGCCGCCTCTGGCGGGAAGAGGTGACGGCGCTGCAGCGCGAGGCCCATCCCGACATCGAGCTGACCCACATGTACGCCGACAACTGCGCCATGCAGCTGGTCCGCAACCCGAAGCAGTTCGACGTCATCGTCACCGACAACCTGTTCGGCGACATCCTGTCGGACGAGGCGGCGATGCTGACCGGCTCGCTGGGCATGCTGCCCTCGGCCTCGCTCGGCACCGTCGACGACCGCGGCAGGCGCAAGGCGCTGTACGAGCCGGTGCACGGCTCCGCGCCGGACATCGCCGGCAGGGACATGGCCAACCCCATCGCCACGCTGCTCAGCTTCGCCATGCTGCTGCGCTACAGCCTGAACCGCGGCGACGAGGCGGACCTGCTGGAGCAGGCGGTGCAGAACGTGCTGGCCGGTGGCATCCGCACGGCCGACATCATGGCGCCGGGCATGGCGCGGGTGTCGACCGGCGTGATGGGCGACAGCATCATGCGGGCCCTGAACAAGCTGGGGGCATAGGAGCCGCGCCCGCCACCGGATTGGCCGGACGGCCCGGGGCGCGGAAGGACTTGAGATTGTCGTGCCCGGCTTTTTTTCGCCAGGGTACGTGCGGACGTTCCCGGATGGCGCGCAAGCGCATCATCCATGGCAGGCGGCCGCATAATCGCTTAGAGTATCGGGATCGAGCCGATGCCCGGAGCGGCACGGCTCGGCCCCGGCCTGACCCGGGCCAAGCATGGCGCAGGGACATTCACCGATGGGATTTGAGGTTGCGGAGTTCGTCGACAATCCGGAGCCGCGCTGCCCGGTGGCGCTGGTGCTCGACACGTCCAAGTCGATGACCGGCGAGCGGATCGAGGAGCTCAACGCCGGCGTGGCGACGTTCAAGGAAGAGGTCATGCGCGACGAACTCGCCGCGGTGCGCGTCGAGGTCGCCATGATTACCTTCGGCGGCCGGGTCATGGTGCCGCAGGCATTCGTCACCGTCGACCGGTTCGAGCCGCCGGAGCTGACCGCCGGCGGCAAGACGCCGCTGGGCGGCGCCGTCGAGATCGCCCTGGACCTCGTGGAACAGCGCAAGACGGTCTACCGCGAGCACGGCATCCCCTACTACCGTCCGTGGGTGTTCCTGATCACCGACGGCGCGCCCACCGACGGCGAGCTGTGGCGCCGCGCCGCCGAGCGCGTCCAAGCCGCCGAGGCCGAGCGGCGAATCAGCTTCTTCGCCGTCGGCGTCGAGGGGGCGGACTTCGACCTGCTGGGCCAGATCACGCCGCCGTCACGGCCGCCGCTGATGCTGCAGCGGCTGCGCTTCCGCGACCTGTTCGAGTGGCTGTCGGTCAGCGTCCGCCGCGTCTCCACCAGCGCCGTCGGCGCCGACTCCATCCCGCTGCCGGCCGTCGATGGGTGGAGTCAGCTGCCGCCGTGATCCCGGCCGCCCCCGCTCCCGATGTGGTCCCCGCCGCGGCGCCCGTTGCCGGAAGCGCGTGGCGGGCGGTGGCGGCGTTCCGGCAGGGCGAGCGCCACCGCCGCGAGGGCCAGCCCTGCGAGGACTATGCGGCGGTGCGCGTCATCGGCGACCTGCTCGTGGGTGTCGTCGCCGACGGGGCCGGCAGCGCCCGCTGGTCGCGCCTTGGAGCCGGACTGGCGGTGCGCGGCATCCTGTCGCGGCTGACGGCGGGGCTGGTCGCCAGCGGCGCGGCCGGCGCCGCCGGGCCGCCCGATGCCGCGGCCTTGCGCGCCTGCTTCGGCACGGCGCTGGCCTGCGGGCTGAACCGCCTGCGCGGCGCCGCCGACGCCCGCACCGCCGTCGTCAACGACTTCGCCTGCACCGTGCTGGCGCTGGCGGCGACCCCGGCGTGGGCGGCGGCGCTGCAGATCGGCGACGGCCTGATCGTGGTGCGCGACGACACGCCGTCCTACCAGCTCATGTTCACGCCGCAGACCGGGGAATACGTGAACGAGACCCGCTTCCTGACCGACATCGACGCCCCGGCCGCGGCACGCTTTTCCCTCAGCCACCGGGCGCCGACCTTCGTCTGCCTGGCCACCGACGGGCTGACCGCCGTGTCCATCGACTTTCGCCGGCGCCGCCCCCACGCGCCCTTTTTCGGCCCGATCGAGACCTATCTGCGCGGCGCCGCCGATGCCGGCGAGGCGCGGCAGGCGGCGCGCGCGTTCCTCGGGTCGGAGCGGCTGGCGCAGCGCTCGGACGACGACCGCGCCCTGCTCCTGGCCGTCCGGCTCGACGCCGCGGGAGCCGGCGGATGAGCGGGCTGGCCATTGTCGGCGGCGGCCCGCTGAGCCTGGTCGCCACTGTTGCCAGCAGCGGCGAGGGCACCGTCAGCGAGACCGATGCCCCCGGCCTGCTGGCCAAGATCTACCACCGCCCCGACCAGCGGCGCATCGACAAGGTCCGCGCCATGATCGGCCGGCCGCCGGCCGATCCGACGCGCCGCCAGGGCCACCGCTCCATCGCCTGGCCGCAGCGGCTGGTCGCGTGCGACGGCGAGCCGGTCGGCTTCCTGATGCCGTACATCCGCGACGCGATGCGGCTGACGACGCTGTACAACCACCGCCTCCGCCGCCAGCGGGTGCCGGGCTTCGACTGGTACTGCCTGCACGTCACCGCCTACAACGTCGCCTGGATCGTCCGTGCCCTGCACGAGCGCGGCTACGTCATCGGCGACCTGAAGACCGACAACCTGCTGGTCTCGCGCGACGCCCTGGTCAGCATCATCGACACCGACTCCTTCCAGGTGCGCGACCCGGCCACCGGCCAGGTCCACCACTGCGCCGTCGGCAGCGAGGGATTCACGCCGCCCGAGCTGATCGGCCACGAACTGGGCACGATCGAGCGTACCGAGCTGCACGACCGCTTCGGGCTGGCCGTGATCATCCATCTGCTGCTGCTCGGCAGCCACCCCTACCAGGGCCAATGGCAGGGCGGCGGCGACCCGCCGCCACTGGATACGCTGATCCGCTTCGGTGACTTCCCCTATGCCGGCGCCAGCCGGCTGCGGCCGGGGCCGCTGGCGCTCGGCCTCGAGGCGCTGCACCCGGCGCTGGAGCAGGCGATCCGCCAGACCTTCGAGCAGGGCCACGGCAATCCGCACCGGCGTCCTTCGGCGGCGGAGTGGACCGGCCTGCTGACCACGGCGCTCGACGACCTGCTGCCGTGCACCGACAGCGAGGGCCACTTCCTTTCCGCGGCGCGCGGTTTCTGTCCGTGGTGCTCGCGGCGCCGCACCACCGGCGTCGACCTGTTCCCGCCGGTGCCAGACGACGAGGTGCCGCGCGCCGTCTTCGTGCGCAAGCTGCACGCCGCCCTGGACAAGGGTGACGACCGCACCGTGGCCCGCCTGTGGGGCGGCCTGTCGTGGCTGCGTGCCCTGTCCCATGCCGGCGACGTGGCGCGGCGCGCCGCACTGGCCGTGGCGCGCATCAAGGCCGTGGACCAGATCGTTGCCCGCCTGAGCAGCGGCGACCGCTCGCTCGACGCCGACGAGCAGGTCGTCCGCCTGTGGCGCGGCCCGCCCGACCTGTCGGCCAGCGGCGCCGCGGTCGGCACCGAGGTCGACGGCCGGCCCCTGGCGGCGGTCGTCGCCGCCTGCGAGCGGCGGGTCACCGCGGCGCGGCGGCTGCAGTCGGCGATCGCCGCGGCGCGCTCCGGCGGCCGGCTGACCGTGGCCGGCGAGGAGGCGGTGCTGCGCGCCCATGACGAGGCGGTTGCTCACTTCGCCGACCGGCCCGAGGCCCTGGCCCGCTTCCAGCGCCGGGTCGACCAGGCGCGCCAGCGGCTGGCCGCCTGGCAGGGCCTGACCGCCGCGGTCAATGCCGGCGCCGCCGAGCTGGCGCTGCAGGTGTGGCGCGTCGCCGGGCCACTGTTCGCGGATTTCGCGCCGGCCATCACGCTGGCCCCGCACATCGATGCCCTGCGCCGCGGCACCGTCGCCGCCCGGCGCCGCGGCAGGACACCGGCGCGCCGCTCCGAAGATTAGAGATGTTCACCCATTCGTTGTTGCCGGAAGACGAAACGGGGTTCGATTTTGCCGGATCTGTATCACTTCGATGTCTAATTTGGTTGCTGGACTATAATCCTTGTCTTAATCTTGCGTCCCGCGGGCAAGTTTGTGCCGGGGCGCGCCGTGGCGCTGGATGTCGACAGGTTCTGCAAAGTGCTGGCACTGGCCGGTTCGGCCAGCGACGGCGAGGCGCTGTCGGCTCTCCGCCGCGCCCGAGCCATGCTGGCCGACAGCGGCCTGTCGTTCACCGACATTGCCGCCCGGCTGGGCCAAAGTAACGACAAGCAGAATGCCGCCGACCGTGCCCGCGCCGACCTGGCCTCGCTGATCTGGGAGTACTCCCACAAAGACAAGACCGTGCGCGGCCTGCAGCAGCGCATCGGCGAGCTGCAGGCGGCCCTGGCCCAGAAGGACCGGGTCATCGACCGCCTGCGCCGCGAGCTGGCCGAGCTGATCGCCGCCCGCCACGAGGAGCGCCGCCACTACGAGGAGGCGCTGGCCCGGCAGCTCCGGCCGCCACCGCCGCCGCCGCCGGAGGGGAAGGGGGAGCGGGAGCGGCCCGGCCCGCCGCAGCGAGACGCCTTCCCCGACCCGGACCAGCCCTGTTGCCCCGCGCCGCGCCCGGCGGCCCGCCCGCGCCGCACCGGCCGCCGCCGCGGACCGGCGCCGGGGCAGCTGGAGCTGGCGCTGTGGTAGGATGGTGGAGGATCTTATACCAGCGGCCCTTTCTCCTGACCGCCGTGAAATGCCATCCGCGTCCGCTGCAAGTGCCGGCTCCGAGGGCAGGTCGCCCAGCCCCCCGGCCCTGGTGGTGCAGCGGCTGCCCGCAGCCGGTACGGCCGGTCGGCCTCAGGCGCCGTCGGCCGGGTCGGCGGGGATGACCTTGTACTCGGTCAGGCGCGCGCCGCAGCGGTCCATGTCGTCGGCCGACAGGCCGATGCCGCGCTCGCTGGCCGGCACGGTCATCTCGAGGTGGAGGTAGCGGGCACCTCGCGCGCGCACGGCGGCGGCCAGGTGCACCGGCAGCGTGCCCATGACGATGTCGCCGGGGCCGATCAGTGCGACATCCAGGTGCTCGACGCGCTCGGCGCTGATGCCCCGCCGCGCCGCCCACTCCAGTGCCCCCGCATGCCGCGAAACGAAATACGCCGCCATGGCAGACAACCCTCTGCGTCAGCCCCATCGCGGCCCACGGTAGCGCCGGTGCGGCACGACCGCAACGTCACGCGTTGCCTTGCCCGCAATGTCTGTGGAACCGGTCACATGGCACCGGATGTGCACGGGTCAACGGCAACGTTCCGCAGGCTCAGCCCAGCCTTGTCTTTTCGGACTGGGTTGGGATGGGGGTGCTGAAGGGAGGAACCGGTGCCGCCCCTGCAGGGCCGGCACCGGTTCGCGGGGTCGGGACACCGTGCCCAGCCACGAGCGCACCTCGTTCGTAGCCAGGTGCCCGCCCCAGGCCCTTCGGCGTATCTCGCACAGTTGCCAGGCGCCCGACGCCGCAGACAGGGACGAGCATCCGCCATGACCTTCCAAGTTTATCATCTCGGGGCCGACATCTCCAAGGCCACCATCGATTGCCATCTGCTGCCGGCCGACACGACAAGCGGCCGCACCAGGACGCGGGCGCCGGTGTCGGCCCCATCGTCGCCGCCACGCTGATCGCCCATCTGCCCGAGCTCGGCACCCTCAACACCAAGCAGATCGGCAGCCTCGCCGGCCTGGCGCCATTCGCCCGCGACAGCGGCGAGAAACGCGGCATCCGAACCATCTTCGGCGGCCGTGTCCCGGTCCGCCATGCGCTGTTCATCGTCTTCCGCGCCGGGCTGCGCTACAACCCTGTGATCCGCGACACCTTCGACCGCCTCACCGCCGCCGGCAAGCCGGGCAAGGTCGCCATGGTCGCCATGGTCGCCGCCATGCGAAAGATCCTCGTCATCCTCAATGCCATGGTCAAAACCAACACCACCTGGCGCAAACCCCAGCCCGATCCCACCCCCATGCCGGTCGCCGCCTGACCCTCAAAACCTCGCCCCAGAACGATCGAATACAGTTGCTACTGCTCTTCGCCGCCTTACGCCCACCCTAGTACTCCGCCCTGAACGGCCGGTGCAGGAGGCCGGCGATGGTGGCGTCGATGGCGGCGCCGTGGTGCAGGATGGCGTCGGCGGCGCGGCAGATTGGCATGTCGACGCCGTGGCGCTCGGCCAGGCCGGCGATGGCGGCGGCGGTCCACACGCCCTCGGCCACGGTGCGCCGCTCGCCCAGCACGTCGTCGAGCGACCGGCCCCGGCCGATCGCCTCGCCCAGCGAGGTGTTGCGCGAGGTCAGGCTGGTCGCCGTCAGCACCAGGTCGCCCAGGCCCGACAGGCCCATCAGCGTTTCGCGCCGCGCGCCCAGTGCCTCGCCCAGGCGGACGATCTCGCTCAGGCCGCGGGTGATCATGCCGGCGCGGGCGTTCTCGCCGAGCTGCCGGCCCATGATGACGCCGGCGGCGACGGCCAGCACGTTCTTCACCGCCGCGCCGATCTGCACGCCGACCGGGTCGTCCGACCAGTACGGCCGGAGGGTGGCGCTGCCCAGCATATGAATCAGGTCGTAGCCCAGCGCCTCGTCGGCGCAGGCGATGGTCAGCGCCGCCGGCAGGCCCAGCGCCACCTCGCGCGCGAAGGTCGGTCCGGACAACACGGCCAGCGTCGCGTCAGGCTTCTCCGCCGCCGCCACCTCGGTCATCAGGGCCCCGGTGTCGCGCTCGAAGCCCTTGGCGCACAGCACCAGCGGCACGGTCACGTCCGGCAGGCGCCGGCAGACGCCGCGGGTGAACTGCGCCGGCACGACCATCAGCACGACGTCGGCGTCGCACGCCTCGGCCAGGTCGCCGGTGGCCTGGATGGCCGGGTCCAGGATCACGTCGGGCAGGAAGTCCGGGTTCTCGCGGTCGCGGTTGACCGCCTCAACCACCTCCGGCTCGCGCGCCCACAGGCGGACCGTGCAGCCGGACCGCGTCGCCGCCTGCGCCAGCGCCGTGCCCCAGGCGCCGGCGCCGATCACGCCAACCCTCTGTCCGTCGCTCATGCGCGTCCTCCCTGTCCGGCCCCCTGTCCGGCCCCCTGTCCGGCCCCCTGTCCGGCCCCCTGTCCTGCCGCAGCAGGGTCGAGCGGCCAGCGCGGCCGCGGTGCGAACTCCAGGTCGTCGACCAGGCCCAGGCGCAGCCGCTCGATCCCGGCCCAGGCGACCATGGCCGCGTTGTCGGTGCACAGCCCCAGCGGGGGAGCAACGAACGGCAGCCCCTCCTGTTCCGCCAGCCCGGCCAGGCGGGTCCGCAAGCTCCGATTGGCCGCCACGCCGCCGGCGACCACCAGCGCCCCGCCGACGGGGTGCCGGTCACGGAACAGCGCCACGGCGCGGCGCGTGCGGTCGGCCAGGCAGTCGCCCACCGCCGCCTGGAACGAGGCTGCCAGGTCGCGCACGTCCCGCTCCGCCAGCGGCCCCGGCGGCAGGGCATCGATGGTGCGCCGCACCGCCGTCTTCAGGCCGGAGAACGAGAAATCGCAGCCAGGCCGGCCAACCAGCGGGCGCGGCAGGGCGAACCGCGCCGGGTCACCCTCCGCCGCGGCGCGCTCGATCGCCGGACCGCCAGGATAGCCGAGGCCGAGCAGCCTGGCCGCCTTGTCGAACGCCTCGCCGGCGGCATCGTCAATGGTGGTGCCGAGCCGTGTGTAGCGCCCGACGCCCTCGACGACGAGCAGCTGGCAGTGGCCGCCCGAGACGAGCAGCAGCAGATAGGGAAAGTCGATGCCGTGGGTCAGCCGCGCGGTCAGGGCATGCGCCTCCAGGTGGTTGACTGCCAGGAACGGCAGGCCGCGCACCGCGGCGATGCCCTTGGCCGTCATCACGCCGACGATCACCCCGCCGATCAGCCCGGGCCCGCCGGTGGCGGCGATGCCCGACAGGTCGCCGAATCCGGCGCCGGCCGCGGCCAGGGCGCGGCGCACCAGCGACGTCAAATGGGCCAGATGGGCGCGCGCCGCGATCTCCGGCACGACGCCGCCGTAGGCGCTGTGCTCGTCGGTCTGCGACAGCACGACGTTGCTGCGGATGACCCGATCCTCGCCGACCACGGCGACGGCCGTCTCGTCGCACGAGGTCTCGATGCCGAGGATGAGCAGGGGCTGAGCGGTGTCTGGCATGACGGATGAAATATAGCGGGCGAAACACGACGATCCCAATCCTCATCCCTGATGCCGCACCATGCCGCTTTGACGATGCGGGAGTGGCGCCCTAGAAGATCGTCAGGCCGGCATCGCCGGCCACGCGCCGCGCCAGCAGGATTGCCCAGGACCGCCCATGACCGCCACACCGCTCGACACCGACGTTGCCATCATCGGGGCCGGCCCGGTCGGCCTGTTCGCCGTGTTCGAGTGCGGCATGCTGACCATGCGCTGCCACGTGTTCGACGCGCTGGACGTGGTCGGCGGCCAGTGCGCGGCGCTCTATCCGGAGAAGCCGATCTACGACATCCCCGGCTATCCGGTGATCGACGCTGCCGAGCTGGTGGCCAACCTGGCCGAGCAGGCGCGGCCGTTCGACCCCGTCTACCATTTGGGCCAAAGGGTCGAGCGGCTGACGCGGCGCGACGGGGGCGGCTGGCTGGTCGGATCTGCCGACGGCACGGAGGTGGCGGCGCGGGCCGTGATCGTCGCCGCCGGCGTCGGCGCCTTCGGGCCGAACCGGCCGCCGCTGCGGGGCATCGAGGCCTATGAGGGCCACAGCGTGTTCTACATGGTGACGCGCAAGGAGGACTTGCGCGGCCGGCGCGTGGTCATCGCCGGCGGCGGCGACAGCGCGCTGGACTGGGCCATCATCCTGGCCGACATCGCCGAGCGGGTCATGGTCGTGCACCGCCGGCCCAGGTTCCGCGGCGCGCCCGACAGCGTCGCCCGGCTGCACGCCCTGGCCGACGCCGGCCGCATCGAGCTGGTCGTGCCCTACCAGCTCGCCGGGCTGGAGGGCGACGGCGGCCGGCTGTCCGCCGTCATCGTGCGCACCCTGGAGGGGGAGGCGCGGCGCCTCCACGCCGACGTGCTGCTGCCGTTCTTCGGCCTGTCCATGACCCTGGGGCCGATCGCCCAGTGGGGACTGGCGCTGGACCGCAACCATGTCGTCGTCGATCCGGCCACCTGCGCCACCAGTGTGCCGGACGTGTTCGCCATCGGCGACATCGCTGCCTACCCCAACAAGCTGAAGCTGATCCTGTCCGGCTTCGCCGAGGCGGCGATGGCGGCGCACGCCATTCATCCGCTCGTCCATCCGGGCGAGGCGCTGCACTTCGAGTATTCGACGACGCGGGGGGTGCCCGGCCGCGGCGCGGGCGACGCGCGCGGCGATCCCTGAGGGTCTGTCAGGCCATCTTGGCCACAACCGAGGCGATGCCGGCGCCGGCGCATATCTGAATTGTAACGGCCAACATTCTGCGCTGAATACGAAAAAAATGCTGCGCCTTCACCCGACAAAGGGCTAGGCTCCTGATGCGGGTGAATTGGTCGTTGGTTTTTTCGGGGGCATGCGGCACGCTGTCCGCCCCTGCGCCGCGACCACGGCCGGGAGTCGGTCCGGCGGTGCGCAGCACCCAGCCACACGTCGGACCGCAGCAACCGGGCACCGGAACCGTCGGCCTTGTGCCGGCGGCCAATGAACGATGACCGGACCAATCGTCTACGGAGGAATTGCAGCATGTCTCAGATCTTCGACCGAACCGGGCGGGGCCTGATCGCCGCCGCCGTCATCGGCGGTCTCGGTTTCGGCATGATCGCCGCGGACGCGGCGGCCCAGGAGCGCGTGCGCTGGCGCGTGCCGATCGCCTTCCCGTCGACCCTGCCGGCGCTGGGTGACAACATGCAGTGGGTCGCCGAGATGCTGGAGATGGCCAGCGGCGGCACCATCCAGCTGCGCATCGCCGAGCCGGGCGAGCTGGTGCCGGCGCTGGAGCTGACCGAGGCGGTCGGCCAGGGCCAGGTCGAGGCCGGCTACAACTGGCTGGGCTATGACCAGGGCCGCATCCCCTCGTCGCCGCTGTTCTCGGCGGTGCCGTTCGGCCTGGAGCCGTGGGAGTACGCCGCCTGGTGGTACTATGGCGGCGGCCGCGAGCTGGGCGAGGACATCTACAGCGCCAGCAACGTCCATCCCATTTTCTGCGGCCTCACCAGTCCGGAGACCGCCGGCTGGTTCCGCGAGCCGATCGAGTCCCTGGACGACCTGCAGGGCCTGCGCATCCGCTTCGCCGGCCTGGGCGGCCGCGTGATGCAGGCGCTGGGTGCCAACGTCACCATGATCCCCGGCGGCGAGGTGTTCCAGTCTCTGGAGCGCGGCGCCATCGACGCCGCCGAGTTCGCGCTGCCGGCCGTCGACCAGCTGCTCGGCTTCGGCCGCGTTGCTCCCTACAACTACTACCCCGGCTGGCACCAGCCGTTAACGGCGCTGCACCTGATCGTCAACCAGGAGACCTGGGACGGCCTGGACGACCAGACCCGCGCGCTGTTCAACGTCGCCTGCCAGGCCGGCGTCATGAACTCGCTGGCCAAGTCCGAGGCCGAGCAGGGCGCCATCATCCGCGACTTCGCGGACCACGGCATCACCGCCCTGATCCTGCCGGAGCCGATCCTGCGCGAGCTCTATGCCGTGGCCCAGACCGTGCTGGAGGAGGAGGCGGCGCGCGACGAGGATTTCGCCCGTGTCCTGGAAAGCCAGCGGTCGTTCCGCGAGGACTACGATTACTGGAAGCAGTACGGCTACCTGCGGCGCGACTTCATGTCCGACGTGGCAGATCAGGCCGCGGCGGGCGAAGGGCAATAGGCCGGCTGGTGGCCCAGCGGCCGTTCATTTAAGCAACGCCCGGGCCGGATCCGAGCCGGCCCGGGATTCTGTCGACCGACCGGGCACCCCGGGATCCCACGATACGAACAGGCCATGACCGACAATGCCCTGACCAGGGAGCGGGCCGACGCCGTCTCCGCTGGCGATGGCGAGAGGGGTCTCCATGTCTCCGGCGACCTGCCACATACACGCGCGTCCTACCTGCTGGATACGGGCCTCGCCTGGATCGGTCACGCCGTGTCCTGGCTGTGGGTGGTTCTGGTCGGCATCATCGTCCTCAATGTCACGTTACGGTACGCGTTCGGCGAAGGGCGGGTCGAGCTTGAGGAGCTGCAGTGGCACCTGTACGCCGTGGGCTTCCTCATCGGCTTTTCCTACTGCATGGTCTACGACAGCCATGTACGCGTCGACGTGTTCCACACCCGGTTTCGGCTGCGCACCAAGGCCTGGATCGAGCTGATCGGCCTGCTGGTGTTCCTGGCGCCGTTCATCTGGCTGATGGTGACGTACGCCATCCCGTTCGTCGAGCGCGCCTACGACATCGGCGAGGTGTCCGATGCCCCGGGCGGGCTGGGCGCCCGCTGGCTCATCAAGGCGGCGCTGCCGGTCACCTTCGTGCTGCTCGGGGTGGCGGCGCTGTCGCGGCTGTTCCGCGTCACCAGCCTGCTGTTCGGCATGCCGAAGCCGTTTCCGGACCGCCACCTGCACCACATGCCGGCGGGCGAGATCGTGGTGACCCTGGTTGCCGTGGCGGTGTTCGTTGCCATCGTCGGAGCACTGTTTCATTTCGGCATTCTGCAGGCGGTCATCGACTACGCGGTCATCGGCCTGGCAGCCATCGTGTTCTGGGTAACCCAGGTGTTCGCCCTGTTCCTGGATCTGACGTTCAACCAGATCCTCGCCATCCTGATGTTCATCTCGTTCCTGGCGCTGTTGTTCACGGGCTATCCGATCGCCTGGCTGCTCGGCGGCGTGGCGGTGCTGTTCACGGTAGTCATCGTCACCGCCGATGCCGTGCTGCTCGATCGGGTGCTGGAGACCTTCCCCGACTACTGGGAGGGCGAGCTGACCTGGACCCGCGCCTCGCTGATCGTCAGCAACACCTGGGAGCAGATGCGCAACTGGGTGCTGGTGGCGCTGCCCATGTTCATCTTCATGGGCCTGATGCTGGACCGGTCCGGCATCGCGGAGACGCTGATGGACAACTTCGTGCAGTTGTTCGGGCGCGTGCGCGGCGGCTACGCGGTGACGATCACGCTGATCGGCGTGCTGCTGGCGGCCTCGACCGGGATCATCGGCGCCTCGGTGGTGCTGCTGACGCTGCTCGGCCTGCCGGTGATGCTCAAGAACCACTACTCGAAGGAGCTCGGTGTCGGCACCTGCGCCGCGGTCGGCACCCTGGGCATCCTGATTCCGCCCAGCATCATGCTGGTGCTGATGGCCGACAAACTGTCGATGTCGGTCGGCGACCTGTTCATGGGCGCCCTGATCCCCGGCGTCATGCTGGGCATGCTCTACATCGCCTACATCCTGGTGGTCGCCTTTCTGCGGCCGAATGTCGCGCCGGCGCCTCGGGAAGTACCGCGCGTGACGCTCTGGGTGATCGTCGGCGTGCTGCTGGCCGTACTGCCGCCGGCGGCTTTGATCCTGGCGGTGCTCGGCAGCATCTTCTTCGGCGTGGCAACCCCCACCGAGGCATCGGGTGTGGGCGCCTTCGGCGCCACGCTGCTGGCGCTGGCCAACCGGCGCCTCAGCCTTGCCGTGCTGATCGACGTGATGCGCGAGACGACCAAGACGACGGCCTTCATCTTCGCCATCATCATCGGTGCCGTCGCCTTCGCCCTGGTGCTGCGCAATCTGGGCGGCGACGAGATGATCGAAAGTGCCCTGCTCGGGCTGAACGTCGGCAATATCGGCACGATCCTGGTCATCCTGCTGATCGTGTTCATCCTCGGCTTCATTCTCGACTGGATCCAGATCATCCTGATCATCCTGCCGCTGGTCGGCCCGATCGTGCAGGACATGGGCGTCGAGCTGGGCTTCGACAGCGGCGCCCAGGCACTGATCTGGTTCACGGTGGTGTTTGCGGTGGTGCTGCAGACGTCGTTCCTGACGCCGCCGGTCGGCTTCGCGCTGTTCTACGTAAAGGGTGTGGCACCGCCAGAGATCACCGTCCGGCACATCTACCGCGGTGTCGTCCCCTTCATCCTGGTCCAGCTGTTCGGCGTGATGCTGATCTTCCTGTGGCCGGCGCTGGTGACGTGGCTGCCGGGCATTGCCTACCGTCAGTAGAGCAAAATGCCTACGACATCTGGCGCATCGCCCTTCGGCCGTCGGCCGGGTGGATTCGTACCTCCGGTTCTACTGACGGGGGCGCTGAAAGGCGCTATGATGTTGCCACTCGTGAACCATCCTTACTGGCCCCGGCGTCACGGCGGCGGGGCTCCCTTTTTCTCCATGGATATCTGCGGTTCTGCAATGACGGCCGCGTCGTTGCCTGCCCGCCGCTCCAGTGCGACTCGACCATGCCTGAACTGACCCTCATCATCGGCAACAAGGCCTATTCCTCCTGGTCGCTGCGCGCCTGGCTGGGCCTCAAGGCTGCCGGCGTGGCGTTCGACGAGATCGTCATCCCGCTGAGCCGGCCCGACACGAAGGCTCGCCTTGCCGGCCACTCACCCTCCGGCAAGGTGCCGGCGCTGCGCACCGGGCACGGCCTGGTCTGGGACAGCCTGGCGATCCTGGAATACGTGGCAGAGCGCTTCCCGCAATCCGGTCTGTGGCCGGACGACCCGGCCGCCCGCGCCGTCGCCCGGTCGGTCTCGGCGGAGATGCATGCCGGCTTCGCGCCGCTGCGCCGCGCCATGGCCATGGACCTGAAGCAGCGGCACCCGGCCCGCCCGGTCGACACCGAAGTGGCGGCCGACATCGCGCGGATCACCGGGATCTGGCAAGACTGCCGCGCCCGCTTCGGCAGCGGCGGGCCGTTCCTGTTCGGTGCGTTCGGCGCCGCCGACTGCATGTACGCGCCGGTGGTGACCCGCTTCACCACGTACGCGGTCGCCCTGGATCCCGAGTGTCAGGCTTACGCCGACGCGGTGCTGGCCCTGCCGGCCATGGTGGAGTGGACGAACGCTGCGCTGGCCGAACCGTGGATCATTCCGGCTCCGTAACCAGCGGCAGGAACCGCGGCGCGATTGTCGGCCGCGACGCCTCGGCACCGGCCTCTGGCACCGCACCGGTCGCCCGCGGGGTCGGTCCATGCCCGGCGGCGCCGGCGCCACTGCCGATCCCGGCATCACCTTGATCGTCGGTCGGGGACCGCACCATCAGGCCGATCTCGTGGTAGAAGCGCAGAGCACCGGGATGAATGGGAATGCCAATGCCGCGCAGGGCGTTCTCAACCTGGATCTCGGAGCCCCGCGGGTGGTTGTTCTCGAGCACCGCCTGGGTCGACGGATGCCACAGCGCCCTGGTGATGCCGTAGACGGTTTCCTCGTCCACCGCGGTCGAGGTCACCCACAGGGCGCCGACGGCGATCATCGGCACGGCGCCGACGCCGCTGTAGGTCTCGGCCGGCAGCCCGGCGGCCGTAAAGAACGGCCGAGATTCGATCAGCCGGCGCGCCGCCGGATCGTCGAACGGCACCAGCCGGATCGGCATGCGCCGCGCCAGGTCCTCAATGGCCAGCAGCGGCGCCCCGCCGACGAACATGAAGGCGTCGATCTCGCCGGCCAGCAGCGCATCGCTCGCCGTTTCCGGGCGCAGATGGACGGCCTCGATGTCGTCCTCGCTCAGATCGTAGGCGTCAAGCACAAGGCGCGCATCGATCAGCGTGCCCGAGCCCTCCTCGCCAATGGACACCCGCTTGCCGCGCAGGTCGGCGACGGTCTCGATCGGGCTGTCGGCGGGCACGACGACATGCACCAGCTCGCCGTACAGGTGGGCGATGGCGCGCAGATCGGGGAACGGGCCCTGGTCCTCGTACAGGTTGGAGCCGCGATAGGCCCACGTCGCCACGTCCGCCTGGGCCAGTGCCGACTCGATCAGCCCGTCGCGGATGTTGTTGATGTTCTCCACCGAGCCGGAGCTGGCCTGGGCGACGGCGATCAGCCCCGGCACGCCGCAACTGCCGCCCAGCTCGCACGGTGGCGCCCCGGGCGGGCCGGAAATGGCGTTGGCAATCAGCCCGCCAATGGGGAAGTAGGTGCCGCCGGTGGTACCGGTGCCGATGCGAAAGAACCGGATGGTCTGGTCCTGGGCCTGTGCCGCGGCCCCGCCCACGGCCCCGCCCACGGCCATGCTCGCCGCCATCACGGCGAGACAGACGACAGCCGTCATGAAACCGGCCATGCCCCGGCGGTACGTTCCCGGCACGCTATCCCGGATCGGCTGCATGATCTGTCGCCCCCCGCGGCTTGCCCACATCCCCGTATGTGTCTTGAGTTCAACGGACAAATGGGGCGGGAGGACGGCCTAGACCACTCCGATCAGCATCAGCCCGCCGACCGCGGCGACGGCGCCGCCGGCCACCTGCAAGCCGCGCCGCGCCACCCCCTGCGTCAGCATGGCGGCGATGCCGACGCCGGCCGCCGCGACGAACAGGACACCGCAGACGAACCCGACCACCGCCACGACGCCACGGTCGAGCATGGCCGCTGCCGTCGGTCCGTGATAGGCCGCTGCGACCGCGACCAGGGCCGCCGCCGCCAGTGCGGGCACCATGGCATGGAAGGCCACCAGCAGGCCGAGCGCGACCAGCGCCGCCGGCACCACCCAGACCCGGCAGGGCGGTGGCCAGCCGGCCTCGCGCAGCACGATGCCGGCGACCAGGCCGATCAGCACCGCCGCTGCCAGCCGCCACGGCTCGCGCCCGCCAAGCTGCCAGGCCCACAAGCCGACGGCGAGCAGCGTCAGGAACAGCGCCAGGGGCGTCAACGGTGCCGCGAACCCACTGCCGAACGCGCCATTCAGCATCAGCCCGTCCCCCGCGGGACGAAGTCGAACGAAAGCTGCGCCGCCTCGGACTCGGCCCGCGGGTCGAGCAGCGTGGCCTCGGGTGTCGTCTGCGCCACCGCGACGAAGGCGCCCTGCTCTTCGTTGGGCACCGGCTCGCGCCGGGCCATCCGCCACGCCGTGAACGCAGCCAGGACGAATCCGATCACCGCAAAGAACTGGAACAACCCGCCGCTGCCCAGCCGGCCCATGGCCAGGGCGGCCAGCGGCGGCCCGGCCACCGCGCCGACGCCGAACCACAGCAGCAGCCCGGCCGAGGTCGGCACCAGGTCGGCCGGCGCAATGCGGTCGCTGGCGTGCGCCAGGCTGATCGGGTAGAGCGTGTAGGCGATGCCGCCGTGCAGCACGACCAGTGTCCCCAGCAGCCATACCGACCACGCTCCGGCCATGGCGATCGCTGCACTGATCGCGCCGAGGGCGACGGTCAGGCCGAGAATGACGCGACGCCGGTCGAACCGGTCGGACAGGCGGCCCATCGGGAACTGCAGGACGAAGCCGCCCAGCACCGCCATCAGCATGAACTGCGCCACCCAGCCCGGTGTCGGATCGACGCCGCGCGCATAGACCGGCGCCATGGCATTGAACGCGCCGGTGACCAGACCGGCGCACAGACAGCCGGCCAACCCCAGCGGCGAGATCGTGATCAGCCGGTGCAGGGTCAGGCGCTCGAAGTGTATCTCCGGCGGCGACTCGACCCGCGACAGGGTCAGCGGCACCAGCGACAGGCAGATCAGCACCGCGACCAGCGTGAAGGCCTGGAAACCGGCCGGGTCGGCGGCCGTGATCAGGAACTGGCCGATGCCGAAGGCCAGGAAGTTCACGGCCATGTAGGCGCCCATGACGCTGCCGCGGACGGCGTCGGTCGCCTTGGCGTTCAGCCAGCTCTCCAGGATCGTGTACAGGCTGGCCATGCACAGACCGGTGAGGATGCGCAAAGCCGCCCACAACATGCCGCTGAGGACCAGCGGATGGAGCAGCGCCGATACCGTGGCCAATGCGGCAAACGCGGCAAAGGTCCGGATGTGGCCGACACGGTTGATGATTGCCGGGCAGATCAGGGTGCCGATCACCCAGCCGACCGAATAGCACGCCAGGATCAGGCCGATCACATCGACCGGCACCGCCTCCAGGTCGAGGCGCACGGCCAGCAGCGTACCGAACAGACCGTTGCCGGCAATGAAGATCGCCGCGCTGAACAGCAGCGGAACAACGGCGATCAGAAGGGTGCGAAGATCGGCCACGGGCAAGCGGGGACAAGAAAAACGCCCGGACGGTACCCGCCCCGGTCACCAGATACAAGCGCGGACGCGGCTGGGCCGGAACCGGTCCGGCGCGCCCAGCCGCGGATCGCGTTTTCTGGTTTGAGCCGCCCGAGCCTTCACCGCCGGCAGAGGCCTCTTCCAGTGTCATGGGATCTTCACGGACGGCCCCAAGGGAGTATGTTCATGCGCCGGAGGGTTCAGTCTCCATCCACGAACAGGCTGGCGAGCCGGTCAGGATTGGCATTGGCGATGGACAGGGACAGCGCACCGAGGGCCTCGCCGGCCTCGTCCGCCATGGCCCGCGCCGCACCTTCGTTCATGGGCGTGACGATGAACCCGCGGTCGGCCATATCCTTGAGGAAAGCCTCCAGGTCGGCATGCCCCGACGTGGACGTGGACGTGGACACGACGTCGGGATCGGAGGGCGTCTGCGGGGCGGGAGCCGGCGTCGACGCGGGGGCCTTGGCCTCGGAGCGGCCGGACACGGTCGACGGCAGGACGGGAGGAAGGGTGATCGCAGGGATCGACATGACGCGAACTCCGTGTGCGGGTCGAACGACGATGGCGTATACCGTTGCCCATCCAGGTCAGCAAGCCATGTGCCAGCGCTCAACGCCACGCTGTTCCACACCAGCGGCCTCCCGCAGACCGGGCAGTCCGTACGCCCCGGCAGGATTCGCCCCGGCAGGTCTTGCCGGGCAGAGCCATCGTGCCTCCCCTCCCCGGCCCGGCGCCGGATCGGGTGGCCGCCGGTGAGCATGCGGGCCGCGATGGTGATGGACGCCTGGGAGCCAGCCGGCATGGCCACCGTCCTCGGCACCAGCGACGAGGGCCGGCCGGTCACGGCGCATTTCTTCCCCGGCAACGGTCGCGGCCGTGCGCTCGTCATCGGCGGCGTGCACGGCTCGGAGCGCTCAGCCGTGGAGGTGGCGCAGCGCCTGCTGGCGCGGCTGACGGCGGGCGCCCGGCCCGAGGCCGACACCGTCGTCGTGCCGCTGCTCTTCCCCGATCACTATGCGGCGGACGTGCGCGAGCGCGAGATCCCGACCAACCGCAACTTCCCTGCTCCCGGCGAGAGCCTGGCCTCGGCGCGGCGCCGCGGCGGCGGCCGGCCCCTGGACCATTTGGGTCGGCCGATCCTGCCGGAGAACATGCTGCTGATCGAGCTGATCGAGCGGTTCCGGCCGGACCGCATCGCCAACCTGCACGCCACGCCCCACCCGCAACGACCCGGTTTCTTCTCGGACCCGCACGCGCCGGTGCCGGTGGCGCCGGGTGATACAGGCGGACAGCGCGCCGCCCGGCACGCGGCCGCCGCACGGACGGCCGCCGACGAGGCCCTGGCGCTGCGTCTGGCCGCTGCCGCGGGGCGAGCCGGCGCCAACGTCGCCGGCAACAGGCTCGGTGCCGAGCCGACCCCGGTCTGGTCGGGCGAGGTCTGCGACGGCACGTCGCTTGGCAGCTGGGCGCCGGCACCGGTCGTCGAAGGCGGACCAGGCGACCGCGACTCCGTGGGCGTGATTACGGTCGAGCTGTACGGCCTGGCCGACAGCATGCGCCACCCCGACCCGGCGGCGCGCGCTGCCGAGACGGATGCTTTCGCCGAGGCGCTGCTGACGCTGTTCCTGCGCGGCGTCTGACCGGGCGCTCCTCCCCGCCTCCTACCGCCTCCTACCGCCGCCGCCGGAGCGGGCGGATGCCGGGTTCGGGGACCGGGTCGCCGCGCTCCTCCGCGCGGGCGGTGAGCAGCGCGCGGTGATAGGCCAGCAGCACGTCGTGCTCGTGGACGAAGCCGACCACGCGGCGCTGCTCGCGGTCGTCGACGACCGGCAGGTGGCTCTCGCCGGCCCGGTCGATGAAATTGATCGCCTCGCGCAGTTCGTCGTTGGCCTGCAGCATCGGCGGGTCGCGGCGGGCGATGTCGCCGGCGGTGCGCGGCGTGTCGCCCTCCCCCGGCGCCTGCTCGGCCAGGGCCATGTCGGCCATGTTGATGACGCCGACCAGGCGGCCGTCGCCGTCGATGACGAACAGCTCGCCCCAGCGCGCATCGCTCAGCCTGTCGCCGATCTCATAGAGGTCGGCATCGGGGCCGACGGCGGTGTAGTCATCCTTCATCACATCGGCGACGCGGATCTGCTTGAGCAACCCGATCTCGCGCCCGCCGCGCAGGTTGACGCCGCGCCGCTCCAGTTGCCAGGTGAACAGGCTGCGGCCCGTCACGACGTGCGTCAGGCTGGTCGCCATGACGACGCCGAGCATGAGCGCAATGGCCATGGCGTAGTCGCCGGTCATCTCGAACACGATCAGGATCGTGGACATGGGCGCGCCCATCACGGCGCCGGCCACCGCGCCCATGCCGACCAGCGTGTAGGCGCCGTGCCCGGACGAGAACTCCGGGAACATGCCGGTGGCGATGACGCCGAAGGCGCCGCCGGTCATCGCCCCGACGAACAGCGACGGGCTGAACACCCCGCCGCCGAAACGGCCGCCGAGCGATATCGCCGTTGCCGCCGTCTTGACGACAATCAGCATCAGCATGGTCTGCAGCGTCAGGTTCTCGCGCAGGGCGGCGTCGGTCGTCTCGTAGCCGACGCCGAGAATGTCGGGGAACCAGATCGCCATGATGCCGACCGCCAGCCCGGCCAGGGCCGGCCGCAACGCGACCGGAGGGTTGATCCGATCAATCATCGTGTCGGCGGTGATCACCGACCACATGAAGATCATCGCCACGACGCCGCAGACGAGGCCCAGCAGGGCGAACGCCGGGAACTCCAGGTATGAGACGATCTCGTACGAGCGCGGCAGGATGAAGGCCGGGAAGTCGCCATAGTGCAGCCGGCTGATCACCGTGCCGGCCACCGAGGCGATGACGATCGGGGTGAAGGCGGACAGGGCATAGTGTCCGACCACCACCTCGAGCGCGAAGAACACGCCGGCAATGGGCGTGTTGAAGCTGGCCGCCACCGCCGCCGCCACGCCGCAGCCGAGCAGCGTGCGCGACAGGTTGGGTGAGAGCCTGAGCCACCGCGCCACCGCCGACCCCAGGCAGGCGCCCAGGTGCACGATCGGCCCTTCGCGCCCGGCCGAGGCGCCCACCCCCAGCGATGCGGCGTTGTAGAAGCCCGCAGCCAGGCCGGTGCGCAACGACATGCGCCCGCCCTTCAGCGCGCACGCCTCCATCACGTGCGGCACCGCCTGCGGCCGGCCGTCCGGCAGGACATGGCGCAGGAACAGGCCGAGCAGCAGGCCGCCGACCGTCGGCGCCAGCACCAGCTGCCACCACGGCAGCTCGGCGGCGAACCCGGCCAGCCGTTGCGCGGCCGAGCCATAGAACAGCGACTGCACCCCCCGCAGCAGGGCGCGGAAGGCGATCTCGCCCACGCCCGCAGCCACGCCGATGATCACCGCCAGCGCCGCCAGGATGAACTGGTCGTTGCGGATGATCCGGCGCGTGGCAATGAACAGGCGGTTGGCGAAGCGGAACCAGGGCAGTGTCGGGCGCAGCGTGTCCACGGCGGGCACTCTACGCGCGTCGGTCCGGCAGCGGAAGGGAAGCGGTTCGCCGAAAGGAGGAACCGTCCGGCTAGATCTCCACGTTCTCGTACACAAGGGCCATCGGCAGGTCGACGCCCACGCTCTCCAGCCGCAGGACGGCGTCGCCGATCAGGTCCTGCACCAGCCAGGCGTTCTCGACGCGGTGCCACAAGGTGGCGAAAGGCGTTTCCGAGGAGACGAACAGGATCTCCCGCAGCGACGGCAGATCGCGATAGAGTCTGGCCTTGGTTCCGGGATCATGATCCGCGGTCGACGGCGACAGCATCTCGACGATCAGCACCGGATCGGGAATCCAGCGCTGGCCCGGCCGTGCCGGCGTGCAGGACACGGCGATATCGGCAATCAACAACGCGTCCTGCACATCGCCGCGCAGGACACCGGCCTGCGGCACGGCGCTGCATGGCGGCCGCAAGGCATTGCCAAGGTGACGCCCGATGTTGCCGGCGACAACGCCATGCACATGCGACGCCGGCGCCATGGCAACGGGGACGCCGTGGATCAGCTCGTACCGCGTGTCGGTGCCGTCGTCCCACTCCAGGAATTCGCCCAGGGTCATAGGCGGGCGGGCCGGTTCGGCCATGGCGGTCCTCCCTCAACCGCAACCATGCCGAATATGATAGCATCGTCGCAGCGCCGTGCCGAGCGGCGAAACCGCCCGCGGGCGAACTCCCGGCCGCCCCGCCGGTCAGACGTACTGGACCTGAACGATCTCGTAGGACTTGGAGCCGTTGGGCGTGGTCACCTCGACCACGTCGCCGACGCTCTTGCCGATCAGGCTGCGCGACAGCGGGGCGGTGATCGACAGGCGCCCCTCCTTCACGTCGGCCTCGTCCTGGCCGACGATCTGATAGGTGGTCTCGGCGTCGGTGTCCTCGTCGGCCAGCGTCACGGTGGCGCCGAACTTGACGCTGTCGCCGGACAGCTTGCTCACATCAATGATGTCGGCGCGCGACAGCCGGTCCTCGATCTCCAGCACCCGGCCCTCAATGAAGCTCTGGCGCTCACGCGCGGCGTGGTACTCGGCGTTCTCCGACAGGTCGCCGTGCTCGCGCGCCTCGGCGATGGCCCGGATGACGGCCGGACGTTCGACCTGCTTCAAGTATTTGAGCTCTTCCTGCAGACGCTCATATCCCGCTGCCGTCATCGGCACTTTCTGCATGATATCCCTGCCTCGAACCAAAAATGACGCGCCGGCCGCCCGGTGGGTACGGCGCCGGCCCGTTTCCGTCGCTGCACTGAGGCCTTAAGACGCGCTGCGCAGGTAGGACTGCAGTGGCGCCACTTCAAGCCGTCCCGCCTTGAGCGTCGCGATCGCCGCCACGGCCGCGCGGGCGCCCGCCACGGTCGTGCAGTATGGAATATTATTGACGAGAGCCGTACGGCGCAAGCTGAAGCTGTCGCGAATCGCCTGGGCCCCGGACGTCGTGTTGAACACCAGCTGGATCTCGCCGTTGATCATGGCATCGACCACGTCCGGCTTGCCCTCCATCACCTTGTTGACCCGCGCCACCGGCAGCCCGACATCCTCCAGGAAGGCGGCGGTGCCGGTCGTGGCCACCAGGGTGAAGCCCAGGCCATGCACGCGCCGGGCGATCGCAGCGAAAGCGGCCTTGTCGGCGTCGCGTACCGAGACGAACACGGTGCCGGTCTCGGGCAGCAGCACGCCGGCACCGAGCTGCGACTTGGCGTAGGCGCGGCCGAAGTCGTGGTCCAGGCCCATCACCTCGCCGGTGGATTTCATCTCCGGCCCCAACAGGATGTCGACGCCGGGGAACCGGGCGAACGGGAACACCGCCTCCTTCACCGCCGTGTGCGGCGGCATCGGGCCGTTGACCGGGAACGTATCCAGCCGTTCCCCGGCCATGACGCGGGCGCCGATCTTGGCGATCGGCGTGCCGGTCGCCTTGGCCACGAACGGCACGGTGCGGCTGGCCCGCGGGTTCACCTCGAGGATGTAGATCCCGGCGCCGTCCCCGGCATGCTTGACGGCGAACTGCACGTTCATCAGCCCGACCACGCCCAGCGCCTCGGCCAGCAGGCGGGTCTGGCGGCCGATCTCGTCGATCACCTCGCGGCTCAGCGAATGCGGCGGCAGGGCGCAGGCGCTGTCGCCGGAATGGATGCCGGCCTCCTCG
>CAZGMC010000038.1:0-35531 GCA_964526565.1 uncultured Mycobacteriaceae bacterium
TGCATACGCCTGTCACCCCCTATGTTGTGGTGCCGGAGCCAGAGGGATAAGCAATCGAAAGAATATATTCGGACCATTTGGCAACAACATCGGCGCAACAGGGGCTAAAACAACTTAGCAATCTAATGTTTGTGGAGACCGTCTGCATTATGTGTTATGAGCGTGATCCGACCAAGTGCCACCGTTCGATTGTTGCAAAATCCCTGTCACGCAGCTTATGTTTAAAGGTGCAGCATTTAGGGGTGAAGGCAGGGCTTTCGAAAGATGGCTTCGGAGAAGGATCGCGAGAGCGCGCTCATATTGGTAAAGGCTTTGCCTCAAGCCAGTGACGCTTATGGAGAAGTTGTATGCTGCGCCGGCGTGACTCCTTCAAGAGAGTGGCGGCGTCAATTTCCCATCAGGTTTCGCAGCCTGGACCGAAAATTTAGCCGCTGGCAATGGATAGACCATAGTTGGAGGACGCCAAAAAAATGACAAGCGCAGCGAAAGTCGACGGGTACAGGAAGATACAATTATAATTGGCAGAACAATGCCCTCTAACGAAAGAGCAAGTTTCCTCGAGCCTTTGATTGCGGACTCTGCAACTCAAGCGGCGGAGAATGGCAAATCACTCTCACTTGTCAGACCAGAGAATGTGCATTTTTTTATTGGAAAGAGAAAACCATCGAGCAAATCGTAAAGGAAAAAGAATACTATCAGTTTCGTGCAGATCAGCCGGATTTGTTTGACGCGAATGGTGACAAGGGACTGAAAGCGCTTGATCCTTGCCCCTACTCGTTCCATCTGGCATACAAAACTCAAGATGGAAAGGAGCATGATCAGGCATGCCATGACTGGGAGACGGCTGCCATGTTCCGTAATTTTTCCCAAAAACACGGAGAGGAATTTGCCCTGTCAGAAATGGAAAATAGATTCTCAAAGGAATATCCCGGACGAGGCATGGTTCTAGCTCTTGGAACGCACTCAAGGCGCCCTATTCAGTGGCTGCTTATAGGAATAATCAGGTTGCACCGCACAAGCCAGAGGCAGTTGTTCTAAAATTCACTGTCGTTCAATGAAAACGGGGTTTGGCGTGCCGTTGAAACCCTGCCGGTCGTCCTTGTCCGGATGGCCGGTCTTCGGCCTCTGCGGCAGCAGCAGACGCTCGACCCGCTGCCGCTTGCTGTCTGTCAGTCCATGGCGTCACACAGCGGGACAGTTGACATCAGCCCTTGAAGAACGGCCAGCCTTGCAGACGCGCTCTGGCGCAGAAAAAATCGGCCCGGCACGGTCACGCCCTGGGGGCAGTCGGTGCCAGGCCTTCGACGAAGTATGGCAAAGGAAGGACTAAGGACGGGGCCGGTCAGGCGGTGGTGACGTAGGTCAGCGCCTTCTTGCTGCAGACGCGCTCGCAGGCACGGCAGCCGATGCAGTTGCCCTTGTCGGCAATGGTCATGATCATGCGCTCGGCGTCGTCGTCCTCGTCGATGTCGACGACCTCACCCTCGTCATTGACGCCGCGCATCTTCAAGACGTCCTGGGCGCAGACCTTGTAGCAGCGGCCGCAGCCGATGCATTCCTCGTCGTCGATCGATTCCAGGTAGTACGGGGTCCACGCGCGTCCGTCGCGCGTCAGATGAATGGTCTCGGGCATGGCTCTGGCTCCTCTGTTCGGTTGAGGTCTGTTGACGCTGCCGTGCGTCTCACGCACGGGCAGGTTCGGGATACTGCTCGATGACGGCGGCCGCCTCGTCGACCATCGACTGGCCGGCCTCGACCAGCCTGGTGAGGTCGTCGAAGCCGTAGCGGTGCAGGTCGCGCACTGTGCGGCTGAGCACGACCAGCCGGCCGGCCACGACCACCACGCGGCCGAAGCCCTCCGGATGCAGGTCCATCACCGGCGTCGCAGTGATGCCGGTGCGCCGTTCCAGCATCAGGCAGACGGTGCGGTGGAACATGTTGAAACGGCCGAGCTGCGCCGGGGTCGGGTTGCCCAGCAGCGGCAGCTTGCGGCGCTGCTCGCGGGTCATCACGTAGCGGCCGAGCAGCTCCGCGGCGGACTTGCCCTCCAGCCGGCCGAACTGGTCGTCGGCGCGGATCAGGGTGACCAGCGTCTCGGCGAACGGGGTGGCCAGCGCCGCGCGGTCCTCTTCGGACGGGGCGGCAGCGGCTGCGGCGGTGTCGATCTTCGCTGCGGCGTCTGCACTCATGCCGATTCCTCCGCGGTCAGGTCGCCGGCACCCTGCTGATGCAGGGCCTTGCGCAGCCAGGGCGGCGGCGAGCCGTTGAGCATGGTCTGCACGCGGTCGATCACCGAGGCGATCGACTCGGCCGAGGTCAACTTGACCGGGTGGACGCGGGCGTTGACCACGCGTGCTGCCGCCGGTCCGCCGATGGCGCGGACAAACAGCAGCGTGCAGCCGCGCACCGCCTCCAGCCGCGGGCCGATGCGGCTGTCGTGGTCGTCACCGTGGCTGCCGTCCTCGCCGGACACGGCCGAGAACTGCACCGCCTCGATGAAGCGGGACTCGCCCGGCGACACGTCGTAGATGGCCAGGTTGCGGGCGCCGGCGAAATGGGCGTCCACGGTTTTCAGGTCCTGGGTCGCAAACGCGATACGCATGTAGCCTCCTTCGGCCGGGGCGGTCCGCCGCGCGGACGGAGCGCCATCAACCAGCCGCAAGCGACGCACGGTGCCGGCCGTCATCTTCGTCCTCCTCGCTGGCAGGATACGGGTGGGGGAGCGGGTGGTGGGGGCGGACATGCCCGGCGGGGCCGTGGCGCGCCGCCTCGGCGTCCATCAGGGTGTTGCCGATCTCGCAGACCAGGTCGCGGCTGCCGCGGTAGCCGACCGACACGCGGTGCGCCGCGCCCAACCGGTCGAACACCGGGAAGCCGATGCGCACCAGCGGGATGCCGAGCCGCGCGGCGGCCTGGCGGCCGTGGGCGTGGGTGACCATCAGGTCGCAGCCGGGCGCCGCCCGCTCCAGGTCGTCCAGGTCGCCAACCACCACCGTCGCCGCCGGCACGCGGCCCAAGGTGGGCGTGTTGACGGTGCTGACGGCGGCGGCGACCTCGGCACCGAGGTCGGTGAACAGGGTGGCCAGCGCCAGCAGCAGGTCGGGCTCGGCGGCGATGGCGACGCGCTTGCCGCCATAGAAGAAGTGCGCGTCGAGCATGGCGTCGGCGAGCTGGCTGCGCCGCCGGCGCTCGGCCTCGGGCACCGGCCGGCCGCTCGCCTCCATCAGCGCCACCATGAAGGCGTCGACGCCCTCGATCCCGGTCAGCCGGTCGAACACCCGCACCGGCACGCCGCTCAGCCGCTGCAGCGCCTCGGCCGGGCCGCGCATGTGCTCGCCGATCGCCAGCGTCACCGCCGACCGGCCCATGCGGCGGATGTCGTCCACCGCGGTGCCGCCATAGGTGGTCGGGATGTAATGGTCGGGCACATGGCCGTCGAGCGAGCCGGACAGGTCCGGCAGCACGACCGGCGTCAACTCGAAGGCCTCGACCGTCTCGCGCAGCGCCTCCACGTCGCCGGGGGTCAGGTGGCTGCCGGCCAGCAGGTTGACCTGCCGCGGCAGGCGCGGCCCGCATTGGGGGCGGACCAGGGCCTCGATCATGGCGGTCACCGCCGCGGCCCAGCCTTCCTGCAGGCCGCCGGTATAGTCCGGGGTGGAGGCGAACACGACCTCCAGGTCCTGCCAGTCGGCGGCGCGGCGGGCGCGCATCAGGCGCAGGTCGCCCGCCATGTCCTCGCCGCGGGTCTCGGTCAGCGCCGTGGAGCACAGCCCGATCAGGTGCGGCTGCGCGCGCTTGTAGATGTTGTCGATGGCCTGCTCGACATTGTCGGCCCCGCCCAGGATGGTGGTGATCTCGTTCATCGCCGTGGTCTGCAGCGGGATCGCCTCGCGGAAGTGGCGGACCAACAGGACCAGGGCGAAGGCAGTGCAGCCCTGGCCGCCATGGAACAGCGGCAGGCAACGGTCGATGCCGAGGAAGGCCAGCGCCCCGCCCAGCGGCGCGCTGGACTTCAGAGGGTTGACGGCGAGCGCCTTGCGCCGGGTCACCACGTCGGCCATCATGCCGCTCCCCCGCCACCGGTTGCGCCGGTCGAGGTGGGCAGGACGTGCCATGGGGCGGGCTTGCGCAGCCGGCTCCACACCGGGTTCGACACCGCCTTGTCGATCTGGCGGACCAGCTCGACCATGCCGTCATAGCCGGCAAAAGCGTGTTGGCGTTCCTGGTTCACGTCGACCCAGGGCACGCCGGCCTTGAGCGCGGTGAACTGCGAGCGGCCGCCGGACATCAGGATGTCGGCCTCGCCCTCGACCAGCATGCGGTACATCTCCTTGGCGGGGATGCTGCCGACCATGTTGGCGTCCTCACCCATCAGGGCGCGCACCTTCTCCTTGTCCTCCTCGGTATTCTTGCGCACCGAGGTGCCGACCACGGTCATGCCGACCTCGTGCAGGGCGGCGATCACCGACCACGACTTGACGCCACCGGTATAGAGCAGCACCCGCTTGCCCTGGAGCCGCTCGCGGTACGGCGCCAGCGCCGCCCAGGCGCGTGCCTCCTCCGCGGCGATCAGCGCCTCGGTGCGGTCAAGCAGGTCGGCCGGGGCGCCGCCCTCGACCAGCAGCCGGGCAAAGCTGCGCAGCGACTTCGAGGTGTCGGAGATGCCGTAGAACGAGCCCTCGAAATAGGGGATGCCCCAGCGCTCCTGCATCTTGCGGGCCAGGGTAATCAGCGCCTGCGAGCAGACCACCATGGTCGCCCGGGCGCGGTGGGCGCAGGCGATGTCAGCGAAACGCCCGTCACCGGTGATCGAGGCGAGCAGGCGGATGCCGAGACGCTCGAACAGCGGCGTGATGCGCCACAGGTCGCCGGCGACATTGTACTCGCCGATGATGGTAATGTCGTACGGGGTGGTCACGTCCGGCTCGCGGGTGCCGATGACGTGGTTGAGCAGCGCCTCACCACCCAGCCGGTTGCCGAAGTTCTTGGACCCGGCGAAGCCCGGCGCGATCACCGGGATGACCGGCACGCCGTGCCGCTCCGCCGCCACCCGGCAGACCCTGTCCACGTCGTCGCCGATCAGCGACGACACGCAGGTGGCGTAGACGAACACCGCCGGCGGGTGCCAGCGCGCCACGACCTCTTCGATGGCGCTCAGCAGCTTCTTTTCGCCGCCCTGGATGACGTCCATTTCCGACAGGTCGGTGGTCAGGCCGGTACGGTAGAGCAGCGGGCCAGAGGATTCGGCGTGCCGGCTGTCCCAACTGTTGCCTTCGCAGGCGATCGGCCCGTGCACCAGGTGGGCGGCGTCGGCGATCGGCTGCAGGCAGATCTTGGCGCCGTCGAAGGCGCAGCCGCCGGCCGCGGCGCCGGGCGTCAGCGCCTTGGTGGCGCAGCCGCTCTTGCGTTCCTTGGCCGACTTGGCGCGGTTGACGCCGCAGCCCGGCTCGTCGAACAAATGCTGAAGCTTCTGCTGGAGCATTGGGAACAGCTTTCCGTCGGCTTGGGCCTCGTTTCACCACGAAGGTCACGAAGGTCGCGAAGGACCCGGCAGGGTCGTGACCTTCGTCGTGCAACGCGGAACTCGGGCGGGTCCCCTCCCCGGCGAGGCCGGGGAGGGGGGTGCCGTCGCCGTCAGCGAGTCAGGTCGAAGCTCATGTCGGCGCCAACCTCGCCGGAGTCCTCGTCCACCTTCTCGAACACCCGGTCGAGGATCTTGACCAGGACGTTCAGGCCGCCGTGATAGCCCCAGGTCGGGAAGCGGTGGTGGTGGTGCCGGTCGAAGATCGGGAAGGTCAGCCGGATCAGCGGCGTGCCGGTATCCCGCTCGAGGAACTTGCCGTGGCTGTTGCCGATCAGGAACTCCACCGGCTCGGTGAACAGCAGCGAGCGCAGGTGCCACAGGTCCTTGCCAGCCCACACCTGGCCGTCCTTGCCGAACGGCGAGCTGTCGAGCAGTTCCTGGGCCTGCTTGGCCCACTTCTTGGTGCCGTTGGTGCTGAGCACATGCACCGGCTCGGCACCCAGCTCCAGCAGGAAACCGACCATCCCCAGGGTGAAGTCGGGATCGCCGTACACCGCAAAGCGCCGCCCGTGCACCCAGTGCATGGAGTCGGTCATGGCATCGACCAGCCGGCCCCGCTCCACCCGCAGCGCGTCCGGGACAGGCCTGCCGCTGATCTCCGAGATTTTCATCAGGAATTCGTCGGTGCCGCGGACGCCCATCGGATAATTGAACGCCGCGGTGTCCTGGCCGTTCTGCTTGGCAAAGGTCAGAGACTTCTTGCTGCAGTATTCCTGCATGGAAACTGTCGCCTTGGCGTTCACCGCCTCACGTGCCGCCGCCAGTGGAGTGCCACCGTCATACAGCTTGAAATGACCATCAACAGGCGTGTCGTAGACGTCGCTGGTGTCGGCCAGGATCGTGTACGCGACACCCATCTGGTCCAGCATCCGTTTCATCTCGCGGAGGTTGCCGACGCTATAGCCGTCGAAACCGGGGATGATGTTGATGCTCTCGCCCGGGGTCCGCTCCGCGTTCCCCCAGAAGTGCTTGAGGATGCCCTCCATCATGTTGTCGTAGCCGGTGATGTGGCTGCCGGCGAACGACGGGGTGTGGGCGTGGGGCACGTCCAGTTCTTTCGGGACGGCACCCTTTTCCTTGGCATTCAGGATGAAGCTGTTCAGGTCGTCACCGATGACCTCGGCAAGGCACGAGGTGGAGACCGCGATCATCTTCGGTTCGTAGAGCTTGTAGGCGTTGGCCAGGCCCTCGATCAGGTTGTTCTGGCCGCCGAACACCGCCGCGTCCTCGGTCATCGACGAGGAGACCATCGTCGACGGCTCCTTGAAGTGCCGCGACAGGTGCGAGCGGAAATAGGCGGCACAGCCCTGACTGCCGTGGACGAAGGCCAGCGTGCCCTCGAAGCCGGCGGCACAGAACGTGGCGCCGAGCGGCTGGCAGGCCTTGGCCGGGTTGATGACTGCGACCTCGCGGGCCAGGTTCTTCTCGCGGTACTCCCAGGACTTGGTCCACTCGAGAACCTCTTCGACCTTATCCTCGGGATGCCGGTTCTCGAAGTCGGCGCGCTTGCGCGCCAGCATGGCCTGATATTCAGGCTCCTGGAACAGGTGGACGTGGTCTTTTTCGTGTTCCGTATTCTGCGGCATGGAACGATCTCCTGAAGGGCTGGTGTCGCGGGGATCAGGCGGCCTGCCAGGGTGCCTTGATCAGGCCCCAGGCCGGGTTGTTGATCGCCGTATCCATGTCGCGGGCGAACACGCCGAACCCGTCATAGCCGTGATAGGGTCCGGAGTAGTCCCACGAGTGCATCTGGCGGAAAGGCACGCCCATCTTGTGGGCCGGGTACTTCTCCTTGATGCCGGAGCCGATCAGGTCGGGCCGGATCGCCTCGACGAAGCGGTCGAGTTCGTAGCCGGAGGCGTCGTCGAAGATCAGGGTGCCGTCCTTCACTTCCTCCAGCGTCCGTTCGTAGTCGTCCTTGTGGGCGAACTCGTAGCCGGTGCCGACCACCTGCATGCCCAGGTCCTCGTACGCCCCGATGACGTGGCGCGGGCGCAGACCGCCGACGAACAGCAGGACCTTCTTGCCCTTCAGGCGGGGGCCGTACTTCGCGATGACCGCATCGGCCATGGGCTGGTACCTGGCGATGACCTTTTCGGCATTCTCACGAATGGTATCGTCGAACCGGTCGGCGATGGCGCGCAGGCTGGCGGCGATCTTGGTCGGCCCGAAGAAGTTGTATTCCATCCATGGAATCTCGAACTTCTCTTCCATGTGCCGGGCGATGTAGTTCATCGACCGGTAGCAGTGGATCAGAGTCAGGCGGCCCTTCTTGGCGCGCTCCAGCTCTGCCATGGTGCTGTCACCGGTCCACTGGGCGATCACGCGCAGGCCCATCTCCTCGAGCAGTATGCGCGAGGCCCAGCCGTCGCCGCCGATGTTGTAGTCGCCGAGAACGTTGACGTCGTACGGGGTGGACTCGAAGCCCTCGTCGGGGCTGTCGCGGTGCAGCACCCAGTCGCGCACGGAGTCGTTGGCGATGTGGTGGCCCAGCGACTGGGAGACGCCGCGGAAGCCCTCGCACCGGACCGGAACGACCGGCTTGCTGAGCTCGTTGCCCTTGGCCCTGGCCACGGCCTCGATGTCGTCGCCGATCAGGCCGATCGGGCACTCGGACTGGATCGACATGCCGCGGTTGAGCGGGAACAGCTCCTCCAGCTCGTCGATCATCTTGGCCAGCTTCTTGTCGCCGCCGAAGACGATGTCGCGCTCCTGGAAGTCGGAGGTCACCTGCATCGTGACGAAGGAGTCGATACCGGTGACGCCGGTCGCATAGTTGCGGCGCTGCGCCCAGGAGTAGTGGCCGCAGCCGACCGGGCCGTGGGAGATGCCGATCTGGTCCTTGACCGGGCCCCACACCACGCCCTTGGATCCGGCATAGGCGCAGCCGCGCTGGGTCATGACGCCGGGAATCGACTTGACGTTGGAGCGGACGCCGCAGTCCGCCTTGGTCTCGTCGGCAACGTTGAGATGCTTGGCACGGCGCTTGGCCGTCTTGTCCGTATAGCCGGCCAGGGTGTCGTCGATCAGCTGGCGATGAAACGCGCCGTCGACGGTGTAGTCGCGGTCTTCGGAATCGAGGGTCATCTGTGTCTCCTCGGAACGATCGGGTTCGGCGTGCCGGCGCCGGGTGATTGACAACTCACCCCCGGTCCCCCGCCCAGGTACGGGTGGAGGCGGCCTCGGCAAGGCCCGCGGCGCCTGGTCGGCGAAGGCCGGAGCGGCGCCACGGGCGCGGCACGCGGGGCTTGGGCTGCCTGACTATTCGGCCGCGGCCATTTCCGCCGCCTTGGCGGCCTCCTTGGCCTCCAGCTCGGCGATGGCCTGCTCCTCCGTCTTGAGGATGCCGAACTCCATCAGCATCTGCTCGAGCTCGTCGAAGGTGATCGGCGTGGGCACGACGCCCTGGCCGGCATTCGCTTCGATCTTGCGCGCGAGCTCGCGGTATTCCTTGGCTTGGTTGCTGTCCGGTGCGTATTCGACCACCGTCTGGCGGCGCAGCTCAGCGTGCTGGACGACGTTGTCGCGCGGCACGAAGTGGATCAGCTTGGTGCCGAGCCGCGAGGCCAGCGCCTCGGCCAGGTCGACCTCGCGGTCGGTCTGGCGCGAGTTGCAGATCAGCCCGCCCAGCCGCACGCCGCCGGAGTGGGCGTACTTCAGGATGCCCTTGGAGATGTTGTTGGCGGCATAGAGCGCCATCATCTCGCCGGACATGATGATGTAGATCTCTTGCGCCTTGTTCTCGCGGATCGGCATGGCGAAGCCGCCGCACACCACGTCGCCCAGCACGTCGTAGGTGACGTAGTCCATGCCTTCGTAGGCGCCCTGCTCCTCAAGGAAGTTGATGGCGGTGATGACACCGCGGCCGGCGCAGCCCACTCCCGGCTCCGGCCCGCCGGACTCGACGCAGCGGATGCCCAGATAGCCTTCGCGGACGACGTCCTCAAGCTCCAGGTCCTCGACCGAGCCGGCCTCCGCGGCGAGTTGCAGCACGGTGTCCTGGGCCTTCGAGTGCAGGATCAGGCGGGTGGCGTCGGCCTTGGGGTCGCAGCCGACGATCATGATCTTCTTGCCGTTCTCGGCCATGGCCGCGAGGGTGTTCTGAGACGTCGTCGACTTGCCGATGCCACCCTTGCCGTAGAACGCGATCTGCCGCAGTCCAGTCATCACATGCTCCCGTATCGGAAATCCCATACCGGCGCCCGCCGGACGCCGCTCGACGGTCTATCAGCAACGCCCGTGCCAGTGCCGGTCGGGCCTCGCCCGGCGCCGGATTACCAAAATGATTCAGTGTGTTGTCCGTGCAGGGAGGGCCCCGCCGCAGGGTTCCCGCCCCTGTTGGGAACGCGACAAACGGCCGACAAGAATGTTGGAACGGGGACAGGTGAAGGCCGCTCAACAAGGCGCGGACGCGGGCGGTGCTGGCGGAGGCCCGGCCCGGCTCGGCCCGACTGGTGTGATCGCCCGGTGTGATCGCCCGGTGTGATCGCGAAGGCGGCAGCCGCGGGTCGGCGACGCTGCCACCCGGCGGATCCGGTCGAGGTCCGTGCCGGCCTTGCCCCTGGCGACGATACGGCCCCTTCGTCACGGAACCTTCACCTCCCTGTCAGACGGGCGCAACGGGACACGGGTTTATGGTCCTCAGCCATGAGGCCGATGAAGACCGGGGAGGATCAACCATGCGGATGGGTTTGGGCGTGGCCGCTGCGGCGGCGGTGCTGGCGGGGGCAAGCGGGCCCGCCGCGGCGCAGACGCAGATCCAGTGGTGGCACGCCATGGGCGGGGCACTGGGCCAGAAGGTCGACGAGATCGCCGCCGGCTACAACGAGGTCCAGGACCAGTGCCGGGTCGAGGCGGTCTACCGCGCCGCCTACACCGAGACCATGACGGCCGCCATCGCCGCCTTCCGCGCCGGCCAGCAGCCCCACGTCGTCCAGGTGTTCGAGGTCGGCACCGCCACCATGATGGCGGCCGAGGGCGCGGTCTATCCGGTCCACGCACTGATGGCCGACACCGGCCAGGAGTTCGACCCCGACGCCTACCTGCCGGCCGTGATCAGCTACTACACGACGCCCGCGGGCGAGCTGCTGTCGCTGCCGTTCAACAGCTCGACGCCGGTGCTGTGGTACAACAGGGACGCCTTCGAGACGGCCGGGCTCGACCCCGAGGATCCGCCGGAGACCTGGGCCGAGGTCGAGGACTATTCCCGGCAGCTGATGGCCGCCGGGTTCGAATGCGGCTTCTCCAGCGGCTGGCAGTCGTGGGTGCACATCGAGAACATGAGCGCCTGGCACGACCAGCCGATCGGCACCCTGGAGAACGGCTTCGCCGGCCTGGGCACCGAGCTGGTCGTCGACAACGCGCTGATCACCCGCCACATCGCCGACCTGGGCCGCTGGGCGCAGGAGGGCATCTTCGAATACGGCGGCCGGCGCGGCGACAGCCTGCCGCTGTTCGTCACCGGGCGCTGCCCGATGTGGCTGAACTCCTCGGCGTACTATGCGGGCATTGCCGAACAGGCCGAGTTCGACTTCGGCATCGCCATGCTGCCCCGCTACGACGACGTCGCGGCCGCGCCGCAGAACTCCATCATCGGCGGTGCCACCCTGTGGGTGCTGCGCGGCCACGAGGACGAGGAGTACCAGTGCGTCGCCGACTTCTTCTCGTACCTGTCGTCGCCGGAGGTGCAGGCCGACTGGCACCAGGACACCGGCTACGTGCCGATCACGACAGCGGCGTATGAATTGAGCCGGTCGATGGGCTTCTACGAGGAGAACCCGGGCACCGACGTGGCCATCCGCCAGCTCTCGCTGAACCAGCCCACGCCGAACTCGCGCGGCCTGCGCTTCGGCAACTTCGTGCAGATTCGCGACATCATCAACGAGGAGCTTGAGGCCGTCTGGGCTGGTGGCCAGAGCGCCGAAGAAGCGCTGGATGCCGTCGTCGAACGCGGCAACGCGCTGCTGCGCCGGTTCGAGGAGGCCAACAGCTAGGGGCGGCCAGGGGGGCGGGTCCCAGGGGCCGCCGCCTGCCGCGGCGCACCGGCACGCTCATGCTCAAGCGCGTCACGTTCGACAACAAGGTCCTGCCCTATCTGCTGGTGGCGCCGCAGATCGCGGTGACGCTGGTGTTCTTCCTGTGGCCGGCAGGGCAGGCCATCCGGCAGTCGATGCTGCTGGAGGATGCGTTCGGGTTGTCCACGCGGTTTGTCTGGTTCGACAACTTCGTGCGGCTGCTGGACAACCCGGACTACATCCAGTCCTTCCTGCGCACGCTGGTGTTCAGCGCCGCGGTGGCGACGCTGTCGCTGTTGGTGGCGCTGGTGCTGGCGGTGATGGCCGACCGGGTGATCCGCGGCGCGACCTCCTACCGCACGCTGCTGATCTGGCCGTACGCGGTGGCGCCGGCCATCGCCGGGGTGCTGTGGCTGTTCCTGTTCAACCCGACCATCGGCATCGTCGCCTATGTGCTGGGCGGGTTCGGGGTGCACTGGAACCACTATGTCGACGGCACCCAGGCCATGATCCTGGTGATCATCGCCGCGGCGTGGAAGCAGGTCAGCTATAATTTCCTGTTCTTCCTGGCCGGGCTGCAGGCGATCCCGAAGAGCCTGGTCGAGGCGGCGGCGATCGACGGCGCCGGGCCGGCGCGGCGCTTCTGGACGATCGTCTTCCCGCTGCTGTCGCCGACCGCGTTCTTCCTGGTTGTGGTCAACGTCGTCTACGCCTTCTTCGAGACCTTCGGCATCATCCATGCCGTCACCCAGGGCGGCCCGGCGCGGGCGACCGAGATCCTGGTCTACAAGGTCTACCGCGACGGCTTCGTCGGCCTGGACCTGGGGTCATCGGCGGCGCAGTCGGTGATCCTGATGGCCATCGTCATCGCCCTGACGGTGGTCCAGTTCCGCTACATCGAGCGGCGCGTGCACTACTGACCGCGCCCGAGACTCCGCCCCCAAGGCTTTTGCCCATGATCGAGAACCGCCCCTGGCTGACGCTGGTCCAGCACCTGGTGCTGGCGCTGGGCATCGCCATCGTGGCGCTGCCGATCTGGGTGACCTTCGTCGCCTCCACCCACCCGCCGGAGCACATGATCCGCGCGCCGATCCCGATCTGGCCCGGCGACCGGCTGATCGAGAACTACGGCGAGGTGCTGAGCGGCGGCGTCGCCACGGCCGGCGGCGAGCCGGTGGCGACCATGCTGTTCAATTCGACGGTCATGGCGCTGGGCATCGCGATCGGCAAGATCGCCATCTCCATCCTGTCGGCGTTCGCCGTGGTCTATTTCCGCTTCCCGCTGCGCATGCTGTTCTTCTGGATGATCTTCATCACCCTGATGCTGCCGGTCGAGGTGCGCATCGTGCCGACCTACGAGGTCGCAGCAAGGCTCGACCTGCTGGACAGCTATTCCGGACTGATCGTGCCGCTGATCGCCAGTGCCACCGCCACCTTCCTGTTCCGCCAGTTCTTCCTGACGGTGCCCGACGAGCTGCTGGAGGCGGCGCGGGTCGACGGGGCCGGCCCCTTGCGCTTCTTCCGCGACGTGCTGCTGCCGCTGTCGCGCACCAACATCGCGGCGCTGTTCGTGATCCTGTTCATCTACGGCTGGAACCAGTACCTGTGGCCGCTGCTGATCACCACCGACCGCGACATGTACACCATCGTCATGGGCATCCAGCGCATGGTCACGGTGTCTGAGGAGGAGCCGGCCTGGCACCTGACCATGGCCGTGGCCATGCTGGCCATGGTGCCGCCGGTGATCGTGGTGGTCGCCATGCAGCGCTGGTTCGTCAAGGGCCTGGTCGATTCAGAGAAATAGCCGATGGCGATCGTCGACATCCGCGGGGCGCGCAAGACCTATCCAGGCGCCGCCGCCGAGACCCTGAAGGGCATCGACTGCACCGTGGCCGACGGCGAGTTCCTGGTCATCCTGGGGCCGTCGGGCTGCGGCAAGTCCACCCTGCTGCGCATGGTCGCCGGGCTGGAGCGGATCAGCGCCGGCGAGATCGCCATCGGCGGGCGCGTCGTCAACGGGCTGGAGCCCAAGGACCGCGACATCGCCATGGTGTTCCAGAACTATGCGCTCTACCCGCACATGAGCGTCTACGACAACATGGCCTACGGCCTGAAGATCCGCCGCCTGCCGCGGCCGGAGATCGACCGCCGCGTGCGCGAAGCGGCGGCGCTCTTGGGCCTGGCCGACTACCTGAAGCGCAAGCCGCGCCAGCTTTCGGGCGGCCAGCGCCAGCGCGTCGCCATGGGCCGGGCGATCGTGCGCGAGCCGGCGGCGTTCCTGTTCGACGAGCCGCTGTCCAACCTGGACGCCAAGCTGCGCACCCAGATGCGCGTCGAGATCAAGAAACTGCAGCGCCGGCTGGGGGTGACCAGCCTGTACGTGACCCACGACCAGGTCGAGGCGATGACGCTGGGCGACCGCCTGCTGGTGATGAACGAGGGCGTCACCGAACAGCTCGGCACGCCGCTGGAGGTCTACCGCCGCCCCGCCTCGGTGTTCGTCGCCGGCTTCATCGGCTCCCCGGCGATGAACTTCCTGCCCGGCCGGGTGCTGCCCGGCGGCGCGGTGGAGCTCCCCGGCGGCCACCGCCTGCCCGCCCCCTGGGCCAACGGCGCCGCCGGCCACCCGGTCACCGTCGGCATCCGGCCGGAACACCTGCAGCCGGCCGACCCGGACGCCGCGGCCGGGGGTGCGGGAAGCCTGTCGGTCCGCATCGAGCTGGTCGAAGCCCTCGGCGCCGATACCGTCGTCCACGGCCTGGTGGCCGGCCGCGACGACACGATCCTTGCCCGCCTGCCCGGCGCCGCCCTGGTCCGCCCCGGCGACGCCCTGGCGCTCACCGTGGCGCCGGAAAACGTTCACGCTTTCGATGCGGAAACAGGTCGCACACTGGCACAACAGGCCCGGCATGCAGGCATGTAGTCGGCCGGAGCGCAGCGGCGCCCGACCCACGGCGCTGCCGCCAGAAGCGAGGCTGATGCCGCAGTCCCGGCATGGCCGTCCTGCCGCCCTGTCCGGTCCAACCCTGTTCCGGCGCTATGCCGAGGCCGTCAGCACCGTCCACAGCGACAGGGACCGGCCGCCCGGCAGGGCCGCCACGGCGCCGGGATCGCCGGCGCTGAGCGGGTGCACGGCAGCCGGCGCGGCTGATTGCGACCCGGCGGTCGCGGCCGAAGCGGCCGCCAAACCCGGTGGTGCGCCGCCGGCCCGCTGGAAGAAGTCCGCCGGAGCGCTGCGCGCGGCGAAATAGCCGCGGCCGCCGGGGATCTCGTTGCCGGTCTCGCGCGGTGCGGCGGCAATGGCCCCGGCCACGGCCGACGGCGCCGCGGGGACACCGGACACCATGGCCATGTCGCGGCGGATGCGCCGGTCGAACAGGCCGTAGATCTCGTTCAAGGTGAGCGCCCGGCCGCTCGCCATGTCGTAGAAGGCCGGGCCGTTGGCAGCGGCCGCCGCCGGGAACAGGTTGGCGCCGAGCTGTTGCGGGTCGCGGCGCAGGGCGTTGAGGAAGCGCGACGCGCCGCCGGCCCCGAGGAAATGCCCCAGGTACAGCTCGGTCGGGCCGACTGGGCCGCCAAAAGTGCGCTCCAGGTGGGCCCGGTTCTCGCCTGCATACTCCGCCGCCATCACGGCCGACAGGCGCGGGTCGTTGCGCAGGTCCAGGATCTCGCGGCGCAGCGCCGGATCGGGCACGGTCAGCGAGCCGTCCGGCCGCTCCACGATCCGGTCAGCGTAGCGGCCCAGCCCGTACTCGTGGCCGTGGTTGCGCACCATGGCCAGCCAGGTGCTGTTGATGAACTGGAACAGGCCGGTGGCGTTCGACGTGGCGGCGCGGGCGTCGGGACGGAAGGCGCTCTCGGTCGCCGCCTTGGCCATCAGGTAGGCGAAGTCGATGCCGGTGCGGCGGCTGGCCTCCTGCACCGCGCCGAGCACGGGGTCGGGAACGCGATAGGGGCCGATGTCGTGGACGGTGGTCATGGCGCCGGCATCCGCGGCAAAGAGCACTGACGGTCGTGCGCCCTTGGCAAAGCAAGAAGGATGCCGCAACGCCGCCGCCCGGATGCGCCCTGCCCGCCGCGCCGCGGCCGGATTCCGTCCGGCCCCGGCCGCCCCCCGGCCGGCCCCCGGCCGGCCCGGCTGCCCGGCAATTCCTGCCGGGCCGGGTCATCGCTGCCGGGCGGCTTGGCTTTGCGCTGCGGGATCGCTAGAACCGGGCACCATCGACCGAACCAACGCCGCCTGACGGGCACGGAGCCCCCATGAAGTTCACCCTGTCCTGGCTCAAGGACCATCTCGACACCGAGGCCGGCCTCGACCGCATCGCCGAGGCGCTGACCGCCGTCGGCCTGGAGGTCGACGCTGTGGAGAACCGTGCGGCGGACCTGGCGCCGTTCACCGTCGGCCTGGTGACCCGCTGCGAGCGCCATCCCAACGCCGACAAGCTGAGCGTCTGCATGGTCGACACCGGTGCCGGCGAGGTCCAGGTGATCTGCGGCGCGCCCAATGCGCGGGCCGGCATGAAGGGCGTGTTCGCGCCGGCCGGCACGGTGATTCCCGGCACCGGCACCCTGCTCAAGAAGGCGACGATCCGCGGCGTCGAGTCGAACGGCATGCTGTGCTCCGAGCGGGAGATGGGCCTGTCGGACGAGCACACCGGCATCATCGAACTGCCGCAGGACGCCCCGGTGGGCACGCCGTTCGCCCGCGTCGCCGGGCTGGACGACCCGCTGATCGACGTGGCGCTGACCCCTGACCGCGGCGACTGCGCCGGCGTGCGCGGCATCGCCCGCGACCTGGCTGCCGCCGGGCTCGGCACCCTGAAGCCGCTGCCCGCCGACCCCGTGCCGGGCCGCTTCGACAGCCCGATCGGCGTGTCGTTCCACTTCCCGGCCGCGGCGGCGGACGCCTGCCCGCTGTTCGTCGGCCGCACCATCCGCGGCGTGCGGAACGGCCCCAGCCCGCCCTGGCTGCAGGACAGGCTGCGTGCCGTCGGCCTGCGTCCGATCTCCGCCCTGGTCGACGTGACCAACCATTTCACGATCGACCGCAACCGGCCGCTGCACGTGTTCGACGCCGACACCGTGGCCGGCAACCTGACCCTGCGCCTGTCGCGCGCCGGGGAGACGCTGACCGCACTCAACGACAAGACCTACACGCTCGGCGACGGCATGACGGTGATCTGCGATGATGACGGCGTCGCCTCGCTGGCCGGAGTCATCGGCGGCGCCCCCACCGGCGTGACCGAGGACACCGTCACCGTGTTCGTCGAGTGCGCCCTGTTCGACCCGGTGCGCACCGCCGTCACCGGCCGCACGCTGGGCATCGACAGCGATGCGCGCTACCGCTTCGAGCGCGGCCTCGACCCCGCCGCCGTGTTCGCCGGCATGGAGCAGGCGACGGCCCTGATCCTGGAGCTGTGCGGCGGCGAGCCGAGCACCCTGGCGGTGGCCGGCCGCGTGCCGGACTGGCCGCGCACCGTGCTGCTGCGCCCGGCCCGCGCCGAGCGCCTGGGCGGCATCGACATTCCGCTCGCCGAACAGATGCGCATCCTGGTGGCGCTGGGCTGCACCGTGGCCGAGGGCGACGACGGCCTGCTGCACGTCGGCGTGCCGAGCTGGCGCAATGATGTCTCGGGCGAGGCGGACCTCGTCGAGGAGGTGCTGCGCATCCACGGCTACGACCGCATCCCGGCGCTGCCGCTGCCGCGCCTGGGCGCCCTGACCCGCCCGGCGGTGGACCGGCGCCAGCGCGTCGTGCGGACGGTGCGGCGGGTGCTGGCGGCGCGCGGGCTGGAGGAGGCGGTGACGTGGTCGTTCATGGCCTCGTCCACGGCGGCGCTGTTCGGCTTCCAGCACCGCGGCCTGCTGCTGGAGAACCCGATCACCAGCGACCTGGATGCCATGCGCCCGTCGATCCTGGCCAACCTGGCCGAGGCGGCCGGGCGCAACGCGGCGCGCGGCCAGCCCGATGCGGCGCTGTTCGAGGTCGGGCCGTGCTATGCCGACCCGACGGCCAAGGGTCAGCGCACCGTGGCCGCCGGCGTGCGCAACGGCCGCACCGGGCCGCGCCACTGGGCGACGGCGCCGCGCCCCGTCGATGCCATCGACGCCAAGGCCGACGCGCTGGCGGCGCTGACGGCGGCCGGGGCGCCGGTGGCCAACCTGCAGGTCACCACCGACGCGCCGGACTGGTACCACCCCGGCCGGTCCGGCTGCCTGCGCCTGGGGGCGACGGTGCTGGCCCATTTCGGCGAACTGCACCCGGGCGTGCTGGCGGCGCTGGACGTGGCCGGGCCGGTGGCGGCGTTCGAGGCGTTCCTGGACGCCGTGCCGCCGCCCAAGGCCAGGGAGGGCACCGCCAGGCCGCTGCTGCGGCTGTCGCCGTTCCAGCCGGTCGAGCGCGACTTCGCCTTCGTCGTCGACGAGGGCGTGGCCGCCGACCGCGTGCTGCGTGCCGTCCGCGCCGCCGACAGGGCGCTGGTCAGCGACGTGGCCCTGTTCGACGTCTATCGCGGCGCCGGCGTGCCCGAGGGCCGCAAGTCGCTGGCCGTGACCGTGACCCTGCAACCCACCGAATCCACCCTGACCGACGCCGAGATCGACGCCGTCGCCCAGCGCATCGTCGCCAACGTGGAAAAGCAGACCGGCGGCACGCTGCGGGGGTGAGCAACCCGCGCCCCCTTAGAACAGGAAATACCGCTGCGCCATGGCCAGCTCGGTGGCCGGGTCGCAGGTCAGCAGTTCGCCGTCGGCGCGGACCTCGTAGGTTTCCGGGTCGACCTCGATGTGCGGGGTGGCGCCGTTGTGGATCATGCTGGCCTTGGAGATGCCGTCGCGGGTGTTGCGCACCGCGGCCAGATCGCGGGCGAGGCCCAGGCCGGCGCCGATGCCCAGGTCGAGGGCCGCGCCGCTGACGAAGGTCAGGCAGCTCGCCGCCAGCGCCCGGCCGTACGCGCCGAACATCGGGCGGTAGTGCACCGGCTGCGGCGTCGGGATCGAGGCATTGGGATCGCCCATGAGCGCGGCGACGATGGTACCGGCCTTGAGCACCAGGTCGGGCTTGACGCCGAAGAAGGCCGGCGACCACACCACCAGGTCGGCCAGCTTGCCCACCTCCACCGAGCCCACATGGGCGTCAATGCCGTGGGCGATGGCCGGGTTGATCGTGTACTTGGCGACGTAGCGCCTGACCCGGAAATTGTCGTTGTAGCCGACCTCGCCGGGCAGGCGGCCGCGCTGGCGGCGCATCTTGTCGGCGGTCTGCCAGGTGCGAACGATCACCTCGCCGACCCGGCCCATGGCCTGGCTGTCCGACGCGATGATCGAGAAGGCGCCCAGGTCGTGCAGGATGTCCTCGGCGGCGATGGTCTCCTTGCGGATGCGACTCTCGGCGAAGGCCACGTCCTCGGGGATGCGCGGGTCGAGGTGATGGCACACCATCAGCATGTCCAGGTGCTCGTCCACGGTGTTGACCGTGAACGGCCGCGTCGGGTTGGTCGACGACGGCAGCACGTTGGCCTCGCCGCACACCTTGATGATGTCCGGCGCGTGGCCGCCGCCGGCACCTTCCGTATGGAAGGCGTGGATGGTGCGGCCCTTGAAGGCGCCGATGGTGGTCTCGACGAAGCCCGACTCGTTCAGCGTGTCGGTGTGGATCAGCACCTGCACGTCGTGGTCGTCGGCGACCGACAGGCAGGTGTCGATCGCCGCCGGGGTGGTGCCCCAGTCCTCGTGCAGCTTGAGGGCGCAGGCGCCGGCGCGGATCTGCTCGATCAGCGCCTCGGGCCGCGAGGCGTTGCCCTTGCCGAACACGCCCCAGTTCAGCGGAATGCCCTCGGCGGCCTGCAGCATGCGGCCGATGTGCCACGGCCCGGGCGTGCAGGTGGTGGCGTTGGAGCCCGCCGCCGGGCCGGTGCCACCGCCGAGCATGGTGGTGATGCCGCTGTACAGCGCGTCCTCGGCCTGCTGCGGGCAGATCATATGGATGTGCACGTCGAGCCCGCCGGCGGTGACGATCTTGCCCTCGCCGGCGATGGCCTCGGTACCGGGGCCGACGACGATGGTGACGCCGGGCTGGACGTCCGGGTTGCCGGCCTTGCCGATGCCGGCGATGCGGCCGTCGCGCAGGCCGATGTCGGCCTTGACGATGCCCCAGTGATCCAGGATCAGCGCGTTCGTAATCACCGTGTCGACGGCGCCGTCGGCGCGGCTCGCCTGGCTCTGGCCCATGCCGTCGCGCAGCACCTTGCCGCCGCCGAACTTGACCTCGTCGCCATAGACGGTGCGGTCCTGCTCGACCTCGATGATCAGCTCGGTGTCGGCGAGGCGGACCCGGTCGCCGACGGTCGGCCCGAACATGTCGGCATAGGCGGCACGCCCGATCTCGTAGGCCATGGCTGCGGTTCCCGAAGTGTGGTCCGGCGGTGCCGGGGTGCGGCGGCGGAGGGCGGCGCCATTATGGCGGGCCGGGCGCGGGCCGTCACGCGCGTTGCGGGGCGGGCCGGCACGTCGCCGCTCTAGAGATCGCCGTTGATCCGGCCATGGAAGCCGAACACGGCGCGGCTGCCGGCATAGGCGACCAGCGTGACCGTGCGCGTCTGCCCCGGCTCGAAGCGCACCGCGGTGCCCGCCGGGATGTCCAGCCGGAACCCGCGCGCCCGCTCGCGGTCGAAGCCGAGCGCCGTGTTCGCTTCATAGAAGTGATAGTGCGAACCGACCTGCACCGGCCGGTCGCCGGTATTGGCCACCTCGAGCGTCACCGTCTCCCGCCCCTCGTTGAGCAGGAGGGTGCCGGACCGGGGGAGGATTTCGCCGGGGATCATTGGGGACCCTCTCTAAGCGCAAACACGTTATAGGCCTCAATTTTCGTAGACGCAAGTTTGGTTGATATGGTAACCTAATTGGCAAGCGAGCACAAGCTGATGCATCATAGTGAGATCTGAATATGCAGTCGATCGTGGCGCCTGATCAAGTCGATATTGACGCTGTAAGGCGGTTTAGTGGCTTGTTATCGTGCCTTCTCTACGCTGACATGCACAGCGAGCTGAGGGAATTCATTCGTAATGAACTGGGAGGAACTGCATGAATTTTCCAATGAAGAGCTGCTGATACTTGTTCCGGATGCAGAGAAAACCGAAACACATAATAAAATAATCGATTTTTCTGAACCTGCACCTCCCCCGGAGGCGAAATTTTATTATACGGCCTCCACTCGAATGCCTGAAATACCCCGTTCACGCCAAGTTCAAACATTAATTCGGCAGTTTGGCCTAAGTCTTTCAGATATGCCATGTATTTTTTTCTTTCCAGATCCAGAAGGAAAAGAAGGTTATGTTTTGCGCATTAACCCAGATTGCTTGAGAGAAACCCGCGCGTGGATATTGGAAATATTCGACTGTTGTCGTCGCGTTGTTGAAGAGAGAAATGGGCCGTGGCGTGGTGAGGACGAAAAAGAACTTATCGATCTGAGGCGAGAGTGCATGAATGCGCTGTCGCCAATGTTTAGAGGGAGACGGTTTGTTAAAAGCTTTAGGAAAGCAGTATTGTCGACAAGAATTGCAGACATTGCCGGCATTATTAGTGTCATCTAAAACATAAGCACGACGGCGCCGCCGTGCGGCATCTCCATGCCGGATTCATAAAGCCGCTCATGCCGTCCGAATGGCGGGTTCGGAATGGCTAAGCTCTGAACGGCTGCGTTCGCGTCAGTGCCGGACAGCACGGCGCCTCAAACCGCAGCCCGCATCTTGCGGTCATACGGGACACCGAGCCGGATCGACATGGCATGTTCCGAGACCTCCAGATCGCGCGCAAGCTCGCGGGGCGTGGTGTGCCCGCGCTCTTCCTTCAGCCGTTCGATCAGGTCGTGGGGCATCAGCACGCTCACCGCGAACCGGTTGGCCTCGGTTTCCTCCTTCGGGCCGATGGCCGTGTTGAAGTACTTGCCGGCTTGGGTGCTGCGGTAGGCCCGGTCGTCGTCGACGCCGTCGCCGATCAGGTGGCGATGCAGCATGTAGTGCCCCAGCTCGTGCGCGATCGTGAACCGCTGCCGGGTCGACGGATGCGCCGCGTTGACCACGATCTGGTACGACCCGTTCCTGCGCCGTTCGATCATTCCGGAGATGTCGTCGTCGAGCCACGCCCGGTGAACCCGTACGCCGAGCGCCTGCGCCAGTCCCTCGACATTCACCGGCGCGATGCGGCGGAACCGGTTGATGGTTTCGTATTGTTCAGAGAGTCTCATCTCGTGGTGCCCCATCATCCTGTTCGCTCGCGATCCTGTCGGATTGAACGTCAGCGGCGTTCCGGGCCAAGTCAATGTACGCATTGACGATGCGCGGCAATTCCTCCTGCAGATAGTGAACCGTGTACTGCTCCGCGAGCTCCCTCGTGATCTCCCGTGCAGTCTCCCGCGCGGTGCGCCGCGCCTCAGCACGGAGGTTCAAGAACGCGAATACGCCCGCAAGAACGATGATCGTACCCAGTGCAGCAAGCAAGATGGAAACGAGATCCAGCCGGCCGAGCTGGGCCGCCATGCAAATGGCATCACAGGTCTGGGCTCCTGAAGACCCGCCAGCAGCGTCGCCCACTCATCGAACTCCTTTCCACATGAAGCCGGCGGGCCGGCAGCCACTTTGTCGGCGCGCACGGGATGACGGCCCCCGGCATCAACCGAAATGGTTGCGCATAAGGTCCCGCATTTCATTTATCTCGTCAATTGATAGATCGTGTTTTCGTGTGGCCGCCCGCTGACCGTGGACGGGAGCAGAGTGCCTCTCTTGACGTACGGCCCGCCGCGCTGACCGCGTTTGGAGCACTAGTGCTCGTCGTCGTCCGATCCCGGCGCCCTCCCCGTCAGCCTCCCCGCCACCCCGTCCACATACCCCTCCATCAACTCCCGCGGGGTGCAGCGGTACAGGCGGATGCGGCCGGTGTGCTGGAGGACGAGCAGGCCGACGGCGTGGGTGAAGGCGTCGGCCTCGAGGGCGCGGGCGGCGGCCTCGTCGGCGCCGAGGGCGCGGGCGGAGTGGCCGATGGGGGCGAGGCTGGCGGTCAGCATGGCGTTCAACGCGGCGTCCAGGTCGGGGGTCAGGCCGCGCGGGCGGATGCCGCCGCGGAACAGGTAGAAGCCCAGGTCCAGGTCGACGGGGCTGCCGGCATAGAAGTCGAAGAAGGCCAGCGCGGCGGCGTGCAGGCGGTCGGCCGGCGCCGCCCCTACCCGGCCACCGGCGCCGGGCCGGCCGCACGCCTGTCGTGCCCCCGATTCCCGCCCCTCAACTGCCGCCGGCGCCGTGGCCCTCGCCGGCGCGGATGATGGCTAAGCGGGTCAGGGCCGGTCCACGGCCGGGTCATGCCTGTACCGCTGAAGGGATTGCCGTCTTGTCGGCCGCTTCGCAAGGCCCTGCCGCGCCGGACCTCAGCCGCACCAGCATATCGGCCAGCAGGCGGAACTCGTCGGCGCGGCGGGTGCCGTGACGCCAGGCCAGGCCGATGCGGCGGGCGTTGCCGGGGGCGGCCAGGGGGCGGACCACCAGGCCGGTGCCCTCCAGGATGCCGCCGTCGATGGCCAGCCGCGGCAGCAGGGTCACGCCCATGCCGTTGTCCACCATCTGCACCAGGGTGTGCAGGCTGGTCGCCTCGAACGGCCCGCGCTCGCCGCGGTCGCCCAGGCCGCAGGCGGCCAGAGCGTGGTCGCGCAGGCAGTGTCCGTCCTGCAACAGCAGCAGCACCGCGGCGTCCAGGTCCGCCGCCGTCACCTCGGCCATTGCGGCCAGGGGGTGATCGCGGCGACAGGCCACGGCGAAGTCGTCCTCGAACAGAACCGTTGCGTCCAGCCCGTCGTGGGCGCACGGCAGCGCCAGCAGCAGCACGTCCAGCCGGCCGGCCAGCGCCTCCTCGACCAGCCGGTCGGTCAGATCCTCCTTGAGGTACAGCTTCAGCTCCGGCAAGGCGCGGCGCAGGTCGGGCATGACCTGGGGCAGCAGGAACGGGCTGATCGTCGGGATCACGCCCATGGCCAGCGGCCCCGACAGCGGCTCTCCCGCCGCGCGGACGGCCTCGACCAGGCCGTCCACCTCGTCCAGAACCCGCCGCGCCCGCGCCACCGTCTCGCGCCCCAGCGGCGTGAACACCACCGAGCGCGTGGTGCGGTCGACCAGCGCCACGCCGAGCAGCCGCTCCAGCTCGCGCAGGCCGGCGCTCAGCGTCGACTGGGTGACGTGGCAGGCGGCGGCGGCGCGGCCGAAATGCCCGTGGTCGGAAAGGGCGGCCAGATAGCGGAGCTGCTTCAGGGTCGGCTCGGGGCTCATCGATTGAATCGATCAATCCGGTAAAAATTACTCATTGGATAGATCATGCCCCGGCCGCCATTTGGCAAGGCGTCAACGGAATTCGCAGCGCTGCAGTGCGGCGCGACCCCACCAGGACCACGAAAGAGGTATTCGATGCTGACCATCGGCGATCGGTTCCCGAAGTTTGACCTGAAGGCCGTCGTCTCCACCGATCCGAAGGAGGCGTTCACCCGCATCACCGACGAGAGCAACGCCGGCAAGTGGAAGGTCGTGTTCTTCTGGCCGAAGGACTTCACCTTCGTCTGCCCGACCGAGATCGTCGCCTTCGCCAACCTGAACGAGGAGTTCGAGGATCGCGACGCCGTCGTCTACGGGGCCAGCACCGACACCGACTACGTGCACCTGGCCTGGCGGCAGAACCATGAAGACCTGAACGACCTGCCGTTCCCCATGCTGTCCGACGTCAAGAAGGAGCTGAGCGAGGCGCTGGGCATCCTGGACAAGGACGAGGGCGTGGCCCTGCGCGCCACCTTCGTCGTCGACCCGGACGGCATCATCCGCTTCGTCGCGGTCAACGACCTCAATGTCGGGCGCAACCCGAACGAGGTGCTGCGCGTTCTTGATGCGCTGCAGACCGATGAGCTGTGCCCGTGCAACTGGCAGAAGGGCGAGGACGTTCTCCAGGCAGCGTAACGCCCCGATGCCAGCGACGCCGGCGGGTCCCCCCTGCCCGCCGGCGTCACTTCGTCCGATACGATGAAAAGGAGGCCGCCGGCCATGTCCGTTGCCACCCTCAAGCAGCTGCTGCCCGACTACGCCAAGGACCTCAAGCTCAACCTGTCGAGCCTGGCCGCCGAGGCGGCGTTGACCGACCAGCAGCGTGCCGGCTGCTTCGTCGCCGCCGCACTGGCGTCGCGCAATCCCGGCGTCATCCGCGCCCTGGTCGAGGAGTTCGGCCCGACGCTCAGCCCCGAGGCGCTGAACGCCGCCAAGGCGGCCGCCGCCGTGATGGCGATGAACAACGTCTACTACCGGTTCACGCACCTCGTCTCCAGCGAGGACTACAAGGCTCTGCCGGCACGCCTGCGCATGAACGTGATCGGCAAGCCGGGGGTCGAGAAGGCGGACTTCGAGCTGTGGTCGCTGGCTGTCTCGGCGATCAACGGCTGCGGCATGTGCGTCGACGCCCACGAACGCCAGCTCCGCCAGGCCGGCCTGGGCGTCGAGGCGATCCAGGCCGCGGTGCGCATCGCCGCCGTCGTCCACGCGGTCGCCGCCACCCTGGCCGGCGAGGCCGCCATGGACAGCGACGGCACCCGCGCCGCAGCGTGAGGGACGATCGCCGCTGCCGGCAGCCGCGTGCCGGGCCGGACGGCAGGCTCCCGGTAGTGCTGCAGACCCCAGATCCTGAGGCCGGCAGCACTGCCGCAAACAAGAGTCCGCCCGACTTCGCGAGCGAAGCGGGGCAATCCGGGCCCTCCGACCCGCGGCATCATCCTGGAAAATTCGGCCTTGTTCTTGCGGAAGGTTTCGATTTCCCAGTCCGCGGGTCCTGTTTTCAGGAACTCGCGCTCGAAGTCCTCCGCCTTTCCGATCTGGCCAAGCGCGTGATGGCAGTTGGCCAGCGACGCCAGGACCCGTTTCCAGTCCGGACGCCTTTGCCACTCGGGATCGGTCACGACGGCACCAAGGAATTCATTGATCTTTTCAAGGACTTTTCGTGATGACATCATATCGTATTGCGCCTCGCTTGGATCAGCCTGGATCTTGGCGCGGTACAGCAGGCAGAGGGCATAGTTCCCGCCTCTGTAATAGTCCCGGCCGGTCTCGAATCCGCGTCCATAGAGCTTGATCGCATTGTTCAGATTTTCGGCATCGGCAATCGACTGCCACAAGCGCTTCTGGATGGCTCCGGCAATACCCAATGTCTCAGGGTCCGGCCGCTTTCAAGGTCGGTTTTCTTGCCATACCCCATTATGACAAAACAAATTTTCCTTTGATCCTGATTCATCGTCGGGTCAACCCGAATACGTCGAGTTTCGAGCCAGGATATCATGTCAAAAATCTGGCCATCAGACACTTTTTGTCATGACGCCGGCGGCAACCGGCGCAAAGCGTATGGCTGCCGGCAGCGCAGCCCATGTGCGGTAGTGTGCCGGCATCACCACGGCGCCGTGCTCTTGTGGCGCGGACCGGCGCGCCAGCGGTGCAACTCGGCTTGATAGGGCGCCGGGAAGCCGTGGCGGCGGGCGGCGGCCAGAACGCGCTCGATATAGCCCTCGCGCGGCCGGCCCGCCTCGAAGTGGGCAGCGACGTAGACCAGGCACGGCACCGCCGCCGCCCCTTCGTCGGCGTGCAGGTGCACGGGCAGCAGGCGTTTCCGGTAGAAGTGCTGGGCGACGCCCTCGAAATGGTCGATGGCGCGCTCGTCGCGGCGGGCGATCTCCCAGACCACGCCGTAGGTCCGCGCCTGCGGGTCGGGCACGACGGTGGCCATGCCGTAGCGGGTGATGCGGAACCGGTAGCCGCCCAGCATGCCGGTGCCGACCAGGCGGGCGCGCGGGCACAACGCCCCGACCATCCGGTCGTCCATGTTCAACCCGTAGGCGAAGTGCCGGCGCACCTCGCCGGGTCGCCGCGGCGGCACGGAAAAGGTCTTGCGCATCATCGCCCTGCAGGCCTCCATCTCGCATCGCCGAGGGACGGGCCACGGCGCGGCGGCTGGACCTTGCCCGCGCCCCGGAAGCCAGTCAATATCCCCGTCGACTGGCGGGCTCGCCTTTAACGGGATCCGGGCTTCGCAGCGGCCGGAAGGGCCGCGCCTGACCCCCGCTTTGCCAGCGCCTGGACCCTTGACGATTGGCGAAGGCATGCCCCGCGGCACCGTTTCAGTTTGGCCCGCTGTCCGTTTGGTGGTAACTACGGGACCGGTCGCGGTCAGGAAGACTGCACTGTAATCCGCTCGTCGCTCCTCGTGATGCAGAAGCCGCTGCAGCCTTATCCGGCGAAGGCGCCAAGGTGAAGGGCAAAACATGCCACGTGTCAGCATTGGCATACCTGTGTTCAACGGAGAAAATTTCCTTTCGAAGGCCGTGGCGTCTGTCTTGGCCCAAACTTATAAGGATTTTGAGATTGTCATTTCCGACAACGGTTCGACGGATGCAACACAATCCATATGTCAGGATTATGTTGCGCTTGATGCGCGAGTTCGTTATTTCAGACAGGGGGCCAACATTGGCGCCGCCCCCAACTTCAACTTCCTGTTCCATAAGTGTGTCGGAGAGTATTTTAAATGGGCTGCGCATGATGATCTTCTGGATCCTGCTTTTCTGGAGAAGTGTGTTGCTGCCCTCGATGCGAATCCGGATGCAGTCCTCTGCCATACTTCCGCTATCATTATTGATGACCACGATGAGCAGACAGCAAAATATGTCAATCCGTTGAAACTGGATGGACATGAACCGGAAGACAGGTTTGGAGAGCTGGTGCAGTTCCACAGGTCCGCCCGCTATGAGATATTTGGCCTGTTTCGTAGATCAGCATTGGAGAACACCGCCTTGATAGGCAGTTACACTGACGGTGACGGCGTGCTGCTGGCGCATGTCGGGCTGCGCGGGAGAATTATCGGAATACAGGAGCCCCTGTTTTTCCCAAGGCGGCACGCAGAACAATCACAGAGACTGATTTCCAACAAGAACGATTATGACAACTGGTTCAATCCAAAAAATGCAGGAAAGCTCTCTTTGCCTCATTTCAGAATACTGCGGGAGTATGCAGCCCTGGTAAACGGGGAGCCTCTGAGCTGGCGGCAGAAGGTCTCCTGCTATGGTTCGGTGCTGCGTCAAGCAAGCCGTATCTGGCGCCTTTTGAGAGGTGATTTGAAAAGATTCCTGATCGCGACTTTCCACCGCCGGACTGAGGGAATGCAGCAAAGAATCGCCCACCACTGAATCCGGGGGCTTTAATGGGTTTCAGTCGATCAACTGAGGATTTTCTTTGCGCTGATGGCAAAATTGTATAGCATCAGTCTTCACTTGAGGCGGTGAGCGTTGAGCCTGTGATGGCCGGTCAGAGGGACAAGACGGCGCCTGTCGGATGCGGTGTAGCGGGCGCCTCCTGCAGGAGCCCCGACTTCTGGCGACTGGCGCGTTCCGCGCTGGCGACATGGGGCTGCCTTGCCGTCGCCGCAGGCTCGGCCGACGCGCAGGTCGTGGACGCCGAAGTTGGCGTCAGCGCTGGCGTCACCTATGACACCAACGTGCTTCGCCTGGCGGACGACCTCGAGCCTGCCCCCGGCGAGGCCCGCAGCGACGTCGTGCAGGAATACGGGGTCAGCGGGGAGGTCGGGGTCAATCTCGGCCTGCAGCGGCTGTTCGTGGCGGGAGGCGCGGCGCGTTCGATCTATCGTGAAAACGACCAGCTCAACGACCGTAATGTCGACGTACTGGGCGGACTTCAATGGCAGGTCACCTCACGTTGTGCCGGGGAACTGGCCGGACAGTACCGACAGGTTCCGACCGACCTTGATCTGCTTGAAGAGCCGGTTCGCAACACCGAGACAACTGTTGCCGTCGTGCAGACCGCAGAATGCCGGGTCGGCGGCCCGTTTCAGGTCGGTGTCGATGCCTTTTGGCGCCGGACAAGCAACTCCCTGGAAGACGTGGCCGCATCGGATTCCCGCGAATGGGGGGTCAGCGGCTCCTGGCAATACGAGCGCCCGCCGCTGTCGGCGGCAGGGCTGGAGATCGGCTATACCAACACCACTTTTCCGGACCGCCCGGCCGGTGGGGATCTGCCCGCCGACCTTTCGCAGATCAATGCGGTTGTCACCGTCGGCCGCCGGATTACGCCGACATTGGCCTTCGACGTGTCCGGCGGGGCGTCCTTCGTCACGGGCATCGGCGACACCAGCCCGTTCCCGCTTTTCGGGCTGGACCTCGAATGGAATGCAACGCCGAAACTGGTCTGGACCGTCTTTCTCGGGCGGACGGTCGCGCCGCCCACGGTGGTCGAGGCGGCGATAGCGACAGAGACCGACTTCGGGCTGGAACTGGCCTGGGCATATTCCCCGAAGCTCGATCTCGACGCCGGCGTGGCCTATTCACGAAGGACCTTTGAGGACGACGCGCCGGGTGAAGGCCTGACCGAAGACCGCGAGGACGACGCCTTTCGCGCCTCGCTCGGGGCAAATTATGTCATATATCGCAATCTGACCGGTTTCCTGAGATACGAATATTTGAACCAGAGCTCCACGGACGACGATGCCACGTTCGCAGCGCAACGTGTTTCCCTCGGGCTTGCGTTCACATATTGAGGCCGAACGCGTTTTCGGTGATCGCAACGCCGGGCCATAAAAACGGTTCGGCTCAGAAATAGCGCTCCGGCACCTCGATCGTGTCGTTCGGACGCACCGGGTCGTCCAGGTCCGCCCGGAACTCGACGACCGCGCCGGCCTCATTGACGCGCCTGATGGTGATGCGCCGTTCCGACCCGAGCTCGCTGATGCCGCCGCCGCTGGCCAGGGCCTGTTGCACGCTCAACGGCCGGCGCATGACGTACTCACCGGGCGCATTCACTTCGCCGTACAAGTAATAGACGGGCGCCTCGGGAATGTAGAGTTCGTCTGCATTGCGGATGGTCACGTTCTGCGACTGGTCATTCCGGTTGAGCAGGGCGTCCAGGTCAATGGTCCGGCTCTCCAATGTGCCGTCCTGGACGTAGCGCCGCAATATCAACTCGGTCCCTGCGTTGTCGGCCAGCCCGCCGGCCTGGGCCAGCAGCCGTGACACGGTCATCGGACGGTCGAGGGCGAACAGGCCCGGATCGCGCACGGCGCCGAGCACCGAGGCGCGCGCGCCGAAGCTGACAACCCGGCCGACGACCTCGGCATCGACGGCGATGCCGGCCGCATCCAGCGCCCAGCCGATCCGCTGCGCCGCCTCGTTCACCGTCAGGCCTTCCACATTGAGCAGGCCGATATAGGGAAAGGCGATCCGACCCTGTTCATCGACCCGGACCTGGGTGACGAGGTCGGGCTGACCGAGCACGTTCAGTTCGATCACGTCGAAAGGCATCAGCGAATGTGGCGCCGACTGCTCCTGCGCCCGGCCGGACCCGGCGCCGGCAATGCATGCCAGGATCGTCAACACGATCGGCACCGATCTCTGCCACATTCCTCTTTCCTTCGTTTCAAAAGCGGTCAGGCCGGACCGTCCGCCCGCAACATAAGATTTTATCGCCCAAGGGTTTGCAGTGCAAGACATATGGTGTGCAAGACCTGTGAACGGACGGTACCGGCGGCCCCGGCCGGTGATCACGATGTCCCGGCCCGAACGGCCGGCTCATGGGTCGCCGTCTCGGTGCCAGCGCGCCGCCGCCGCCGCGTCGCCGGGCCGGGCCTCGACCCAGCGGGCGCCGGCGGCGGTTTCCTCCAGCTTCCAGAACGGCGCCTCGGTCTTCAGCCAGTCGATCAGGAACTGGCAGGCCGCGAAGGCGGCGGCGCGATGGGCCGAGGCGGCGGCGGTGAGGACGATGCGGTCGCCGGGCTCCAGCCGGCCGTAGCGGTGCACGATCAGCGTCGCCTCCAGCGGCCAGCGCCGGTGCGCCTCGGCCTCGATCCCGGCCAGGCTTCGCCCGGTCATGGCCGGATAGTGCTCCAGGGTGATGGCCTCGACCGCGGCGGCCCCGGTCATCTCCCGCACCGAGCCGACGAAGCTGACGACACCGCCGATGCGGCGGTTGCCGGCGGTCAGCGCTGCCAGCTCGGCAGCGACGTCGAAGTCGTCGCGCTGCACCCGCACCGCCATGGTCAGCCGCCGCTGACCGGCGGGAACAGCGCCACCTCGTCGCCGGGACGCACGGGATCGCCGGCGCGGGCGTATTCCTGGTTGACCGCCACCTTGACCGCGTCCTCGTGCTCGAGCGCGGCGGCATAGCCGGGCCCACGGCCGCGCAGCCAGGCGAGCAGCGACGCCACGTCGCGCACCTCGGCCGGCGGGTCCACCTGCTCCTCGGCCACGCCGATGCGGGTCTTGAGCCAGGCGAAATAGAGCAGTCTCATGGGTCGCGTCTCCGACGGGCCGTACACCGTCAGCATGTCGTGCCAGACCGCCGCCGGGCAAGGGCGGCGTGACGCGAGCAGCCCGCGACAAATTTATTAATTCGTTAACAAACTATGTATTTACAATCGAACAGGGACTCGGCCACCTTGCGACGGAAACAGAAACAACAAGGAAATATAATTACCAGCCGGGCGTCCTCGGACGCCACCGCTATGCGGGAGACACCGATGCACTGGTTCACGTCACAGGATATCGAGGCCTTCGCCCGTATGGCCGAGGAGCTGCGCTGCGTCGCCGCGGAAGTCCGCTCCCGAGCGACGCCGCCCGCCGGCTCCAGCCCGTCGTGCATCGCCACCCAACTCGAAGACTACGCCGCGGCCATTCTAAGGGATCTGAACCTGGACGGGCCGGCGGGGGACGGCGCCTCAGTCAACCCGGTGGCCGTCCCGTCACGATCGTCATGACCTTCGGCTCCGGCGCTGCCCACGATGCACGGCTGGCCGGGCCACACCTTGCACGCCATTCCGGGGGCAGAATAGGGAGCCTGCTTGTCGGGCGCTGAAGGCGCACAACGCAATCGCTGACTGCAGGCATATGTCCCCGAACCCCTCCCCGAAACACGACGGAGCGGCTTCACTTGACGAACTTCCTGAACTCCGGCTGCCGCTTTTCCTGGAACGCCCGCACCCCCTCCCGGCTCTCCTCGGTGTCGTAGAACATCCTGACCTGGTACAGGCCCATGGCCGAGATGCCGGCGATGTGGGCGGTGTCGGCGTTGAACGAGCGCTTGGCGATGGCGATCGCCGTCGGGCTCAGCGCCAGCATCTCGCTGCACCATCGGGCGACCTCGGCGTCCAGATCCTCGTCGGGGACGGCGATGTTGGCCAGGCCCATGTCCACCGCCTGGTCCGCGGAATAGCGCCGGCACAGGAACCAGACCTCGCGGGCCTTCTTCTCGCCCAGGCAGCGAGCCATGTAGGCCGTGCCGAAGCCGGGGTCGACCGAGCCGACCTTCGGGCCGACCTGCCCGAACACCGCGCTCTTCGCCGCAATGGTCAGGTCGCACAGCAGCGCCAGCACGTTGCCGCCGCCGATGGCATAGCCGCGCACCTTGGCGATGACCGGCTTGGGCACCTCGCGGATGATGCCCTGCATCTCCTCCAGCGGCAGCCCCACCGTGCCGCGGCCGTCGTACTGGCCGGCATGGGAAGACTGGTCGCCGCCGGTGCAGAACGCCCTGGTCCCCGCCCCGGTCAGGACGATCACGCCGACCTCCCGGTTCCAGCCGGCGCGGTTGAAGGCGTGGATGATCTCCTCGCAGGTCTGCGCGCGGAAGGCGTTCATCCGGTCCGGCCGGTTGATGGTGATCGTGGCGACGCCGCCGGCCTCGTCGTACAGGATGTCCGCGTAGGTCATGGGCCGGTCCCCGGTTCCGGATAAAGTGCGGCGCCCGTCCTATTGCCGCTCTTCGGTGAGGTTGAGGCGGCGCTTGACCCGCTCCAGGCGCAGGCTCATTTCCGCCGGAAGTTGTACAGGTTGTTGATGTCCGTCTGGAAGGCGAGCATGTGCGTGCGCATGGCGCGCAGCTCGTCCCGCACTTCGCGCAATTGTGCCTTCACATCGGACAGGCTGTCCTGCATGCTCTTCAGCACCTCGTAGAGCAGCTCGTTGCTCACGTTGGTCATCGCCGCACGTTCCCGCCTTGCGCCGCTCCGGCCGTCGGCCATCCCCTAACAGAGCGCCGCGACTCACCGCAAGCGGAACGTCCTTGCGGTCCTTGACGGTCGGGGTGTCCTGCCGTAGCGTCGGCGTTCAAAAAGCCGTCGGCCCGGCCCGAAAATCCGCCGTCATGCCGGTGTCGGGCGAGCGGACGTCCGCCCGCCGCGGCGGGTACCTGTGCTCAACGGACTGGTCGGAGGCGCAATGAGCGACGAAACCCTCACCCTCGGCAGCGACTTCTCGTCACCATCGTATGAACAATGGGTGGCGGAGGTCGAAAAGACCCTCAAGGGGGCTCCCTTCGACAAGAAAATGTACACCAGGACCTACGAAGGGATCGCCCTTCAGCCGGTGTACACGCGCACCGACTGGCCGGCCGCAGGCGACCCTTCCGGGTTCCCGGGTGCCATGCCGTTCACGCGCGGCAGCCGCACGGCGGGCCATGTGATCGACGGCTGGGACGTGCGCCAGATGCATGTCCACCCGGACATCAAGACCGCCAACGCCAACATCCTGAGCGATCTGGACCGGGGCGTCACCTCGCTGATCCTGCGCTTCGACCATGCCTTCCACGCCGGGCTCGACGGCGACGCGGCGGAGGCCGAGGGCCTGGCCGGCGACGATGGCCTGATGGTCTACAGCGTCGACGACCTGGACGACGTGCTGGCCGGCGTCGACCTGTCGCTGGTGCCGCTGTCGATCGAGGCCGGGGCACAGTTCATGGCCGGCGCCGCCCTGCTTGCCGCCGTCTGGCAGCGTCGCGGCCTGGGCGGCGACGCGGCGCGCGGCGCCTTCAACGCCGACCCGCTGGGCGTGCTGGCCGCGACCGGGTCGCTGCCGGTGCCGGTCGAGACGGCGCTCAAGCGCGTCGGCGACCTGGCCGCCTACACCGCCAGGACCTGGCCGAACGTCACGGCGGTGCGGGTCGACACCTCGCCCTATCATACCGCCAGCGCCTCGGAGACGCAGGACCTGGCCGTGTCGATGGCGACGGCCGTGGCCTACCTGAAGGCGCTGACCGACGCCGGGCTGGACATCGATACCGCCTGCCGGCAGATCGCCTTCACCTACCCGGTGAGCTGTGACTTCTTCATGTCGATCGCCAAGCTGCGCGCGGCACGCAAGCTGTGGTCGCGGGTCGCCGAGGCATGCGGCGCGGCGGAGCCGGCGCGGGCCATGGCCCTGCACGGCATCACCGCGCACCGCATGCTGACCCAGCGCGACCCGTGGGTGAACCTGCTGCGCACCACGGCGTCCAGCTTCGCCGCGGCGCTGGGCGGGGCCGATGCCATCACCGTCAAGCCCTATGACGGCGCCATCCGGCCGCCGGACGCGCTGGGTCGCCGCCTGGCGCGCAATACCCAGATCACCCTGCAGGAGGAGAGCTACCTGACCAAGGTGATCGATCCGGCCGGCGGCTCCTGGTACATCGAGAGCCTGACGGATCAGTTGGCCCGCACCGCCTGGGGCCAGTTCCAGGAGATCGAGAAGGCCGGCGGCATCGTCGCGGCGCTCAATGGCGGCCTGATCCGCGGCTGGGTGGACGCCGTGCACACGGAGCGGCTATCCAACCTGGCCAAGCGCCGCGATCCGGTCACCGGCATCAGCGAGTTCCCGAACCTCTACGAGGAACCGGTCACCCGCCCGCCGCTGGACATGGCCGGCTACCGCACCGCCGCGGCCGACCGGCTCAAGGCGACCCGCGCCGGCGACGGCGACGCCGCGGCTGGAGTGGCCGAGGCCGCCAGGTCCGGCACGCCGGGGCTGCTGGCCGCCGCCTGTGCCGAGGCCGCCGGCCAGGGCGCCACCGTCGGCGCCCTGGCCAAGGTTCTGGCCGCGCCCGACGGGGCGGCGCTGGAGCCGTTCCCGCAACGCCGGCTGGCCGAGCCGTTCGAGGCGCTGCGCAACGCCGCCGACGCCTGGAAGGAGAAGACCGGCAACTGGCCGCAGATCTTCCTGGCCAATCTGGGCCGCATCGCCCAGCACACCGCCCGCGCCACCTTCTCCAAGAACTTCTTCGAGGCCGGCGGCATCCAGGCGCTGACCAACGAGGGCTTCAAGGACCCGGAGAGCTGCGTCAAGGCGTTCCAGGAAAGCGGTGCCCGCATCGCCATCATCTGCGGCACCGACGCCCAGTACGAGGAGATGGTGCCGCAGTTCGCCCAGGCCTTGAAACGGGCCGGCTGCACCATGCTGTTCCTGGCCGGCCATCCCGGCGAAAAGAAGCAGACCCATCTGGATGCCGGCGTCGACGACTTCATCTTCCTTGGCGGCAATGTGCTGGAGACGCTGCGCAAGACCCTGGCTCATCTGGGAGTGACCGAATCATGAGCGCCATTCCTGATTTCACCACGATCCACCTCGAGCCCGGCAACGCGCCGCCGCAGGACGGGGGCCTGGACGCCTGGCAGGCGCGGCTGAAGGCGGAAACCGGCCGGAGCATCGAGCAGCTGCTCTGGGAGACGCCGGAAAAGATCAACGTCAAGCCGCTCTATTCGGCGGCGGACCTGGAGGGGCTGGACCACCTCGACACCATGCCGGGCCTGCCGCCCTATCTGCGCGGCCCCTATCCCAGCATGTACATCACCCAGCCGTGGACGATCCGCCAGTACGCCGGCTTCTCCACCGCCCAGGCCTCGAACGCCTTCTACCGGCGCAACCTGGCCGCCGGCCAGAAGGGCCTGTCGGTGGCCTTCGACCTGGCCACGCACCGCGGCTATGACTCCGACCACCCGCGCGTGCTGGGCGATGTCGGCATGGCCGGCGTGTCGATCGACTCCATCATCGACATGCGCACCCTGTTCGAGGGCATCCCGCTCGACAAGATGTCCGTGTCCATGACCATGAACGGCGCCGTGCTGCC
>CAZGMC010000039.1:0-35029 GCA_964526565.1 uncultured Mycobacteriaceae bacterium
GGGCGGGGGCGGAGACGTGGCCGTGCTGCCCGACCTCGGCGCCTTGCTGGCCGAACCGGGTATCGACCTGGTCGTCATCGCCACGCCCAACGAGCACCATGCCGGGCAGGCGCGGCAGGCCCTGGCAGCAGGCCGGCACGTGGTCGTCGACAAGCCGCTCGCCCTCGACGCCGCCGCCGCCGACGCCCTGATCGCCCTGGCACGGGAGCGGGGCCGGATCCTTGCCGCTTTCCACAACCGCCGCTGGGACAATGATTTCCTTACGCTGCGCGCCTGCCTGGCCGAAGGCCTGATCGGCCGCCCGGCCCTGTTCGAGAGCCGGTTCGACCGGTTCCGCCCGGCCATCCGCCCCGGCTGGCGCGAGGCCGACCGCCCCGGCGCCGGCGTCCTGTTCGACCTCGGCCCGCACCTGATCGACCAGGCGCTGGTGCTGTTCGGGCCGCCGCACACGGTGTGGGCCGACATCGCCACGCAGCGGCCGGGGGCGACGGCCGACGACTATGTCCACCTGGTGCTCGGCTACGACGACGGCCGGCGCGCGGTCCTGCACACCGGATCGCTGACGGCGGCGCCGGGGCCGCGCTTCGCCCTGCACGGCGACCGCGGCAGCTTCGTCAAGCACGGGCTGGACCCGCAGGAGGCGGCGCTGCGCCGCGGCGCCCGGCCGGGCGGCCCGGCCTGGAGCGACCCGGAGTGGGGCCGCGACCCGCCCGAGGCCTATGCCACGCTGACCACGGTCGGCGGCGGGCTGCACGTCACCGGCCGGGTCGAGACGCTGCCCGGCGACTACGCCGCCTTCTACCGCGGCATGCTGGCGGCGATCACGGCCGGCGCGCCGGTGCCGGTGCCGGCGGAGGACGCGGCGCTGGGCCTGCGCCTTCTCGCCGCGGCGCGGCGCAGTGCCGCCGAGGGCCGCGTCATCCCGTTCGCACCGGCGGACGCGGCCTGAGGCCACACCGGGACCGCCGGCCGCCACGGCCGCCGCTCTTGCGAGAGTGGCATAATATCGTATGCTGTCCGCCCGGTTCGTCAAAGGATGGGTGTGGCCATGATCATGCGGCAGCTGAGACGGTTCTTCGTCGGTTTCGCGGTTTTCCTTGCCGTTGCCGGCGTGGTCCAAGTCCAGGCCCAGGCCCAGGCCCAGGCCCAGGCGCAATGGGGCGAGGAGACGCGCCAGCGCGTCAACCAGGGTACCGTCGGCCTCATCGCCGGCGGCGTCAACGGTACCTACATCCGCATCGCCGCCGACCTGGCGGCGGTGCTGGACGAGGGCGACCGGCTGCGGGTGCTGGCCATCCTGGGCCGCGGCTCGGTCCAGAACATCATCGACATCCTGTACCTGCAGGGCATCGACATCGGCATCGTCCAGTCCGACGTGCTGCGCTTCATGAGCACCGAGGGCGGCTTCGGCAACCTGGAAGAATACATCCACTACATCACGCGGCTCTACAACGAGGAGGTCCACATCCTGGCCCGCGCGGACGTGGCGTCGCTGGAGGACCTGGCCGGACAGCCGGTCAACTTCGACAACACCGGCAGCGGCACCCACATGACCGCCTCGCTGATCTTCGGCACGCTGGGCATTGCGGTGGAGCCGACCACCCACGACCAGGCGCTGGCGCTGGAGCTGCTGCGCGACGGCGAGATCGCCGCGCTGGTCTACGTCGCCGGCAAGCCGACCCAGCTGTTCCGCGAGCTGGGCGACGATGACCGGGTGCACTTCCTGGACATCCCCTATACTCCGGAGCTGTTGGAGACGTACGTGCCGTCGCAGCTGGCCCACGCCGACTATCCGGCCGTGATCGCCGAGGGCGAGGCGGTCGACACGGTGGCGGTGGGCGCGGTGATGGCCGTCTACAACTGGCCCTCCGACAGCGCCCGCTACCACAAGGTCGCCCGCTTCGTGGAGGCGTTCTTCGGCAGCTTCGACCAGTTCCTGGAGCCGCCCCGCCATGCCAAGTGGCAGGAGGTCAACCTGACCGCCGAGGTGCCCGGCTGGACCCGCTTCGCTCCGGCCCGCCAGTGGCTGGCCGGGCACGGCGGCGAGCCGGAGGCGGCGGCGGGGGACGGCAGGGCGATGGGGCCCGCCGCGGGCGACTGACCCGGCAATCGTGCCGGACCCGGCTTCACGACCGGGTTCCTGAAGGCATGCCGCCTGGACGCCTACACATTGAAGCGGAAGTGGAACACGTCGCCGTCGCGGACCACGTAGTCGCGGCCCTCGGCGCGCATGCGGCCGGCGTCCTTGCAGGCCTGCTCGCCGCCCATTGCGACGAAGTCGTCATAGGCGATGGTCTCGGCGCGGATGAAGCCGCGCTGGAAGTCGCTGTGGATGACGCCGGCGGCGTCCCAGGCGGTGGCACCCTCGGGCACCGTCCAGGCGTGCGCCTCCTTCGGGCCGACCGTAAAGAACGTGATCAGGCCGAGCAGCCGGTAGCCGGCGCGGATCACCTTGTTCAGGCCCGGCTCCTCCAGCCCCAGCGAGTCCAGGAACTCGCGCTTCTCCTCCGGGTCGGCGAGCTGCGCGACCTCGGCCTCGATCTGCGCGGAAATGATCACCGCCTCGGCCCCCTGTCCCTGCGCCAACGCCTCGACCCGGCGCGCCTGGTCGTTGCCGGCGGCGGCCTCGCTCTCGGCGACGTTGCACACGTACAGCACCGGCTTGGCCGAGAGCAGCGTCAGCCGGTGGAACACGGGCGCCTCCTCGGCCGTCACCTTGAGCGCGCGGGCCGGCGTGCCGGCCTCCAGCAGCGCCCTGGCCCGCTCCATCAGGGCCAGCTCGGCGGCGGCCTCCTTGTCGCCGCCGCGGCTGCGCTTGACGGCGGCCTCGATGCGCCGCTCCAGGCTCTGCAGGTCGGCGAGCATGAGTTCGGTCTCGACCGTCTCGGCGTCACGCACCGCGTCGATCGAGCCCTCGACGTGGGCGATGTCGCCGCCGAAGCAGCGCAGCACGTGGGCGATGGCGTCGACCTCGCGGATGCGGCCCAGGAACTGGTTGCCCAGGCCCTCGCCGCGCGCCGCGCCGCGCACCAGCCCGGCGATGTCGACGAACTCCAGCTGGGTCGGCACCACCTGGGCCGAGTGCGCCAGGCGGGCCAGCGCCTCCAGGCGCGGGTCGGGCACGGCGACGCGGCCCACGTTCGCCTCAATGGTGCAGAACGGGTAGTTGGCGCTCTCCGCCGCCTGGGTGGCGGTCAGCGCGTTGAACAGGGTCGACTTGCCGACGTTCGGCAGGCCGACGATGCCGCAGTTGAAGCCCATGGGTGTGCCAGCGGATTGCGCAGTGGTGCGGTGCGGTGCGGTGCGGTGCGGTGCGGTGCGGTGCGGTGGTGTAGGCCGGTTCGCGGCGGGGATCAAGGCGCGACGGGCTGGCGGTACGGCAACGGGCCCAGGTCAACGGGTTCGAGGGCTGAACCGCCCCGGGTTTGCCGGAGACTCCGATTCCTGGGGGGATGGCGCGGCTGAGTTGAACATGCGCCCGGCGCTTCCTATCATCTTTGCGTGGCCGGCCGCGGAAGTCGCGTGATTGTGGCAGGACTGCCGGGACGGGACGGCGGATGGCATGAAAATCCTTCAGGTTTCGATGACCCGCGGCCGCGACTGCGGACTCGCGCTGTTCGCCGACAATCTGCAGACGCGTCTGCGGCAGGCCGGCATCGAGGTGGCGACGGTCGCTGCCCTGCCGGCGGACGTGGGTGCCGACATCGTCCTGCTGCAGCATCACGAAGAGCTGATGTCCGACGCGGAGGTCATCGCCCTGACCGGGACCAGCCCGGCCCCCGTCGTGCTGTTCGCCCATTCCGAAGCCATCGACGGTCTGCACGCCCATGTGGACGGACTCGTTGCCATGTGTCCGGGCATGCTCCGGCGCGCAACCAAGCCGGCGCATGTTTTTCCGCATCCCGCCTGGGTGCCGCCGCGTCTGGAGGACAGGACCGGCCTGAGGCGCGCGTTCGGGCTGCCGCAGGACCGGTTCATCGCCGGCACCAGCGGATTCCTGAAGTTCGAGCGGCAGTTCCCCGAGGTGGTCGAGGCGCTGCTGCCCGAAGCCCGCAGGCGCAACGGGTTCATTGAGCTCATCACCAGCCCGTGGCGGCTGGAGTCGCCCGGTCTGATCGCCCGGCTCCGGTCGCTGCAGGAGCGGAACCGCGAGCACTTCCGGTTCGAGCACAGTTTCCTCGACCCGGTAACGCTGAACCGCCGGCTGCAGGCCTGCGACCTGCTGTGGTGCTGGACGGACGCCCCGTCCAGCGCCTATGCCAGCGGCGTCGCGTCCGACCAGTATGCCAGCGGCACGCGCGTCTTTGCGGCGGAGAAGCAACAGCATGGCCATGTGCTCGCGCTTCCCAATGTGGTCGCGGGGGCACCGCACCTGGCGGGGTTCACTGACGGCCTGACGGCCGAGATGGCCCGTGCCATCCGCTGGAGGCACGATCCGGCGCCGGTGTCCTGGGACCACGCCGTCCCCGGCCTTGCCGCCTTCCTGCACGCCATCGCGACATGAAGCGGACAGGGACGCTGACGCATGCCGACGATCGAGGAAAACAGGAAATACTGGGACGGCGAATATGCGTGGCAGGACCGCGGCGACGAATGGTTTCGGGACTGGGGCACCGTCGCAATGCAGTGGTACGGCACCATGCTGCCACGCATTCACCACTTCCTGCCGACCGGCCCGGAAGGGCGCGAATTGATCATCGCGGGCCGGCGAGAGTATAAGCGGGGCATGGAGAAAATCTACGGGAAGCACCCTGCACGCGCGATTCTTCTGGCCCGGCCACACGCCGTGCGTCGCCTCGTCCTTGCCGGAAAGGAAGCCTATTTCGAGGAGATCATCGCACTTGCCCGCCAGGCCGGCGTCGAGCCGGAGCTGGTCGGCTGGCCCGAATTCCAGCGTATCGGCAAGTTCTCGGAGGACGAAAAGCACCAGGGGGTCTGCCTGTTCGCCGACCCGCGCCCGATCCTGTCGGAGAAGGATCTCGACCTGCTCAACGAGGCGCGGGTCGTTCTGATCCTTGATCAGGTGTCGAACCCGCAGAACCTGGCGACGATCCTGCGGAGTGCGGCATTCTTCGGCGTCGATGCCGTCTTTCTGTTGCGGAACCGCTCGGTCGACGTGACCCCGACCGTCGTCCGCCACGCCGTCGGCGGCGCCGAATTCGTCAATATCTTCAAGGTGGTCAACCTGAGCCGCTGCCTCGACATGCTGAAGGCCAACGCCTTCTGGATCTATGGGCTGGATGAGCGCGGCGAGAAGACGCTGGCCCAGACCGAGTTTTCCGGCAAGGCCGCGCTGATCGTCGGCGCGGAGGGCGAAGGGCTGCGCCGACGCACCCGCGAATCCTGCGATTTCCTGGTCCGCATCCCCGGCGGCCGGCGCGGCGTCGAAAGCCTGAACGTCGCCGTGGCGGCATCCGTCGCCATTGCAGAAATCTTCCGGCAATAGGTTTTCGGTTACAGCCTCCGACGGCGCCATCACAGAAAATTGACAGGACGCCAAGGCTATACAATGATGACGTCCTGGGCGCGGCATCGACATGCGGTTTTAAGAGATTTTCTGAAGCAACCAACGATGCTCGGTTGTAGCCCCAGGCTGGCAAGGTGACGGCAGGGAGTCACTGGATGATGTCGAAAGAAGCGTGTGTGTTCGTCGGCGGCCCCATCCAGAATGCGATCGGTCCGGACGGATCGTTCCACGCCGCAACGCGGTCCACCATCTTGACGGTCATCGCCGCGCTCAGGAACCGGGGCCACAGGATCCTCTCCGCCCATCTCTTCGAGAACTTCGGGGAAATGGACGTCAGTGGACAGTACCAGGAGGTGTGCCACCGCGATTTCCAGTGGATGCGCCAGTGCGACCTGTTCGTCGCCGTCCTGCCGCTGGACGGCGCGGGCAACGTCATCTGCTCCAGCGGCACGGCGGTCGAACTGGGCTGGGCCTCCGCCATGGGCAAGCCCATCGCGCTGGTCTGCGACGTCTCATCCAGGTACAGCCATCTCGTCATCGGTCTCGACGCCGTGGCCCGGGTCGCCAAGATCGACATCAACCGGCTGGACCTGGACGCGGCGCTGTGCCGGGCGGTTGCCGACCTGCTCGGCGTGACGGAACCCGCCTGACGCCGCAGCCGGGGCCGGGGCCGGGGCCGGGGCCGGACCCGCCGTCAGTCGACCACGCCGTCAGTCGACCACGCCGTCGTCCTTGTTCGCCAGGGGGGTCTGTCGCAGAAGCCATCGGTTGAGCGGATAGTACCACCGCCTGACCGGATATCCTTCCTTGTCGACGCACCGCGCGCAGAGCCTTGCATCCTGCAGGTTGTGGCACCGGTGCGCCGACCTCAGGGACCGCATCGGCCCGCCGGTCCAGATGTCCTGCAGGGACTGGGTCCGCAGGTCGCCCACGACCTGGACGGCGTCGTGGTCGAAGCAGCACGGCACCACGCGGCCGTCCCACAGGATCGTCATCGACGTCCACGGCTTGTCGCAAACGATGTTGCCTGCATCCTCGTCTGAGTCGATGCGCAGGGCATTGATGTGCTCGTCCTGCCCGCTCCAGCTCACAAAGGACTTCACCTTGACCGCATCGAGGCCCGCGACCGCCGTCCACCTGGCAAGCCAGGCGGCCGCCTCGTGACGGTTCAGCTGCTGCCGGACGAACTGCATGACCAGATGCGGGGTTCTTGAGTTGCGTTCCCGCCGGTATCTCAGGAGGGCGTGGATCTTTCGCTCCGCGTCCTCAAGGTTGCGCGCAGCCCGACCGCGCACGGCGGCACTGGTTTCCGGGGTCACGCCGTCGAGCGAGATGACCAGTTCCTGAAGACCGCTGTCGACCAGTTCGCGGATGCGTCGGTCGGTCAGCAGCACGGGGTTGGTCGACAGGTACGTCCGCAAATCGTGGCGCCCGGCATGGCGGATGAATGCGCCCAGATCCGGATGCAGCAGGGAATCGCCGAAATGATGCAGGAAGACTCTTGAGGAGAAGGTCGATATCTCCCGGACGACGTGGCGGAACAGGGCCTTGTCCATGTAACCGAGCGGCCGGGTCATGCCGTGGGTGCGCGGGCACATGACGCAGGCCATCGGGCAGTGATTGGTCAGCTCGACCTGGAAGACCTCCGGCGCCCCGAAAGGCCTCAGGGTCTGCAGCGTGTAGGACAGCTGGTTGAGCTCGCTGTTGACTGTCCGCCGCAGGGACCGTCCCGCCCGGGACAGCATCCGGCGCGCGCCGTGTGCCGGTTTCCGCATGGCACCTCAGACCCCCTCTCCGTGCAGGTCGTCGATCGTGCGCAGCACGCACTCCACCGATATCTCCATCAGGCCCGGATCGGTGGCCGAGCCGTAGTTGTCGCCGGTCCGGCCGGTCCACAGACACCTGTGCCGGGGGTTGCCGGGCGGCGGCCCCCACCAGGCCGGCGGGACCGGGCCGAACAGGGTCACGGCAGGGCGCCGAAATGCCGTCGCGAGGTGGGAGACCCCCGTATCCACGCAGACGACGAGGCGCGCCCCGGCGACCAGATGCGCGAGATCCATGATGTCGCTGGAGCCGGACCGGTTGCGGTCTGCCGGCAGGCCGGCCCGCCGGCACGCCTCGGCCACTCGGGGCACCTCGTCGATGCTGCCCGTCAGCACGACGCGGTGCCCCGTCGCTTCGAGGTGACCGATCACCTCGACCCAGCGCGCGAGCGGCCACAGCCGGGCCGGGCTGCCGGCGCCGATATGGACGACCGTGAAGCCGCGGCGGCTGTCCGGGACCGCCATGTCGGCGTAAAGGTCCGCGTCGCGCTGATCGATACCGACGGCGCCGAGCAGGCGGCGCCATCGGGTCAGAATATGGTCGTTGAAGTCCAGCTCCGGAAACGCGGCCGTCACGGGCAGGCCGTCGCAACGGTAGCTGACGAACAGGCGCGGCGCGAGTGTCCGGACCAGGGCCATCAGCTCGGGCCCTGGCGTGCGCAGCGACACCAGCACATCGACACCCTGGACTTCCGCCAGCACGTTGGCCAGCAGCGCCGCATCCACCCGCTGGTGACGGGACGGATCGACCCTGGTCGGGCCCCTCGGCGCCCTGGCGGACATCTCCGACACGAGCTGATCGGCGGTGCCGAGGTGCGCCGCCAGCGGCACCAGCCAGGACGGGCACGTCACCACGAGCGCGTGTCCGAAGAAACGGCGGCGCAGCGCGTGCAGGGCGGGCTGCACGGTCATCAGGTCGCCGAGCCCGTGATGGCGCAGGACGAGCACCCTGGGTCTCGCGGCGCCGGTCGTCATGGTGTCGCGGTGATGCTGCGGCATGCTCCCGGCCCCGAAGCGCATCCCGTCGACCGTCCCGGCCGCGTCATTGCGGGCGCGGCAGGGGCGCCAGCATGGCCTGCCTGATCACCCGGGCCACCTGCCCCGCTCCATTCGTGCCGAGCGTCGCCAGCGACGGGTCCAGGACACCCTGGTCCGGCCGGGTGCGCAGGCCCGCGCGGATCGTCTCCACGACGTCCGCCGCCGCCGCCGGCGACGCCGCCGCAGCGCAGATCGCCTGATAGATACAGGCCAGCACGGCATCCTCGCCCTCGGGACGCAGCGCCTCGATCCTCTCGCGCGACATGACGCTCGCCGGCCAGGACATGGTCGCATGGCCGGGCGCGGAGAAAAGCTGCATGTTGAGGATCTGGCTCAGATTCTGCGGCGGCAGCAGCAGGGTCGGCAGCCTCAGCGCCGCGGCCTGCAGGATCGTCGTGCTGCCCGGCGAGGTGATCAGCAGGTCGGCGCCCTGCAGCAGCAGCTCGAACGCATAGGGCGACTGCCGCCCGAACACCCGGCACTCCGGCAGCAGCCGCGCCAGCTGCCCGCAGGTGGCGGCGGTCAGGTTGCCGCAAACGGCCGCCACCGGCTGGTCCAGCGCCTTCAGCTCGTGCACCAGCGGGATGAGCACCAGTCGCAGATACGCCTCGATCGTGTCGCCCACGAGATGACTGTGCAGACCGCCGAGGTTGACCACGACGCCCCGGCCGCCCCGGCCGCCCCGGCCGCCCCGGCCGCCCCGGCCGCCCCGGCGACGGGTCGATGCCGGCACGATGGGATCGATCCAGCGGAGCCCGGGCCAATCCTGCAGCGGCCCGGCCACCGGCAGCCGTTCCGCCGGAAACGTCTGGGCACAATAGCAGGCGACATTGCGCCGCTCGGGCACCTCCGCCGCCGTCGTCCAGAGATAGGGCAGGCTGTCCACATAGACGACGGGGACACCGAGGCCGGCGATCCGGTTGGCTGCCGCCGGGTCGTTGATCACCAGGGCAACGGCGGCGCCCTCCGGCGGCCGGTCGACGAACGCGTGCTGCCTGCCCAGCAGGTCCGCAGCGACGCCGTTGATGCCGGCATCGCCGAACAGGGCGACGCCGGTTGCCGGCAGGCTGTCCAGAATCAGCCGGAGCTTGCCCAGGCTGCCCCAGCCGAAATCGCAGACCGCGGCGAGCAGCAGGCGTCCGTTGCCGGCGGCCATCGGCGGCACGCCTCGCCTACACCTGGGCCGGGACCGGGGCCGGGACCGGGGCCGGGACCGGCACCCGGAAATGGCGCCAGACCTTCATGACCGCGGCGCCGCACAGGCGGACCTCCTCCAGCGGCAGGTGCGGGCCGGTCTCGACCTCGATCAGCCGCGGATGCGCCGCCGCGACCACCGGGCAGGCGTCCGCACCGCCATGGGCGCCCTTTTCCCGCAGGTACGCCGCCAGCCAAGGCACTTCGTACAGCGGACGATGGGGCACCCGACAGCTGACATTCTCCGCGTTGATGGCATCGACGATCCGCTGCCGGTCGCCGGTCATGCCGGGCGGCAGCAGCACGGGACACTTGAAGTAGACACTGCTGCCCCAGGCCGGCTCTGCAACGATCGCCAGCCCGGTGTCGCGGAACAGCTCCCCGTAGTGGCCGGCGGCCCGGCGTCTGGCATCGACTTCCTTGTCCAGACGGCTCAATCCGTCGAGGGCGACGATCGAGGGAAACTCCGCCAGACGATAGCTGTAGCCGAGCGACGCATAGTCGTCCCAGCCCGGACCCTTGCCGTAGTTCGACAGGCGCCGGATCGCATCCCGGCTCTCTTCATCGCGGCACAGGACCATGCCGCCTTCGCCACAGGCCACGTGCTTGCGCACCGAGAACGCATAGGTGGCGTAGTCGCCGAAGGTCCCGACCCTGCCGCCGTGCGCCGGCGCGCCCAGCGCCTGCGCACAGTCTTCGATGAGCACCAGCCCGTGGCGGTCGCACAGGTCGCGCAGGGCCGCGACATTGGACGGGTAGCCCCAGAAATGGACCGGCAGGATCGCCCGGGTCCGGGGACCGATCAGGCGCTCGGCCCGCCCGACATCCAGCGTCAGGCTGTCGGGCTCCGCATCGCAGATGACGGGGACGCCGCCGTTCTGGACGACCGCCGTCGCGGCGGCGACAAAGGACAGGGCCGGCACGATCACCTCGTCGTCCGCGCCAATGCCGGCCGCCGTCACGGCAAGGTGCAGCGCGCTGGTGCCCGAATTGACGGCAACGGCGCGACGATCGACGCCATGGTAGCGGGCGAAGGCGTCCTCGAACCGGTGTGCCCAGGGGCCGTTGTAGTAGTTCGACAGTCGTCCGGTCTCAAGCAGGTCCATGACCTGGCGACGGACGTCGTCGGAGATCGCCACGCCGGTCTCGGTCGGCTGCGGCCGGGCCGGTCTGCCGCCGAAGATCGCGAGTTCGGTATCGCTGCGGGCCTGGGAGTCGATCATCTCCGGTTCGCCTGATGCCTGAAATGCCTGAAGGACCTGGTCGTGTTGCCGCACACCAGCCACGGTCAGAAATGCCAATCCGCCACGGAGCCGCGGCGGGCGACATCGTCGCTGTAGCCCGCCGCGGTCGTCGAGCAGCCCTGGCACAGCGTCGGTCCGGCGGAACGGAAGTACGCCACATGTTCGGCGAACCGATCGCTGCCGAGCCTCCAGCCGCTGCCGGTTCTCATCTCGACGCCACCGCCGGAGGCCTCGGCGGAGCGGTGCGGCAGCAGGCTGCAGCCGTAGCCGCGGCCGGCCCTGGCATCGACGTAGATCACGTCGCCAACCAGGTTGCAGACCGGCGCGCCGGCGCGCGGCGTGATCCCGGTGTCGAAATACCGGGTCTGCTCGGCAGCCGTGTCGCCGTAGAAGCGCTTGCCCATCGGCACGAGGATCGACCGGAAGTCGGCCTCGTAGATCGGGTCACAGACCGCACGGACGCGATCCGGAGCGGGGTAGGCGACCGGACGCTCGAGCTTGATGGCAGAGAGCTCCCATTGCTGGACCCCGATGCCGGTCAGCCGTCGCTGCAGCAGAGGCATCTCTTCGAAGTTGTGCGGGCCGACGACGGTGTTCACGCGCGTCAGCAGGCCGCGCTCGCGGGCCAATTGCAGGCCCGCGACGCACTTGTCGAAGAGACCCGGTGTATTGCGGTAGGAGTCGTGACTTGCGGCCGCGGCGCCGTCGATGCTGACGATGACCTGGCACAGCCCCGCCTGCGACAGGGCGTCGATCATTCTCGGCAGAAGATGACCATTGGTGATCAGTGACATCTTCATGCCCGCCCGGACGCCGGCCCGGATCAAGTCCAGCACACCCTTGTGCAGCAGCGGCTCGCCGCCAGTGAACCGGACGAAGCCGACCCCCAGGTCCCTGGCTTCCGGCAAGAGACCTTCGAATTCTGCCAAGGAAAAACGATACCGGTCCCGCGACAGGGCATAGTCGCACATGAAACAATCGGCCGTGCATGCCTCAAGAAGGCGGATGAACAGGTAGCGTTTCCTCGATGCCGACATCGCGTCCGCTTCCCGCCCCGGTTGAAGCTGTTCTAGAGGCAGGCACAATCCGGGCCAGCCGCCACGGCCGTCCAGAGGGCGCCGGCTTCCGGCAACGATGCACAATCAAGTAGAGAGCCGGCGACGGCGAGGTCGCCGTTCGCGGGCCGTGCGGCAGCATCCGGGCGCATGTTCTGCATCCGTGACGTTTGTTGTCTCAATGCAAGAGACTGACATCACGCGACACGGGATGCAACTTGAAAAACTAAACTTCCGGGACGCACAACCAGTTCCGGCGACAATGTTGTTGACCTGCCACTTTTACGCTGGCCGCCGCTGTCAGCCACCTGCCCGCACGACGGCCCCTTGCGCGCGAGTCGGCACGCCCGTATCCTTCGGCCTCTTTCGGTTTTGTGTTGGCACAACAACAAGATATGGGGAGCGACGCCGTCATGCACCACAATCCGTTCGAAACCGACCTGGACAGGACGCCGGCCAACCATGTACCGCTGTCGCCGCTGACCTTCCTGCGCCGCGCCGCCGAGGTGTTCCCGGACTATACCGCAGTGATCCACGGCGACGTGCGCCGCACCTGGGCGGAAACCTATGCGCGCTGCCGGCGGCTGGCCTCGGCGCTGGCCGGGCGCGGGGTTGATGCCGGCACCTGCGTGGCGGTGATGGCGCCCAACATCCCCGAGCTGCTCGAGGCGCACTTCGGTGTGCCGATGGCCGGCGGCGTGCTCAACGCGCTGAACGTGCGGCTCGACCCGGCGTCGGTCGCCTTCATCCTGGAGCACGGCGAGGCCAAGGTGCTGATCACCGACCGCGAGTTCTCGCCGGTGACCGCCAAGGCGCTCGCCATGATGGAGCCGCACCTGCGCCCGCTGGTGGTCGACATCGACGACCCGGCCGCGCCGAGCGGCGACCTGATCGGCCGGCTCACCTACGAGGACCTGCTGGCCGAGGGCGACCCCGAGGCGGCGTGGTCGCTGCCGGCCGACGAGTGGCAGGCGATCTCGCTGAACTACACCTCGGGCACGACCGGCAACCCGAAGGGCGTCGTCTACCACCACCGCGGCGCCTGCATGAACGCGGTCGGCAACGTGCTGACCTGGGCGCTGCCGCACCATCCGGTGTACCTGTGGACGCTGCCGATGTTCCACTGCAACGGCTGGTGCTTCCCGTGGACGATCACGGCCATGGCCGGCACCCATGTGTGCCTGCGCCGGGTCGAGGCCAAGGGCATTTACGACGCGCTGGCCGACCACGGCGTGACCCATTTGTGCGGCGCGCCGATCGTCATGGGCGTGATGCTGAACGCCCCGGCCGACCAGCGCCGCGACTTTTCCCAGACGGTGGCGATGATGACCGCCGGCGCCGCGCCGCCCGCCGCGGTCATCGAGGGCATGGAGGCGCTGGGTTTCCGCATCATCCACGTCTACGGCCTGACCGAGGTGTACGGCCCGGCCGTGGTCTGCGCCTGGCACCAGGAATGGGACGACCTGCCGGCCCGCGAGCGCGCCATGTTCAAGGCGCGCCAGGGCGTCGCCTATGCCGTGCAGGAGGAGATCATGGTCGCCGATCCCCTCACCCTGGAGCCGGTGCCGCGCGACGGCATGACCATCGGCGAGATCTTCATGCGCGGCAACATCACCATGAAGGGCTATCTGAAGAACCCGACCGCCACCGAGGAGGCGTTCGAGGGCGGCTGGTTCCACACCGGCGACCTGGGCGTGATCCACGAGAACGGCTACATCGAGCTCAAGGACCGCTCCAAGGACATCATCATCTCCGGCGGCGAGAACATCTCCACCATCGAGGTCGAGGGTGTGCTGTACCGCCACCCGGCGGTGCTGGAGGCGGCGGTGGTGGCGCGGCCGGACGAGCGCTGGGGCGAGACACCATGCGCCTTCGTCACCCTGCGCCCCGGCCAGACCGCCACGCCGGAGGACATCATCGCCTTCTGCCGCGAGAACCTGGCCGGCTTCAAGGTGCCGCGCACCGTGGTGTTCGGCGAGCTGCCCAAGACCTCGACCGGCAAGATCCAGAAGTTCGTCCTGCGCGACCAGGCCAGGGCATTGTGACGGGAGCGGCGGCCGGCGCCGGTCCTGGCGTTCAGCGCCGTGCGTCCGGCCTCGCGGCAAGGGCCACCGCCGCCGCTCACGCAATCGACTCCGCGAAGTGGCACGCCACGTGCCGTCCGTCCACCGGGCGCAGGGCCGGGCGTTCCTCGCGGCAGCGGGCTTGCACGAACGGGCAGCGGCTGTGGAAGGCGCAGCCGGCGGGCGGGTTCAGCGGCGAGGGTATTTCTCCGGTCACCGCCACGCGGGCGCGGCGCAGGGCCGGATCGACCGTCGGCGTGCTGGCCAGCAGGGCGCGGGTGTAGGGGTGCCGCGGGCGGGCGAAGATGGCCCGGTTCGGGCCCTGTTCGACCGGGCGGCCCAGGTACAGCACCATCACCTCGTCGGCGATGTGGCGGACCACGCTCAGGTCGTGGCTGATGAACACGTAGGCGAGGCGGAACTCCTGCTGCAGGTCCATCATCAGGTTGAGCACCTGCGCCTGCACCGAGAGATCCAAGGCCGAGACCGGCTCGTCCGCCACCAGCAGGCGCGGCTGCAGCATCAGGGCGCGGGCGATGGCGACGCGCTGGCGCTGGCCGCCGGAGAACATGTGCGGATAGCGCTCGGCGTGCTCCGGGCGCAGGCCGACCTTGCGGATCATCTCGTTCGCCAGCTCGCGGCGCTCGGCCTTGCGCATCGCCGTGTTGATGACGACCGGCTCCTCCAGAATGGCGCGGATCTTCTTGCGCGGGTTCAGCGAGCCGTACGGGTCCTGGAACACCATCTGCACGGTGCGGCGGATCTCGGCGCGGCGGCGGCGCACCGGATGGGCGGCGTCCATGCCGTCGATGACCAGGCGGCCGCCGGCGGGCCGCTCGATCAGGGTCAGCATGCGCCCCAGCGTCGACTTGCCGGAGCCGGACTCGCCGACCAGCGCCAGCGTCTCGCCCTCCCTCAGGGAAAAGCCGACGCCGTCCACCGCCTTGAGGATGGCCGGCGCACGGAACGGCCCGCGCCGGATCTCATACTGCTGGGTCAGCGCCTCGGCGTGCAGGATCGGGCCGGTCACGAGTCCACCTCCGCCCCTGCGGCCGCCGGCGCGGTTCGGTCCGCCGGCGCCAGCGGGAAGTGGCAGCGCACCGCGCCGGCGCGGCCGACCGCCGGGTCGGGGCACAGCTTCGGCTCATCGGCCACGCAGCGGCCCTGGGCGTATTTGCAGCGCGGGTTGAACAGGCAGCCGGGCGGCCGGTCGTAGGCGCCCGGCACCACGCCCGGCAGGGTCGGCAGCCGCTGCCGCTCCACGCCGCGCTCCGGCAGCGAGTCGAGCAGCGCCGCCGTGTACGGGTGCCGCGGCGTGGCGAACAGGGCGTCGACGTCGCGCTGCTCGGCGACCTGACCGGCATACATGACGACGACGCGCTCGGCGGTCTCGGCGACCACGCCCATGTCGTGGGTGACCAGCACCAGGGCCATGCCGCGCTGCCGCTGCAGGTCCACCAGCAGGTCCAGGATCTGCGCCTGGATGGTGACGTCGAGCGCCGTGGTCGGCTCGTCGGCCAGCAGCAGCTTCGGGTTGCAGGCGATCGCCATGGCGATCATGACCCGCTGGTTCATGCCGCCGGAGAGCTGGTGCGGGAAGGCGCCGAGCCGGCTTTCCGGCGCCGGGATGCCGACCTGGCCGAGCAGCGACACGGCGCGCCGGCGCCGCTCGTGGCGGGTGCCGCCCTCGTGCACGCGCAGCGCCTCGGTGATCTGGAAGCCGACCGTGAAGCACGGGTTCAGGCTGGTCATCGGCTCCTGGAAGATCATCGCCATGTCCTTGCCGGTCAGGCGGCGGCGCTGGCGCCGCGACAGCCGGGTCAGGTCGTTGCCGGCGAAGACCAGGCGGTCGGCGGTCATCCGCCCCGGGAACGGGATCAGCCCCATCAGCGCCAGCAGGGTGACGCTCTTGCCAGAGCCGGACTCGCCGACGATGCCGACCAGCTCGCCCTGGTCGATGGTCAGGTCGACCGCGTCCACCGCCTTGAAGGGCCCGCGGACCGTGGGGAACTCGACGGTCAGGTTGCGGATCTCGAGCAGCGCCATCAGCGTTTGAGCTTGGGGTCGAGGGCGTCGCGCAGCCCGTCGCCGAGCAGGTTGAAGGCCAGCACCGTGATCAGGATGGCCAGGCCGGGAAAGGTCACCACCCACCAGGCGCGCTGGATGAACTGCAGCGCGTTGGCCAGCATGGTGCCCCACTCCGGTGTCGGCGGCTGCGCGCCCAGCCCCAGGAAGCCGAGCGCCGCGGCGTCCAGGATGGCGCTGGAGAAGCCCAGCGTCGCCTGCACGATCAGCGGCGCCATGCAGTTGGGCAGCACCGTGATCACCATCAGCCGCGGCAGCCGCGCCCCGGCGATGCGCGAGGCGGTGACGTAGTCCTTGTTCAGCTCGTTGATCACCGCCGCCCGCGTCAGCCGCACATAGTGGGGCAGCACGACGATGGCCACGGCGACGATGGCGTTGGTCAGGCTGGGACCCAGGATGGCGACGATGACAATGGCCAGCAGCAGCGTCGGCAGCGCCAGCATGATGTCCATCGCGCGCATGATCAGGATGCCGACGATGCCGCGGAAGAACCCGGCGATCAGGCCCAGCGTTACGCCGGCGGCCAGCGACAGCGTGACCACGACGACGCCGATCAGCATGGACAGCCGCGCGCCGAAGATGATGCGCGACAGCATGTCGCGGCCCAGGTCGTCGGTGCCGAGGGGGAAGCGCAGCGAACCGCCCGCCGCCCAGAATGGCGGCGCCAGCAGGGCGTCGCGATACTGCATGTTGGGAAGGTGCGGCGCCAGCAGCGGGGCGAAGACCGCCGCGAAGCAGATCACCACGATCACCACCAGCCCGCCGACCGCCCCGGCGTTCTGGCTGAAATAGCCCCAGAACTCGCGCAGGGGGTGGGGCGGCGCCTCGATGGCGTGGTGCTCTTCCTCGAGCTCGAAGGTCTCTATGGCCATCGCCCCGCCCCTCTAGCGCGCGTGCCGGATGCGCGGGTTGATGATGCCGTAGAGGATGTCCACGGTCAGGTTGACCAGGATCACGGCGGTGGCGATCAGCAGCACGCCACCCTGCAGCGTCGGATAGTCGCGCCGGCGGATCGCCTCGATCAGCCACTTGCCGATGCCGGGCCACGAGAAGATGGTCTCGGTCAGGATCGCCCCGGTCATCAGCAGGCTGACCTGCAGGCCGATCACGGTGACCACCGGGATCAGCGCGTTGCGCAGGGCATGCACCCAGACCACCCGCGGCGGCGGCAGGCCCTTGGCGCGGGCGGTGCGGATGTAGTCCTCGCCCAGCACCTCCAGCATGGACGAGCGCGTCATGCGCGCCACCACCGCCAGCGGGATGGTGGCCAGCACGATCGACGGCAGGATCAGGTGGCGCACCGCCGAGACGAAGGCCTCGGTATCGCCGGCCAGCAGTGTGTCGATGAGCATGAACCCGGTCACCGGCTCGATCCAGAACATCACCGAGATGCGGCCTGACACCGGCGTCCAGCCCAGCGTCACCGAGAACAGCAGGATCAGCAGGATGGCCCACCAGAAGATCGGCATCGAATAGCCGGTCAGCGACAGGCCCATGACCGAGTGGTCGAACACCGAGCCGCGCCGCACCGCCGCCAGCATGCCGGCCGACAGGCCCAGCGTCAGGGCGATGACCATGGCGCAGAGCGACAGCTCCAGGGTTGCCGGGAAGAGATTGAAGAACTCCTCCAGCACCGGCCGGCGGGTGACGATCGACCGGCCCAGGTCGCCCTGCAGCACGTCCCAGATGTAGATGCCGTACTGCTCCAGCAGCGGCCGGTCGAGCCCCATCTGCTCGCGCAGCAGGGCGTGGCGCACGGGGTCGATGCCGCGCTCGCCGACCAGCAGCTCGATGGGGTCGCCCGGCACCAGCCGGATCAGGCCGAAGGTGAGCAGCGTCACCCCGATGAAGGTCGGGATGATCAGGCCGATGCGGGTGACGAGGAAACGGATCATTCCAGGGCCGGAACGGGGAAGGCAAGACGCTACGCCCGCCTTCCCCCGCCGGTCAACGCCCTACTGGTTGGCCAGGCTGACGCCGTAGAAGATGTGGCCGCCGAACGGGTCGATGCGGTAGTCGACCACCTCCGGCCGGACCGGCTCGAACACCACCGAGTGGGCGATGGTCACCCACGGCGCCTGGTCCTTGAAGATCTCCTGGGCCTCCATGTACAGGCGGGTGCGCTCTGCCACGTCGCTGGTCAGCTTGGCCTGGGTGACCAGCTCGTCGAACGGCTCGTGGCACCAGCGCGCCCGGTTGGCGCCGTTCTCCGCCGCGTCGCAGCTCAGCAGCGTGTACAGGAAGTTGTCGGGGTCGCCGTTGTCGCCGGTCCAGCCGAGCAGCACGGTCTCGTGCTCGCCGCGGTTGGTGCGCGACAGGTACTCGCCCCACTCGTAGGTGATGATCTCCGCATCGACGCCGACGGCGGCCCAGTCGGACTGGATCATCTCGGCCATGCGGCGGGCGTTCGGGTTGTAGGGCCGTTGCACCGGCATGGCCCAGATGTTCGTTTCAAAGCCGTCGGGATAGCCGGCCTCGGCCAGCAGCGCACGCGCCTGCTCCGGATCATAGGGATAGCCCTCGATGTCCGGATTGTACGACCAGATGGTCGGCGGGATCGGGTTGATGGCGCGGACGCCGGCACCCTGGTAGATCGCCTCGATGATGGCGTCGCGGTTGATCGCCATGTTGAGGGCGCGGCGCACCTGCGGGTCGTCAAACGGCTCGCGCTGGGTGTTGAACGCCAGGTAGCCGACATTGAGGCCCTCCTGCGACATCAGGTTGACCTCGGGGGCCTCCGCCATGTCGCTCAGGTCGGCCGGGTTCGGGTACGGCATGACGTGGCACTCGCCGCGCAGCAGCTTGGCGTAGCGCACCGACGGGTCGGGCGTGATCGAGAACACCAGGGTCTCGACCTCCGCCGCGCCGCGCCAGTGGTCGGCGAAGGCGCGGTAGCGGATCAGCGCGTCCTGCTGGTACTGGACGAGCTGGAACGGGCCGGTGCCGACCGGGCGCCGGTCGATCAGCTCGGGCGTGCCGGCCTCCATCATCGCCTGGGCGTGCTCGGCCGACATGATCGAGGCGAAGTCCATGCCCATGTTGGCGATGAACGGCGCCTCCGGCCGGGTCAGGTGGAAGCGCACCGTATAGTCGTCGATCCGCTCGATCCGGTCGATCAGGTCGGGCATGCCCATGCTGATGAAGTACTCGTAGGTGCCGCCGGACAGGCCGTGGTAGGGGTTGTCCGGGTCGAGCTGGCGCTCGAACGAATGGATCACGTCGTCGGCGTTGAACTCCCGCGTCGGCGTGAAGTCGTCGTTGCCGTGCCACGGCACGCCGCGGCGCAGGTCGAAGGTGTAGACCGTGCCGTCGTCCGACACCTCCCAGGACTCGGCCAGGCCGGGGATGATGGTGGTGGTGCCGCGCTCGAACTCGACGAGCCGGTTGAAGATGGCCCGCGAGGAGGCGTCGAATGTGGTGCCCGACGTGTAGAGCGACGGGTTGAAGCCTTCCGGGCTGCCCTCCGAGCAGTAGACCAGCGTCTGCGCCTGCGCCGCCCCGGTCAGCCCGGCGGCCAGGATCAGACCGGCCGCCAGTGCCTTGGGTCTTGTTGTCATGGTGTCGTCTTTCCCGAGATGATGCCCAAGATGATGCCTTGTCGTTCGGCACCGGCCGCGGCCGGCACCCGGTTCGTTCGTCCGACAATGACGCAGCGGTTGCGCGCTTGGCAAGCCGGCCCAGCGCCGGACCGGTTGCGGCCGGCCCCCCGCCACCTCTGGCGGCGATCGGCCGGCGATGCACGGCGGGGGTAAAGATGCGCTTCGCCCGCGCATGGGTTTTGTGGTAGGGCAGGACGATCGCCCCCAGGGGTGCGGGAGGCCGGCCGCGGCGCCGCTCCGCCTTCCGCGGGGCGGGTGGTGTGGCGCGCAGGGGACACGGGATGGCCGACGACCTTCACAGCATTGACAGCATCGCCGACAGGATTTTCGACATCGTCGCCAAGGAGCGGCGGATCGACCGGTCGACGCTCACCCTCGACACGAAGCTCGAGGACGTCGAGATCGAATCGGTGGACCTGGTCGAGATCATCTTCGCCATTGAGGACGAGTTCGACATCGACATCCCGCAGGACGAGTCGGAGTTCAAGCTGGAGACGATGCGCGACATCGTCGAAGGGGTGCAGCGCCTGATCGCCGAGAAGCAGAGCGCCAGTTCCGCCGCATCCTGAGGCCGCCGCCGCCATGCATCGCGTCGCGATCACCGGCCTGGGGTGCATCTCGCCCCTCGGCCTTACCGCCGAAGACCACTGGCGCACCGCCTGCGCGGGGCACAGCGCCATCGCCACCATGACCAGGGTCGACCCCGCCCTGCTCAGGATCAAGGTGGCGGCGGAGATCCGCGGCTTCGACCCGCTGGCCCATTTCGACGAGCGGCTGGTCGCCGCCTATGACCCGTTTTCGCTCTATGCCGTGGTCGCCGCGCGTCAGGCCGTGGCCGACGCCGGGCTGGACCTGTCCGGCGGGCTGGCCGAGCGCACGGCGGTGATCACCGGCACCGGCATCGGCGGGGCCGAGACCATCGACGTCAACTCGAAGCGGGTGTACGGCGAGGGTGCCCGCCGCGTCCACCCCAACACCATCCCCAGGCTGATGCCCAGCGCCGCCACCAGCCACATCACGCTGGACCACGGCATCACCGGGCCGGGGTTCACCGTGACCAGCGCCTGCTCGTCGGCCAACCACGCCATGGGCGAGGCGTTCTGGATGGTCCGCTCGGGCCGGGTGACGGCGGCGCTGACCGGCGGCAGCGAGGCGATCCTGACCTACGGCTCGCTGCCCGGCTGGCAGGCGTTGCGCGTGATGGACCCGGTCACCTGCCGGCCGTTCGACCGGCACCGCCAGGGCATGGTGCTGGGCGAGGGCGCCGGCATCATCGTCCTGGAAGAGCTGGAGCACGCCCGCCGTCGCGGCGCCCGCATCCATGCCGAGCTGGTCGGCTTCGGCCTGTCGTCCGACGCCGAGTCGATCCTGGAGCCGTCCGAGCCCGGCGCCGTGCGCTGCATCCGGGCGGCGCTGGACGACGCCCGGCTGAACCCGGACGAGGTCGACTACGTCAACGCCCACGGCACCGGCACCCAGGCCAACGACGTCAACGAGACGCGCGCGCTCTGCCACGTCTTCGGTGACCATGCGCGCCGGCTGGCGGTGACCTCGACCAAGTCGATGCACGGCCACGCCCTGGGTGCGGCCGGCGCGCTGGAGATGGTGCTGACGGTCCGCGCCATCAGCGACGGCGTCGTGCCGCCCACCGCCAACCACACCGAGACCGATCCGGAGTGCACCCTGGACTACGTCCCCAACGCGGCGAGGGAGCAGCCGATCCGCGCCGCCCTGACCAACAGCTTCGCCTTCGGCGGTTTGAACGCGGTCCTGGCCTTGCGCGCCATGACGTAGGCCGGCCGCACCTGCAGGTCGGCTCGAGTGAAGCGAGGCCCGACGCACGCCCCCCGAAACCCGCAGCATGCTGCCGAACCGGCCGGAGTCGTGATGCGGCCTTGCGGCAACGGGGCAGTCCTGCCGTCTCGTTTGCGGAGGATGCGGTCGCGACGTGGCATGGGGAGCCGCGGGTCACGCCGGCTGTGGATGTCCAGGACTGTGCCGCCGTGCTGAAGACTCTCGCCGCCGCTGTCCTGCCCCAAGGCGGGCCCCGGCCGCGCCTCGGGCATCCCGTCATGCCGTGGGGAGGCCGCTTGCCGGCGGGGGCGGCGCCGGTCTACGGTCCTGGCGCGGCGTTCACGTCGCGCTCCCCGCGCCCACCTGCACCGTCCGATGAAGGGGCCTCCAGCCATGCCGATCGCCACCGCCGACCTGTGCGATACCTATCCCGACATGCGGGTGTGCGAACCCGTCCTGCGCGACTTCGGCGGCGTTGCGGTCTTTCACGGCCCGGTGCTGACGGTCACCACGTTCGAGGACAACGGCCTGTTCCGCGACCTGTTCGCCCGGCCGGGCGAGGGCCGGGTGCTGGTGGTGGACGGCGGCGGCTCGCTGCGCTGCGCGCTGTTCGGCGGCAATCTGGCGACACAGGCGGCGCAGAACGGCTGGGCCGGCATCGTCGTCAACGGCTGCGTGCGCGACGTGGCCGAGCTGGCCGCCGCCGAGCTGGGCGTGCGCGCCCTGGCCACCTGCCCGCGGCGGCCGGGCCGGGCCGGCGTCGGCGCGCTGAACGTGCCGGTCGGTTTCGCCGGCGTGCTGTTCCGCCCCGGCGACCACCTCTATGCCGACCGGGACGGCATCGTCGTCGCCGACCGCGACCTGCTGGCCGGCGGCTGAGGGGGTGCCGGTCGGCGGGGGCGGCGACCGCCGTCGTTCCGCCGCGCGCCACAGCCATACCCGGGCCTGACGCCGACGAGACGCCGCCGCGGCCAGTTGTATGACGAACCCTGAATTGCGGGCTGGTATAAGTTTACGACTCCGGCAGGATTCGAACCCGCCAGGGCTTTAGGCCTAGATAGATTCCAGTTCTTTGGTCGAGCCGTTGACGTGGAATCGCGCAAACAGCGCGATAGTGGCCTCGACCATCCGCTGCGCCTTGCTGACCACAATGCCTCGGCGCCGAAACCGCGCCAGCCAGTGCCGGAGGCGGGAAAAGATGCGCTCCAGGCCGTGCGTCTGATCCTTGCCAACCAGATGCCGCCCGACCGGGATCACCTCCCGATACACCGCCCAGTCATCCGTGCAGGCCAGCCGAACGCCGCGGCCTGTCAGGCGCTCCCACAGCCGCTCAAAGGTGCCGCGGTCACGACCGCCGCCTTCCCAGTCAACCATCTGTCCTGTTGCACGATCGCGAGCAATCCAAACCCAGAGTTTGCAGCGCTTTTTTTACATAATGCCAAAGTTCATCGAGCTCGACCACCACCACCGGCCCGGTCGGCTCGGGGCGCTCGCCCAACGCTGCAGTAAACTGCTCGATCCAGCCCTGAACGGACGGTGTGGACACGTTCAGCAACTTGGCCGTCCGGTTCATGGACAGCCCGCTGAGATACAACGTGACCGCCGTCGCCTTGAGCGACAGAGGCATGCCCCGCGGCGGCGTATCGGTGAAGTTGCAGCCACAATCCCTGCAGCGATACCGCTGGTGCCCGCGCACGAAGCCGTTCTTCACGAACGCCCCGCCCCGGCACCGCTTGCACGTCAGTGTCTTCTCCTGGGTGTGAGCCTGAATGCCCATATCGCCCCATCCAACCGGTCTCTCCTCTCATCCAACAAGGGGGGCATCTATCCCTGCCTCAAGCCCTGAAAAATAAATCCCATCTACCCAGTTGCCAGAGAGCTCACAACTTTAACTACTGCCGAAACAACCGCACCAATTAAGGGCGCTCACAATTGCGGTCCGCATGTTGCCCCTTCGTACAATCTTGAATTTCGGCAGGTCAATCTCCCGCTGAAAATGCTCTCGGGCATCGAGGTCTCCGAAACCGCCTCCGTTCATTGAGCGCACGAGGGCGTGAAGCTCTTTCTCTAATTTGTTCAAGGCGCTCTCTCTAACCTACAGAGACACCACGATGACCAATATCGCAGGATAGGGTAGTTGCGCTCCCTGTACAAGGGCATATTATGCGGCGGTTACCGGCTTTCCAATGAGTATAATCGAAGAATAAATCCAACCGCCTCACCGCCAACCCATTGAAACCATAGCGACCCCGGCAGGATTCGAACCTGCGACCATCGGCTTAGAAGGCCGGTGCTCTATCCACTGAGCTACGGGGCCGTGGTGTCTTCGGCATGCGCCGCTTGGGCCTCTGCCGGCAGCGGGCTGGTCAGGCCAGGTTGGGTCAGGCCGGGCCGGGTCAGGTCGGGCCGGGTCAGGTCGGCCGCGGCTTGAAGTTGTCGGCGTAGTTGCGCGGGCGAACGCGGCGCTTGTGCTCGGGGGCCACGGTGTACTGCAGCCCCTCGCGCTGGGCATAGGCGACGGCGTCCTCTTTGGACTCGAAGCTCAAGCGGATCTGGTTCAGCGTGTCGGCCGACGCGGTCCAGCCCATCAGCGGCTCCGGCCGCCGCGGCGTCAGCGGCTCGAACTCCAGCACCCACTCGCGGGTGCCGCGATGGCCGGACTGCATGGCGGTCCTGGACGGCCGGAAGATGCGCGCCTGCATGACGGTCGTTCCCGTTCCATCGAACAACAATGCGGCGGCCGGCGGAGCTGGTCGGGGCGGAGAGATTCGAACTCCCGACATCCTGCTCCCAAAGCAGGCGCGCTACCAGACTGCGCTACGCCCCGACGCCGTTGAACCCTCCGCAAATTATGAACTCTGACCGCGCATTGCAAGATTGCGCCGCGGCGCGGGCACTGATCTGATGGCCCCGGGTCTGATGGCCCCGGGTCTGATGGCCCCGGGTCTGATGGCCCCGGGTCTGATGGCCCCAGGTCTGATAGCGCCGGTGCGCGCCGCACGCCCGCGCCGGCGCCGCCAAAGCGCCGAGGACGACCGCCCCCTTGACTGCCGGCTCCCCGTTCCTGCCCCAGGCCCTGCGCGACTATCTGGTCGCCGTGTCGTGCCGCGAGCCGGCGCCGCTGGCCGCCCTGCGCGCCGCGACCGATGCCCTGCCGCAGGCGCACTACCAGATCCCGCCGGAGGAGGCGCAACTCCTCACCTTCGTGCTGGAACTGGCCGGCGCCCGTCATGTGCTCGACATCGGCACCTTCACCGGCTACAGCGCCCTGCTCGCCGCCCTGGTGGTGCCGCCGGACGGCAGCGTCACCACCTTCGACGTGTCCGACGCCTTCACCGCCATCGCCCGCCGCCACTGGCAGGCCGCCGGGGTGGCCGGGCGGATCGCGCTGCACCTGGGCCCGGCAGCCGAGAGCCTGCGCCGGCTGCTGGCCGAGGGCCGCGTCGGCACGTACGACGCCGCCTTCATCGATGCCGACAAGGAGTCCTATCCCGACTACTACGAGCTGGCCCTGGCCCTGCTGCGCCCCGGCGGCGTCGTCGCCATTGACAACACGCTGTGGCGCGGCCGCGTCGCCGACCCGGCCGACGCCCGCCCGCGCACCACCGCCGTCCACGCGCTGAACCTGCGCATCCGCGACGACGCTCGGGTGACGCCGGTGCTGGTCCCGGTCGGCGACGGGCTGACGCTGGTCCGCAAACGCCCCTGAGCCACCACTGCGTCGCCCCCTGCCGAAAGGACACCGCGCCATGTCGACCCGCACCGTGCCGCTGACCGACGCGCTGTACGGCTACCTGACCGCGACACTGCCGCCGGAGCCGGAGGTCCTGCGCGACCTGCGCGCCGAGACGGCGCAGCTCGGCGATATCGTCCGCATGCAGATCTCGCCCGAGCAGGGCCGGTTCATGACCGTGCTGGTGCGGCTGATGGCGCCACGGCGGGTGCTGGAGATCGGCACCTTCACCGGCTACAGCACGATCAGCATGGCGCTGGCCCTGCCGCACGACGGCCGCATCGTCGCCTGCGACGTCAGCGACGAGTGGACTGCCATCGCCCGCCGCTACTGGCAGGCCGCCGGCGTCGCCGGCCGCATCGACCTGCGCCTGGCGCCGGCGCAGGACACCCTGGCGGAGCTGCGCGCCGGCGGCGGCGACGGCACGTTCGACCTGTCGTTCATCGACGCCGACAAGGGGAACTACCGCCACTACTACGAGGAGTCGCTGGCCCTGCTGCGGCCCGGCGGCGTGGTGCTGGTCGACAACGCGCTGTGGGGCGGCGCCGTCGCCGACCCGGCCCGACATGACCCGGACACGGTGGCGATCCGCGCCCTCAACGCCTTCGTCCGCGACGACCCGCGGGTCGAGGCCTGTCTGCTGCCGGTCGGCGACGGGGTGCTGATGGCGTGCAAGCGCCAACCCTGAACATTAACGGTATCGTGACAAAAGGATTCTCAGATTGTCGTCCTGACACGGCCGCCCACCTCCATTAGACACCGGGCGGCACAGGGCAGGCGGGCGCCCGCGCCATGATTTTCAATCCGCTCCGCAGCGGCCTGCCGCCATGAGACAGCCAACCCCGACGATCGCGGCCGCCGCGCTGGCGGCCGTCCTGGCTGCGGCCCCGGCCCCGGCCCCGGCCCCGGCCGCGGCCGCGGCACAGGATCGGTGCGCCGAGCGGCGGACGGTGGTGGCGTTTCTGGCCGACGCTTACGGCGAGGCGCCGGTCGGTCGCGGCGTCGCCAACAATGGCGGGCCGATCGAGGTGTTCGCCGCTGCCGACGGCGCCACCTGGACGATCCTGATCACCATGCCCGACGGCGCCGCCTGCATGGTCGCCGCCGGCCACTCCTGGGAGCGCCTGCCCGAGTCCCAGATCCCTGGCGCCGAAGAGCGCGACCCGCAGAGCTGACGGCCGTCGACCGCAGCCTCAGGCCGTTTCGGCGGCAGGCGCAGCGGCTCCGGCCGTGGCACGCCGGCGCAGCCACTTCTCGATGGTGATGATCGGCATGATCAGCAGGCCGACGCCCGCCGCAATCAGCCACTGCCCGAGCCCGAGCGGCGCCGAGCCGAACAGGGCATTCATGAACGGCACGTACACGAACGCCACCTGCAGCGCCAGGATCGCGCCGACCCCGACATGGATCCACGGGTTGCTGAACAGCCCGATCTTCGTCATCGGGTCGGTCAGCGAGCGGCAGTTGAGCAGATAGAAGATCTGGAAGAAGATCACCGTGGTCACGGCCATGGTCTGCGCCTCGGCATAGGCGCGGGCCCGGTCCTCGGGGGCGGCCAGCCCGCCATACGCGAACAGGAACAGGCCGATCGCCCCGGCGGCCATCAGCAGGGCGACGAACACCGTGCGCGTCAGCACGAACGGACTCAGCACCGGTGCGTCCGGGTCGCGCGGTGGTCGTCGCATGATGGCCGGTTCCATCACCTCCAGGCCCAGCGGCAGGGCCAGCGCCACGGCGGCGACCAGGTTGATCCACAGGATCTGCACGGGCTGCATGGCCAGCACCGGCGCGCCGTCGATGATGGGGAAGAACGCCACAGCCGCCATCAGGATGATGGCCAGGCCCAGATTGGTCGGCAGCACGAAGGCCAGCGCCTTGATCAGGTTGTCGTAGACGCGGCGGCCCTCTTCCACGGCGGCCTCGATCGACGCGAAGTTGTCGTCGGTCAGCACCATGTCGCCGGCCTCCTTGGTCACGGCGGTGCCGGTGATGCCCATGGCCACGCCGATGTCGGCCTGCTTGAGCGCCGGCGCATCGTTGACGCCGTCGCCGGTCATCGCCACCACGTGGCCTTCGGACTGCAGTGCCCCGACCAGGCGCAGCTTGTGCTCCGGCGCGACACGGGCGAAGACGTTGTGCCGGATGGCAACCTGCCGCGTCTCGTCGGGCGAGCATTCGGCCAGCTCGCGGCCGGTCACGGCGGTCTCGCCGGGCTTCGCCAGGCCCAGCGCCTCGCCGATGGCGCGCGCCGTGGCGGCGTGGTCGCCGGTGATCATCTTGACGGTGATGCCGGCCTGCTGGCAGGCGTGGACGGCGGCGACGGCCTCCTCGCGCGGCGGGTCGATCATGCCCTGCAGCCCGAGGAACGCGAAACCGCCCTCGGCATCGGCCTCGTCGAGCCGGTCGAGGGGCCGGTCCGGCCGGCGGGCGGCGAAGGCCAGCACGCGCATGCCCTGCCCGGCCAGCCGCTCGACCTCGGGCACGATCGCCGCCGGGTCCAGGGTGCCGCCGCCCTGCGGGTCGGCACAGCGCCGCGCCACCACTTCGGGCGCGCCCTTCATGTAGATGACCTGGCCGCCGCCGGGCTCCTTGTGCAGGGTGGCCATGAACTGGCGCTCGGACTCGAAGGGAATGGCGTCGACGCGCGGATAGTCGCGGCGCAGGCCGTCGGGCGGCAGGCCCAGCTTGTGCGCGGCGACGACCAGCGCGCCCTCGGTCGGGTCGCCGGTCAGCACCCAGCCGGCCTCGCGGTCCTCGTGCAGCGCCGAGTCGTTGCACAGGGCGCCGCACCGCGCCAGGTCGGCCACCGGCGCCGGCAGGTCGGCCACCGGCGCGCCGTCCTCGCCCTGCAACTCCCCTTCCGGCGCATAGCCGATGCCGGTCAGGCGGTGGATGCCCGCGGACGTCCACAGCGCCTGCACGGTCATCTCGTTGCGGGTCAGGGTGCCGGTCTTGTCGGAGCAGATCACCGTGGTCGAGCCCAGCGTCTCCACCGCCGGCATCTTGCGGACGATCGCACGGCGCCGGGCCATGCGCTGCACGCCGATGGCCAGCGAGATGGTGATGATGGCCGGCAGGCCCTCGGGGATCGCCGCCACGGCCAGCGCCACCGCCGCCAGCACGGCATCGCCCAGGCCATAGCCGCGCAGCAGGCCGACGCCCAGCAGGACCACGGCGATGACGACCACGGCCAGGGCGATCCAGCGGGCGATGACGGTCAGCTTGCGGGTCAGCGGCGTCTCCAGCTCCGACGCCTCGCCCAGCATGCGCGAGATGCGGCCCAGCTCGGTCGCCGCCCCGGTGGCCACCACCAGGGCCGTGGCCGTGCCGTAGGTGACCAGCGTGCCGCTGTAGGCCATGGAGCGCCGGTCGCCGATGCCGGCGGTCTCGGGCACCGGCTCGGCCGCCTTCTCGACCGGCACCGATTCGCCGGTCAGCGCCGCCTCCTCGACCTTCAGGCTGCGCTCCTCGAGCAGGCGCACGTCGGCCGGCACCTTGTCGCCCGACTGCAGCAGGACGATGTCGCCCGGCACCAGCTCGGCGGTCGGCAGCGACTGCTTGCGCCCGCTGCGCAGCGTCACGGCCTCCAACGGCACCATGGTGGTCAGCGCCTTGATCGCCTGGCTGGCCCGGTATTCCTGGACGAAGCCGATGATGGCGTTGAGCACGACGACGCCGCCGATGACAAGGCCGTCGACGACCTTGCCGGTCAGGATGGCCAGCACCGTGGACCCCAGGAGTACGTAGATCAGCGGGTCGCGGATCTGGCGCAGCAGGATCTTCAGGGCCTCGTGGCCGGCCTCGCGCGGCAGGGCGTTGGGGCCGTAGCGCTCCAGGCGGCGGGCCGCCTCGTCGTCGCTCAGCCCGGCCGCGCTGCTCTGCAGCCGGTCGAGCGCCTGGTCTGCCGGCACGGCATACCAGGCGTCGGCGGTGTCCGATGCGGCGGGCCGGGCGGCAGCCGGCGCCCCGGCGGCGGCAGCCGCGGTCGTCTCGTTGGGCATGGTCGGTTCACCGGCGCCGATCCCGATCCGTTGGCGGGGACGGGGACTGTGGACGTTGAAGGCGTTGAACAAGGGGACCGCGACTGTCGCGGTGCACCGTGCGCGGGCCCTGTTTCCCGAACCCGGACCCGCACGAACGGCAACAACAACCGATCGGGCGCGTGGGTTTCCCCCCGCACCGCGGAGTCAGCCTACACGGAATCGCCGCGGCGGTCGCGCGTGTCGAACACGCGCCCGGGGTTCATGCTTCCGCCTCGACGCCCGCTTCCGGGTCGAGGGGAAAGATCGGCCGGCGCACGCGCTGGAACGGCAGCACGCCGTAGTCCGAGGTGGTGACGCCACGACCGGCGCATTCCTCCACCTCGCGCACCAGGTCGCGGAACCCGGCCCGCCAATGCACCCGCGACTTGAGCATCAGGAACCGCTTGTCCGCCGGCTCGATGCCCAGGGAGCGCAGGCACTCCGGGTCCCACGGCTCGTGGTGGCGCGAGATGACGACGATCTCGACACGCCCGGTGTCGAGCACGGCGGTCGGCCCCATGTGCATGCGCACCCCGGTGTACATCGGGCCGCGCACGGTGAACTCGCCGTCGGACAGGACCTTCACCCGGCCGGTCACGGTCAGCGGCGCGGCCTCCAGCCCGATCGCCGGCATGGCGACCTTGCCGCCGAGCGGCAGCGTGACCTCGGCGCCGCGGCCGGCCTGCACCATCTGCTCCACCGCCCACGGGTCGTGCACGGCGAAGGCGGCGACATCCTCCAGGCCCTGGCGCAGGATTTCGCCGATCACGTCCATCACGTCCATGGTGCCGCCCGACCCGCAATTGTCGCAGTGGTCGAGCAGCAGCACCGGCCCCCCGCGCGCCGCGCTCGGCCGCGCCGGCCGCGCCGCCCGCGCCACCGCCGCCGCGGCGGGCTCGGGCGTATAGACGAAGTCGTGGCGGCGCAGCCAGCTCTGGATCAGCAGGGTGCCGCAGGCCAGCTCCGCCGCCGCCGTGTCGTAATCGGTGACGACTGCGGCGCTCAGCCCGGCGTCGCGGATGTCGGCGTGGGGGAAGCCGGGGAAGATGGTGGCGGCCAGGGCGCCGTCGGCCTCCGCCTGGCGGGTCAGGTCGATCAGGTCGCACATGGGCGCATCGTCGGTGCCCTGGCGCATGACGTGGGGCAGCATCGGCCGGTTGCCCCAGGCCATGGTCGGCCGGCACGCGCCGCGCGCCGCGGCCAGGCCGATGCGGCCGACCTTCAGCCCGGTCTCGTACATGTCGACGTGGGGATAGGTCTGGTAGCCGGCGATGACCGTGGCGTTGGCGACCATGCGCCGGGTCAGGTTGGCGTGGAAGTCCAGCGCCACGGCGATGGGCACGTCCGGTGCGGCGGCGCGCAGGCGCTCCAGCAGGGCGCCCTCGCCGTCCTCGAGGCTGGCGGTGACCATGGCGCCGTGCAGGTCGAGCAGGATCAGGTCGCAGCCGCGCGCCGCCTCCTCGACGATGGTCCCGGCCAGGGTTTCGAACACATCGTCGGCAGCGGGGCCGCTCGGCCACGCCTCGGCCGCCACGGGCGTGACGATGTCTGCCCCCGCCTCCTCGGCCAGGGCCAGGAAGGCGCCCATCGGCGTGGCGGTGCCCCGGCAGGCCTCGCGCGCCGCCGCCCCCCAGTGCGGCCCGTCCGGCCCGTACCGCGCCAGCGGCGTCGGCACCGGCGAGAAGGTGTTGGTCTCGTGCTTCAGCATGGCGATGACGACGCGCATGGGCCGCTGGCTCCGTCGTTGCGAAAGGTCGCCGCCGCCAGACCAGGCGACCGTCGTTTGCAGGTGTTCCTTCAGGAAACGATTGGAACCTCGCCCCGTTCTTGCGGAGGCATGAACTGGTTCATCGGTCTCTGCCCGAGCGATGCCGCAACAGGGTCCGGTTCCGGCGCAGACCGATCCTAGCCTCCATTCCCGGTATCGTCATCGGCCATGGCCGGCCTTCCGGCCCGGAAGCGGCGGCGGTAGACGCCGGGCTCGGCGGCGACGGCGTCGATGACCGCGGCGAAGCGCCGCGCCGCGTCGTCGGCCAGCGGCGCGCAGTCCAGTTCCAGCGGCTGGCGCGGCAGCGGGATGCACTGGGCGACCGGGGTGCCGCGCGGCAGCACGCCCGCGAAGCCATGGTCGGTCCACACCGCCGGGAAGTGGACCAGGCCGTCGCGGTAGGCGTCGGCGTCGACCAGCCCGGTCAGCGTGCGGAACGGCAGGTCGAAGCGGTTGACCGGGTGGGTGCACAGCAGCGACCAGCCCGGCGGCAGCTCGATCGTCCAGAAGTTCATGAACTTGACGAACAGGGCGTCCGGGTCGAACAGCGGCGAGCCGGCCGCCTGGCTGTTGACGTGGAAGCCCAGCGGCGCGCGGGAGTGCCGCACGGCGGTCGGTCCCGGCTGCCACGACCACGAGAAACACCCGTCGGCCACGGCCACGTCGGCGGCCAGCGGCATCAGGAAGCCGCAGGTCATGGCGTCGATGAACGGCGGGCACTGCTTGACCGTGCGCACGGCGAAGCCCAGGTCAGGGTCGTCCGCCGTCATCGGCATGGCCTTCAGCCAGTCCGGCAGGCCGCGCCGCGCCGCCACCGGCCGCGGCAGCACCTCTTCCAGCTCGGGCGGGCAGCGGAAACGGACCTTCATGGGCTCGCGTGCCGGTGTTCGGGGGCGGAAGACCGTCGACCGGTGGTGCTTAAGCCCAGGCTGTGCGTGCCTGGGACCGGCTGCTGCCCGTTATGCCTCAGAAGGCGGGCCGGCAACAGGGGCGACGGCGGGCATTCTCCGCCACGAAGCCGGCGGCGGCTGAGCCATGCGATCGACGCATGGAAGGGTCCGGGGATTGTGGATGGCGCACTGCAGCAAAATCCATATGTAATGTCTTGACCGCGCTGCAGTGCAGCAAAGTCCGTTCCTCCGAACGGTGGTTCGGAGCGGGGCCCTCGGGTCCCACGTCTCCCAGACGTGAAGCCTCCCTGTTCGACTGGCCCGCCAATCAATTGATTTGGCGGGCTTTTTTATGTGCCGGCTGATGTACCGGAGAATCCGGGGTGCCGACCCTTGGGGCGCACCTGGGCCAGACCACGTCCTTCTGCCTCGCAAAGTGGGCGGCCTGCCCCGGTTGCCGATGGCAGCCTTGCCGTGATCTCCCGATCGACACCGTTCAGGCCACCAGGGTTGGCGCGCTTCACGCAGGATGTGGCTCAAGCAAGCGCGCGCGGACGGATGACATCAGGTCCGTGCAGAGGCGATCCGGGTCCTGGACGCCGAGTTCAAGCAGCACGTTCTTGACCAGCGGCTGTGTCAAGAACCGGTCGCCGGCCGACCAGAGTTCTGCTTCAGTCATCCGGTGGCGGGCGTTGTGCATAAGGGCGTCCGACGGCTCGCTGTGAGCGACATCGTTGCGCAGATCGCGGATGTCGTCCGTGAGCGCTTTCCAGAATGCCGTCAAACTTGGCCTCTTCGGGGGCTGCAACCAAGCATTTATACCTGAAGGACGGTCGTCAATGCGCCATGTCCCATTTTTATTCTTGTTTTTTCTGAATCGTTTCTCTAGCGATTCTGCTGTCTGCGAAGGCAATTGATACTCTTTGTCACCAATTTTTCTGACACCCTTCGCAGCAAAATCATATTCCTTCAACCAGTCCCAGAAGGCAGATTCGAAGAAGGCCACGGTGCCATGCACGGCCCTCGGGACATCTTCGGCCCGTAATGCCAACTCGACACGAAGGGCGGTGCGCACGGCCATGCGCCTGTGAGTCAGGATTGGAATGTCGCACTCCGGCGGCATCGGCCTGGACGCCGCAAAACACGCCAGCCATTCAACGACCCTCGCCCACCGGCGCTCCACCGCATCATCATGAAGATGCTGCACGGCACCCCAGGCACCGAGCAGGTTGCCCTTTTCGATCAGGTCCAGCGCGTGCCGGCGGGCCTGGTAGGACGCTGCCGGTTCAGGAACCCGCTTTCGGGAGACCGCACGATCCCCCGCCGGCGATTTGGCTTGTGCGCCGTCCGGGACCTCCAGCAGATCGACCTCCTTGGCGGGATCAGCGTACAGGCGCACGATTTCATCGACGAGTCGGCTGACGCCTGGGAACCCTCCAGTCGCGGAAATGAGGACGTGGTCGGGTTGGATCTCCTGAAGGCATCTGTGGATGGCCCCGTCGATGCGGGCAACGACCTCCCGGCGGATGATGCTGTCGCGTGGATCGTCCCAACCTTGCAGCCGTTCCTCGCCGGTGAGGAACGCTACCTGCTGCACATTGGCAACTCCATGGTCGCGCAGTCGCCTCGCCAGGATCGTGCCGGCGAATATGGGGTCGTCCAGCTCCTTCCGCGGGTCGCGGCGCGTCTCCAGGATGAGCGCGGCCGTCAGCTTAATCCGGTTTTCTTCGGCGTACTGCAGAACCGCATCGAGCTTCGGCGTGCACAGGGCAAACGAACCGTCCGGAAGCTTTTTGGCATACGGCTTGTCCTTCTTTCGCGGCGAGTCCACCAGCCGCCATTCGCCATCGCGACGCTCGATCTCGTCGTGGAGTGATGCATACTTCTCGGGTTCGGCACGTTTTTCGCCTTTGCCGCATTTCTCATTCCTGAGTTCGCGGCGTATTCCGTCTTCCACCAACTGCACGTCGGTCTGGCCGACGGTCAGCACGAGCAGGGCGCTCATTGCTTGTTCTCCCGGCTGTAGCGGCGGTCGCGGCTGTGCTGGGCGCGCAGGTTCGTGTGATACGTGTAGATATTGGGCGCGCCGCTGTTCCTGTCCTGCTCACGCGGGTAATCGCCGGCGTCCGGGTGGTAGCGCCGGTGGATGTCGAGCCACTTTTTGAGCATGGGCATGGTGCCACGGTGCTCGCGCACCCATCCGGGCAGATCGGCGACGGGATCGAACGTCGGCGTGGCGCCCGTCGTGTCGAGCAGCAGGAGCGCCTTGGCCTCGATCCGCACGCTGCCCCAGCCGAGCGGACGGGCGTAGCCGAGCTTGGAGCAATAGCCGTCGGGGTGATTGCCGCCGAGGACCTCCCGGAACTGGTCGGGACACAGCGCCGCCAGGACGGCGGCGAGTTCGGGCGGGTCAAGGTCGCGGAACCGGACGGTGAACCGGAACCGGCGGCCGGGACGGGACGCCTCCAGCGCCAGCGTGCTGCGCTCGTTGAGCCTGTTGGCCTCCGAGTGATCCTTCCAGGGCTCGCCCGTATCTGGAGCGTCCCGATCTGGTTTCTGGGCCGCCCCGGCTACAAGATCGTCCGGCGCCAGACCAACCTGGCCCGCGGCTGAGGCATTATTGGCGTCCTTGCGATCCAGGTAGACCTTGCGGCCGGCCAGCCGGCCGGGCTCGTCATAGCCGGCGGCGTCCCCATAGGTGACGAGGCTGGCCCGGTCCGATGGCCGCGGGTCCGGATGGTGGGGTTGCTCCAGATAGTGCTCGACCGCGCTGGGCCGCGGCATGCCGAGCTCCTTCAGGAAGGTCGGCGGCAGGAAGCGTTGGTCGTCGGCCTCGCCGGGCGCGATCACCTCGATCGCCGCATTGACCGAGAGCCGGCCCATGAGCTGCTGGTGATCGTCGCGGCCGATGCCTGCGCTGCCCTCGTTGTCGCCGGTGTACCCGAACAGCCGGCGCACCGGGGACAGGCGGTGCGGGGCACCAAGCTCGTCGAACGACCGTTCCTCATCGAGCGGAAACAAACCGCGGCGTTCTTTCTCCCATGCTTTCTTGCGAACAGTGTCAATGTAGGCCCAGCGGTAGTAATAGTGCCAGCCGAGCGAGACGATGCATTCCTTCTGCGTATCCCATTCCACCCAGATCAGGTCGCCTTTCTCGAAAGCACCGCGTGCGGCAGAACGTATGGCGTCCGTGGCCCTCTTCTGAAGTGATTGATCAGAGCCGACATGCGGGTGGCGGGCGCTGAAATGGCCAT
>CAZGMC010000040.1:0-4901 GCA_964526565.1 uncultured Mycobacteriaceae bacterium
GACATACCGAAGATCATTGCAGATGCCGAAGCGGTCGACCTGTACCATGCATGCCTGCCTTGGCACCAGCCGGTGCCGTCGTTCGGTCATAAGGAAGGGCCGCTGGTATGACTCCCCCGGTCCTTGATCGCCGGCTTGCAGACCCGCCGGCGTCGCCCGCTTGTGTCGCCAGTCACGCCGGGGATCAGGGCTGCGTCCCTGATGCCGGCATCGCGCCGGCGGCATCGCAGCGGTGCTACACCTCGGCGGCCTCCGCCGGCTCGGCCGGCGCCTCCGCCCGCCCCGCCTCGCCGGCGAGGTCGTCCAGGATGGCGCATTCGGGGCGCTCGTCGCCGTGGCAGCGGGCGATCAGGTCGGTCAGGGTGGCGCGCATCGCCTGCAGTTCGGCGATCCTGTGCTCGATGTCGGCGACGCGGCGGCGGGCCAGGGCCCGGACGTCGGCGCTGGCGCGGTGGGTGTCGCGGTACAGCGCCAGCAGGCCGCGGCACTCCTCCACGCTGAAGCCCAGGCCGCGGGCGCGCTTGAGGAAGCGCAGCACCGCCACGTCGCGGTCGCCGTAGAGCCGGTAGCCGCCGTCGCTGCGCTCAGCCGGCGCGATCAGGCCGATCTCCTCGTAATAGCGGATCGTCTTGGCCGGCACGCCGGAGCGCGCCGCCACCTGGCCGATGTTCATGCCCCAGCCTCCCGCGCCGTGCGGCCGAACCGCCGCCGGCGCAATCGCAGCGAGGTGGTGACCACGCTGACGCTGCTCAAGGCCATCGCCGCTGCGGCCATTCATGGCAACTGTATCCTTCAGATCAGGCGGCCGTCACGTCCGTCCGCGCAAAATTGTTGCCCTTGAAAAGGAGCGGCTCGCCTGAGACCCTCGCCAAGGCTTAAGCGGCCAAGTCACAAATATTCAGTCCCGCCGGGTGCCGACCCTTGCCATAGGTCTGGAAGGCGGAGCGCGCGATTGCCGTCTGGTCGATATCGAAGGGGACAATCTCTATTCCGGCACGCGACAGAAAACGATCCAGTTCGCGAGCACCGTCACGGCCACGCCGGCTCACGGCCAGCAGTCCAGCCTCCAGGACCGATACGGCTGACATCAGCCGCGTCGCCGCCTGCTCAATCTTGCGCGCAAATATCTCCGCCTCCGGCTCACACTGAAGAATGGCCATCACGGCCGACGTGTCGCGCACCATCAGCGCGGCAGACCGTATGCATCACAGCCGACGATTTCGTCGTCGCTGCGATCGTGGAGGAGCGGCAGCGCAGAGAACCGGCGGCCGATCTCAAGAAGCTCTTCGGCCATGCCCACAGTCCGCGGCCGTGCCGGTTCGCGTCGCAACTGCTCGCGCAATGCCGCGACCACCGTTTCATCCGTGGTCTCCCCGCGGCGCCGGGCCAACTCACGGGCGAGCCGGTCAGCCTCCGGATCCTGGATCTTGAGCGGCATTCTGGCCCTCATTCGCATAACGACCAATAGTTTATGTTGCTGGCCGGAACTGACCAAATACCGTGTCGGCGCAAGCTGACACTGATCCGCAAACCATACCGCCGATGCTCATGTCCCCGCCTCTCGCGCCGTGCGGTCGAGCCGCGGCCGCCAGCGGCGCAACAGCAGCGAGTTGGTGACCACGCTGACGCTGCTCAAGGCCATCGCCGCCCCGGCGATTGCCGGGCTGAGCAGGCCCAGTGCGGCGATCGGCAGGCCGACGACGTTGTAGACGAACGCCCAGAACAGGTTCTGCCAGATCTTGCGCCACGTCGCCCGCGACACGCCCAGTGCCGCACCCACCAGCCGCGGGTCGGGCCGCATCAGGGTCAGGCCGGCGGTCTCCATGGCCACGTCGGTGCCGCCGCCCATGGCGATGCCGATGTCGGCGGCGGCCAGCGCCGGGGCGTCGTTGATGCCGTCGCCGACCATGGCGACGACACGGCCCGCCGCGCGCAGGCGCGTGACCTCAGCGGCCTTGCCCTCCGGCCGCACCGGGGCGCGCACCGTGTCGATGCCGACCGCCGCCGCCACCGCCTCGGCCACGCGCGCCGAATCCCCGGACAGCATGACAGTGGCGATGCCGGCGCGGCGCAGTGCCGCCACGGCCTCTTTCGCCTCCGGCCGGACCGCGTCGGCGACGGCGACCAGCCCGGCGGCGCGGCCGTCCGCGGCCACCCACATGACGGTGCCGCCATGTGCCTCCAGGGCTTCGGTGCGCGCCTCCAGGGGACCGGTCGCGATGCCCTCGCGGGCCAGCAGGGCGCGGTTGCCGATCACCACCGGGCGGCCGTCCACCGTGGCGGTGACGCCCAGGCCGGTGTGGCTGCGGAAGCCCGTGGCCGGCGGCGGCGCGATGCCCGCGGCCGCGGCATGGTCGGCCATGGCGCGGGCCAGCGGGTGCTCGCTGAGCCGCTGGACCGCGGCGGCCAGCGCCAGCAGCGCGCGGCTGTCGCCGTCGGTGGCCTCCACCGCGGTGACCCGTGGTCGGCCCTCGGTCAGGGTGCCGGTCTTGTCGAAGATCACGGTGTCGACGCGATGGGCGCGCTCCAGCGCCTCGATGTCGCGGATCAGGATGCCGCCGCGCGCCGCCGCTCCGGTGCCGGTGACCATGGCGGTCGGCGTCGCCAAGCCCAAAGCGCACGGGCAGGCGATGACCAGCACCGACACCGCCGCGACCAGCGCCATCTCCATGGTGCCGCCGGCCAGCAGCCAGGCGGCGAAGGTGCCGGCGGCGATGGCGACCACGGCCGGCACGAACACGGCGCTGACCCGGTCGACCAGGCGCTGCACCGGCGCCTTGCCGGCCTGGGCGCTCTCCACCAGGGCGACGATGCGCGCCAGCGTCGAGTCGGCGCCGACCGCGGTGGCCCGCACCCGCAGTGCGCCGGTGCCGTTGACTGTGCCGCCGGTGACGGTGTCGCCGGGCTGCTTGGGCACGGGCAGGCTCTCGCCGGTGATCAGGGACTCGTCGACCTCGCCGGCGCCGTCCTCGACGCAGCCGTCCACCGGAATGCGCTCGCCGGGGCGGACCAGCACCCGGTCGCCGCGGCGCACCTGCGCGATCGGCAGCTCGGCCTCGACGCCGTCGCGCTCGACCCGCGCCGTCTCCGGCCTGAGCGCCATGAGCTGGCGGATCGCCGCGGTGGTGCCGCGCTTGGCCCGCGCCTCCAGCCATTTGCCGGCCAGGACCAGGGTGATGATGATGGCCGCCGCCTCGAAGTACAGATGGCCGGTGGCGGCGGCGCCCAGCGTCAGCACCATGACCAGGCTGTACAGATAGGCCGCCGAGGTGCCCAGGGCGACGAGCTGGTCCATGTTGCCGCTGCCGGCCCGGAGCGCGTGCCAGGCCGAGCGGTAGAAGCGGGCGCCGATCACCAACTGCACTGGCGTCGCCAGGGCGAGCTGGGCCGGCGGCGGCAGGTGCCAGGCGAGCCCCAGCGTCATGGCGACCATGTCGGCCAGCAGCGGCAGGGTCAGCAGCGCCGAGGCGGCCAGCAGCAGCAGGTCGCGGCGGGCGGCGCGGCGGTCGGCTTCGGCGCGGTCCGCCTCGGCCGCGGCGGCGTCCTCGCCCTCGGCGTCCAGACGCGGCTCGTAGCCGGCGGCGGCGATCGCTTCTGCCACGTCTTGCGCGCTGACGGCGCCGGCCGGTGCGGTCACGTCGGCCCGCTCCAGCGCCAGATTGACGGACGCGTCAAGCACGCCGGGCAGCGCCTTCAGCCGCTTTTCGACGCGACCGGCGCAACCGGCACAGGTCATGCCGGCGACGCCGACCGACAGCATCTCGGTCGGCGCCGCGTCGCCGCTGCGGGGCCGTGACAGGTCCAGGGCAAGGTCGGTCATGCCACCCATCCTTCCAGTTTTCTGGAACGTGGGGGTTCCAGAAACTGGAAGGTCAAGGGCCGGACACGGCGCCGCGTGCCGGCGCGGCATCGACCGGGACCGGCCCTTGAGGCTTGCGGCGCACCGGCTTCGGCCTGTATCTGGCGGGTGGGGCGCCGCCGGCCCGGCCGCCCCCGTCCAGCGGTGAGACGCGCATGCCGGACCAGACCGAACCCCTCACCATATTGTTTGCCGACGTTTGCGGCAGTACACAGCTGTACGAGCGTCGCGGCGACGTGCAGGCGCATGCGATCATTGCCGGGTGCGTCGAGCAGTTGAGCCGGGTGACCACCGGGCACGGCGGCACGGTCGTCAAGACCATCGGCGACGAGATCCTGGCCGTGTTCCCCGCCGTCGATTCGGCCTTCACTGCGACCTGTGTCATGCAGGAACAATCGCTCGGCGAGCGGCTGTCGATCCGCGCCGGACTGCACTTCGGGCCGGTGCTGCGCGCCGGCGGCGACGTGTTCGGCGACGCGGTCAATGTTGCCGCGCGCATCGTGGCGCTGGCCAACGCCGGCGAGATCCTGATGAGCGGCGACCTGGTGGCGGCCCTGTCGCCGGCCCTGAGCAGCCGCACCCGGTGGATGGACCGGCTGCCCGTCAAGGGCAAGGTTGCGCCCATTGACGTGCATCGGTTCGTCAGCGTCGACGAGAACATCACGGTGCTGCCCGGCGCCCTGCGCGCCGCGCCGCGCCGCACCGAGGAATTGGTGCTGGTCTATCAGGAGCGTGAGGTGGTCGTCGGCGCCGACACCCAGGGCTTCGTCATCGGCCGGCTGGACGGCTGTCATCTGGTCGTGCCGGACCGCCATGTGTCGCGCCAGCACGCCGGCATCGAGGCGCGCGGCGGCCGGTTCTATCTGACCGACCTCAGCACCAACGGCACCTATGTCATGATCGGCAGCGACACCGTGCCGCTCAAGCGGGAGAGCCTGCAGCTCCAGGGCAGCGGCCGCATCGCCCTGGGGCGCGAGCCCGATGCCAACTGGCCCGGGCAGCTCGAGTTCCGCTGTCGGCGGTAGGACCGGCGCCGCTCAGG
>CAZGMC010000040.1:5001-30625 GCA_964526565.1 uncultured Mycobacteriaceae bacterium
CCCCGGTTCAGGCCCCGGTTCAGGCCCCGGTTCAGGCCCCGGTTCAGGCCCCGGTTCAGGCCCCGGTCATTCCATGAACCGCCGCCCGACCAGCCGCATGACCTGGCCCATGCCGGCCGCCGCGGCGCGGTGCGGGGCGAGCAGGGCATCCACTGCCGGACCATAGGCGCGACCGGTCGCCAGCACGGTGCGGCGACCGAGCGCCTCCAGGGCGGCGCGGGCCACGGTGTCCGGCTCCGGAGCGCCGGGAACGTTGGCCAGGCTGGCGCCGGAGCGGGCGCCGAACGACGAGCGCGTCGGGCCGGGCAGCAGGGCCAGCACGTCGACCGGCTCGCCGCGCAGCTCCTCGGCCAAACCCTCGGCATAGTAGAGGGCGAACGCCTTGCTGGCGACGTAGGTGGTGAGGAACGGCAGCGGCGCCAGCACCGACCCGCTCGACACGATGATCACGCCGCAGCGGCCGCCGGTGCTGCGGGCGCGCTCCAGCATGCCGGGCAGCAGCGCGCGGGTCAGTTCGGTGACGGCGACGACGTTCAGCTCCACCGTGGCCCGCTGCGCGGCCGGCGACTGCTCCAGCACCGGGCCGAAGCGGCCGGCGCCGGCGTTGTTGATCAGCAGGTCGATGCCCTGCGCCGCCGCCCTGGCGATCAGCGCCTCGCGGTCGGACGGGACGGTCAGGTCGGCGGCGGCGATCTCCACGGTGCGCCCGGCCTCGGCCAGCTCGGTGGCGGCATTCCCCAGCGCCACCTCGTCGCGGCCGGTCAGCAGCAGGTCGGTGGAGCGGGGCAGGGCGCGGGCGAAGGCGGCGCCGATGCCGCTGGTTGCTCCAGTGACCAGGGCGCAACGCGGGTCGGGGCGATGGCGGGCGCACGGCCCGAGGTCGGGGCGCGGCAGGCGGATCATGAGGCGGCTCCCTGAGGTTCGGCGGCCGGCAGTCGGCTGGTCTACGCCGCCGGCGCGGGATTGGATGCCGCTGCGGGCGGAAACCGCCGCCAGCCGCTCAGAACTTCTCGCTCAGAACCCCTGTTTCAGGAACTTCTCGGCGCGTTCCAGGGCCTCCTGGAAGTGGCGCGGCCGGGCATCGTACGGGCATACGGCCTTGGCATGCATCACGAAGTAACCGAAATGATGCCGCATCATTTCCAGCTGCTCCAGCCTGGTGGCCAAGGACAGCAGATAGTCGTACAGGTCCTGGTCGCTGTATTTCTCCGAGTATTGCTCGGCCTTGTCATAGAGTTCCTGGACGATTTCGTTCATCACAATGCTCCCGCCGCACCGAATAGTCGCCACCGGCAACCATGGGAGAAAGGCGCTGCGCTGTCAAGGACTCGCGGGCCCGGACCGTTGGGCGCGGCCGCCGTGGCCCGGTGTGGCCCGGTGTGGTCCGGTGTGGCCCGGTGCGTGCGGGCACGGCCGCCGTCAATCGCAGCCGTCGGGCGGCTGCCGCGCCAGGTCGTAGGCGGCCTTGATCTCTTCGTAATAGAGCCGGGCGCGGGTCAGGTCCTCGATCGCCGGGATGTCGTCGTTCATGCCGGCCAGGCCGGCGCCCTTCTTGGCGATCATGAAGGCGGTGCGCAGGTAGCGCTCGCGGTAGAAGGCCAGTCCCTTGCCCAGCACCTCGACGATGTCGAGCTGCGCCGCCGCCGCCGCGGGGGCAGACTGTTCGTGCTCCTGCGGCAGGGGCCCCAGGATTTGGCGCAGAGCGTCCTGGCGAGTCATGAGTTCTCCTGCCATTGCCGGGCTTCAAGCCGAGGCTACGAGGCAAGCCGTTGACGAGTCGCTAATATGGCCGGCGCTGGGGTCAGGCCGCGTTCTGGGCCTTTTTCCACTTCTGCAGCTTGCGCATGATGATGTTGCGCTTGAGCTGGGACAGGTGGTCGGTGAACAGGATGCCGTCCAGGTGGTCGATCTCGTGCTGGACCACGGTGGCGAGCAGGCCCGAGGCGTGGATCTCCTGCGCCTCGTTGTGCTCGTCCATGTAGCGGACGCGGCACTCGGCCGGACGGCTCACGTCGGCGAACTGCTCGGGCAGCGACAGGCAACCCTCGTTGTAGGTCTGCAGCTCGTCCGACTGCCAGACCACTTCGGGGTTGACCATGCGCAGCGGGCGGCGCGGCTCGTTCTTGCCGGCGAGGTCGACGACCAGCACGCGCTCCAGCACGCCAACCTGTGGTGCGGCCAGGCCGATGCCCGGCGCGTCGTACATGGTCTCCAGCATGTCGTCCATCAGCCGGGCCAGGCGCGCGTCGACGCGTGCCACCGGCCGTGCCTTGGTCTTCAGCACCGGGTCCGGCGCAATCACGATGTCGAGCTTGGCCATGGGTCAGGAAAGCAGGGCTGGCAATACGGTTTCGTCTCAACCGGGCCTGCACATATGGTCTCGACCCTGCGCCGTCAAGCATCGCCGGTCGTCGTCCGGACGCCGGGCCGGGAGTGGACGTTGGTCTGCACCATATGAAAATATGCCGCTTGCGCTTCCGGCGCATACCTGGCGAGACTTTGCTGCGGGTCGGGGGGCTTCCTTTCGCGGTGCCCTCGCCGGTTTTCCCTCGCCTTGTGGTGAAAATCAAACAGCAATGGGAGCCGGCAATGCTCAACTTTGTCAAGAACTGTCGGTTTTAAAGGTTTTGATATCACCAATGCTTGCAACCTTGCCGAAGGCACAGCTTCGCGAGGTCCTGGACAGCCTGGGTATCTGTGCGTTCGCGGTGGATGTTCTGCCGGACGGTGGCTTCCAATACGCCGCTTTCAGCACCCGACTCGAGACATTGATCGGGGCGGACCGGCCGATCGGCGGCGCAGCGCCGGAAGAGTTCCTGGCGCCGGAGGTGGTGGCAGGCCTGCACGAGAACTACCGGCGCTGCGTCAACGCCCGGATCTGCTCCGAATATGAAGAGGTCGTGGCCCTGCCCGGCGGGCGGCGCTGGTGGCACACGGTGCTCAGCCCGCTGTTCGGTCCTGACGGCCGCGTCGTGCGGATCATGGGCACGACCACCGAGATCAGCCACCGCAGGCACATGGAGCGGGCGCTGCGGCGCAAGACGGCCGACCTGGAGGCCGTGCTTGACGCCGCGCCGGCGGCGATCTGGATCGCCCATGATCCCGATTGCCACCGGATCACCGGCAGCCGGGTGGGTTACGAGATCCTGCGGATGCCCTATGGCCAGAACCCGACATTGACGCCCGCCACGGACCCGCCGCCGACGCATTTCCGCATTCTGAAGGACGGCATCGAACTGCGGCCGGAGGACCTGCCGCTGCAGCGTGCGGCGCGCGGCGAGGAGATCCGCGACTTCGAGGAGGAGGTGGTATTCGACGACGGCACCTCCCGCTACGTGCTCGGCAATGCCCGCCCGCTCTATACGGCGTCGGGCCGGGTGCGCGGCGCGGTCGGCGCCTTCGTCGACATTACCGAGCGCAAGCGGGCCGAGACGGGGTTGCGTGCCGCCAAGGAGGAGGCCGAACGCGCCAGCGCCGCCAAGACCCGGTTCCTGGCCGCCGCCAGCCACGACCTGCGCCAGCCCATGCAGTCCATGCAGATGTACGTGGAGCTGCTGGACCGGGGCCTGACCCGCCCGGAAGACCGCCGCCTTGTGCACAAGGTCCAGAATGCCCTGACCACCCAGCGCGAGCTGCTCGACGTCCTGCTCGACATCAGCCGCCTGGATGCCGGCCTGGTGACGCCGCAGCCGGCGGCGGTGCCGCTGGGGCCGGTGCTGGAGCGGCTGGCCGATGCCTTCGCGCCCCTGGCACAGGCCAAGGGGCTGCGGCTGAAGGCCATGGCGACGCGGCTGGCGGTGCGGAGCGACGCGACGCTGCTCGACCGCATCCTGCACAACCTCGTCGCCAACGCGATACGCTACACCGGGCAGGGCGGCATTCTGATCGGCTGCCGCTACGCCGGCAAGGCGGTGCGCATCCAGGTCTGTGACACCGGCATCGGCATTCCCGCCGAGAAGATCCCCTACATCTTCGAGGAGTTCTATCAGGTCGACAACCAAGCGCGCGACCGCCGCCGCGGCCTGGGACTGGGCCTGTCCATCGTCCGGCGCCTGGCCGACCTGCTCGGGCACCGGCTCACCGTGCGCTCGGTTCCCGGGCGCGGATCGGTGTTCGAACTGGCGGTCCCGGCGGCCGTGCCGGCCGAAGCCGCGGCGGCCCCGGCCGAGGCGGCGCCCGCCGAGGCGGCCGGCCAGATCATCGTCCTGATCGATGACGAGCCCGACGTGCTGTATGCGCTGACCCTGGTCCTGGAAAGCTGGGGCTACCAGGTGGTGGCGGCGAGCGGTATCGCCGCGGCGCGGGCGCGGCTGCGCACGCTGGGCGACGTGCCGGCCCTGATCGTCGCCGACCACCGGCTGCGCGGCGCGACCGGGGCCGAGGCGATCACGACGCTGCGGCGGGAGATCGGCATGACGGTGCCCGGCATCATCCTGACCGGCGACACCTCACCCGACCGGCTCAGGCAGGCGCAGGCGAGCGGCTTCGGCCTGCTGCACAAGCCGGTTCACCCGAACGCCCTGCGTGAGGCCGTGGCACGCTCCGTGGCTGCGGAGGTGCCGGCGTCGGAGCCGGGCTAGGCCTCGGCGGAACGGCGACTCCGGAGCGCTACAGGAAGCAGCCCAGCATGTCCCGCCAGCGGCGGTAGCTGTGGGCGCGGCCAGTCCAGATGCGGAACAGGTGCCAGATGCCCTTGCGCCACAGCACGTCGCTGAGGGCCTGGTTGTCGGGCAGGAACGGGTCCTTCTCGCCGATGACGATCTTGATGTCGAGCCGGCGCAGCCTGTCCAGCAGCACCGGGTCGTCCAGGCTCTGCAGGTAGTGGTTCGGCGTGTTGAAATAGACGTCCTCGTCGTAGTAGCCGTCGAAAAGGTTGCGGAACCCCGGCGGCGACTGGGTCAGGTCGTAGCGGCCCGACAGCGCCACCACCCGCCCGAACTGGTCCGGGTTGCGGAAGGCGATGTTGACGGCATGGTAGGCGCCCAGGCTGCAGCCGTGCGAGACCATGAACGGGTTGTCGTTGAGCGAGCGGCTCAGTGGCAGCACCTCGTCGATGATGTAGCGCTCGTAGCGCAGGTGGCGCTCGATCCGGTCGCGCGGCCGGCACCAGTCGCAGTAGAACGTCTCATGGTCGATCGAATCGACGCAGAACAGCTGCAGCCAGCCCATGCGCACATGGTGACCTATCGAGTCGATGATGCCCGTGTTCTCGTAGTCATAGAACCGGCCGACGCGGGGCGGGAACATGAGCACGCGGGCGCCGGCGTGGCCGAACACCAGCAGCTCCATGTCCCGGCCCAGGCCGTGACAATACCATTTGTAATACTCGCGTTTCATCCGTGTTGCAGTAATGTGGACGATATCTTTCAGTCCTGTTCTGCCGACATCCGCAGTTCCATACTGGAACGGCGTCAGGATAGCCGCTTTCGACCTGGACATAAAGACAACAGCGGTCTTGTCGTTCGGGCAATGCTGTGCCATTATATGCTTTCTTGCCGTGTTTGCCGGCCGAACCGATGCAGGTATTGCATTTTCATGAAGAGAGGCCGGGGCGGCTCCTTTCCCGGTTGTTCGCCCCCGGCCGACACGCCCCGATCGCACGCGCCGTACGGCCGCCACCCCAGCCGGTTCCGGCCGGTCCACCGGGGACCGGTCCCCGGCGGCCGGTGCCGCACCTCCAGCCGGACTCACTGCCATGTCGGAACCGTTTGAGGACGAAATCCGCGCCCTGGAGCACCGGCCGTTGAGCCGGTGCCAGAGGCGTAATCTGGTACTGTTCTACGGCAGCTCGTCGTTCACGCTGTGGGCCGGGCTCGAATCGGCCTTTCCCGCCTACAACACGCTCAACCGCGGCTTCGGCGGCTCGACGCTGGCCGACTGCCTGGACCGGTTCGACCGCCTGGTGGTGCCGCTGGCGCCGCGGGCGATCGTGCTCTACGCGGGCGACAACGACCTGGACAACGGCGATTCGCCGGAGCGCCTGCTGGGCCGTCTCGAGGAGTTCATTGCCCGCAAGCGGCGTGCCCTGGGGGCGGTGCCGATGGCCTACGTGTCGATCAAGCCGAGCCCGGCCCGCTTCCACATCATGTACAAGATCAGCTACGCCAACCACATCATCGAGAGGTTCCTCGACGGCCAGGACGACGTGCAGTACGTCGACATCTTCCGTCGCATGGCGGCCCGCGGCCTGCGGCCGTTCCTGCAGTACTATTCGGAAGACCCGCTGCACATGAACCGGGACGGCTACCGCATGTGGTCGGCCGCCCTGACCGACTACCTCGACTCGCTCGATCGGCGCATCGGCAACCTGAAGCGCAAGACGCCCCGCCGCATCGGCCTCGGCGCCCGCCCGCCGCGCCCGTCGCCCTGACCGGCGCCGGCTGCGGGACCGGCCACCTGCCGCCCGTGCGGCACCACTGGATCGCCACGCTTTGCTCGCGAGACGGCCGTTCTGGCGGATGTATTTCGCAGGATAAGGAAGATCATTTCAGATACCGAAGCGGTCGACTCGTGCCATGCATGTCCGCTTTGGCGCCAGCCGTTGCCGTCGTTCGGTCATGAGGAGGAGGCGCTGGTAAAAATACAATTTTTGTATGGTCTATAAGATAATTCCATCAGGAACAGACTTGCATTTCGGGCGTTGTACAGCATAATGTGTGATAAAGCCTGTATTTACACGATGCACCCGTGGATTGGTCACCATGCCCGACACGCCGCTGCCCGCCGACAAGGTCGCCAAGCTGTCTCACGCCGAGCAGGTCAAGCGCGACAGCCGCGCCCTGCGCGGCACCATCGCCGAGACGCTGGCCGATGCCGGCACCATCAAGTTCGTCGAGGACGACACCACCGTCCTCAAGCACCACGGCATCTATCAGCAGTTCGACCGCGACACGGCCACGGCCCGGAAGAAGCAGAAACTGGAGAAGGAGTTCCAGTTCATGGTCCGGCTGCGCATTCCCGCCGGGCGGCTGACGCCGGACCAGTACCTGGCGCTGGATGACTTCGCCGGGCGCATGGCCAACGGCACCCTGCGCGTCACCACGCGCCAGACCTTCCAGTTCCACGGCGTGCTGAAGGGCGGGCTGCACCCGCTGATCCACGAGGTCAACGGCATCCTGCTGACCACGATCGCCGCCTGCGGCGACGTGGTGCGCAACGTCACCGCCACGCCGGCGCCGGTCAAGGACGTGGTCCATGCCACGCTCGACCAGGTCGCCAACCAGATCTCGCGCCACTTCACGCCGCGCAACACCGGCTACCACGAGATCTGGGTGGACGGTGAGCAGATCGAGACAGGGCAGGAGCCGGCGGCGGAGGACCCGATCTACGGCCGCACCTATCTGCCGCGGAAGTTCAAGATCGGCCTGGCCACGCCGGACGACAATTCGGTGGACGTGCTGACCAATGACGTCGGCATCGTCGCCCTGTTCGACGACCAGGTGCTGCTGGGCTACAACGTCTGCGTCGGCGGCGGCCTGGGCATGACCCACAACAAGCCGAACACCTATCCGCGGCTGGCCTCGCCGCTGCTGTTCGTCGAGCCGGAGGGCCTGATCGGCGCGCTGGAGGCAGTCGTCAAGCTGCAGCGCGACCACGGCAACCGCTCCGACCGGCGCCGTGCCCGCCTGAAGTACGTGGTCGACGAGCGCGGCCTCGACTGGGTCCGCCGCACCACCGAAGAATACGCGGGCCGCACCTATCAGGACCCGCGGCCGATGCCGCCGTTCCGCATCGTCGACCACATGGGCTGGCACCCGCAGGGCGATGGCCGCTGGTACCTGGGCCTGCCGGTCGCCTCCGGGCGCATCGCCGACCGCATCGCCGACCGCATCGCCGACCGCATCGCCGACCGCGGCGAGGAGCGGCTGCGCACGGCGCTGCGCCACGTCGTCGCCTTCTACCGGCCGAACGTGATCCTGTGCCCGTCGCAGGACGTGATCCTGTACGACATCGCCGACGGCGACCGCCAGGCGATCGAGCGCGACCTGCGCGAGCACGGCGTCCAGTTCGCCGGCGACCTGCTGCCGTTCGACCGCTGGGCGCTGGCCTGCCCGGCGCTGCCGACCTGCGGCCTGGCCTTGACCGAGGCGGAGCGGGTCCGCCAGCCGCTGGTCGACGGCATCCTGGAGCGGCTCAAGGCGCACGGGCTGGAGCACGAGCGGATCAGCTTCCGCATCACCGGCTGCCCGAACGGCTGCGCCCGGCCCTATGCCGGCGACATCGGCCTGGTCGGCCGCCAGCCGGGGCATTTCGCGGTCTATGTCGGCGGCGACTTCGAGGGCACGCGGCTCAGCTTCCGCCTGCTCGACAAGGTCACCGAGGGCGACGTGCCGGCGGTGCTTGACCCGCTGTTCGCCGCGTTCGCGCGTGAGCGCCAGGGGTTCGAGGGCTTCGGCGACTTCTGCTCGCGCCTCGGCGGCGAACGCCTCGGCCAGATCATCAGCGAGACCATGCCGTCGGTCAGCATCTGACGGTGCCGGCGGGCGCCGCGGCCGGTCCGACGGACACGAACAAGAACAGGGATGCCTGCGATGAGGGCAACCGTCTTTGCCTATGACCCCGCCGAGCCGGTGGAGGCGCGCGTCGACCGCCTGCGCGCCGCGCTCGGCCACCTGGACGACATCGATCTGCTGCGCGCGCTGGTCCACGGCAAGTTTGCCGGGCGGATCGCGCTGGTGTCGTCGTTCGGCGCCGAAAGCGCCGTGCTGCTCGACCTGGTGGCGCGAGTCGACCCGGCCACGCCGGTGATCTTCCTGGATACCCTGAAGCTGTTCCCGGAGACCCTGGCCTTCCGTGACACCCTGACGGCGCGCCTCGGCCTGACCGACGTGCGCTCTGCGCAGCCCGACCCGCGCGACGTGGACCGGCACGACCCGGACGGGTCGCTGTGGTCCTACCAGCCCGACCTGTGCTGCCACATCCGCAAGACCGAGCCGCTCGACCTGGCACTCCAGGGCTTCGACTCCTGGATCACCGGGCGCAAGCGCTTCCAGGGCGGCCGGCGCGGCACGCTGGAGACCATCGAGCTCGACACCGGCTCGGGCCGGATCAAGATCAACCCACTGGCCCGCTGGGGCGCCGACGACATCCGCCGCTATGTGGCCGAACGCGACCTGCCGGCCCATCCGCTGACGGCGCAGGGTTATGCCTCGATCGGCTGCATGCCGTGCACCCGCCCGGTCAAGCCGGGCGAGGATCCGCGCGCCGGGCGCTGGTCGTGGCTGGACAAGACCGAGTGCGGCATCCACGGCGAGGGGATCTGACGCCATGGACGGTGTGTTCGATCCGACCCTGGCGGGTGTGCCGGCGCCGCCCGCCCTGCCGGCGTTCCAGCCCGGCACGGTCTGGCTGGTCGGGGCCGGGCCGGGCGATCCGGGGCTGCTGACGCTGCTCGCCGCGCGGGCGCTGGCCCAGGCCGACGTGATCCTGCACGACGCCCTGGTCGGCGACGGCGTGCTGGCGCTGGCCCGCCCTGGCGCGGTCGTGGAGGACGCCGGCAAGCGGGCCGGGCTGCCCTCGTGCAGGCAGACCGACATCTGCGAGCGGCTGGTGGCGGCGGCCCGCGCCGGGCACCGGGTGCTGCGGCTCAAGGGCGGCGACCCGTACGTGTTCGGCCGCGGCGGCGAGGAGGCCGCGGCGCTGGCCACCGCCGGCGTGCCGTTCCGCGTGGTGCCGGGGGTGACGGCCGGGATCGGCGGCCTGGCCTGTGCCGGCATCCCGGCGACCCACCGCGCCGCCGGCAGCGCCGTCGCCTTCGTCACCGGCCACGGCCGCAACGGCGACCTGCCCGACAATCTCGACTGGGAGGCGCTGACCCGCGGCGCGCCGGTGCTGGTCGTCTACATGGGCCTGCGCATCCTGGGCCGGCTGGCCGAGCGGCTCATGGCGGCGGGTCGCGCGCCGGCGACGCCGGTGGCGATCGTCTCCGACGCCTCGCTGGACCGCCAGACGGTGATCGTCACCGACCTGGCCCGCTGCGCCGATGAGGCGGAGCGGCTGAACGCCCGCGCCCCGGCGATCGTCGCCATCGGCGAGGTGGTGCGCCTGCACGACCGCGTCGCCGACTGGCAGCAGACCGGCGCCGACAGCCGCCCCGTCGCCGCCACCCGGGCCGCCACCCGGGCCGCCACCCGGGCCGCCGACCGGGCCGCCACCCGGGCCGCCGACCGGGCCCTGGCGGCGCTGGCCGCCGACCGGACCGCCGACCGGGCCGCCGACCGGGCCCTGGCGGCGCTGGCCGCGGCGGCCGGGTGAGGCGGCCGGTCATGGCGGCGTCCGCGCAGGTCATGCGCACGCCTGCATGCGGCGACGGGGCAATGGAAATGCCGCCCGCGAGACCGCATCTTACGGGTAGCGCAACCGGGTTCTCCGCAGTCCGCAGCGCCTTCCACGGAGCCGAGCCCATGGCCGATGCCGTCATTCAGCGCCTGACCGTCGACGAGTTCTTCGACTGGTGCCCGAAGAACGACGACACGCACTGGGAGCTCATTGACGGCTGCCCCATGGCCATGGCACCGACGAGCCGGGCGCACATGCGCCTGCTGTCAAAGGTCGTTCGCCACATTGATGAGGCGTTGGACGACAAGGCGCCCTGCGCCACCGAAACGGGCGCGGGAATTGTGCCGCCGAACCGCGCGGATACCTACTATGGGGCCGATCTTGCTGTCACCTGCCGGTCAACAGAAATCGGTGAGCGCGGTATTACGCCGGATCCGATCCTGATCGTGGAAGTCCTTTCCCCCAGTACGGAAAGAACGGATCGTCGCGGAAAACTGCCGGATTACTGCGCGATCCCCAGCGTCCGCGAGATCGTCTTCGTTGATCAGGCCAGCCTGTATTGCGAGGTCTATCGTCCTCTCGGCGAAGATGGGTGGAAGATCGAGCACCTGCGTGGTGCAGACGGCCGGCTCCGCCTCGACTCCGTCGGCCTCGACATTGCTTTGGGAGTTCTCTATGCGAACGTACCGGTCGAGCCGGACCCAGTCGATGAGCGCCCCGACGCCTGACGAACCCCGACCAGGCCCTACACCCGCGCGCCCGCCCGCCAGAGACACGACATACGCTATCATCATGCACGGTGACCAGTTCTCCACCCGCGAGCTCGCCCCCAACGGGGCGGGTGCCACGCCCGCCGCCGCCGATCTGGTGCTGGCCCACGGCCTGCGCTTTCAGGAGTTGTACGAACGCGACGGCCTGGCGCGCCTCGACGCGCTGTTCGTGGAGCACCTGAAAGAGGCCGACGCCGACGCGTACGCCCGGCTGATGGCGGCGCGGGCGGAGCCGGACGCGCTCGCCGCCAAGACCGAATCCGACCTGCTGATCGCGCTGTCGCCGCATCTGGAGGACTTCCTGGCCGAGCTGTTCGGCATTCGCGCCGCGCTGGATGCGCTCCGGGCCGAGCACCACACCCTGGCCCCGCTGTACGCCTGCAAGCGGCTGTTCGTGCAGCGCCGCGCGGCCAAGAAGGTCAGGCCGGAGGCGGCCGCCGCGCTGGACGGCGCTGCCCTGGGCGCGGAGCTGGAGCGCCGGCTGGCCGCGCCGCTGACAGAGCTGGGCTTCGCCGCCGCCGTGATGCGCTGGCTGGACGACGAGGCGGCCAATGCCGCGGTGCTCGACACCGCCCAGGCGTACGCCGCCTGGGCCCTGTACGCGCCGGCAGGCCGCGCCCGCCACGGCGACGGCATCCTGTTCCAGACGCCGGAGCGGATCGACCCCGGCCACCTGGTCGAGCTGGAGACCGAGGTGGTCGACGGCGTCACCCGCCTGAAGGCGCCCGCCGGCCACCATCGTGACCGCGACGGCTTCGCCCTGACCGATCCCGGCACCGACCTGGCCGGCGCGCTGGACGAGGCGAACTACTGCATCTGGTGCCACAACCAGGGCAAGGACAGCTGCTCCAAGGGCCTGCGCGAGAGGAAGACCGGCGCCTTCCAGAAGAGCCCGTTCGGCGTCACCCTGGCCGGCTGTCCGCTGGAAGAGAAGATCAGCGAGTTCCACGTGCTCAAAACCCAGGGCCAGCCGCTCGGCGCCCTGGCCATGATCGCCGTGGACAACCCGCTGTGCGCCGCCACCGGCCACCGCATCTGCAACGACTGCATGAAGTCGTGCATCTATCAGAAGCAGGAGCCGGTCGACATCCCCCAGGCCGAGACCCGCACCCTGAAGGACGTCCTGGCCCTGCCCTGGGGCTTCGAGATCTACGGCCTGCTGACGCGCTGGAACCCGCTCGACCTGCGCCGCCCCCTGCCCAGGCCGGACAGCGGCAACAAGGTCCTCGTCGTCGGCCTGGGGCCGGCCGGGTTCAACCTGTCGCACCACCTGGTCAACGACGGCCACACCGTCGTCGCCGTCGACGGACTGAAGATCGAGCCGCTGCCGGCCGACATCTCCGGCGTCACGCCGAGGGCTGAGCGGGTGCCGTTCCGGCCGGTCCGCGACGTGCACGCGCTCTATGAGAGCCTGGACGAGCGGCTGATGGCCGGCTTCGGCGGCGTTGCCGAGTACGGCATTACCGTGCGCTGGGACAAGAACTTCCTGAAATTGATCCGGCTGCTGCTGGAGCGGCGGAGTGATTTCGCCATGGTCGGCGGCGTGCGCTTCGGCGGCACGCTGACGGTGGAGGACGCCTTCGCCGCCGGCTTCGATCACATCGCGCTGTGCGCCGGCGCCGGCCGGCCGACCTTCATCGACATGCCCAACGCCCTGGCCCGCGGCGTGCGCATGGCCTCGGACTTCCTGATGGCCCTGCAGCTCACCGGCGCGGCCAAGCGCGACAGCATCACCAACCTGGAGGTCCGGCTGCCCATCGTCGTCATCGGCGGCGGCCTGACGGCGATCGACACCGCCACCGAGGCACTGGCCTACTATCCGCGGCAGGTGGAGAAGTTCCTGGACCGCTACGAGACCCTGGTGGCCGAGCGCGGCGAAGCCGCGGTGCGCGCCGGCTGGGGCTCTGAGGAGCGGCAGGTTGCCGACACCTTCCTGGCCCACGCCCGCGCCATCCGCGCCGAGCGCGCCGCCGCCGCGGCGCAGGGGCGGGCGCCGCGCATCGCGGAGCTGGTGCAGTCGTGGGGCGGGGCGACGGTCGCCTACCGCCGCCGGCTGATCGATGCGCCCAGCTACACCCTGAACCACGAAGAGGTCGCCAAGGCGCTGGAGGAGGGAATTGCTTTCGCCGAGCTGCTGGCGCCGAAGAAGGTGGACGTGGACGCCGCCGGCCACGCCACCGCGGTCGAGTTCGAGCGTCAGGCGATCGACTCGTCGGGCGTGCTGACGCCGACGGGCGAGCGGGTCTCGCTGCCGGCGGGCAGCGTGCTGGTCGCCGCCGGCACCCAGCCCAACACCGTGCTGGCGCGCGAGGAGCCGCACCTGATCGAGCTCGACGGCAAGTACTTCCGTGCCATCGACCAGGACGGCAAACCGGTGCGCCCGGAATGGGTGGCCAAGCCGCAGGTGCCGCAGGTGTTCATGCACCGCACTGCCGACGGCCGGTTCCTGTCCTACTGGGGCGACCTGCATCCCAGCTTCGCCGGCAATGTGGTCAAGGCCATGGGCGGCGCCAAGCAGGGCTACCCGCTGGTCAGCCGCGCGCTGGCCGGCCGCACGCCGACGCCGGCCACCGGCCCCGAAACGATCGCCTGGGTGCGGCGCGACCTGACCGCCACGGTGGAGCGGGTCGAGCGGCTGACCCCGACCATCATCGAGGTCGTGTGCCACGCCCCGGCGGCGGCCCGAGCCTTCCAGCCCGGCCAGTTCTACCGCCTGCAGAACTACGAGGCGCTGGCGCCGCGGGTGCCGGGCACGGTGCTGGCCATGGAGGGCCTGGCCATGACCGGCGCCTGGGTCGACCGCGAGCGCGGCCTGGTCTCGGTGATCGTGCTGGAGATGGGCGGCTCGTCTGACATCTGCGAGACGCTGGCGCCGGGCGACCCGGTGGTGCTGATGGGCCCGACCGGCGCGCCCACCGAGCTGCCCGCCGGCGAGACCGTGATGCTGGTCGGCGGCGGCCTGGGCAACGCCGTGCTGTTTTCCATCGGCCAGGCGCTGCGCGCCAAGGGCAGCCGCGTGCTGTACTTTGCCGGCTACAAGAAGCTGCGCGACCGCTACAAGGTGGAGCAGATCGAGGCGGCGGCCGACCAGGTGATCTGGTGCAGCGACGAGGCCCCCGGCTTCACGCCCGGCCGGCCGCAGGACCGCACCTTCGTCGGCAACATCGTCGAGGCGATGGCCCACTACGCCGCCGACGCGCCGGACATCCCGCTGGCCGACGTGCGCCGCATCGTCGCCATCGGCTCGGACCGCATGATGCAGGCGGTGGCGGCGGCCCGCCACGGCGTGCTGGCGCCGTTCCTGCGCCCCGACCACGTGGCGATCGGCTCGATCAACTCCCCCATGCAGTGCATGATGAAGGAGATCTGCGCCCAGTGCCTGCAGCCCCACGTCGACCCGGAGACCGGCCGCACCACCGTGGTGTTCTCCTGCTTCAACCAGGACCAGCCCCTGGATTTCGTGGACTTCGTTGCCCTGCACGACCGCCTGTCCCAGAACAGCCTGCCGGAGAAGCTCACCGCCCTGTGGATCGACCGGACCCTCAGGCAGCTTGGGCTGCGGGCGCCGGCCGCGGCGGCGGAGTAGGGGGGCAGGGCAGGGTTGACGCCGAACGCTCGCCGAAAGATTTTGGACTTGCGGGGAGCGCCAGCAATGAGAACCATCCAACGTCTTCGCCTGGACAGCCTTCTGTCCTTTGCGCCCGGATCAGACCCTTTCGATCTGACTGATCTTAATGTGCTGATTGGACCCAACGGGTCGGGAAAGTCCAATGTAGTTGAGGCTTTCGAACTGCTCCGCGCGACGCCGACCGATTTTGCGAAAGCCGTTCGTGACGGAGGCGGGGCCACAGAGTGGCTTTGGAAGGGAGAAAGCGGGCAGGCGCCGGCCACGCTCGATGTCGAGTTGGCCGCCAATACCCCCACCGGCCGGCCATTGCGGTATCGCCTTGAGTTCGCGTCGGTTCAGAATCGCGTCGAAGTCCTCGACGAGGCGATCGAAGAGGCCGAACCCGTTCAAGGCAAGGACGACGTCTTTTTCTATTATCGCTTCCAGCGCGGGCACCCGGCGATCAACGTGCGCAATTCGAATGGTACTGGAAAAGGCCGGCCGCGGCAACTCAAACGCGAAGCACTGCTTCCGGACCAATCGGTCCTGGCCCAACGGAAAGATCCGGATCTCTATCCCGAAGTCACCTGGGTCGGCCAGCGCTTCGGTGCCATTCAGACATTTCGTGAATGGACGTTCGGCCGTTATGCGCCACTTCGTCAACCTCAACCGGCCGATCTCCCGGAAAACTGGCTCCTGCCGGATGCCCGCAATCTCGCCCTGGTTCTCAATCAGATCGAGCACAAGGATGGGCGACGATTTAACGAGCTTATCAAACGCTTCTTTCCCCGGTTTGATCGGATGTCGACCCGGGTTACCGGTGGAACAGTCCAGTTCTATCTGCACGAGCCCGGCTTCCATTCGCCCATCCCGCCGACCCGGTTGTCCGACGGAACAATCCGCTTTGTGGCGTTACTTGCAGTTTTACTGTCTCCGTCGCCGCCGCCCCTTGTCTGCATCGAAGAGCCGGAACTTGGGCTTCACCCCGATGCCGTCACGTTGATCGCGGACCTCCTGGTGGAGGCCTCCGAGCGGATGCAACTCATCGTGACGACACACTCGGACGCGCTCGTATCCGGGCTCACCAACCAACCGGGTGCCGTCATTGCCTGCGAGCGGCCTGGCGCGGGCACTGTCCTGCGCCGACTCGATCCCGGAAAGCTCGGGAGCTGGCTGGACGACTATCGGCTCGGGGACCTGTGGCGGATGGGCGAACTGGGAGCAAACCCATGAGTAGCATCGCAATCTATATGGAGGGTGGGGGCGACGGAAAAGATACGAAGGCTGCCCTTCGTCAGGGCATGGATGCCTTTTTGACCCCTCTGAAAGACAATGCCAGGAGCAACTCGTGGCGCTGGAGGGTTGTCCCCTGCGGTAGCCGAATGGCTGCCTTCGATGGTTTCCGCAACGCGGCCCTGAGGGGGGACGATGCGGTCGTGGCGCTGCTGGTCGATGCCGAGGGACCAGTGGACGGCTCGAACCGGGCACACCTGCAATCGAAAGACGGCTGGGATCTGAAATCCTATTCCGACGATGTCGTGCACCTCATGGTGCAGACCATGGAAGCATGGATCGTCGCCGACCCCGATGCGCTCGTTGACTACTATGGACAGAATTTCAGCAAAAATGCTCTTCCTCGGACTCGGAATCTCGAAACCGTCTCAAAGGCCGACATTGCGTCAAGACTGGAGAAGGCGACCCGATCCACTCAAAAGGGCACCTACCACAAAATTCGTCATGCCAGTGATCTTCTACAAAGGATAAGTCAACAGAAAGTACAACAACGGTGTCCCAGCTGTGCGCGCATGTTCAACGAACTGGGTCAGGCGATCCAGTGAGCCTGATACGGTTCCGCGTGATTGCTTGCTGATCCTCAAGTCACCCTGATCCTGGCGTGCCCATCGACAGAGCGAGGAGCGGAGGACGACGCACTCCGGCATGACCCCGATGCGGCCCGATGCGGATGGATATCCGCAGCGCGATCAGAAGCTTGCGCGCCAAGGCAACGATCACAGCCGCGCGCGTGCCGTGCGCGGTGTCAGTCTTGTACCGATACCATCAAGCCAGATGGTGTCCCTTTTTTGCAATGCCGTTGCCTCCCCGGCCCCCAACGCGCATGCCATGATGTTCCCTCAACCCTGCCTTACGTTTGTCCAAGTTTCGGGTCATGTCCGAAAGGTGTGCAATACCTTGGCATGTGGCAGGGGAGGCAGGGATGGCGTGGTTTACGCGGTTCACCCGGTTCGGGGACGTGCATCTGGTCTATGCGCAGGAGGCGGAGAATTCCTGCGGCATCGCTTCGGTGATGATGGTCGTGTTCAAGGTCAACAAGCTCAGCCCCGGCCGCCAGGCGCTACACCGGGAGCAGGAGATCTATCAGGTCTACGACCGGCATTTCCAGGCGGCCTATCCGCACATCCGCGGCACCACGCCCTATGACGGCAGCATCTACAGCTATGCCTCGGTGCTGGCCAGCACGCTCAACGACCTCAACTGCGGCAACTGGGAGGCACGCAATATCGGCGAGGACAACGTCGCCCAGGCCATCGTCAACTCGGTCGGCACCGACATCGTCGGCACCAGCCCGGTCGTCAACGCGCTGAGCCGCGGCACGCCGATCATCCTGCTGACCCGCTGGTGGATCGGCGGCGGCCACTTCGTCGTCGTCGACACCGTCAACAACTTCCTGGGCACGCTCTACGCCAGCGTCTGCGACCCGTGGGACGGCAACGTCCACATCACCCGCTTCGCCATCGGCGAGCCGTTCCACTACGAGGCCGGCACGCCCCGCCTGTCGTGGGACCTGGGCGGCACCCGCCACGAATATGCCGGCGCGTCGGGCAGCACCGTGCGCGGCTGGATCGTCCGGCGGGTTTCGTAAGACCGGATCCGGTCGCCAGCCTTGCCGGTCTCCAGGGAACTTTTTCCCGCCTCACGGCTTGCATGGCGGCTGCACTTGACATGATGTCGCCAATTCCCAGCCGAACCACAGGAGGCCGATCCTGAAGCTCATCCTGGGGCTCGCCGCTGGCGGCCTGTTCCTGGTTACGGTGTTGGCTCTGCTGGCCCGGTTGTGGTGGGTGTTCGACCTGTTCAGCCATTTCCGGCTGCAGTATGTGGTGGCGGCCGCGGTCCTCTGTCTGGTGGCGCTGGTGGTCCGGGCGTGGCCGGCCGCCGTGGTGCTGGTGGTCGTGGCGGTCGTCCACGGCTGGGCGATCAGGGATCTCTGGCTGGGCGGGACGGATGCCGGTGCGGCGGAGGGCACGGCGCTGCGCCTGGCGAGCGCCAACGTCCTGCGCTCCAATCCGACGCCGCAGGCGGTGGTCGACTGGGTGCGCGCCGCCGATGCCGACCTGGTGATGCTGGTCGAGGCGCAGACGGAAGACTGGCGCGAGGCGCTGGCCGCCATCGGCGAGCTCTATCCCCACCGCGCCCCCGAAGGCTGGAGCGATGGCGCACCCGTCGTCCTGTTCAGCCGCCACCCCATCGTGGAGCGGAGGACCGTTCAGCCGCTGCCGGGCCGCCGCCCGTATCTGCTTGCCGAGGTGGCAGTGAATGGTCATTCGGCGACCGTGGCGGGGGTGCACCCGGCGTCACCGTCGCCGCGCGACGGCAGCGACAGCCGGCGGCGCAACCTCGAACTCGACTACATCGCCCGCAGCCTGCAGGGGGCAGACCAGCCCGTGCTGGTCGCCGGGGACTTCAACACGACCCCCTGGTCGCCGCACTTCCGCGACCTTCTCGACGCCGCGGACCTGCGTCTGGCCGCGGCGGGACACGGCCATATCGGGACGTGGCCGCGGTCGCTCTGGCCGGCGCGGATCCCCATCGACCACATCCTCGTCAAGGGTCCGGTCGCCGTGGCGGACTTCACCCGCGGCCCGGCGATCGGCTCCGACCACTTTCCCATCATCGCCGATCTCGTCCTGCGCGGCGGCTGAACATGGCGGAAGGACTGCTCGGTCACACCACCGCAGTTCGATAAACATGGACGGCTTCAGGAATAAAACCAACCTGCGGAGGTCACTGACGGGGCGCTGTTCAGCTTGGCCATTGATGCGAATCCATTCGGCAAGCGCGACTTTAGGAAGCAGAAGTTCCTGTACTGGTGCTTTGAAAGTGTACAGGAGTGCACCATTATCGCAATGACATGTTCATGAATCAATCTCTACAATCTTGAAGCGGCACTTCGCAAACCTTGACCACATGCCGGGATCGACTTGATGGCCGAAGCCTGCTGTCATTCGCCTTGATCGCCAGGATCATCAATCCTGCTGGAACGGAGTGGCTGAAATAGATGTTGCCGGGTCCGATCCTCTACCATCGCGGCATGGACGGTGCTGCCGTCCGTCTGGCCATTGCCGTCGTGCTGCCGGAGGGCGAGGCGCCGCCGCCGCTGCGCATCGAGGGCGCCGCGACGGCCGGCCCGGTTTCTCTCACGACGCGATGCAGGCGGCGGTCGGGGACTATTACTTCGACCGCTATTGCCGGCTGTGGAGCCAGCCGTCGATCGCCCAGGTCCTGGCCGCGGTGCCGTCGCTGATGATGTGGGACGACCACGACATCTTCGACGGCTGGGGCAGCCATGCTCCCGACCTGCAGGCCTGTCCCGTGTACCAGGGCGTGTTCGCCGCCGCCCCGCGAGCAGTTCGCCCTGTTCCAGCTCGGCGCCCGACCCGATGCCCTGCCCGACGGTTACGGCGACCGCAGCGGCGGTCACTTCGGGTGGGCGGGCCGGATCGGCGGCGTCGGCGTGGTCGTTCCCGACCTGCGCTGGGAACGCACCGACCGGCGCGTGATGGGCGAGGGCGGCTGGCGGTTCGTGGCAACCGCGCTGCTCGGCTTCGACGGGTGCAGCCATGGGCTGGTCGTGTCGAGCGTGCCATTCGCCAACGTCGACCTGTCGGCGGTCGAGCGGGTCATGGTGCTGCTGCCCGGCGCGCAGATCTGTCAGGACGACCTGCGCGACCAGTGGATGAGCCTTGCCCACCGGGAGGAATGGTGCCGGCTGGCCGACCGCCGGTTCGCCGTTTCGCAGCGGCTCGGCGTGCCGGTCACGGTCGTGTCGGGCGAGATCCATTTCGGCGGGCTGGGCCGCATCGACCGTGGGCCGCTGCGGATCGTGCAGCTGACCGGCTCGGGCATCGCGCATCCGCCGCCGTCGGGCGCCTATGCCTGGCTGCTCGACCGGCTCAGCCGGCGCCGGCAGCGGCGGTGTGATGGCACGGCCACGCAAGTGCTGCCGCTGCCGGGCCTCGGCCGCCGCTTTCTCGCCGCCCGCAACTGGCTGGAGCTCGATATCGCTGGGGACGGGAACCTCGTCGCACGCTGGCACCACGACGGCGCCTGGCCGACCCCGCTGACCTGGACCGACGACCGTGCCGCCGTGGACCCGGACCGGGTTGCGGATTACCAGACCGCCCTCGTCACGACATAGCCGGCTACCGCCGAGGCCGCCGTCAGTGCCGTGCCCCAGGCCAGGTCGACGACCGTGACGGCCAGCGGCCAGCCGCGCAGCGTGGCCAGGTTGGTCATGTCGTAGGTGCCGTAGGCGAAAAAGCCGAACAGGGCGCCGAACAGCAGCGCCGTGGTCCAGTTCCCGGACCGCAGCGCCGGGGCGACGGCGAAGATGATGATGCCGACGATGTACAGGATGTAGAACGCACCGGCGGCGAAGAGATTGACCTTGTCCGCCATCAGGGCACCGAGATGGCCGGCATAGAACGACCGCATCACCACGCCCAGCCAGAGGAAGTCCAGCAGGAAGAACACGACGGCCGTGGCGACGTAGGCGATGATGTACTGGGTCATGGGCAATGCCGATCCGGTCCTTGCGCGAAGACGTTCGGGACGACGCCGTTCCGCTGCGGGGGTATTCGCCCCCCGATGCCGGTCACGCCGGCCGGCGTTTGCGGACGGGGCACGGGCAGCAGGGCGTGACTCGCATCAGGCACGTTGATCGCGGGCCGCCGCGATCAAGCGGTTGCGGGTCATCTCTTTGCTGGAGGCCCCTGAGGCCGGCATCCGGTACGCTTCGATCGGCGGCTGGATCGGCCAGGACGTGTCGATACCGCACTCGACCCGCAGCCCGGAACCAGAGCCCGTCGACACGGTCGCACCGGCCGGTTCGGCGGTGCTCGCCGGTACCGGTCGGGAACGGCGCCCTTGCGGACGCCTCTGGGGGTGACGCTGCGCCGCCCCGGCGTTCAAGCCATCGCCGACTTGCGCTGTCTGGCCGGCGGCGGCTCCTCCTCCTGCGGCGCAGCACCGGGGTCGCGCAGGACGTAGCCGCGGCCCCAGACGGTCTCGATGTAGTTGTCACCGGCGGTCGCCGCGGCCAGCTTCTTGCGCAGCTTGCACACGAACACGTCGATGATCTTCAGTTCCGGCTCGTCCATGCCGCCATAGAGATGGTTCAGGAACATCTCCTTGGTCAGCGTCGTGTTCTTGCGCAGCGAGAGCAGCTCCAGGATGCCGTATTCCTTGCCGGTCAGGTGCAGCGGCTGGCCGTCCACCTCGACCGTGCGGGTGTCCAGGTTGACCGTCAGCCGGCCGGTGCGGATCACGTTGTCGGAATGGCCCTTGGAGCGGCGCACGATGGCGTGGATGCGGGCGACCAGCTCGCGGCGGTCGAACGGCTTGGTCAGGTAGTCGTCGGCGCCGAAGCCCAGGCCCTTGATCTTGTTCTCCTGCTCGGTCAGGCCGGACAGGATCAGGATCGGTGTATCGACCCGCGCCGCGCGGAAACGCCGCAGCACCTCGTAGCCGTCGATGTCCGGCAGCAGCAGGTCCAGGATGATGATGTCGTAATCGTACAGCTTGCCGATCTCCAGGCCGTCCTCGCCCAGATCGGTGGTATCGACAACGAAGCCCTCCGCCTGGAGCATCAGATCGATGCTCTTCGCCATCGCGCTGTCGTCTTCGACCAGAAGGACGCGCATGACTCAACTCCCGCATGTTCCCGATAACGCCGGATTCCGGAGGCCGCCCGGTGACTTAAGAAAGGTTAACCATCACAGGTTAACACAAGGTGAATGGTGCAACGCAAGGGTCGCAGGGTTTACGGCGATTTAACGGGTGTCGGTCATTCTGCCGCCGATAAAGGTTGATCGACTGCTCGAGAATATGTCGCAAAAATGGGGTCGTCGTGACGCAGCCGCTCGGCACTCTGGTCGACGACATCAACGCCATCCCGGCACGCCGCCTGTACGGCCGCGTCGGCAGTGTCATGGGCCTGCTCGTGGAGGTGGCCGGGGTGGACCGGCACCTGTCCATCGGCAGCCGCCTGGTGATCGAGGCGCGCGGCGGCCGGCGCGTGCCGTGCGAGGTGGTCGGCGTGCGCGAGGGCAGGGCGCAGCTGATGCCGTTCGGCCGGCTGGAGGGCGTCGGCCTGGGCTGCAAGGCCGAGGTCGTCGGCGCCCAGCCGGTGATCTACCCGTCCGCGGCGTGGCTCGGCCGTGTCGTCAATGCCCTGGCCGAGCCGGTCGACGGCCGCGGCACACTGCCCGCCGGCAAGGTCGCCGTGCCGTTGCGCAACCGGCCGCCGCCGGCGCACGCCCGCAGCCGCGTCGGCGGCAAGCTGGACCTGGGCGTGCGTGCGCTCAACAGCTTCGTCACCTGCTGCCGCGGCCAGCGCCTCGGCATCTTCTCCGGCTCCGGCGTCGGCAAGTCGGTGATGATGGCGATGCTGGCCCGGTTCACCGCTGCCGACGTCACCGTCATCGGCCTGGTCGGCGAGCGCGGCCGCGAGGTCCAGGAGTTCATCGAGGACAACCTCGGCGCCGAGGGCCTGGCGCGCAGCGTGGTCGTCGTCGCCACCTCTGACGAGCCGCCGCTGATGCGCCGCCAGGCGGCCTACACCACCATGGCCATTGCCGAGTCCTTCCGCGATGCCGGCCGCCACGTGCTGTGCATGATGGACAGCATCACCCGCTTCGCCATGGCCCAGCGCGAGATCGGCCTGTCGGCGGGTGAGCCGCCGACCAGCAAGGGCTATCCGCCGACCGTGTTCGGCGAGCTGCCCATGCTGCTGGAGCGCGCCGGCCCCGGCACCGGCGCGGGGGCGATCACCGGGCTGTTCTCGGTGCTGGTCGAGGGCGACGACCACAACGAGCCGATCGCCGATGCCGTGCGCGGCATCGTCGACGGGCACATCGTGCTGGAGCGGGCCATCGCCGAGCGCGGCCGCTACCCGGCCATCAACGTGCTGCGCTCGCTGTCGCGCATGATGCCCGGCTGCAACACGCCGGCGGAAAACGAGGTGGTGCGGCGGGCGCGTGGCCTGCTCGCCACCTACGAGGACATGGCCGAGATGATCCGGCTCGGTGCCTACCGCGCCGGCAGCGACCCGCGGGTCGACGAGGCGATCCGCTACCACCCGGCCCTGGAGGCGTTCCTGGGCCAGGACAAGAACGAGCGCAGCGACCTGGCCGACGGCTATGCCCGGCTGGCCGAGGTCCTGGGCATGACCGCGCCAAACCCCGCCGCCGGCGCGAACGGCGGGAGGTAAAGCCGCGTGAGCAATCTCGACACCCTGATCCGGCTGCACCGCCAGCAGCTTGACGAGAGGCGGCGGGCGCTGGCCGACCTGGAGGCGCTGGCCGACCGGCTGACGGCCGAGACGGCGCGCCTGGACGAGGAGGTCGCCGGCGAGAGCGCCTTCTCCGCCGCCAGCGAACTGCCGCCGCCGACCCTGCCGGCCTACCTCCAGGCCAGCCGGAACCGGCGCCGGCGACTCGTCGAGTCGCTGGCCCAGGTGCAGGACCAGATGGCCGCGGCGCGCGAGGAGATTGCAGCGGCCTTCCAGGAGCTCAAGAAATTCGAGCTGACCCAGGCCGGCCGCGAGCACCGCGCGCAGCTGCGGGCCCGCCGGGTGGAGACCGCCACCTACGACGAGATCGCGGCGACCGGCCACATCCGCCGCCGGGCCGGCGCCGAGGGCGCATAGGCTCCGGCGCGACGGCGCGACGGCGCGACGGCGCGACGGCCTTGGGCCGCAGTGGGGAGGGGCTTGCGGAGGCTCTTGCGGAGGAAGGGCGCTTCGCGGCCTAATGGGCCGTGAGCGGACCGCCATGAGCAAGACCTGCCCTGTTGCCCCAGTCCCGCCGGCACGTGGTGTCGGGAACGCCGCCCGGTGGGCCTGCCGCCGGCTGCGCGCGCTGCGTGTGGGCGCCCCGCTGGCGGCGCTGCGGCGTCTGGCACCTGCCCTGCTGGTGATATCCGTCGCCGCCTGCGCCGGCGATGCCGGCGACCCGCCATGGCGGTCGTGGTCGGAGATGACGCCGCAGCAGGTGCTGGCGACGCAGCTGCTGCTGCAGGGTGCGGCGCGCGGCCGCGACGACATCGTCGTGCTGGCGGTGGGCGGCGGCGCCGACCTGGAGGCGCGCGAGCCCGAGAGCGGGCAGACCGCCCTGATGCTGGCCGCGCAGGGCGGCCATGCCGACATCGCCGTGGTCCTGCTCGCCTCCGGCGCCGATCCGGATGCCGTCGATCGCGACGGCCGCACCGCCCTGATGCAGGCCGCCGCCCATGGGCACGCCGCAACGGTCGATATCCTGCTGGCCGGCGGCGCCGATCCGGAGCGGCGCGACCCGCGGTTCGGCTACACGCCGCTGATGATGGCGGCGCTGCTGGGCCATGTCGACGGGATCGCGGCGCTGATGGACGGCGGTGCGGACGGCGACGCCGCCGCGCCGCAGGGCGGCGCCACGCCGCTGATCCTCGCCGCCGGCAGCGAGGCGGCCACCGCACCGCAGGCGGTGGCCGAACTCGTCGTGCGCGGCGTCGACATCGGCCGGGCACGGGCCGACGGCGTCGATGCCTTGATGACGGCCGCCGCCGCCGGCAACGACGACATCGTCAACCTGCTGCTCGGCGAGGGGGCCGATCCCTCGTCCCGCGCGGCCGACGGGGCGACGGCGCTGGGCGTCGCCGCGGCGACGGGGCAGGACGAGCTGGTGGAGCTGCTGCTGGCTGCCGGTGCCGACCCCGATGTCCGCAGCGACGACGACCGCACGCCGCTGATGCTGGCCGCCTGGCATGGCCGGGCGGCGGCGGCGGCACGCCTGCTTGCCGCCGGGGCCGACGTCAATGCCGCCGCCGGGCGCAACGGCTGGACGGCGCTGATGCTGGCCGCCAACCGCGGCAACGAGCCGATGGTCCGGATGCTGCTCGATGCCGGCGCCGACGCCTCGATCATCGCCGCCGACGGCATGACGGCACGCCGCGCCGCCGAGCTGATCGACAGCGAGTCGGTGGCCAGCCTGCTGCCCGAGACCGACGGCTGAGCCGGTCGCCGGTCAGGCCGGCTCCGTCACTCCCGTATAAAACTTCGGCCACAGGCGGCCGACGATGGGGCCGTCGCTGGCGAAGGCGTGGCAGGAGTTGACCAGCGGCGGCAGCTTCTGCGGCTGTTCGCCGGTGTGCTCCAGGCGGCGGCCGTGCTCGCGCGCCAGGATCGGATAGATCGTCTGGAACGCGGTCGTCGCCATCGGTCCGAGCAGCTCGCTCAGGTGGGTGCAGCCGTGCACGGCGCCCAGCCGTTCCTTGACCTTGCGCGTGAAGCCGGAGGCGATCGACAGGCCCTTGAGCGTGGCGTAGGCCGGTGCGATCGCCGGGCAGACATGGTACGGCGACTTGTCGGTGGCGGCCTCGATGTCGACGATGGTGAACCGGTCGTCCAGGGTGATGCGCAGCCACATCTCGTGGATCGGGTCGCCCGGCTCGATGGTGCCGCGCTCGTCGTTGTGGAAGGCGTAGGTCTTGACGTCGGTCAGGTGGCCCTCGATGTCCCACAGCCCGTCGGCCCGGCGGTAGCCGCGGCATTCGACGGTCCGGGTGTGGATCGGCTCGCGCTTGGCCGGCGGCGACAATGGCATGGCCTCGCTCCGTGGCCAGTGGGGGGGCGGCCCGCGCGGGTCCGCACGGCAGGTTTACGTTTACGTAAACGTCATAGCGGCGGCGCCCGGTC
>CAZGMC010000040.1:30725-34867 GCA_964526565.1 uncultured Mycobacteriaceae bacterium
CCGCTGGTGGAGATCGACGAGCGCACGGTCGACTACGCGTTCGCCGGGCGCTTCCGCATCGTGCGCGCGACGTACCGGTTCCGCCGCTTCGACGGCACGATGAACGACCCGGTGACCCGCATCAGCTACGAGCGCGGCGATTCGGTGGGTGTGCTGCTGTACGATCCGGCGGCCGAGGCGGTCGTGCTGGTCCGCCAGTTCCGCTATCCGGTCTACGAGGGGCTGGGCGAGGCCGCCCGCGGCGCCGCGGCGCGCGCCGCCTGGATCCTGGAGATCGTCGCCGGCGAGGTGGACGAGGGCGAGAGTGTTGCCGACGTGGCCCACCGCGAGCTGCTGGAGGAGGCCGGCTACCATATCGCCGGCGAGCTGGAGCCGGTGGCTGCGCCATACATGAGCCCCGGCGGCACCTCGGAGCGCATCCACATCTGCCTGGGCCGTGTCGACCACACGGCCGCCGCGGCAGCTGGCGGCGGCGTGGCAGCGGAGGGCGAGGACATCCAGGTGGTCACCCTGCCGCTGGCCGAGGCCCTGGCCGCCATTGCCGACGGCCGGATCACCGATGCCAAGACGATCATCGCGCTGCAGCACCTGGCCCTGCGCCGGGTCGGCCTGGCCTAGCGGCAGTCGGCGATTTCACCGTCTGTATAGTCCGCGATCCACTTCATGCCCGTGTCCCGGTCTGATAAGAAGTTCCGGAGCAGCAAGAACGCCTATGACATGTCGACCGCTTATGGAGGATGACAATGGCATCCTGGCATCCGGCGACGACGGCATTGGCCGCCATTTCGATGTTCGGTGCGAGCGTTGCCATGGCGGGACCGGCGGGGGCGCAGATCGACCCGTGCGCGCACATCACCGATCCGTTCCGGGCACAACACTGCTACGCGGCGCAGCAGGGCGACGCGGCCGTCCGCGACTATCTACAGTCGCTGACGCCGCGTCAGCGGTCTCTGGTCAGCGGCACCAACGCCCTGATCGAGGAGCATGTGCAACGCAATGGCCGGCTGCCGGAGATCTCTCCGCAATCGCCGTTCGTGTCCGAGGTGTTCCGCCGCCTGCACGTGGCGCCGGCGGAACAGCAGTTCGTCTATCAGCACATGACGAGCTCAGTGCGCGGCCGGCAGGAGATGCAAGCCTTGGATAACGAGATCTGCCGGGCGGCCCGCGCACAAGGTTTCCGCCTGCCGGACTGCCCATAGGGTCGGACGCCCGTCCTGGTCGGTCCGGAGTGCAGCATCTTGCAGATCCGCTCGCGCATCCCGATATCCGCGGCGCATCAAGATGGGCTGACGGGGACGGGGTGATGAACAAGCCAGACGGGGAGTTGTGCGTACGGGTGCTGTCGTGCATGGCCTGGGCCGACGGCAACCTGACCGAGGAGGAGATGGCCGCCGTGGTCGACGTGGTCGACCGGCTCGACTATGTGGACCGCTCGACGATCCAGGAGATCCTGACCACGACCACGCGGTTCACGTTCCTGGACAAGATCACCGCGCTGGACCGCAAGACGCGCATCCGTCTGCTGCACGACTGCTACACCGTCGCCGACTACTGCGGGGGCATCAGCGACCCCGAGCGCGAGATCATCCGCGCCATCGCCGCCAGCGTCATCGACCCGAAGAAGCTGCCCGACGCCGAGGCCGCCCTGGACGCCTGGGTCGCCTACGAGGCCAAGGCCCGCAAGGTGTTCGGCTGGACGCATCTTGGCGATTGACGGCGCGGCCGGGGAAACGGGGGCACAGAGACTTTTGGTTGTGGGTCGGGTGGAGATCTCGTAAAGCCCGGCTTGCCATTTGCGGCGGAGAGCCTCCGCATCCCGGCGATGAACTGCCTGGGTAGCCAGACCGATCGCCTCGTCCCTCCGTTCCCTCCTGCTGCATCGCAGCAGCATGCCGGTTGACGCGGGCGCGACCTTGGCTAAGCTGCCGGCCGCGACATGCCTGCCCGATCACCGTCGCCTCGCCGGAGGAAACACCATGGCCGACCAGCCGCGTCTGCGCCCCAGCAACCCGAACTTCGCCTCGGGCCCCTGCGCCAAGCATCCGCACTGGACGCCCGAGGTGCTCAAGGCCGCGGCGCTGGGCCGGTCGCATCGGTCGAAGCCGGGCAAGGCCAAGCTGGCCGAGGTGATCGCCCGCAGCAAGGCGCTGCTCGGCATGCCCGACGACTACCGGCTGGCGATCGTCCCGGCCTCCGACACCGGCGCCTTCGAGATGGCGATGTGGTCCATGCTGGGCGCCCGCGGCGTCGACGCGCTGGCCTGGGAGAGCTTCGGCGAGGCCTGGGTCACCGACGCGCACAAGCAGCTCAAGCTGCAGGACCTGCGCGTCATGAAGGCCGACTACGGGGCGCTGCCCGACCTCGCCCAGGTCGACCCCGACCGCGACGTGGTGTTCCTGTGGAACGGCACCACCTCGGGCGTCCGCGTGCCGGACGGCGACTGGATCAGGGACGACCGCGGCGGGCTGACCCTGTGCGATGCCACCTCGGCGGTGTTCGCCATGGACATTCCGTGGCGCAAGCTGGATGTGGTGACGTGGTCGTGGCAGAAGGCGCTGGGCGGCGAGGCGCAGCACGGCATGCTGGCGCTCAGCCCGCGCGCCGTCGCGCGGCTGGAGAGCTACACGCCGCCGTGGCCGCTGCCGAAGCTGTTCCGCATGACCAAGGGCGGCAAGCTGACCGAGGGCCTGTTCAAGGGTGAGACCATCAACACCCCGTCCATGCTGTGCGTCGAGGATGTGCTCGATGCGTTGGACTGGGCCGAGCGCATCGGCGGCCTGCCGGCGCTGATCGCCCGGTCGCAGGCCAGCCTGGCAAGGATCGCCGAATGGGTGTCGCGGACCGACTGGGCGGCTTTCCTGGCCGCCGACCCGGCGGTGCGTTCGTCCACCTCGATCTGCCTGAAGATCGTCGATCCGTGGGCGACCGCCCTGGACCCGGCCCGCCAGGCCGAGATCCCGAAGAAGATCGCTGCCCTGCTGGAGGCCCAGGACGTCGCCTACGACATCAACGGCTACCGCGATGCCCCGCCGGGCCTGCGCATCTGGGGCGGCAGCACGGTGGAGACCGACGACATCGAGCGGCTGCTGCCCTGGCTCGACTGGGCATTCGAGGCGGTGCGCACCGATCTGGCCAAGGCCGCATGAGGATCCCATGCCCCGCGTTCTGATCTCCGACAAGCTGAGCCCGCGTGCCGTCGAGATTTTCGGCGCGCGTGGCGTCGAGGCCGACGTCAAGACCGGCCTGAGCCGCGACGAGCTGGCCGCCGTGATCGCCGACTATGACGGCCTGGCGATCCGCTCCGCCACCAAGGTAACGAAGGACATCCTGGACAAGGCCGAGCGGCTCAAGGTGGTCGGCCGCGCCGGTATCGGCGTCGACAATGTCGACGTGCCGGCGGCGACGGCCCGCGGCGTGGTGGTGATGAACACGCCGTTCGGCAACTCGATCACAACCGCCGAGCACGCCATCGCCCTGATGTTCGCGCTGGCCCGCCAAATCCCCCAGGCCGACGCCTCGACCCAGGCCGGCAAGTGGGAGAAGTCGAAGTTCATGGGCGTCGAGCTGACCGGCAAGACGCTCGGCATCATCGGCTGCGGCAATATCGGCGCCATCGTTGCCGACCGCGCCAACGGCCTGCGCATGCGCGTCGTTGCCTACGACCCGTTCCTGTCGAACGAGCGGGCCGGCGACCTGGGCGTGGAGAAGGTCGACCTGGACACGCTGCTGGCCCGCGCCGACTTCATCACCCTGCACACGCCGCTGACTGACGCCACCCGCGGCATGATCAATGCCGGCGCCCTGGCCAGGACCCGCAAGGGCGTGCGCATCATCAACTGCGCGCGCGGCGGCCTGATCGTCGAGGACGACCTGAAGGCGGCGCTGGACAGCGGCCACGTCGCCGGCGCCGCCCTGGACGTGTTCGCCACCGAGCCGGCCCGCGAGCACGCGCTGTTCGGCATGCCAAATGTGATCTGCACGCCGCACCTGGGCGCCTCGACCAGCGAGGCGCAGGAGAACGTGGCGCTGCAGGTGGCCGAGCAGATGGCCGACTACCTGACCACCGGTGCCGTGGTGAACGCGCTCAACATGCCCTCGGTCACCGCCGAAGAGGCCAAGGTAATGGGGCCGTGGATCAAGCT
>CAZGMC010000041.1:0-21079 GCA_964526565.1 uncultured Mycobacteriaceae bacterium
CCGCCATGCCGGTCTCCGGTTCCACCGCGCCCGGCTCGGCCGCCATGCCGGTCTCCGGCTGCATCGGGCCCGGCTCGGCCGCCATTTCGGTCTCCGGTTCCACCGCGCCCGGCTCGGCCGCCATGCCGGTCTCCGGTTCCACCGCGCCCGGCTCGGCCGCCATGCCGGTCTCGGCAGTGGCATCGGGCTGGCCGGTCGCCTCGGCCATGCCGGTTGGACCGGCGGCGCTGCGGTCCGGCTCCGGGGCCGCCTCCGGACCCGACTCCGGACCCGGCCCCGGCGGCGTCTCCGCCGCCGCATCGGGCGGCTCGCCGGCGCCGGTTTCGGTCGTCGGCGGCGCGGCTGCCATGGCCGTGTCGCCGGCCGCCACATCGGGCGCCACGGCAACGTCCGCCGCCTCCGGCTCGGGCGCGGCCCCGGCACCAGCTGCGGGACCAGTGTCGGGACGGGCCTCGGGACCAGCGGCGGGACCAGTGTCGGGATCGGCCGGCCCGGCAGTCTCGTCGGCGGAGTCCGCCGCCTGTTCCGGCGCCCGGGCCGCAGCAGCCGCTTCGCTCTCGTCAACCGACCCGGCTTGCGTGTCCTCGGGCAGGTCCGCCACCTGCTCGGGCCCGGGCTCGGGCCCGGGCTCGGGCCCGGGCTCGGGCCCGGGCTCGGGCTCGGACTCGGGCTCGGACTCGGGCTCGGGCTCGGGCGGTGCCGGATTGAACGAGAAGTCGATGGTGTCGGCGGGGCCGAACACCGCCGGCCGCTGTTCGCCGGCGGTCTCGTTGATCACGACCTGGCGCACGCGCAACAGCATATCGGCCAGCCGCACGTCCTCGGCCCCCATGTGCTGCAGCAGGGCGTCGGCATAGGGACTGTGCAGCCGGTAGCTCTCCTCGACGACCGTGCCGGGCTCGGCCGAGATGGCGACGACGACGCCGGGCGGCAGCGTGCGCGGCCGCGCCAGCCCCTGCAGGCCATCCGCCATGTCCACGGCGCTGGCCCGGCTGGCATCGATCAGCACGACGCCGACGGTGTCGGCCGGGGCCACGGCCGCCGCCACCGACTCGAGCGGCACCACGGCCTCGGCATCGGCCGCCATGTCGGCCGGCGCATCCACCGGCAGCAGATAGTTCTGGCCGTCCATCTGCGCGCTGCGGCCGAAGAAGGCGATCACGGCCGCGTCCGCCGTGGCGGCCGCCTCGCGCATCCGCGTCAGCGCATCGGTCAGCGCGGCATCGGTCATGTCGATCCCGACCGCCACCCGGAAGCCCAGCTCCTCGAGCCGTGCCCCGATGGCGCGCGCGTCGACGGCCGCCGTGCGCACCGCCTCGAAATTGCGATAGTCCGTGTTGCCGACGACGAGCGCGATGCGTTCGTCGTCGGCCGCCCGGACCGCGCCGGCCGCCAGCACCAGCGCGCCGGCCACCAGCCATACGCCAACCGTTCGTCGCATGTTCCTTGACCTCGTCCGTGCCCCCGCGCTCATTCAATACTGGACTGGCGTCATCAACAGGGTCAAGGCTGCGCCCCCGCCGCCCGTCCGCAGCAGCCGAATTATCTGGAGGCACCAACCTCGACTGTCTGGATACTGGACAGGAATCGGTGCGGATGCGAGGATGGCGGGCACTGCAGCGGGCGCCTTCGCCATACTGCCGTCAGGGTTTTTTCGGACAATACGGGGTCGGCCACGGAGGCACGGGATCTCCGCCTGGCACGATATGCGGATATCGCTTGCGGGGAGCGGGGCCGGGTGCGGCTTCGGATGTGGGTCATGGGTCTGCGTGGCAAGTTCAATCTGGTGCTGCTGGTCGCCTTCGGCATCGGCCTGGGCGTGGCGGCATTCCTGTCCTACCGCATCATGCAGGAGAACGCCCGCGAGGAGGTGCTGGCCAAGGCGCGGATCATGATGGAGAGCGCGCTGGCGCTGCGCAGCTACACCACGCAGGAGATCCGGCCCTTGCTGGTCGGTCAGATGGGCGAGCGGTTCCTGCCGCACATCGTGCCGTCCTACGCCGCGCAGACCAACTTCCGCATGCTGCGTGAGGAGTACCCGGAGTACACCTACAAGGAGGCAGCGCTGAACCCGACCAACCTGGCCGACCGGGCGACGGACTGGGAGGCGGACATCATCCACACGTTCCGCAACAATCCGTCGCTGACGGAATGGATCAGCGTCCGCGACACGCCCACCGGCCAGTCCCTGGTGCTGGCCCAGCCGCTGCGGGTCAACGACCAGAGCTGTCTGGTCTGCCACAGCCGCGCCGAGGACGCGCCGCCGACCATGGTGGCCATCTACGGCCGCAACAACGGCTTCGGCTGGGAGATGAACGAGACGATCGGGGCGCAGGTCGTGTCGGTGCCGATGTCGGTGCCGCTGGAGCGGGCGCGCAGCACGTTCATCATGTTCACGGCGACGCTGGCCGGCGTGTTCGTGCTGATTGCCATCCTGCTCAACGTCATGCTGCAGTACGTGGTCATCAAGCCGGTGGTCAAGATCTCGCAGATGGCCAGCGAGGTCAGCATGGGCAACCTGGACGTGCCCGAATACGAGCGGCCGGGCCGCGACGAGATCGCCTCGCTGTCGGCGTCGTTCAACCGGATGCGCCGCAGCCTGGAAAGCGCGATGCGGATGCTGAACGAGTGAGGCGGGCTAAGCCACGGGCATGAGCTTGGAGCCAGGGCGCGATCCGGAGGCGTTACCGGAACGGATCGGCAAATACCAGATCGAGAGCGTGCTGGGCCGCGGCGCCATGGGCGTCGTCTACAAGGCCTATGACGCCGCCATCGACCGGCACGTCGCCCTGAAGACCGTCCGCACCGACCTGCTCGACAGCCACGACTCGGCGCAGTGGCTGGAGCGCTTCCGGCGCGAGGCCCGCGCCGCGGCGCGCTGCCTGCACCAGAACATCGTCACCGTGTTCGACTACGGCGAGGACGACGGCACGTCGTTCATCGTCATGGAATACGTCAGAGGCCGGCCGCTGGCCGACTATCTGCGCGGCCGGCGCCGCTTCACGTTGCGCGAGACGCTGAGCGTCGCCGACCAGATGCTGCGCGCCCTTGGCTATGCCCATGGCCACGGTATCGTCCACCGCGACATCAAGCCGGCCAACATCATGCTGCTCGACGACGGCACCGTGAAGGTGGCCGACTTCGGCGTCGCCCGCATCGATTCGCTGGCGCTGACCCAGCACGGCTCGATGGTCGGCACACCCAGCTACATGTCGCCCGAGCAGTTCACCGGCGATCCGGTCGACGCCCGTGCCGACCTGTTCGCCGCCGGGGTCATCCTGTTCGAGATGCTGACCGGGGAGAAGCCCTTCCCCGGCAAGTCCCTGACCGAGATCATGTACAAGGTGCTGCACGAGCCGCCGCGCGACCCGTCGAGCCTGAACGTGGCCCTGCCGCCGGCCCTCGACGGGATCGTCCGGCGCGCCCTGACCCGCCGGCCGGAGGACCGCTTCCAGTCGGCGACCGCGTTCGCCGGGGCACTCGCCGCCGCGGTGGCGGGTACGCCGGGCGACGACGGCGAGGACGCCGCCACGGTCATCGGCCCGGCCGCCGCGCCAGTGGCCCTGCCCCAGCCGCCGCCGGGCGGGCTGGACGCCGCCGCCCTGCGCCTGGCCGAGGCCGATCTCGCCACCCATATCGGCCCGGTCGCCAGGATCCTGGTACGCAAGGCTTCGGCCGGCGCTGGCACGGTGCGCGAGCTCTACGAGAGCCTGGCGGCCAACATTCCCTCGACCACGGAGCGGGAGGCCTTCCTGCGCAAGGCCGAGCGCACCATGGCCACGCTGGCGGGCAGCCCCGGCACCGGCTCGAAGGGCAGCCGCCCGTCCGGGGGCAGCCCGTCCGATGGCAACCTGGGCACGCACAGTCCGCAAGGCTCGCTGGCGGGAGCGACGGGCCGCCATGGCGCGACCAGCGCCGACGGGTCGCTGGGCCAGTCCGTCGCCGCCGGGTCGCGCCTGTCCGCGGAGGTCATCGACAAGGCGCGGCGCGACCTGACGCCGGTGCTGGGACCCATCGCCCAGGTGCTGGTCAAGAAGACAGCGGCCAAGGCGGCGACGCCAATCGAACTGTACCGCATGCTCGCCCAGCACATCCCCAAGGACGATGAGCGTGCCGCCTTCCTGCGCAAGGCGCCGCTGGGCTGAGTGCCGGCCCGACCGGGATCAGTCGCGTTTCCGCATCAGGAAGACGACGTACCCGAAGCTGTCGCCGTGGCGGGCGCAGACGGTGATCTCGCGCGCCGCCTCGTCCAGGACGGCGGTCAGGCCCGGATCGGCGGCGGCCTCCGGGCGCAGCCGCTCGATGCGCGCGGCCAGCGGCTCCAGGTACTCGTCCCACCAGGCCGCCCGCGGCAGGGTGAAGTGGTCGAGCATGGCGAAGCCCTCGGCCTCGGCCACAGCCCTGCGGCCGGCCACGTCGGACATGTCCGGATACTCGGTGGCCCAGAACGCCGCGGCCTCGGCCGGCCGGTCGGGTCCCAGCCAGACCAGGTCGCTGGCCACGACCAGGCCGCCCGGCGCCAGCAGCGGCCACCACAGGCGCAGGCCGTCGCGAAAGCCGGCGATGTAGATCGCCCCTTCGCACCAGATCAGGCCGACGCTGCCCGGCGGATCGTCGAGCGCCAGCATGGACTGGCGCCGGGTGATCACCAGGTGGCCGAGGTCGGCCGCGGCCGCTGCCCGCGCGGTGCGGTCCAGGTACGGCTGATGGATGTCGACGGCGGTGACCGGCCGGTTGAGGTCGCGGGCCAGCACGACGGTGGCCCGACCCGGCCCGCAGCCGATGTCGAGCACCCGCGTGCCGGGCGGCACCGGCGGCAGCCGGGCGAGCGCTTCTCGCGTCGCCGCATCGCTGCCCGGCGCCTCACGCGGCAGGTCGGTGTGCAGCCGGAAGAGAGCGTCCAGGTCCATGGCGGGCCGCATCATGCCCGCGGCGGCGCCCCGCCGCAAGCCGGCGCACGAGCGGTGGCCGCGGCCGGCGTTCGGTTGTGAGCGTTCCGCCCTGGCCATCGCCGCCGGCCCAGCCTAGAATGCGGTTTGCGATTCTACTGGGGTGTTTTCTTCGCATAAATATTGTGATCCGGCCGGCCACGGCTGATGACCTCTCCGCCATCGTTGCGATGGCCCGCGACCTGAACGCCCATGAAGGCATCGACCCGACGCTGATCGACCCGGCCGGGCTGATGGAGCGCGCCTTCGGCCCGCGGCCGCAGGTGGTCGGCCTGGTTGCCCTGAGGGATGATGTCGCGGTCGGCTACACCCTGTACCAGGACTTCTTCGACACCGACTACATGCGCCCGGCCCTGTTCGTGCTCGACCTGTTTGTGCACAACGCGGCGCGCCGGCAGGGCGTGGGCCGGCGGCTGATGGCGGCGGTGGCGGCCGAGGCGGTGACGCGCGGTGCGACGCAGGTGGCCTGGGCAGTGCGCTTGCGCAAGGAGCGGGCACGGGCCTTCTACGCGACTCTCCAGGCCTGCAACAAGGCCGCCCGCGTGCTGGAGCTGGGCGGCAAGGCGCTGGCCGCGCTGGCCGCAAGCCTCAGCCCCTGACAGCCGGCACGTTCCAGCGGTCCGGGCAGACAGGTGCGAGAGGGACTGTGCGCGCGGGCGCGTGTCAGGCCCAGCCGGGGATCCGTCTCAGCACGGTGTGGAGATCCCGCTTCTCCCCGGCATTGAGGCACCAGCCGAACAGGACGGCCAGGTAGACTGCGCCGCCGGCGGCGGCATGGAGCCCCAGGGCCAGCCAGCTGTCCGGCGGTGCGGCCAGCTTCAGCGCACCCCAGACGAGCGCCGCGACAAGGGCCGGCCGGAAGCCGGGGACCAGGACCTCACGGATGAACTCCGCGAACGGGATCTCGGCCAGCTTCAGGCAGAGCGGCCAGAAGTAAAAGATCTGGGCCGTAGCAATCGTCAGCAGAAGCGACAGGGCAACGCCGCCGGCCCCCATCCCGGACCATGCCGTCAGGACAAGCATCAAGACAATGCCTCCACCCTGGAACAGGAAGGCCGGCAGGAAAAAGGCCCGGACCTGCGCCATGGCCATGGCAGTCATTGCCAGCAGTACGGTGGGCTGGCTGAAGGGAAACACCAGCATTAACAGGATTATCACGGTGGCGGCGCTCGAATACTCTTGTTCAAGATAGAGCTGTACGAACTCCGAGGCATGGATTGCGAGCGGCGTCGCGATCGCGAGCGCGACCCAGAGCCCGTAGCGCCCGCCACGCCTTACCGTGGCGCTCAGGCGCTGCTTGTCCCCCAGGGAGTGCATGGCAGTGATCACCGGCTGCAGCGGCTGGCAGGCAAGGCCAATGGTCATGTCGAGCTGACGAAGGAATGTCACCGCAACGTGAAAGACGGTGACGTCCGTGGCCGTGGCAAAGATGTTCAGCACAATGATGCTGCCGGTCGCGGTCAGGATGTAGCCGAGCTGACCGAAGGTGGTCCACAGGCCGAATGACAGAAGCCATCGCGCCTGTTTCAGGTCGATGAGACTGCGGCGAAAGTGCAGCTCCGGCACCATCTGCCGGGAACGTATGACAATGATCAGAGTATAGATGATTTCTGAAATGGCTGACGCCAGCACGACAAGAACAACATAAGGTCCGATGCTCAACAGAAAGATGAACAGCAGGGCGACACGCAGGAAATCACGGAGCGTGCCAAGGAGGCTAAGTTCGACAAAGCGTTGACGGACGTGGAACCCGACTCCGAACGGCAGCCCCAGCATCTGCAGCGTGAACGTCGTCACGAGCAGCAGCATCATGATGCGGGCGTCGTCCACCATCTGCGGCGCAATGTTGAACACCGTTTCCATGCTGAAGGCAAACAGGACTCCGACAATCAGAAAGAGCGCCGCTGCAGCCACGATGGCCGGAACAACCGACGAAACAATTCCGGTCACCCGATCGAATTCGCCTTTGGCGTATGCCGCCACGACATACCGGCTGATCCCTCCAGAAAAGAAGGAGAAGAACAGCGGGGAAATGAACATGATGGCAATGACAAGCGGGTAGACCGCAAATTCCTCTGCCGAAATCCTGGTCAAGAGATATTGATACATCCATAAGATGGCAGTAATATTGACAATCCTCGCCAGCACGGAGGCGGCCGAATTCAATACGACAAGCCGCTTGCTGACGAGAATATTCTTGTGTTCAATCAAGACAGTTTATCCGGCTATGAGGCCGAACCCGGAGGCAAGGCCAAGCTCGCCGACCCGTTCCCTGATTTCCGCCTCGTAGAGCGCGTTGGAGATGAGGACCAGCGCAGGCGCGATAGTCCTCAACTCCTCCGGCGCGATCACCGGGATGCCGATCCCCGGCGCCACCAGGCCATGCTTGCGGGTGTTCAGGTCGACCAGCGCGGCCAGGCCGGCCCCGGCGGCACCGATGGCGTTGGCAAAGGTGATGCCCTTGGACCCCGCACCCCAGACGACCGCGCGGCCCGGGCCCAGGCCGACCAGCCGGTCGCGCCAGCCAGCCAGCTCCGCCTCTGCGGCCCGGCCGAAGGTACGGGCGGCGCGGCGGATCGGCTCCGAGTCTTCGGACGGCGGCCGGTAATCCGGCTGCGCCGGGGCCGGCCGCGCCTCCAGCATCAGGAACTGGCCGCCATAGCCGGTCTCGATGCGGACCGGCTCGAACCCGCAGCGCAGGAACAGTGCCTTCACCGTCGGCGGCGTCCAGTACGTGACGTGTTCATAGATCACGTCCCACATGGAGACGCTTTCGAGCATCCACTGAGCGTTCGGCACCTCGAAGTAGACCGGTATGTCGCGGTCGCCGATGGCGGCGCGGATGTCCGACAGCAGGCCGACGGGCGCGTCCAGGTGCTCCAGGACATGGCGGCAGATTATCGCGTCGAACGGCCGGTCGAGCTGGTCGGACCGGAAATACTCCGGCACGATCTCGACGGTGTTGCGTTCGGCATGGGGCGCCGTCCTGCCGGCCATGGACGGATCGAACCCGGTGGCGCGGCCCACGCCGTTCTCCGCCATCAGGTGGAGAATGTGGCCATCGCCGCAACCGATCTCGATGACCGCCTTGCCCCTGAGCCCGTACGTGTCGACCAGCCGCCGGACCAGGTCCTCGGCGAAGGCCTGGAAGCTGGGCGAGAAGTGCAGCGCGTTCTCGTAGCCAGGCGCGTAGACGATGCGCTGCGGGTCGAAGGCGCGGTTGGAAATCAGCAGGCAGTCCTCGCACAGGACCAGGTCGACGTCGCCCGTCGGCGCGGCCCGCGCGGCGGCTGCATCCGGCCAAAGCTGATTGCACACCACCGGCACGTCGCGCAACGCGAAGACCTGCGAGACCTCCGTGCCGCCGCACAGCGGACAGGAATAATCGTTCATACCGCCACCAGTTCCGGCTGAAGCTCCATGGACGACAACTGCGCACCGATCTCCACCAGGTAGACCGGGTTCATGACGATGACCGTGTCGGGTGGTGCCGCGGCCAGCGCTTCCGGGCCGATCACGCGGTGGCCCGAGCCCGGCAGATACCGGCCCTGCTTGAACGGATTGATGTCAACCACCTGCGCAACCTCGTCGGCCAGGCCGTTGGTGGTCAGGAACGACACGCCCTTCGAACCGCCGCCCCAGATGGCCACCCGTTTGCCGGCGGCATGACGGGATCGCACGAAACCGGTCCAATAGGCACGCGTCCTCGCGACCTTTGCGGGAAACGCCGCAGCCAGGGCGCGTACCGCGTCCAGATCATTCTCTTTGTCGAGCGGCGCCGCCTCGCCCGCATCGGGTTGCGCATACTGAATGATGTACTGATCGTCATAGGCGAGATAGAGTCTCGTCACGTCCATGCCTGCGCGCCGGAACAGGCGCGCATGGCTGCCGAGCGTGAAGTACGAGCAGTGCTCGTAGTAGATATCCCAGAAGGCTCCCTCGGCCAGCACCCGGCGCACGTCCGGCGTCTCGAAGAAAATGCCCACATTGCGCCGGCCATCGATGACACGGGCAATGTCGCGTATGAACCGGCCGACAGAGGAGATGTGTTCCAGCGTATGCCTGCACACCACGAAATCCGGCGCACTCTTGATCGTCGTCGGATTGAAGTATTCTCGCTGGAACGAGAGCTTGTGGCCGTTGACGCCCGGCCGTCGCTCCGGAATGAATCCGGGATCGATGCCCAGCCCCACAGTGCCAGTCCGTGTCACCAGTTCCTGCAGGAAATCGCCTTTTCCGCAGCCGATCTCCAGCGTGCACTTTCCGTCCAGGTCGTACGTGCTTGCAATTTCCGCAACCAGCTGTTTGGCAAACAGATTGAAGGTGCCTGAAAAATGCTGTGACTCCTCGGTTGTCGAGGCATAATCGACCTGGCATTCGTCAAACACGGCATTGAAGATAAAGCCACAGTCGTCGCAGACCTTGAGCACAAGGTCATGGCGGGGGAAGGCCAGCGCCGCCTCGCGGCTGTCCAGCAGGATGCAGCTTTGCACGGGAATGCCGTGGAGGCGGTAAATCTCCGTCAGCTTGTGTCCGTCACAGCTGGGACAGACGATCTGTTCGGTCATGCCTCAAGACTCTCCGGATCGGGCATCGGGACCATGGCGTCGAGCCGACGGTCAACCTGCGTGGCCTGCCTCGTGCCCGCAAGCAATCGTGCAAGGAAGCATCCACAAGTTGGAGTGCAGGGCGTGGGAATGGAGTCGATCCAGTCTGGCCGGTCCCGGTTTGATGCCGGCTTTGCCATTTAACGGGAGCATGCCTTCGCGCACTCAATCCGATCAACGAAACCAGGTTCTTATTTCTGGTTGCAGAACCGGTCCTGGGGCGCCAAGCGTGATTCTGCAATATCTACAAGGCTAGCTTTGCGTTTTTCATGTTTACCTACTGATGATACAAAGATACTCTCGCGTTCCCGTGTAATACTTTCGGTTAGCCCGAGCAGTGTCATCGAGGCCTTACCATGCATCGTCCCATCCGCGTCCTGGCCGTCGCGTCCTGCGGCGGGCATTGGCTGCAGCTCTTTCGCATGCGCAAAGCCTGGGACGGCTGTGCAGTCACCTACCTCACCACGACCGCGGGATACGAAGCGGAGGTTGTCGCCGACGCTCGGGCACGCGGCCAGGCGGCGCCCGGCTACCGCGTGGTGCCCGACGCAAACCGCTGGCAGAAGCTGCGCCTGCTGTCGCTCTTGAACCAGCTGGCGATCCTCATCGTCCGGATACGCCCGGATGTCGTGATTTCCACCGGTGCGGCGCCGGGCTACCTTGCCATCCGCCTCGGCAAAATGATCGGGGCGCGGACCATCTGGGTGGACAGCATTGCCAACGCCGAAGAGTTGTCGCTGTCGGGCCGAAAGATCGGCCGGCACGCTGATGTCTGGCTCACCCAGTGGGAAGACCTGGCGAAACCGGATGGGCCCGATTTCTGGGGGGCGGTGGTGTGATCTTCCTGACGCTCGGAACCCAGGTGCCGTTCGACCGGCTGGTGAGGGCAGTCGATGACTGGTGTGCAGCGAGCGGCCGGACGGACCTGTTCGGTCAGATTGCCGATCCCGGCAGGACGGGGTACCGACCGAAGAATTTCGAATGGGTTGTGCAAATCCCGCCCGACGAATACCAGGCCCGGTTCGCCGCGGCGGAGTTCGTGGTCGCCCACGCCGGCATGGGGTCGATCATCACGGCCATGATGCTGGCCAAGCCGATTGTGCTGATGCCCCGCCGCGCGCACCGGGGCGAGCAGCGCAACGATCATCAGGTTGCGACCGTGGCACGATTCCGCACCAAACCGGGCATCTTCGTTGCCATGGAGGAGGGCGACGTGGCCCCGATCCTGAACCGGCTGGCGAACGGCTGCCGGTTCATCGGCCGGCCGCAGGCCGGTGCGTTCGCCGAAGAGCGCCTGACGAACGCCTTGCGCACGGCGATCCGGCAGGGATAGACCCGCGCCAGGGCATGCTGCCGCGCGCGTGCGCCAGGCTTTCCCGCATGAGCCGCATGCTGAAGCCGTTCGGCCTGTCGCCACGGCATATCGGCACCGGATCAAGGATAAAGAGCTGTCGTTTCATGACCAGGGCTTCCCCATCCATCCGGGTCGGGCTTTTGTGGCACTCCATGACGTCCGGCAACCTGGGCGTGGGGGCGCTCACCCTTGCCAACATTGCGATTATCGAGGAGGCGGCCCGCAGGATCGGCGCCACACCACAATTCGTCGTGCTCGGCTGGACGGATCCGCGCCGCCCCTACACGGAGCGGAACGACCTCGAAATCGTCAATCTGAGGACGAAGGATTTCGTGAAGCCCGTTGGCGGGCTGCTGGGCGCCGTGCGGCACTGTGACGTGGTCCTCGATATCGGCGCGGGCGACAGTTTCACGGACATCTACGGGACACGGCGGATCGGCACCCAGATTGCTTCAAAACTGCTGGTGCTGATGGCCCGTCGTCCCCTGATCCTGAGCCCGCAGACGATCGGCCCCTTCAACAACGGATTGTGGCGGCGCGCCGCTCTCGCCACGATGCGCCGCGCCCGGACGGTGGCCACGCGCGACGAACCGTCCACACGGTTCCTGCGCGACCTGGGGTATCGCGGGCCGATTGTCGAGGCGACCGACGTGGCCCTGCGCCTGCCCTATACGGCACCGGCCCCGCACCGCGGCGGGCCGATCAAGGTCGGGCTCAATGTTTCTGCACTCCTGTTCAACGGCGGTTATACCAGGAACAACATGTTCGGCCTGAACCTGGAGTATCGGGAGCTGACCCAGGCAATGCTGCGTTATTTCACCGGACAGGAGAACTGCGAGGTGCATCTGATCGGCCATGTTCTGCGTGATCCAGCCTGGGTGCCGGATGATGACGATGCCAGCGAAACTCTGGCCGACGAGTTTCCGCGGATCGAGGATGACTACGGCATCAATGAAAGGCTGACCAAAGAGTTTCCAGGAGTGGTTCTCGCTCCAAACTTCGCCGATCCGATCGCGGCCAAATCCTATATCGCCGGAATGGACTTCTTTTCGGGGGCGCGGATGCATGCCTGCATCGCCGCCTTTTCGACGGGCGTGCCGGTGCTGCCGGTCGCCTACAGCCGCAAGTTCGCGGGGCTGTTCGGCACACTTGGCTATGACACGGTGGCCGACTGCCGGACCGAGACGACGGACGGGATCATGGCGAAGCTGAAGACCGCCTTCGAGAACCGGGATGCGCTGCGGCAGGCGGTGGCCGCCGGCCACGCCCGCGGGCTGCAGCGGCTGCAGGCCTACGAGGACATCCTGGCCGAAGTGCTGGCGGCGGCGTGCAGGCCGGCATGATCGGACGCCCCTCGCCTGCCCTGTCGCGGGTCATGAAAGGCCAGCTGTGCAGCGGCTGCGGGGCCTGTGCCGCTCTGGCGCCGGCTGCGGTGCGGATGGAGTTGGCCGATCCGGGCTACCTGCGTCCCGTCCAGTCGGCCCCGGTCAGTGCCGAACAGGAGGCGCGCATCGCCGCGGCCTGTCCCGGCCTTGGGCTGACCCAGCGGCGGCCCGACGGCCGCGAGGACCACCCGCTTTGGGGGCCGATCGTCGCGGTCCGCAGCGGCCACGCGACCGACCGGGCGCTGCGGCGGAACGCTTCGTCGGGCGGCGCGCTGTCGGCCATCCTCGTCCACCTGCTGAACACGGGCGCGGTCGACAGGGTGCTGCAGACCGCCGCCGCGCCCGCCCTGCCCATCGGCAACACCACCGTGCTGTCCACGACCGCCGACGACGTCTTCCAGGCGGCCGGATCCCGCTATGCGCCGTCGGCGCCGCTGGCCGGACTGGAGGAGCACCTGGCCGGCAGCCAACGCCTGGCCTTTGTCGGCAAGCCCTGCGACGTGGCCGCACTGCGGGCGATTGAACGATTCGACTCGCGCGTTTCCGAGCGGTTTCCCGTCATGCTGTCGTTCTTTTGCGCCGGCGTGCCGAGCCTGACCGGAGTGCGACAGATCCTGGCCACCCTCGATGTCGAGGAGAAGGACGTTGCCAGCTTCCGCTATCGCGGCGACGGCTGGCCGGGATTCGCCACGGCAACACTGAAGGACGGCAGCCGGCGGCGGATGTCCTATGCCGACAGCTGGGGCGGCATACTCTCCCGCCACGTCCAGTGGCGCTGCCGGATCTGCCCGGACGGCACCGGCGGCTTCGCCGACATCGCCTGCGCCGATGCCTGGGAGGCGGACGAGCGGGGCTATCCCCTGTTCGAGGAGCGTGACGGCATGAGCCTGGTGGTCAGCCGCACCGGCACGGGAGAGAGGATTGTTGCGGCCGCGCTTGCCGCGGGCGCTCTATGTGCGGAGCCATTCGACACAGCCGCGATTCGCACCATTCAGCCCGGTCAGACGCAGCGGCGCCAGTTCACCCTCCCGCGCGTGCTGGCCCTCAGGCTGCTCGGCCGCCCGGCCCCGGTGTACCGCGGCTTCCATTTGACGAAGAACGCCGCCGAGGCTGGGCTGGGCCCGGCAATAAGGAACTTTCTCGGCACCCTGCGGCGGGCCGTGAGCCGGCACCTTTAACGGCCGGCCCCGACCTGTTCGCGCCACTCGATACGGCCACGAACGGATGCTTTCATGAGACTCGGCTTTTCCTGCCCCGCTGCGCCCCCGACTCTCAGAGCAGATACGCATCATACAGGGCTGCGCTGCTGATCGTCCCGTGGAAGGCGTCCTGCAGCTTGTTGGCTACGCCATCATCGCTCGACCATTGGTTGGCCCCGATCACAATGGGTTCCGCATTGCCCAGCAGACCACCCTGCCATGGATTGTCGGCGATCTCCCTGCCATTGAGATCAACCTTGAGACCTTCCGGCCCGAAGGCCACAGACAGATGATATTCCTCGCCTGCGGTAAAGAGATCCGGCACCTTGACCTTCGCCTCCGATTTCGTTCCCTGCAGACGGATCAGCAGGTCGTTGCCAACCATCAGTACGCCCAGATGCCCGCCATTGTCGTAATAGGCTGAGTCCTTCGAGAACAGCCCCTGCTGTTTCGCCGTCACTTTCGATGGCGTAAACGTCAGCTTCAGCGTGCCGGCAGCCATCTCGTAGTCAGCGTTGTGCGGCAGGATGACCGCGCCGCCCGTCGATCCGGAGAAGACGTGCTCGCCTTCGGCAAACACCGGTTCCGGTGAGGGCACACCCGGCTCTTCGGCAGGATTCACCGTTACCTTTACCGTCGCCGCGGCCGATAGCGCGCCATCGCTGACGGTGTAGGTGAAGCTGTCGGTCCCGCTGAAACCCGCATCTGCCATATAAGCAAGTTTGCCGTCGCTTCTGTCTGACACCTTACCGTTTGCACCCTGCGTAAATCCGGTCACGCTCAGTGAATCCTTGTCCGGATCGCTGTCGTTCTCCAGCACGTCGATCGTGGCAGTGGTTCCCCAATCGAGGATCAGGACGTCATCGACTGCCGCCGGCGCCTTGTTCGCATCCGCCGGCGCTTCGCCGGGCTCGCTGCCCAGAAGTTCGCCGATCCGCCGGAACGCCCCCATTGACTCTCCTTGCGAACTTGGCACCGGCGCAAAATCCTGAATACTGGCTCCGCCGCCGGCCGTGGCATTGACGTAAACGTCGTTGTAATAATTCTCTCCGGCCGGATTCTCCCACTGCAGGACAAGATTGCCGGATACGTTGCCGTCATTGACCCGATCCACAATTCGATCGACGATGTTGTTCTCAACCGTGTATGCGCCTTCCAGCGACACGATGCTGATATCCGCGCTGCCCCACTTCGTCAGATCGGGCGGCGAAAGGACCGTGTTGTTCCGAATGGTGAAGTTGCCGCCGGTTCCCCCGGCGACGTTGTGCCCGCTGCTGACATAGATTGCATTGACCGTATTGGTGTAGACCAGATTATCCTCTATAATAAAATTGTCGTAGTCACCGTCCTTGATGAAAATACCTTGATAAACCTGATTGTCCGTATCTTCAATCAGGAGCGTGTTTCCACGGAGTATCACATCGCTGCTGCTGCCCTGAAACTGGATGAAATCCAGATGATCATCCGATGACGGATGAACGATCGACGCACCCGCATTGTTCTCAATCAATGCGCCGCGAATCCCGGCGAACTTGAAACTGTCGCTGGCAACATGATTGATGGTATTGTCGGTCACCTCCAACCCCTCCACACCAAGAAATACGGCGCCATGCTCGGCGTTGTGTATATAATTGTTGCTGATCACAATATTGGTCGAGTTTCCGGACACCTCTAGCCCATATGCCGAGATGAACCGGCTGGGGTGAGTATAATAGGACCCGTCCACGGACCCGTTTATTTCCGAATTTCGAATTTCTATGTGATCGCTGTCGACAATATTCACGAATCCCGCGCCGACGGTGCCATCCCCACTATTGTCCACATGGACCCCATCGACGCGAATGTAGCTGCTGTTTACAATGTCGAGGGTGTGAAACACCGCATCATGGTTGCCATCGGCAGACCGTATTGTCACATGACTGCTGAACTCAAGCCCGTTCAAATCGATGTCGCCGTAGTTTCCCCTCTCCAGCAGAATGACCTCGCCGCCGGTTGCGCTGTTCAACGCGTTCAGCAGCTCCGACGGCGTGTCCACCACAATCTCGGCTCCGCTGCCCTGCGGCTCCGTCGTCCTTGTATCGGTCCAGGTTGCCACGGTGATCATCCTTCCTGCGGGTAGACTTTACCAGGGCACACGATCCCGGCGGTCATCGAGACGCAACGCTGGTGGCTCGACCCCTTGATCGACACCTCGTCCCATACCGGAAGTCGTTTCCGTTCTGTCACTTGCAGTTCTGTCACTTGCAGTTCTGTCACTTGCAGTTCTGTCACTTGCAGTCGTTGATGAAAGGCACTCGCCGATCCGGGGCCTTGCCGCGTACCCCGCCAAGTCAGGCGCGCCGGATCAGGTCAAGCAGAATCAACGGCAATGGTTTTGACACCACGACAAGGGACTTCCATGATGAACCAAGGTCAAGTGTCAAACTTGTGATTCCAGGGTCGCCTGCAGCCGACCCTTCTGGTTCACGAGCGGCCCCCGTCGCATCACCACGCTTGTCCGAGCCTGCCTGCCCGCCCCCGCTCTGGCAAGCCATGCGAAACTGCTGGATGGTGAGGGCCGCACTCCAGTTTCCTGGCGCTTCATCCCTGTTGATCTCAGATTTTCTCATCGGTAACGGGTCCATCCTGCCCATTGTGCGAAAGGCCATTCAAATGAAAATAAGCATAAAATTGTACAACACTTAGGTATGAAAACTGTTCGATCGTGACAGACTGGTGAACCTGTGATAAATCATGGTGATCTGTGATAAACTTTTGCTATTAGCCCATGTTCCTGATTTATGGAGATTTCCGACACCTTGCGCTGTAATGGCTGTTGCGATACCATGGAATTCATCACGATCCAGTCGTCCTTCAAGACAGAAATGTCTTTCCCAAGAGGGCGGCGTCATCACCCTGTTGAGGCTTGCAGCGTCCGTCGCGTGGCGACAGGCGCGGGATCTTGGGCACAGGCCAGGTAAAATGGAGTCATCAAACCATGACTGAATACACTGTTCGATCAGCAAACGAGCTGTATGACAGGCTCGAAGCGGCGTCCGGCGGTGATACCTTGCTGCTGGAAAACGGCAACTATGGATCAATCGATTTCGATGACCTGCATTTCAGTGACTACGTTACAATCAGGTCGGCAGATGGTCCTCTGGGCGCCCGCTTCACCGACATATCTTTTGACAATTCAAGTTATTTGCGCGTGGACGGCGTTCATGTTGATGGCACGCACAACGGCAGCCTTGCTTCACACCTTGTTGGTGTGGATGGCGGGAGCCATCACATTGAATTTTTGAACTCGGAAGTCAATGGATTGGTTGATGATGATTATACAGGTTGGCGCGGTATTTATTCCGGCGTCGCCTCGGATGTGCGCTTCGAGAACAACTATATTCATGATGTCATGAGGGGGGGAGTATTCATTAATACAGAGAATCTGGAAGTCTCCGAGAACCGGTTTGAGAATCTTGGCGATGATGCAATGAAAATTTCCGGGGTAAGCGATGCATTAATCGAGAACAACACCGGGGCCAGGTATATCCATGCCGGGCCGGGCGCGCATATCGATTTTATTCAGTTCCAGGGAGCAGATTCCGAAGACGTTACAGTCCGTGGCAATGTCTACTTGCAGGGGACTAATGCATCGCAAGGCATCTTCATGAGCGGCGCGACGGTCGATAACATGCTTATTGAGAACAATATCATTTACAACTCCATGATTAACGCAATCTCGGTTACAGCGGGGTCAACAAATGTAGTTGTGCGGGATAATACAGTTCTTACCGTGCCTGGTGAAGGTCACAAGGCGGCCATCTTAAGGCTTCCAGCCGGCGCCGTTTCTGAAAACAATATAACCTCTTCCCACCTGTCGGCGTCGGGTCCGAGCGGTTCGAATGTCGTTCTGCAGTATGAAAATCCGGACAGGCCCTACTATTATAATGACGTCTATGAAAATGCCATGACAGGCCGGTTTGCTACCATTGAAGATCTGACGCCGGTTCCGGGCAGCGTCGGGGAAACGATGGGAGCGTTTCAACGGATCGAAGAGCTGCTTGGCAATGTCGACCATGATGATCCGGCGACCGACAGCCATACGACCGGTGAGGCCGACGCTTCAGCTGGCGACGACAACCCGGCCGGTGGATCGACCGACGATTCCGGAAGTTCCACGGGCGATGGTGAGTCCGGGTCGGACACAGGCACCGATAGTGGCTCGGACACAGGCACCGATAGTGGTTCGGATCCAGCCGCCGATGGCGGATCCGATGCGGCTGCCGACGGCGGATCCGATGCGGCCGCCGATGGCGGATCCGATGCGGCTGCCGACGGCGGATCCGATGCGGCTGCCGACGGCGGATCCGATACAGCCACTGATGGCGGATCCGATACAGCCACTGATGGTGGATCCGATACAGCCACTGATGGCGGATCCGATGCGGCTGCCGATGGCGGATCCGATACAGCCACTGATGGCGGATCCGATGCGGCTGCCGACGGCGGATCCGATACAGCCACTGACGGCGATGCCGTTCCAAATGCCGTGCTCACGGAAGGCCCGTATTCTCTGTCTGGCTCGGTACGGGATGCAGTAGTTTTACCTGGCAGCAGTGTACATAACCTGGAGCAGGGAACAATAGAGATTGAATTCAACACAGATACCGTAGGCCGGGCTCGCCAGGGCCTGTTTTCCAAAGATTCCAGATACTACGACGACGGAGGTCATCTGAGTATTTTTGTTGAGAACGACGACGTATATGTCCGGATGCAGGATACAGACAATGATTACGCAATCCGTGCCAGAGACGTCGTCCAGGCCGGCAGCGACCACGATTTGGTCTTTGCATTTGGAGAGAGCGGCATGAAACTTTATATGGACGGCAACCTTGTAGCCGAGAATGCCTACACTGGCGGTCTTCAAGGCAATAACGAGCCGATCGTCATCGGTGCCAACCAGTGGGCCAGCGGCGACGGGGTGGCCGATCTCGTGCAGCACCCCTTCGATGGCACGATCACGAACATGACTGTTTATGATCTTGCGCTTGATCCTGCAACATTAGCAGGTGACTATGGCACACTTTAGTTGACGCCGTGGGCATTGGACTCCGGGGATCCTTGAGCCGGCTGTCGACAGGCTCCCCGCCTTCTGGCTCTGTGCAGTCCAGCCAGAGGGCGGGGCGGCCTGGCGCCTGCAGCTGCGCCTGGCGAGGGTCTCGCTGGGATCATCCAGGGTCTTGAAGTGTCGGTCTGCGTCCGGTTCATCGACGGGGGACCGGGGACCTGCCGGCGGGCTGCAGTTCAGGCGTGCAGGGCGGCAGGAAGACGAGGCGATTGCCGGCCGGGACAGCGAGGTTGGCCGGCCCGTGCCATCCGGCGTTGTCCGGAACCGGCACGATGAACCGCTGCCCACCTCACTGCCCTTGGTGAGACTGGACCGGGACCTGCCCTCGGAGCCGACCCGCCTTCGCCGTCGCGCCGCGCGGAAGGCCTGTCAGGGCCCGGCGACACCGCCGCCGTCAGCCGACCCGCGCTGCCCGAGCCTGGCGGTGCCGCCGGTCCGGCCGCGCCATTCGGGAGCCGGGCCTTGACCGGCCCGAGCACGGCGCGACCCTGGCGGCCGGTCGGGACCGGCCGGTGTGGCGAACAGCAGGAAGGGCGGCTCGAATGGACCACACCGCGTTGACCTGAACCCGTTGCCGTGCGTCCGGCGGCATTGCGGCCCGCGGCGCCGGCTGCTATTCGCTGCCGGGCTCGCCTGTTGCCCTTCCGCCCGCCACCCGGACACCCGCCCCCGTGCTGCGCAGAACCTATGACTGGACCATGCGGCTTGCCGCCCACCGCCATGCCGGGCGGGCGCTGGCCGCGGTGTCGTTCATCGAGAGCTCGGTGTTCCCGGTGCCGCCGGACGCGCTGCTCATTCCCATGTGCCTGGCCAACCGGCAGAAGGCGTGGACGTACGCCCTGATCTGCACGATCGCCTCGGTCGCCGGCGGGCTGCTCGGCTATGCCATCGGCTACTTCCTGTTCGAGCTGGTCGGCCAGCCGGTGCTGAACGTCTACGGCTACCTGGACCGGTTCGAGACGTTCGTCGAGTCGTACAACGCGTACGGCTGGTGGATCGTGTTCGGCGCCGGGCTGACGCCGTTCCCGTACAAGGTCATCACCATTGCCAGCGGCGTCACCCAGCTCGACCTGGTCACCTTCACCATCGCCTCGGTGCTGTCGCGCGGCGGCCGGTTCTTTCTGGTCGCTGCCGCACTGTGGTATTTCGGGCCGCCGATCCGCGAGTTGCTGGAGCGCCGGCTGGGCCTGATCACGGCGCTGTTCTTCGCGCTGCTGCTGGGCGGGTTCCTGGCCGTGCGCTATCTGCATTGATGGGCGCCGCGTGATGTCCGCCGCGACCGCGCGCCGCTCGAAGACGCCGGCCGTTCGGGCTATATGAACGTCCATGACCGACCTGCCGACCCGCCACACCCCCTGGCTGTTGGCCCTGGCCAGCGGCGCCGTCCTGGCCGCCGCGCTGGCCGGGCAGCACCTGGGCGGCCTGGACCCGTGCAGCCTGTGCCTGTACCAGCGCTGGCCCCACGTCGCCGTCATCGTGTTCGCCCTGGCGGCGCTGGCGGCGCCGGCCGGCGGGTGGGCGCGGGCGGTGCTGCTGGGCCTGGCCGGCATGGCCCTGCTGTTCGGCGCCGGCATCGCCGCCTACCATGTCGGCGTCGAGCAGCACTGGTGGGCCGGCACCGTGGCCTGCGACAGCGGCGCGCCGCTCGGCGGCGGCCCGGTCACCGAGTTGCGTGCCCGGCTTCTGGACCAGCCGGTGGTGCGCTGTGACGTGGCGCCGTGGTCGCTGTTCGGCGTCTCGCTGGCCGGGTTCAATGCCCTGCTGTCGCTGGCGCTGGCCGGCTTCGCCCTGACCGCCGCCGCGCTGACCCCGCGCCGCGCCCGCCAACCGGAGGAACCCCACGCATGACGACACCGGACGACCGCCCGGCCTTTGCCGCTCCCCTGCCCGGCGAGCGCACCGGCCGCGACCTGGTCGAGCGCATCGTGCGCGTCGACCATGCCGGCGAGTACGGCGCCAGGCGCATCTATGAGGGCCAGCTCGCCGTGCTCGGCCGCAGCCCCGTGGCCGGCGAGCTGCGCCACATGGCCGCCCAGGAGGAGCAGCATCTGGCCCACTTCGAGCGGCTGATCGTCGAGCGGCGGGTGCGGCCCAGCCTGCTCCACCCGGTCTGGCACGTCGCCGGCTTCGTGCTCGGTGCCGGCACCGCCATGCTGGGTGAGCGCGCCGCCATGGCCTGCACGGTCGCCGTGGAGGAGGCGATCGACGGCCACTACGCCCGTCAGGCCGCCGCCCTGGGCACCGACGAGGCCGACCTGAAGCAGGCCATCGAGCGGTTCCGCGCCGAGGAGCTGGAGCATCGCGACATCGGGCTGGCGCACGAGGCCGAGCAGGCCCCCGGCTACCGCGCGCTGAGCACGGTGATCAAGGCCGGCTCGCGCGCCGCGATCTGGCTGGCCGAGCGCATCTGACACGCAGGCACGTGACACGCAGGCACGTGACACGCAGGCACGTGACACGCAGGCACGTGACACGCAG
>CAZGMC010000041.1:21179-33428 GCA_964526565.1 uncultured Mycobacteriaceae bacterium
GCACGGGCACCGTCATCAAGGTGTCATGACGGACGGGCAGGGTTGCCGGCGTGCCTGTCGCTGTCGCCCGGAGGGTTCGCCCATGCCCCGCCGTCTCGCCCGTGCCGCTCTGGTCGCTGTGGCCGCGCCCTGGCCGTGCCCGCCGCTGCCGGCGCCCAGGAGGGCGAGACCGCCGCGCCGTTCACCTTCGTCGCGTTCGGCGACATGCCGTACCGGATCCCCGACGACTACGCCCGGTTCGAGCGGCTGATCGACGCCATCAACGCGGCCGACCCGGCGTTCGCGATCTTCGTCGGTGACACCAAGGGCGGCGGCGCAGGGCCTGGATGCCGTCGTGTTCGCCTTCCAGGCCGACCCGATGTTCGAGCTGGGCCCCTACGACCACCGCAACAGCGGCTTTCACGACACCCTCAGCGCCCTGGCCGAGGGCGCGGCGACCTATGGCCGGCCGGTCCTGCTGGTCCACGGCGACACCCACGAATTCATCGTCGACCGCCCGTTGCGCCGCCCCGTCGGCGAGGGACTCCTGCGCAACGTCTACCGCCTGGAGGTGTTCGGCGACCCGCACATCCAGGCCGTCGAGGTCACGGTCGACCCCGCCGACCCGGCGATGTTCGCGTTCCGCCCGCTGATCGTGCCGGAGAACCAGTAATGACGGGATGACGTGCGCTAGGCAGGCACGATGTCGAGACGGCGCTCAATTCGCTCGAAGCGAACTTCCAGGTGGTCAAGTCGGTGATCCAGACGCGCGATGCCACTCCGCATATGAGCAATGTCGGTACGCACAAGCGTCATCTGGATCTCAAGAGATGCGATCCGGTCCCGCATGTCGCGCATGTCTTCCCGCATGTCGCCGATCGCCCGGTCGAAGCGTCGCATTTATTCGAGGATCAGGTTGCCCTGCTGTTCCGTCATCGCGGTCTCCGCGCCAGGCGGTTCGCCACCGGCCGAACGCCAAAGCATGACGATAGCATCTCTTGGCCGTATGGCAAACCCGGTTGCGCCTACCGACGCGAGAGCGGACCCGCCGGCCGATCCTGGGCCCGGATCCTGGGCCCGGATCCTGGGCCCGGATCCTGGGCCCGGATCCTGGGCCCGGCCGGCCTCAGCGCATGCCCGCCCAGGCGGCGAGCGGGCGGAGCTGGGGGCTTTTCTTGACCTGGTGCAGCTCCATGCGGCGCAGCACGTTGTCCAGCACGGCGATGCCGTCGGCGACGTACTTGCCCTTGTTGAGCATGACGCATTCGGCGCGGTTGGCCATGGCTGCGTCGGTGAACTCGCCGCGGGTCGGCATGCCGCGCTTGACCAGGCTCTCCAGCACCTGGGTCGCCCAGATCACCGGCACGTGCGCCGCCTCGCACAGCCACAGGATCTCCTCCTGCACCTCCGACAGGCGCTCATAGCCGATCTCCACCGCCAGGTCGCCGCGGGCAATCATCACGCCGAACGGGTTGCGGCCGGCCGCCTGGACGATCAGGTCTGGCAGGTTGGCGAAGGCCAGCTTGGTCTCGATCTTGGCGACGATGGGCATGGGCGGCCGGCCCGGCCGGCGCGCCGTCAGCTCGTCCTGCAGCCGGGCGATGTCCTCGGGCCGCTGGACGAACGAGTAGCCGACGATGTCGGCATGCTCGGCGACGAAGTCCAGGTGGCTCAGGTCGTCGGGCGTCAGGGGTGACACCTCCAGCGCCGTGTCGGGGAAGTTGATGCCCTTCTCCTCCAGCAGCGGCTGGCCGCCCGGTGGCGTGCGGCTGACGGTCATGACCAGCCCCTCGTCGGTGACCGCCTCGACGGTGCCGACGATCAGCCCGTCCTTGATCGACACCGCCGCGCCGATCGGCACCCGGCGCAGCACCTCCGGCGCCGCGCAGCTCGCCTGGAACGGGTAGCGCGGGTCGGCCAGCGGCTCGCCGAAGGTCAGCAGCACCTTGTCGCCGCGCTTGACGTTGTCGCCGTCGCTCGGCGCCAGCACGTGGCGGGTGCGGATCTTGGGGCCGGCGAGGTCCATCAGCACCGGGCAGGGCCGGCCGAGCTCGGCGCCGGCGCGGCGGATGTTGTCGATCATCGCCGCCCACACCTCTGGGCCATCATGGGCGCAGTTGACGCGGGCGCAGTCCATCCCGGCGCGCATCATGGTGTGGACGCGGTCGATGTCGCGCGCCGCCCGCTCCGACAAAGTGACCAGGATGCGGGTCTTGCGGTCGGTCGCCGGCGGGCCGAACACGGCCGCGGCGTTCTCCTCCAGCAGGCGGTCGCCACGGACGAACTCTTCCGGCGTCGGCCGGTGGCGCGGGCCGTCACTGCCGCAGATCGTCTCCAGGTTGGCGATGATGGCGGCCAGGCTGGGCATGACGCGGCTCTCGCTGCGGCCCAGCGACGACAGGCCCCACGGCGCCAGCGCCGCCTGCAGCGGCCTGAGGTCGAGCCGGCGCAGGGCCAGATAGGCCGCCAGGTTGGCCGCACTGTCCCGATAGGCGGTCCGCTCCAGCCGCGGCGCCCAGCGCGCCATCAGCGCCTCGGCCTCTGCCGCCACGGTATCGCGCACGCGGCGCACCTCGGCCAGCAGCGCCGCCGGGTCGGTGCCGTCGAACGGGGGTTGCCGGTGCATCCGCTCCTCGGAGAGCGATGCCGGCGTGGCGGCGACGGGTTCGGTGGACATGACGGGACGGTCCTGGGTTGGGAAGCCGGCGTTCACATGCAGATGGTCATCGATTAACGCCACGCCGTCAGCCGGCGCAATCACCGAACGATGACATTCATGTCAGAAAGCCGGCATCGCAACCACATGTTTTGCGAGTGCCGAAATCGCTTCGTTGCCTGCTCCGCCGCCTGCCCTGCTTACGCCCGCCGCGGCTCTGCCACGTCCCCCGCATCCTGCTCCACGGCGTCGAGGGCGTCGGCCAGGCGGGTGCGGGCGGTGCCGGGGCGCAGGGGCTTCTGCTGGCTCTCGTGGGGGGCCCAGCCGGCCAGCCACAGGATCTGGACGGTGGCCGGAATGCGGCCGTCGGGGCCGGCATAGAGGTCGTGGTAGCGGCGCGCCGCCTCCAGCCACAGGGCGCGCGGCGGCGGCTTCGGGTTGCGTGCCAGGGCGGCATTGGTCTCGCCCATGCCACGCAGGTCGGTGAACAGGCGGAAGGCGTCCGGATAGGTCACCGTCAGGGTGTCCACATCCGCCACCGGCAGGGCGAAGCCGGCGCGCTGCAACAGCCCGGCGGCGTCGCGCAGGTCGGCGAACGGCGACACCCGCGGGCTGACCCCGCCCGCCACCGCCAGTTCCGCCTCCATCAGCGCCCGGCGCAATTCGACCAGCGTGTCGCCGCCCAGCATGGCCGCCATGAACAGGCCGTCGGGGCGCAGCGCGTGGTTCACCTGGACGAGCGTACCCGGCAGGTCGTTGACCCAGTGCAGCGACAGCGCGCTGACCACCAGGTCGAAGGCCCCGTCGGCGAACGGCAGCAGCTCCTCGTCGGCGGCCACGGCGGGGCACCCCGTCGCCGCGGCGCGCGCCGCCAGCGCCGGCGACAGGTCGGCCTGGACCAGCGTCACCATGCCCTTGCGCCCGGCCAGCGCGCGGGCGAACGCGCCATCGTGACAACCCAGGTCAAGCACGCGCGGGAAGTCGCGCCGGACGTCGAACAGCCGCTCGACCAGCCCTTCGGCCACGCGGGCGAGCAGGAAATCGTGCCCGCCCAGCCCGGCCGCCGCCCGGTCCCGCCGCCGCCGCACCAGCCGCCGGTCGAACACGGTCATCGTATCGGAGCCATCGGTCATGACGCGCAATATGGCGTCGGGCGCGGCCCGGCCAATGGCGGACGAGCTGCGCGGCCATCGCCCTGCCTTGAAGAACAACCAGCCAACCCAGCGCGATGCGGTTGAGCGGTATTTCGACGGTCCCCTGACCGAGCGGCTTGAAGCGGTCACCAGCGCGGACAAGGACCACGATCGCCTCGAGGCCCGCACCTGCACCGTCAGCGCGGTCGACACAAGCCTCTGTTCGAAACAAGAATTCGCAGGACCGGGCTACTCCTGGTGGCTCTGCTGAGGGCCGTAAGTCGCCGTTTGGTCAAGGCGCAGTGTCTCGGTTAATCGCAAGGCGCGGAAAGCCTGGAACTGAAAAGTTGCATAACATAATATGATTACTTAATAATAGAAAGAATAATCCGAATTTATACAAAGGGCTGGACCTGCACTGCAGTGTCGACTCTTGGTCGTCTGCCTCGTTAGTTTATGATTGCCAAACATGCAAAGCATCGCTTTGCCGTCCATCGCCTGTTCAGGAAGTGAAGTAATCGTTCGACACCCGGGCCAGCCCGCGCGCGCGGAGCAAGCCGTAGTCGGCCTTGTCGAAGTTTGGAGAAGGGGTATCAGCCATGGCGTTCAGTAATCCTGCGATCACGTTCGGTGCGGTCGGCCTCGAGGGCGAAAACACCAGCAACCCGACGGCGCTGGATTTCAGCAAGTCCGGCAACCCGGTGTTGTTCGTCGCCCAGCAGAACGGCGAGATCTGGCGTTACGAAATCGCGCGCCAGCCGGACGATGCAGACGGCGATACGCTTCCCCAATTCGTTGTCACGGCCTCAACAAAGATCAGCGATATCAAATTACAGACGCAGAACTACGACGACGACGGCTCGGCAAACGGGACGACCAACCGGCAGATGACCGGCCTGGTCACGACCGTCGATGAAAACGGCAATGACGTTCTTTACGTAAATTCCTCGGACTGGCGGATCGCGGTCGGCAACGACTCGGGTCTCGACACCAATTCCGGCCAGATCCATAAGATCGTCCTGGACAAGGATACCGGCGCAGTCCTCTCAAATGTCGCGATCGTCCGCGGCCTGCCGCGGTCGGAAGAAAACCACTCCACCAACGGCCTCGATCTGTCGGTCGACGCAAACGGCGACACGATCCTCTGGATCGCCCAGGGCGGCAACACGAACAAGGGCGCGCCCGGCAACAATTTCGCCGGCACCGTCGACTTTGCGCTGTCGGGCACGATCCTGAAGATCAACCTGACCGAGCTCGAATCCTACGACGTGCGGACCGACGGCAACGGGGATCAATTCATCCTCGACCTGCCCACGCTCGACGACCCGACCCGGAGCAATGTCGACCTGACGTCGCTCAGCATCCAGAACCTGGCCGAGGCGCCGACCTTCACGCTGGACGACAACGGCACCGGGACCAACGGCGAGCTGGTCCCGGAATGGGCCGGCGGCAACAACGGCCTGAACATGGCCAAGATCGCCGACAAGGCGCTGGTCAGCGACGACGGGCAGCTCAAGATCGTCGACAACCCGCTGAAGGTGCATGCTCCCGGATACCGCAACAACTATGACGTTCTCGTGACCGAGACGGGCGAGGTATACACCTGGGACAACGGCCCCAACGGCGGCTGGGGCGGTCAGCCGATCCCGTTCGAGGACAACACGCCGGGCAGCGGCAACAACTGGGTCGAGGACTGGACCCAGGAGCTGGCGACCAACCAGTTCAATGAGAATGGCAGCAATGGCTACGGTGACCAGCTGCACTACGCCGGCAACACCACCGATGCCTTCGGTCCGTACGCCGGCGACGCGAACCCGCTGCGCGCCGCAAAGGAAGTGCTCGAGGCGGCGTTCAACCCGGACGGCAGCTACAAGCCGGCCACTGCGAACGATCCGGTGCTCGACGAGAACAGCTCGGTGATCTTCGCCGACGAGGCGGAGGCGCGGGACTACCTTTCGAAGCTGCTGATCATCTACGAGGAGCAGGGTGACGGCAACTGGGTGGACAGCGGCGCGGCGCTGCCGGCCGATCTGCACGATCTTCTGTCCGGCTACGACTGGGTCCATCCCGGCAGCTCGATCGGCGACCCGACCCAGCACTTCGACGGCCCGAGCGTGATGGACGGCACGCGCTATTCGCCGGAGTCCCAGCTGATCCCGACCGGCCAGGACGGCTCGCTCAAGACCATCAACTCCTCGACCAACGGCCTGGCCGAGTACACGGGCACGTTCTTCGGCGGCGCGCTTGACGGCGCGATCATCGCCGCGGCCTTCAACGGCAACCTCTATTTCGAGTTGCCCGAGGATACCAACGGCGATGGCCGCCCGGACACGGTCGACAGCCTCGGCACGATCGGCGGCTTCGGCTCGCAGCCGCTTGCGGTGACCACGCTGGGTGACGAGGGCATTCCCAACGCCCTGATCGACACCGACGGCGACGGCCTTGACGACTTCGCCGGTCTGGTCGTGGCGGCGACCTATGGCGCCGACAACGTGACCTTCTTCGTGCCCGGCGGCCAGCCGGCCGACCCCAGCACGGACCTGGACCTCGACGGCATCGACAACACCAACGACTCCCACGTCGGCGACGACACCGACGGCAAGGGCGTCATCGTCGGCGCCGACGCCACGGCGTTCTGGGGCTTCGAGCTCAACAACCCGGCGACCACGCCGCCGGGGGCCATCCCGGACGGCGACAGCATCGCCGGCGACATCGGCATCAATGCGGTCTGGCGCGACGGCGTCACGCCGCAGGTCGCGCCGCTCGGCGAGCCCGCCCTGTACAACCCGGACATCTGGAACCTGGGCGGTGCCTCCACCTTCGTCAGCATCGATCAGGCGGATGACGGATCGGCGGTCGGTGCGGCCAACGACCAGTCCGACGTGCTCGGCATCGGCTTTGCCACACCCAGCGGCATCGGCGGCGTGACCATCACGACGGAGATGATCAACATCTTCGACTTCCAGCTGAACAAGGACGCCGGGAAGACCTGGAACGGCGGCGAGAAGGCGGGCCTGATGGTCGGCCCGGGCACCCAGACGACGTTCGTCGAGGCGACGATCGCCGCCGTCAACACCGGCGGCACGGTCGTCTACGGCCTGCAGCTCATCGTCGAGGACAACGACTCCCCCGTCACCGGGTTCGTCGAGATGCCCGGCCTCGGCACCGCCGACAACGGCCTGAGCGACGGCACGGTGCAGCTCGCGATCGACCTGGACCTGACCCCGGGCTCGGAGACCGTGACGGCGCGGGCGAAGTTCCTGGACGGCGGCACGTTCGGCACGGAGTTCGAGACGGCCTCGCTCGACGTGCCGGCCGCGGTGGTCGCCGCGGTCAAGGGCCAGTACGTGAACTTCGGCAAGCAGACCGGTGCGGTGGTCGGCCTGGTCTCTTCGGCGCCGCAGGGCGACGACAGCTTCGCGGCCTCCTGGGACTACGTGCAGGTCGACGGCATCGCCCGCGAGGCCACCGAAGGCGAGGTCCTGTACCGCTGGAACGCCGGCGGCAGCACCGTCTCCGCCAACGATGGCGGGCTCGATTGGACTGCCGAGACCGGCCCGATCGTCGGCGGCCCGACCAACGTCGCGACCCACAACATCAGCGGCCGCGACGACTCCGTTCCCGACACGGTGCCGCAGGGCGTCTTCGCGCAGGAGCGCTGGGACCCGGATACCGGCGCCGAAATGGCGCTGGAGTTCGGCGAGGGCGGCCTCGCCGCCGGCACCTATGCCGTGCGCCTGTTCATGGGCAACGGCTTCAGCGGCACCAGCAGCCCCGGCCAGCGCGTGTTCGACGTTTCGGTCGAGGGCGTCCTGTTCCAGGACGACCTGGACCTGTCCGCCACGCTCGGTCACCAGGTCGGCGGCATGTTCGAGTGGATCGGCGAGGTCACCGACGGCACCATCGACATCGACTTCCAGCGCGTCGTCGAAAACCCGCTGATCAACGCGGTCGAGATCATCAAGGTCGCCGAACCGGGCGCGGGCCCGACGATTTCGGTGGTCGATGCCGCAGCCGCCGAAGGGGACGGCACGGTCACGGTAACGATCCAGTCCGATGTGGCGATCCCCGCCGAACAGACGGTCACGGTCACCTACGAGATCGTGCCGCTCTCGGCGACCCCGCAGCAGGACTACGTGGCGCCGAACCTGACCTTTGACGAGACGACCGGCGTGTACAGCGGCTCCGGCGAGATTGCCGGCGGCTCGGCCGACCTGACGGTGCCGATCGAGATCGTCAACGACACGGCGGCTGAAGGCACCGAGACGTTCGAGCTGCGGCTGACCGGCGTGACCGGCGCCGAGGCGGCGCTCGGCGACAACTCAGTGGCGACCGTCACGATCGCCGACGACGACACGGCCGAACCGGGCACCGTGCTCTACCGCGTCAATGCCGGGCCCGGCGGCACGGCCGCGGGGGCCTCGACCGTCGCCGCAACCGACGGCGGGCCGGACTGGCTGGGCGACCACACCCTGACCGACCCGGCCAACGGCAGCGGCATCGTGCTGTCGGGCCAGACCGATGACACGTTCGTCAACAGCCTGACCAATGCCGAGGACGAGATCGACCTGGCGAATGTCGACGGCACCGTGCCGTGGCAGCTGTTCGTCTACGAGCGCAGCGACAATTCGCCGTCCGGGATCAGCGGCGACACCGGAACGCTGGATTATGCCTTCGATGTGGAGGTCGGCAATACCTACTCGGTGACGGTGTATTACACCGAGAACTGGAACAACATCTTCACGAGTCCGGATCCGCGCATCTTCGACGTTTCGGTCGAAGGCGCGGTGCCGGCGGAGTTCGACGACATCCATCCGCTGCGCGAGGCCACGGATGTCGTCGACGGTCCGGGGGCGCCGCTGCCGAGCGGCAGCCTGACCGATGCCGAGAAGCAGCCGTACCTCGGCGTCGCCTTCTCGCGCACCTACACCTTCGAGGCGACCGACGACACGCTGAACCTGTCCTTCCTCCACAACGACCCGGTCAGCCAGAACCCGAAGGTCAACGCCATCGAGGTCCGCGTGGCCGACGCTTCCGGCAGCACCGCCGAGGTCGCGGTGGCCGACCTGTCGGTTGCCGAGGGCGATGGCACGGCGGAGCTCACCTTCACGCTGAGCGCGCCGGTGACCGAGGGGCCGGTGACGGTGGTCTTCACGGTCGGCGCCCAGGGCGACACGGCAACGGACGGCGACGACTACGGCATCGCGGCCCCGCTCGAAGTGACCTTCGCGGCCGGTGAGACCACCGCAACCAGGACCGTGACCATCGTGGACGACAGCCTCGACGAGGGCGTCGAAAGCGTCTCGGTGACGCTCGGCACGATCACCGCGCCGGCCGGCACCACGGTCACGGCGGGCGATGCCTCGGCGACGGTGACGATCGCCGACAACGACGAAGCGCCGCCTCCCGCGGGCGAGGTGCTGTTCCGCGTCAATGCCGGCGGGCCGGCGATCGTCGTGGGGGCGGACGACTCGACCGACCCGACCGACCCGGACCTCGATTGGGGCCAGGACCAGGGCAATTTCGGCGACGCCGGCAACAGCCCGTACCTGATCGCCAACAGCACCGGCACCTCCACCTTCAGCGGCGACAGCAGCAGCGCCCATCCCGGACCGATCGTTGCGACCGACCCGAGCATCCCGGCCGGCACACCGGACGCCCTGTTCAACACCGAGCGCTGGGATGCGCCGAGCACCCCGGAAATGCTGTGGCAGTTCCCGGTCGCGGGCGGCACCGAGGTCGAGGTGCGGCTGTACTTCGCAGAGATCTTCAGCGGCATTGATGCCGCCGGCGAGCGGGTGTTCGACGTTTCGGTCGAGGGCACGGTGCCGTCCGCGTTCGACGATATCGACCAGTTCGCCATCGCCGGCGCCAAGGGCGGGTTCATGCGCTCCACCACGGTCACGGTGAGCGATGACGGCGTCCTCGATATCGAGGCGATCCACGGCGTCGAGAACCCGGCGCTCAAGGGCATCGAGATCCTGACGACCGGTACCCAGGCCTACATGCCGCCGGACGACGTTCTGTTCGGCACCACGGTCGAGATCTCCGACGACAGGTTGGCGCCGAGCGATGCCGGCACGCTGGCAGCGGGCGACAACATCGTCGTCGCCCAGCAGGAGGGCGAGAACGGCGACAACGCGTTCCGCGACCGCGACTACTTCACCTTCGACGTCCCGGTCGGCTTTGGCCTGACCGGCATCATCCTGCAAGGCTACACGGTGGAGAACCTGACCACCGGCACGGACGCCTTCTTCGGCATCCAGCAGGGCAGCCAGATCACCGTCGACCCGGCTACCGGCGCGCCGGACGCCGGCACCGACCCGCTGCTGGGCGGGGTGGTCTACGGCCTCGGCAACCTCACCGGAGACAGCGACCTGCTGGCGCTGATGGCCGCGGGCGGCGAGGTCGAGCCGGGCTTCTCCCTGCCGGCCTTCGACACCCCGCTGACCGGCGAGGTTGCGGCCTGGCTCAACCAGGGCGTCGGCCCGAGCACGGCGACGCTGAACTTCGTGATCGAGGCTCTGCCGCAGACCGGCGCCGCGGTGCTTGGCATCACGCAGAACAACAACAACGTCCAGGCCTCGAACTTCGGCAACAACTCTTTCCAGATCATCAACACCGGCGAGAAGAAGATCGCGCAGGTGGAGATCGACGTCACCAATGCGCTCTACCCCGACAGCGTCTTCGATCCGTTCGGTCTGGCCGGCGACACGCTCGGCAAGCAACTGACGATCAATTCCGAGGGTGGCACCGGCGTGGTCGCGCCGAGCGGCGCCACCTATGTCGGCGCCGGCGGCACCGCCGGCTTCGAGAAGATCGTCCTCACGTTCGACGCGGCGGTCAATGGCGGCTTCGAGGCCGGAGAGACTCTCGGCTTCTCGGTCGACATGGACCCCAACTCGATCGCCGGAGCGCAGAAATCGACACTCGATTCCGGTGCCGATCCGTCGCCCTGGGACATCGGCGGCATCTCCGGCGCCGAGCTGATCGGCTCCACCGTCACCGTCACCTTCGCGGACGGCACGACCAAGACCGGTCAGCTGCACGGCGCCGGCAACCAGGGCGGCGGGCAGGCGCTGGTCTCCCAGGCCTCGCCGGACCTCTCGGTCGCCCTCGCCGTCAACGGCCTCGCCGCCGGCGGCGTCGGCACCTACGACGCGAGCGGGCCGAGCGTGATCGTCGACGGCCCGGCCGGAGAGACCGCACGGGTGGTCCTGACCAAGGGCTTCATTCAGCCGGTGGAGAACAACTTCACCGGGGCCTATGCCGACCAGCTGGATGCCCAGCTGGCCGCGCTGGCCGCGTCCGACTTCCCGGCCAACAACGCGGTCGAATTCCAGACGGTCGACGTGCTGCTGACCGGCGCGGATCAGGACATCTCAAGCGAGTTCGACTTCTCTGGAATCGCCAACTACGACTTCGCCGGAGAGGACCAGGTGCCGCTCGGCTTCGTCGCCGGCATCGTCGACCCGGGCAACGACAACCTCCCGCTTGGCCCGGTCACGCAGCCGATCTACCTCGAGTTCGAGACCCAGGCCCAGCCGCTGATCTCGGTCGCGGCCGGGGACGGCGTCGTCGAGAGCGGCGATGACGGCACCCAGACCAACGTGGTCTTCACGCTTGCGGCGGACGATCCGGCCTTCACCGGAGATGTCGAGCTGACCTACGACGTCACCGTCCCCGACGAGACCGGCGGCTTCGTGACGACGCAGCAGACCGAGACCGTCACCTTCGACGGTGCGACGGCGCCGACGCTGACCGTCGCGGTCGCCAACGACGACGTCGACAACGGCCCGGACGCGGTCACCGTGACCCTGGTGTCCGCCGCCGGGGCGGACGTGGATACGGCGCCGGCGGTCGCGACGGTGCTGGAGGACGACGGAGCGCCTGCAGGCGACACCGTCCTGTACCGGATCAATGCGGGCGGTGCGGCGCAACCGGCCGGCGACGGTTCGACGCCGGACTGGTCGGTGGATACCGACCCTGCTCCGTCGGCGTTCCGCACCGGCGGCACTGCGTTCACCAAGAACATCGCGATCGATACGACCGCGGTCCCCGCTGCCGCCGACGTCGCGGCGCTCTATACGTCCGAGCGCTACGGCGACATGCAGTGGGACTTCGGCGTCGATGACGGCGACTACACGGTCAATCTGTACTTCGCCGAAATCTATGTGGGCGCCGAGGGCGGTGGCTCCGCCCTTGGCGTCGGTGCCCGCATCTTCGATGTCGCGATCGAGGGCGTCACCGTCCTCGACGACTACGACATCTTCGCCGAGGCCGGGACCGCGGTGGCGGTGGAGAAGTCCTTCGACGTGACCGTCGCCGACGGAAACCTGGACATCGACTTCCTGACGGAAGTGGACAATGCCAAGATCAGTGCGATCGAGATCGTCCAGAAGCCGCCAGCAGACATCTTCCCGACGCCGATCTACGACGCGCCCGGGGCGATGGAGTTTGACGGGACGTCGGGCGATGTCG
>CAZGMC010000042.1:0-33385 GCA_964526565.1 uncultured Mycobacteriaceae bacterium
TGGGCCGCCTGGGCCGCCTGGGCCGCCTGGGCCGCCTGGGCCGCCTGGGCCGCCCGCACCGCCCGTACCGCCCGCACCGCCGTCCGGCAGCGGCGGCATCAGGTCGCCTTCCGCCATCGCTTACGGATTCCCTTTTCGTTCCGTATGCGACGGTACCACGCGGGCGGCACCGCGGCAAAGTCGCCCTGCCGGCGCGGCGCCACGAATGCAGGGCTCAGTGCGGACCGATGTTGGTGATCTCGATACGGCGGTTGGCGGCGTGGCCCGGCTCGTCCGGGTAGAGCAGGTCGAGCTCGCCCAGGCCGACGCTCTCCAGCCGCGCCGGGGCAATGCCGAAGGCCTCGATCAGGTAGCGCCGGGTGGCGTCGGCGCGTTCCTCCGACAGGCGCTGGTTGTCGATCATGCCGCCGGAGGCATCGGTGTGGCCGACGATGAGGAAACGGTAGCCGGCCAGCGGCTCGGCGGTCAGCGCCGTGCCGACCACGTCGAGCACCGTCCGTGCCTCCGTCGTCAACCGCGCCGAGCCGGGCGCGAACGCGATCCCGGCAATCGTGACGGAGGACAGGCTGTGCCGCTGCTGTAGCTGCGAGACCATGGCCGCACCATGCGGCGGGGTCAGCGCCGTCACCAGGGACTCTGCCGAGGGCAGCGGGTCGTCCTGCGCGTGCGTTCCCGCTGGCGCGAGGGCCGCAAGGACGGCGACGACGAGGACTGCACCGAGAGGCGCTGTCTTGCCGAAAGCGGCACCCGCTGGAAAGGCCGGGGCGCGATACGGGGAGAAGCCCGGTGTGGACGTGTCGATCATGGACCCGCCATCGTCGGTCGTTGACGATCGGACGGACTCCAGGCTCAAGACGTTACGGCAAGCCGCAACATCCTTTAGTAGAGACCAAAGTCATACCCTCCGTCCGGATCCGCACTGTGGACCGGCAGATCCTGCCAAACCGTTAGCCGTCGAGACCCGCACGCACGGCAGCAGCCTGCTGCGGCATTGCGTCGCGCCGCCCGGCATGGCATCGGACAGCAGCGGGGGCTGCCCGGACGCGGGGGAGATCCGGCGACACAGGTGGCGGCCTCAGGCCGGGTCGCGCAGCACCTCGATCAGGCTGGAGGTGTCCCAGCGGTGGCCGCCTTTGGCCTGGACGGCGGCGTAGAACTGGTCGACCAGGGCGGCGACGGGCAGGCGGGCGCCGTTGCGGCGGGCCTCGTCCAGGCAGATCTCCAGATCCTTGCGCACCCAGTCCACCGCGAAGCCGAAGTCGAACTCGCCGCGCAGCATGGTCCGCGCACGGTTGTCCATCTGCCACGACTGCGCCGCGCCCTTGGCGATCACGTCGACCACCAGGTCGCCGTCCAGCCCGGCCTTCTGCGCGAAGTTCAGGCCCTCGGCCAGGCTCTGGATCAGCCCGGCAATGGTGATCTGGTTGACCATCTTGGTCAACTGGCCGGCCCCGGCCGGGCCCATCAGCGTGACGGCGCGGCCATAGGCCTCCATCACCGGCCTGGCCGTGTCGAACGCATCCGGGTCGCCGCCGACCATGACCGTCAGCATGGCCTTCTCGGCCCCGGCCTGACCACCGGACACGGGTGCGTCCAGGAAATGCATGCCGCGCTCGCGCGTCGCCGCGTCCAGCGCGCGCGCCAGCTCGGCCGAGGCGGTGGTGTGGTCGACCAGGATGGCGCCGGGCAGCAGGCCGGCCAGCACGCCGCCGTCGCCGTAGACGACGCTGCGCACGTCCTCGTCGTCGCCGACGCAGGTGAAGGCGAGGTCGGCACCACGCGCGGCCAGCGCCGGCGTCTCCGCGGCACGGCCGCCGTGGCGGGCAACCCAGGCCTCGGCGCGAGACGCGGTCCTGTTGTAGACTGTGACGGCGTGCCCGGTCCGAGCCAGGTGCCCGGCCATCGGCGCGCCCATCACGCCCATGCCGATAAACGCGACTTTCATCCGCGATCTCCCTGCAGCTTCCTGTCGAATGGACAGCCGCGGCGGATCCGTTCCGCCGCGGGTCTTCCATCTGGTGATCCGCAAGCGTTCGGTGCAAGCCATCCGCTGGCCGGCTGCCGGCGGGCCGTGACCTGTCCCGGACTGCGGCTCACCGGGTCATCCTTTCGAAGGTGCGAACCAGCCGGGGGGCATATGCGTTGTTGGCTACGCTACCGCGCCAGGGTCGCGGCCTGTGTCGAATGACGCGAGCAGGCGCATACGGTTCGCGTCATTTGGCAGCTTATGAAACTGTTGACAAGCGGAAGCGCGATGCCCTCTTGAGGGGCTGACTCATCGGTGTGGGCGGACCGGCACGGCATGCCGTGCCGGTGGATCTCATTGCCAACGACGACCGGGACATGACCCTACCGAGCCACGAACCGGCCCTGCGAGTCGTCGAGCGCTTCGTCGTCGGCAAGCACGGCGATCCCGACCGCTGCGAGGACCTGATCCTGGTCAGCGGCCGCTTCGGCGCCGTCCTCGACGGCGCGACGGACAACCATGCCGTCACCTTCAACGGCGTGGCACCGGGCCGCTTTGCCGTGCAGGTGTGCGCCGAGACCATCGCCGCGCTTCCCGACAGCATCGACGCCCGCGCGGCGGTGGACCGCCTGACCGCGGCCCTCGGTCGGACGGCTGCAGTTGCCCGGCGCGATGGTCCCGCGGATGCCCTCAAGCCGGCCCGGCCGGCCCTGTCGATGATCGTGTACTCGGCAGTGCGGCACGAGATCTGGCGCGTCGGCGACTGCGCCTTCCTGATCGACGGCGACGGCGACAACCCCGAGAGCCTGATCGACCTCGCCGCGATCGGCGCCCGCTCGGCCTATCTGCACAGCCTGCTGGCGGCCGGCGTGTCACGCGACGCACTGCTGGACGACGACCCCGGCCGCGCGCTGATCGCGCCGCTGCTGCGCGCCCAGCGGGCCCTCGGCAACCGGGACGACGACAACCCCTATGCCTTCGGCTGCATCGACGGCACGCCGGTGCCCGACCGGTTTCTCGACGTGATCGCGGTGCCGGTGGAGGCCGACGAGGTGGTGCTGGCCAGCGATGGCTATCCGGAACTGCGCCCGACGCTGGCCGAGAGCGAGCGCCTGCTGGCCGACATCCTGGCCGAGGACCCGCTGTGCATCAGCCGCAACCCGGCCACGAAGGGGCTCGGCCCCGGCCAGGTCTCGTTCGACGACCGCGCCTATCTGCGCCTGGCGGTGCGGCCGCCGCCCTCGGCCGGCAACGTCGTGCCGCTGTCGCGCCACCGCGGCGCGGTTTGATTTCGCGCATCAGGCCACGTATCTAACGGCCATGGCCAGACCCTTCCACGGCGACACCCTGATCATTGCCAGCCACAACCCCGGCAAGGTGCGCGAGATCGCCGACCTGCTGGCGGCGTACGTGCCGCAGGTGCTTTCGGCGGCCGAGGCCGGTGCCGACGAACCGGACGAGACCGGCGACACCTTTATCGCCAATGCCGAGCTGAAGGCTCGCCACGTCGCGGAGCGGGCCGGCCGGCCGGCGCTGGCCGACGACAGCGGCCTGGTGGTGCCGGCGCTGGGCGGAGCCCCCGGCCTGCACTCGGCGCGCTGGGCCGTACTGCCCGACGGGCAGCGCGACTTTGCCGCGGCCATGGCCAAGGTCAACGCCCTGCTGGAGTCCCGGCCGGATCTGGACCGCGCCGCCCACTTCGTCTGCGCCCTGTGCTTGTGCTGGCCGGACGGCCATTGCGAGACGGTCGAGGGCCATGTGTACGGCCGGCTGGTCTGGCCGCCGCGCGGCGACCGCGGCTTCGGCTACGACCCGATCTTCGTGCCCGACGGCCACGACGTGACGTTCGGCGAGATGGAGCCCGCCGCCAAGCACGCCATCAGCCACCGCGCCGATGCCTTCCGGCAGCTCGTGGCGCGCTGTCTCGTGCCGTGAGCGTAACGACGGCGGCGGCGGCGGCGGCGCCGCGTGCCGCGATCGGCCCTGCTGCGACTGGCCCTGCTGCGACTGGCCCTGCTGCGACTGGCCCTGCTGCGGCGGACGAGGCCGGCTTCGGCGTCTATGTGCACTGGCCGTTCTGCCGGTCGAAGTGCCCTTATTGCGACTTCAACTCCCACGTCCGCGACGGCATCGACCAGGAGCGCTGGCGCGCCGCCCTGCTCGCCGAGCTGGACCATTTCGCCAACGAAACGGCCGGGCGGACGGTGACCTCGGTATTCTTCGGCGGCGGCACGCCGTCGCTGATGGCGCCGGCCACGGCGGCGGCGGTGCTCGACCGCGTGGCGGCGCGCTGGGCCGTGGCGGCGGACGTCGAGGTGACCCTGGAGGCCAACCCGACCTCGGCCGAGGCCGGCCGCTTCGCCGGCTTCCGCGCCGCCGGGGTCAACCGGGTGTCGCTCGGCGTGCAGGCGCTGGACGACGCGGCCCTGGCCGTGCTCGGCCGCACCCACGGCGCCGCCGAGGCGCTGGCCGCGGTGGCCATGGCGGCGCGGCACTTCGCCCGCTATTCGTTCGACCTGATCTATGCCCGGCCGGGCCAGACGGTGGCCGCCTGGCGCGCCGAGCTGGGCCGGGCGCTGGCCCACGCCGGCGACCACCTGTCGGCCTATCAGCTGACCATCGAGCCGGGCACCGCCTTCCAGGCCCGCCACCGCCGCGGCGAGCTGGCGCTGCCCGACGAGGACCTGGCGGCGGCGTTGTACGAGGCGACCCGGGAGGCCCTGGAGGCCGCCGGCCTGCCCGCCTACGAGGTCTCCAACCACGCCCGGCCCGGCGCCGAGTGCCGTCACAATCTCGTCTACTGGCGGCTGGACGACTATGTGGGCGTCGGCCCCGGCGCCCACGGCCGGCTGACCCTGCCCGACGGGACCATCACCACGCGCACGCACCGCGCTCCGGAGGCCTGGCTGCAGCGGGTCGAGGATCGCGGCCACGGTGAAGGGGCACGGCAGCCGGTCGGCCGCGACGACCAGCTTGCCGACATGCTGATGATGGGCCTGCGCCTGACCGAGGGCGTCAGCCGCCGCCGGCTGCACGCCCGCTGCGGCGGCGACGTCGCCGATCTGCTCGATCCGGCCGCCCTGGCCCGGCTGCGGGACGCCGGCCTCGTCGTGCTCGACGACCGGCGGCTGGCGGCGACGGCAGAGGGCCGCCAGCGTCTGGATGCCGTGCTGACCGCCCTGCTGGCCTGAACCCCGCCGGCCGGCATCGCGCTGCAACGGGTCGTCCGGCGTCAGAACCCCGCCACGGCGAAGCTCGTCGGCGCGCGGTCGCGGACCGCGGCGCCGGTCGGCGTCACCTCCAGCACGGCCAGGCCGCGGTCGGCAACCCCGTCCTCATCGAAGCGGAAGATGCCGTCCACTCCGGCAAAGCCGCTCGGGTCCATCAGGTTGCGCATGGCGAACGGATCGGTGCCGGGCATCTGGGCCAGCACCGCGGCCAGCGCCACCGCGTCATAGGCCAGGGTCGCCAGGCGTGGCGGCCGCTCGCCGAAGTTCTGCTGGTAGTTCCGCTGGAACTCGGCACGCAGCTGCGGCTCGGGGGCGGCGAACCACGCGCCGACCAGGGCCGGCTGCGCCCCCACGTTCTGCTCATCCCAGATGCCGGTGCCCATGATCTGCACCGAGTCCAGGTTGTAGTACGGCAGCATCGGCCCGATGGTCTGCAACTGCAGCCCGCCGGCGGGCAGCATGACGGCATCGATGTCGCCGACCCGTTGCGCCAGCCGCTGGACCGGGGCGGAGAACTCGCTGCCGCCGGACTGGTAGAACTCGGTCTGGACCAGTTGCGCGTCGTGCCGGGCCGTCGCCTCGCGCAGCGCCTCGCCCACGGTCTGGCCGTAGGCGGTGTCCGGTGCCAGCAGGGCAAAGCGTGACAGCCCCTGGCTGACGCCGTAGGAGACGATGCGGTCGACCTGGTCGGCGGGTACGAAACCGATGACCAGCACGTTGCCGCCGGCCACCGTCCTGTCCGTGGTGAAGGCGATGACGTTGACGCTCGCTGCGGCCGCCGCCTGGCCGACCGGCCGGACCGATTCACTGAACAGCGGCCCGATGATCAGGTCGGCGCCCTCGGCAAGCGCGGCGCGCGCCGCCGCCGCCGCCCCCTGCGCCGTGCCGCCGGTGTCACGCGGCAGCAGCTCGAAGTTGGGAGCACCGACGTCGAGCACGGCCATCTCGGCAGCGCGCTGCAGGGCCGGTCCGACCTCGCTGCCACGGCCGGTCAGCGGCACCAGCAGCGCCACCTTCACGGCACTGGTGCTTTCCGGGCGGCCGACGCGGTCGGTGATGGACTGGGCCTGGCCGGGGGCGCGCGTTGCCGGTTGCTCGCCCGGCTCGGGCTGGGCTACCCTGAACGTGCCGCATGCTGCCAGGACCAGCGCCAACAGGGCGACGATCACGCCGTAACCGTGGCGTGCCTGTGCCCGCACCGGGGCCGATCTCCCGTTCATCGTTCCGTCTGCCACCAGGGTGTCTCCCGTTGCCTGTCCGTCCCGCCGCAGCGCAGCAGACCGGACCCGTCGCCAACGATGAGGGTAGCGGCGGCGCCGGGTCAAGTAAACCGGCAGCCGGTCTCTACCTGACGGCGGTTCCGATCGGCAACGCCGGGGACATCACGCTGCGCGCGCTGCGCACCATCACGCACGCCGACGCGGTGGTCTGCGAGGACACCCGCGTCACCGGGCGGCTGCTGGCGATCCATGGCCTGGCGCGGCCGCTGGTGTCGTACCACGAGCACAACGCTGAGCGCATGCGGCCGGTCCTGCTGGCGCGGCTGGCCGCCGGCGAGGCGCTGGTGCTGGTCGCCGACGCCGGGCTGCCGCTGGTGTCGGACCCCGGCTACAAGCTGGTCCGCGCGGCGATCGCCGCCGGCCATCACGTCACCTGCCTGCCGGGGCCGAGCGCGCCGACGACGGCGCTGCTGCTGTCCGGGCTGCCCACCGATCGCCATCTGTTCGCCGGTTTCCCGCCGGCGAAGGGGGCGGCGCGGCGGGCCTACTTCCGCGAACTGGCCGCGGTGCCGGCGACCCTGGTGTTCTTCGAATCGGCGCAGCGCCTGGCGGCCAGCCTGGCCGACCTGGCGACCGTGGCGGCGGACCGCGCGGCCGCCGTGACGCGGGAGCTGACCAAGCTGTTTGAGGAGGTACGGCGCGACAGCGTCGCCGCGCTGGCCGCCCACTACGCCGCGGCCGGGCCGCCGAAGGGCGAGGTGACCGTGGTCGTGGCGCCGCCGCCCGCTGTGGCCGCGGCCGACGACGATGCGGCGGTCGACGCGGCGCTGCGCGCGGCGCTGGCCCGTGACAGCGTGCGCGACGCGGCCGCCGCGGTCGCCGCCGCCACCGGCCGGCCGCGCCGCGAGGTCTACCGGCGGGCCCTGACGCTGGCGGCGGACCGGGGGGCGGCGGACCGGGGGGCGCCGAATGGCGAGGGCTGACCCGGCCGCCGACCCGGCGCGGCAGCGGGCCTACCGTCTGGGCTGGCGGGCCGAGACGTTGTGCGCGCTGGCGCTGCGGCTCAAGGGCTACCACATCCTGGCGCGGCGCTACCGGGCGCCCGGCGGCGAGGTCGACATCGTCGCCCGCCGCGGCACGACGCTGGCCTTCGTCGAGGTCAAGGCGCGGCCGACCCTGACGGCAGCGCTGGAGACGCTGACGCCGCGCCAGCGCAGCCGGGTGGAGCGCGCCGCCCGCGCCTGGCTTGCCGCCCATCCCTATGCCGTGCCGTACGACGCTTCGCTGCGCTTCGACCTGATGGCGCTGCGACCGCGGCGCTGGCCGTGCCACGTGCCCAACGCCTGGGAGCCGCGGGGGTGGTGGTGACGGCGCGTCGGCGCGGCGAACGGTGGCCGGCGGCAGGGAACGGCGCTAGGCCGCCGGCTCCAGCTCGACGACGACCGGGACGTGGTCGGACGGCCTGGGCGGCCAGCCGCGCACCTGTTTCAGCACGGTGGCGGCGCGCAGGGCAGGCACCAGCGGCGGCGTCACCCAGACGTGGTCCAGCCGGCGGCCGCGGTCGGAGGCCTGCCAGTCACGGGCGCGGTAGCTCCACCACGTATAGAGGCGCTGCCCGGCCGGCACGAAGTGGCGCACCGCGTCCACCCAGTCGAGCGAGCGCTGCAGGGTGCCGAGCCGGTCAACCTCGACCGGCGTGTGGCTGACCACGTCGAGCAGCTGGACGTGCGACCAGACATCGGTCTCCAGCGGCGCGACGTTCAGGTCGCCGGTCAGCACCAGGCGGTCGCCGGTGGTGCGGTGGCCCGGCCACCAGGCCGCCATGTCGTCGAGGAACTGCAGCTTGTGGGCGAACTTCTCGTTGGTCGCCGGGTCGGGCAGGTCGCCGCCCGAGGGAACGTAGACATTGTGCACCTCGATGCCGCCGGGCAGGCGGGCCGAGACGTGGCGGCCGTCGCGGCGGCCGCACCAGTGGTGCACCGCCACGTCGCGCAGCGGCAGCCGCGAGACGATGGCGACGCCGTGCCAGCCCTTGAACCCGGCCACGGCAACGTGGCGGTAGCCGCGCTCGGCGAACGGCGCGCGCGGGAACAGGTCGTCGGCGACCTTGGTCTCCTGCAGGCAGAGCACGTCGGGCTCGGCCTCGTCGATGAGCCGGAACGCCTGCCCGAGTCGCAGCCGCACCGAGTTGATGTTCCAGGTGGCGATGCGCATGGGCGGGCCGGGCGATCGATTCGGTTGGACCGGCGCGGCTGCGTCAGGCGATGGTGATGCGCAGGTCGCCGACGCCGTCGATGTGGCCCTCCAGCGTGTCGCCGCGGACCACCGGGCCGACGCCTTCGGGCGTGCCGGTGAACAGCAGGTCGCCGCGGCGCAGCTCGACCAGGGTCGACAACTGCGCGACGGTCTCGGCGACGCTCCAGATCAGATCGCGCAGGTCGCCGTCCTGGCGCACGGCGCCGTTGACGCTCAGGCGGATGGCGCCGGCGGCCGGATGGCCGATCGCGGCGGCGGGCCGGACGGCGCCGCACGGGGCCGAGCGGTCGAAGCCCTTGGCCATGTCCCACGGGCCGCCGGCCTGCCGCGCCGTCGCCTGCAGGTCGCGGCGGGTCAGGTCGAGCCCGACCGCGTAGCCAAATACGTGGTCCAGTGCCGCGGTCGCCGGAATGTCGCGCCCGCCGGTGCCGATCGCTGCCACCAGCTCGATCTCGTGGTGCAGATTCGCCGTGGCCGGCGGATAGGGCACGGCGCTGCCGTCGGCGACCACGGCATCGGCCGGCTTCATGAAGAACGCCGGCGGCTCGCGCTCGGGGTCGCCGCCCATCTCGCGGGCATGAGCCGCATAGTTGCGCGCCACGCAATAGATGCGGTGGATCGGGAACAGCGCGTCGCCGCCGGCGATCGGCAGCGCCGGCGGCGGGTCCGGGTCGAACAGGTAGGTCATGGGTCGGTCTCGTCTCCGCAGGCTCGAGTCGCCGCGACGACCCTAGCCGACGGGCAGGGTGAAGGCGAGAGCCGGCATGCCGCCCCGAACCGTCCGCCGCCGCTGCAATCGGACAGGGCCAAAACTGCGCCTTTAGGATTGACCATTCGCGAGCTAACGAATATCACAAATTGGTTTACCACAAATGGCTGAGGGGCTTCAGCGCCGCACCTGCAGAGCCCGCCACGCCCGAACCTCCGTGTCGCCAATGCACTCGCTGCCGCCAATGGACATGCCTGCCGTGCCAGACTCGACCCGCCGTGTCTTCACCGATCGCGCCCGCCGCCGCGCCGGCGGGATGGACCAGGGCCTGCTGTCGGAGCTGATCGGGTACAATTTGCGCCGCGCCCAGGTCAGCCTGTTCCAGGGGCTGCAGACGGTGCTGGCGCAATTCGACGTGACACCGGGACAGTTTGGCGTCCTCTACCTGATCCACCGCAATCCCGGCGCCAGCCAGAGCGACCTGGGGGCGGCGCTCGGCATCGACCGGTCGTCCATGGTCGCCGTGATCGACCGGCTGGAGAAGCGTGGCCTGGTGGTGCGGGCACCGTCGCCGGAGGACCGCCGCTCCTATGCGCTGCAGCTCAGCGCCAACGGGGAGGAGGTGGTCCGGCGCATGGTGCCGCTCGTCGAGCAGCACGACCGCGCCATCGCCCGCCTGCTGTCGGACGCCGAACAGGCCGAGCTCCTTGGCCTGCTGCGCCGCATCGGTGATGCCGGCGCCAGCGGTGACGCTGTCGGGCCCTGACGCAGGATCGGCCCGGGCGGCCCCTGCGGCGTTCCGGTGCGGCGTTCCCGTGCGGCGGCATCCGTCCTGTTTCCCATGGCCGGCAGCGGATGGCGCATCGATGACGACGGGCTGCGCTTCACCGTGCACCGCGGCCGGTGCCGGCGGGGTGATCGTGCGGCCGGCGGGGCGATCGTGCGGCCGGTTGGCCCGGCACGAACTTTTCCTCTACAGTGCCGGGCGCGACGCGACGGACGAGGGTGGTGATGAGCGACAAGGCAGAGACGTCCACGACCGGCCACATTCAGGACGACCGACTGGAGAAGGCCCACACGCTGGTGGAGGCGCTGCCGTTCATGCGCCGCTACAGCGGTGCCACCTTCGTCATCAAGTACGGCGGCAACGCCATGGGCGACCGTCACCTGGCCCACGATTTCGCGCGCGACGTGGTGCTGATGAAGCAGGTCGGGATCAACCCCGTGGTGGTGCACGGCGGCGGACCGCAGATCGGACGCATGCTGGGGCGGCTGCGCATCCAGTCGGAATTCATCGACGGCCTGCGCAAGACCGACCGGGAGATCGTCGACATCGTCGAGATGGTGCTGTCCGGGTCGATCAACAAATCGATCGTGTCGGCCATCCATGAGGTCGGCGGCAAGGCGATCGGCCTGTCGGGCAAGGACGGCGGCCTGGTCACCGCGCGCAAGCTGCGCCGGACGCGCCGCGACCCCGACAGCAACATCGAGAAGATCGTCGACCTGGGCTTCGTCGGCGAGCCGTCGGCGATCAACCCGGAGATCCTGGACACGTTCGAGGAGAGCGAGTTCATCCCGGTCATCGCGCCGATCGGCGCCGGGCAGAACGGCGAGACGTTCAACATCAATGCCGACACCGTGGCCGGCGCCGTGGCCGGGGCGCTGGGCGCCTCGCGGCTGTTCCTGCTGACTGATGTGGCCGGTGTCATGAACCGGGACAAGCGCCTGATCGCCGAGCTCGGCCTGGGCCAGGCGCGGCTGCTGATGGCCGACGGCACCATCACCGGCGGCATGATCCCCAAGGTCGAGACCTGCATCAACGCCGTGGAGCAGGGTGTGGACGGCGCCGTCATCATCGACGGCCGGATACCCCACGCCGTGCTGCTCGAGGTCTTCACCGACGGCGGCGTCGGCACCCTGATCCACAACGATTGAGACGCGCCGGCCGGCGGATCAGGCCTTCACGCGGTGCCGGTAGGTGACGTTCACCCGCTTCGACGACAGAAAATACCAGGTCAGCAGCGCGGCGATCACGATTGAGATGATGAGACCGATGTACACGGACTGGTTCATCGTCTGGTTGATCCGTTCCTGGAGTTCTGCCCGCATCTGCGGGCCGCCGCCGGAGATCGTCACCATGGTCGGAAAGACCATCATGCCGATGACGTTCAGCACCACGCCGATCCACAGTGCGGCAATGGCAACCATCGGAAAGGATTGGTTGCAGGAAAAGGCCATGAACAGGACGACGGCATAGAGCACGATCGTGATGACGTTCATGATGCTGGCGTAACCGGCATTGATGCTGACTTCGACATCGCCGACGATCGTATCACCGGGGCCGGTGAACAGCAGGCTGTAGACCTGAAAGACCAGGCCGATGATGATGAGAATCATGAAGAACAGCAGCCAGCCCTTGATGCCGTAGAGCGGGTGCTGACGAGCCTCTTCAGGGCTCACGTGCCGCCATTGCATGGGTATTCCTCCAGTTTCCCGTGATTCGGCCCGGCGACCGGCCCGATGTCGGCGGCGCAAGCCCTCGTCGATTGATGAACAGTGCTGAGGCGCCCGCCGTTCAAGCGGCCGGACGAAAACGCGCAGAACCGCCTATTGACATTGTAGCAGCCGCAGCATGGACGCAAGTATTGCCAAGGCTTCCACCAGCCTGGGCTGTGCGGTGCGGCTACAGGCAATCTGCGGTCGCGTCAAGGCGCCGGTCCGGATGAGGAGACGGTGCGCTTGACCCGTCGCGTCCTTGCATGCGTCCATGCCCTGGATCAGGGCCGGACGCGTTGTCCATGCCGGGCGGTTGCGGCGGCCAGACACAAACTTTGCTCTTCCCGTCTCCAGACCGTAGATCATCCGTGAGACAGGAGGAGAAGGCTTATGGGAAGTCAGATCCAAGATCGCATATTGACCAATGAACTCATTCAGGAACGACCGGAATCAACACGGTCCGATCATGTGGCATGGAAAAGGCAAAAGATCGAGGCGTCACTCAGGAATCATCAAGCGCATCCCGAGAACAGGCGTTCAGTCGAAGAGGTGTTCAATGATCTGCGCAAGCTTATGGCACCAGAAGCCAAAGGGGTTCACCCCTAAAGGCGGCGGGATGATTTCTCTGGAGTTCTATAGTCATGTACAAGGCAGAGGGAGACACCGAAATGCGACCGATCGTCGGCACCGTCGGAGACATTGCCGCGAGGCTTGAAGAACTGGGCCTGCCAAAAGATCAGCAGGTGGTCGTAAATATTGCGGATGAGTCTGTCCTCAATGCGTTGAAAGCGATTCAATCTGAAGCTGCGCGCAGGCCGGTCAGTGATGCCGACTTCATGCAGGGGCTTGAGATCAATGCAGAAGAATTCCAGGAACTTATCGGCCGTTCTCCCGAGCGATAAAAACTGGTCCTATGCCTGCTGCGGTCATTGCCGTTCTCGATACGAATGTGCTGATAAGTTCAGCCTTGTATCCAGGATCAACATCAGCTTTATGAACAGAGCATTTGTTTGACAATGGCGTCATTCTGTTTTCCCCAGATACATTGGAGGAATTCAACACGGTGTTGTTCCGGCCAAAATTCGACAGTCACATGTCGAAAGCCAAACGCCATGCATTCCTGTATCAACTGTGGGTGCGGGCAACGGTTATTCAGACAAAGGAAATGCCGGAGGCTTGCCGTGATCCGAAGGACAAAAAGTTGCTTGCCGTAGCCTTGGGCGGTGAGGCGGATGTGCTTGTCAGCGGTGACAAGGATCTGCTGGCGCTGCATCCCTTCCGGGGCATCAAGATCTTGTCGCCTCGACATTTTCTGGAAGCCCTGGGACGTTGACGCTGCTCGTTGTGCCCGCCTGGAGAGTCCACAGCGCTGTCCGGCAGACGATGCCATCTGCTCTGGAGATCAGCGCCACACCGCGCTTGCCTCACGGCCGGCAAAATGCCATCCTTCCTCTGATGGCATTCCCCGCGCCCACCGCCTCGATCGTCGCCGGCCCCGGGCTGGAGCATGTGGACGTCTGGGTGTTCGACCTGGACAACACGCTCTATCCGGCCTCGTGCAACCTGTTCGACCAGGTCGACCGGCGCATGGGCGAATTCATCGCCAGCACCTTCGACCTCGATGTCGACGCCGCGCGCCGGCTGCAGAAGCAGTACTTCTTCGAGTACGGCACCACGCTGTGCGGCCTGATGACCGTGCATGGCCTGGCGCCGGAGGCATTCCTGGAGTACGTGCACGACATCGACCTGTCGGTGGTGCCGCCCAGTGCGGCCCTGGACGCGGCCCTGGCGGCGCTCGAGGGGCGCAAGCTGGTCTTCACCAACGGCTCGGCACGCCATGCCGAGCGGGTCATGGAGCGGCTGGGCGTCGCCCGCCATTTCTCAGGCGTGGTCGACATCGCCGCCTCCGGCTACATCCCCAAGCCCGACCCGCGCGCCTATGAGGCGATGATCCGGCACTTCGGCATTCGTCCGTCCACGGCGGCGCTGATCGATGACATGGTGGCCAATCTGCGCCCCGCCCATGCCCTGGGCATGACCACCGTCTGGGTGCGGCATGGCCATGATTGGGCGCACCCCCCTGCGGGCAGCGACCACATTCACCATATCATAGAAGACCTCGAAACCTGGCTGACCGATCTCGTCGCGGCGCGACGGCGTGCCCGCGAGAGGGAACGCCCCAGCGAACCGGGGCGAAGGTACCACAGAAACGGGGTCATGAGAGGCGTTGACTGAACAAGAAACGACGCCTGCCGTGGGGCAATCGGCTTTGGGAGACGCTGGATCCGGGCGGCCAGAGATGGCGCGTCCCGGCGGGTCGGTGCCGCGGTCCGGCAGCGACCCGGGCGTCGAGTGAACAGGACTGGCGGCGGGCGCTACCGGCGGGCGCCTGCAGTCAACAGGCAGATGGATCGAGTCATGCCGCTGGTCTGGCGAGAGGAGATGAGTGTCGGCGATCCGATGATCGACGGCGACCATAAGACTTTGATTGCTATCATCAACAGCGCCGAGACGGTGATCAACGAAGGCCGCGGCCGCCGTGATCTCCAGAAGGTTCTCGACCGCTTGTGCACCTATACGCGGGAGCACTTCGCCCGCGAGGAAAGCCTGCAACGGCGCATCCGCTATCCGTTCCACGAGGCACATGTCCTGGAGCACCAGAAGCTCGAGGACAAGCTCAACCAGATCCGCTCCGGTTCCGGCAGTGGCGCCTACGACTACGAGGACGCGCTGGTGCAGCTGGTGAACCTGCTCGAGGACTGGCTGATCACCCACGTGCTGAGCCACGACATGCGGATGAAGCCGTACGTCAAGCAGGCCAACGCGCCGCCGCTCGCCCGCAGCGCGTGACAGCAGTTTAACGGTGACAGTTTACTTATTTCCCTTGTTCTGATTGTGACGCTGGGCCTATTTTATCCAGGGAAATGAGTAAACTGTCCCCGTTAAATCACCATTAACCCCGCGTTGACAAGTCGGCCCGTGCCGGACCATGGTGCGGCCTTCTGCCGCTCCATTGTGTTCGACCCATGATCGACTCCGACCTGCAGCAGGCCGTCAACTCGGCCTGGGACAACCGCGATGCCCTGTCGCCGGCCACCCGCGGGGCCGTCCGCGAAGCCGTCGACGCCGCCCTGGCCGGCCTCGACGCCGGCCGCTATCGGGTGGCCGAGAGGATCGACGGCGGCTGGCACGTCCACCAGTGGCTCAAGAAGGCCGTGCTGCTGTCGTTCCGGCTCAACGACATGCACGCCATCCCCGGCGGCCCCGGCGGTGCGCCGTGGTGGGACAAGGTGCCCTCCAAGTTCGAAGGCTGGGGCGAGGCGGAGTTCCGCCAAGCCGGCTTCCGTGCCGTGCCGGACTGCGTGGTGCGACGCTCGGCCTACATCGCGCCGGGCGTGGTGCTGATGCCGTGCTTCGTCAACCTGGGTGCCCGCGTCGACAGCGGCGCCATGATCGACACCTGGGCGACGGTCGGCTCGTGCGCGCAGATCGGCAAGAACGTGCACCTGTCGGGCGGGGCGGGCATCGGCGGCGTGCTGGAGCCGCTGCAGGCCAACCCGGTGATCATCGAGGACGACTGCTTCATCGGCGCCCGCGCCGAGGTCGCCGAGGGCGTGATCGTCGAGCAGGGCTCGGTGCTGTCCATGGGCGTCTACATCGGCGCCTCGACGCGCATCATCGACCGCGCGACGGGCGAGGTGTTCATGGGCCGCGTGCCGGCCTTCTCGGTGGTCGTGGCCGGCGCCATGCCGGGCCGGCCGCTGCCCGACGGTTCGCCGGGGCCGAGCCTGTACTGCGCCGTCATCGTCAAGCGCGTCGACGCCGGGACTCGCGCCAAGACCTCCATCAACGAGTTGCTGCGGGCGTGACCACCGGTTCGGCCAGCGCGACACCATCGCCTCTTGCAGGCCCAACCGGCACGGCGCAAGGAACGGCGCCATGATTGGACGCAGCCGCATCGACCCCGTTGCCCTGGCCCAGGCGTTGATCCGCTGCCCCAGCGTGACGCCTCATGACGCCGGCGCCCTGGACGCGGTGCAGGTGGCGCTGGAGCGGCTCGGCCTGACCTGCCACCGGCTGGTGTTCTCCGAGCCGGGGTACGCCGACATCGACAACCTGTACGCCAGGATCGGCCACGGCCGGCCCAACTTGTGCTTCGCCGGGCACACCGACGTGGTGCCGCCGGGCGATGCCGGTGCCTGGTCGGTGGACCCGTTCGGCGGCGAGATCGTCGACGGCCGCCTCTACGGTCGCGGTGCCGCCGACATGAAGGGCGCCGTCGCCGCCTTCATCGCCGCCCTGGCCCGCTTTCTCGACCGCCGCGACGGCGGCTTCGGCGGTTCGGTCAGCCTGCTGATCACCGGCGACGAGGAGGGCGATTCCGTCAACGGCACGGTCAAGGTGCTGGACTGGCTGGCCGGGCGCGGCGAGACGATCGACGCCTGCCTGGTCGGCGAGCCGACCAACCCTGCGGTGCTGGGCGAGGCGATGAAGATCGGCCGGCGCGGCAGCCTGAATGCCTGGCTGACGACCCACGGTGTACAGGGCCACGTCGCCTATCCGCAGCGTGCCGACAATGCCGCCCATCGCCTGATGCGCATGCTGGCGGCGCTGACGGCGGCGCCGCTCGACGTGCTGACGCAGGCGGGCGAGTCGGTGCATTTCCAGCCGTCCAACCTGGAGATTACCACCATCGATGTCGGCAACCACGCGGTCAACGTGATCCCCGACCGGGCGCGGGCCCACTTCAACATCCGGTTCAACGACCGGCACACCGCGGTCGGGCTGTCGGACTGGCTGCACCGCACGCTGGCGGCCATCGACGCCCGGCACGAGTTGACGCTGCGCGGCTCGGGCGATGCCTTCCTGACCGAGCCGGGGCCGTTCACCGAGCTGGTGGCCGCCGCCGCCGCCCGCGTGCTCGGGCGTCGGCCCGCCTATGACACGGGCGGCGGCACCTCGGATGCACGCTTCATCCACCGCCATGCCCCGGTGGTCGAGTTCGGCCTGATCAGCGAGACCATTCACAAGGTCGACGAACATGCTACCGTTGATGATATTCTTGGCCTGACGGCAGTGTATACGGCTGTCCTGGAAGACTTTTTCGCGGCTCAGGGATAGACCCGCCCATGGTCACGGCAGTGGAAGTCGCCCGGTCGGCCTACGGGGCCTATCGCCTGGCCCGGCTCGACCCGAACGGCATGGCGCTGTTCAATGCCAGCCGCGAAGGGGCGGTGAACAGCTTCGCCGTTGCCGCGATCCTGCTGCCGTTCCATCTGGTCTTCCTGAGCATCCACTGGACCGGTGCCGAGGCGGCGGTGGGGCGCATCGCCGTTGTCGAGGCGATCGCCTACGTCATCGGCTGGACCGCCTTTCCCGTGCTGGCGCTGCCGGTCCTGCGGCTGATCGGCCGGTACGACCGGCTGTACGGGTTCCTGTCGGCCTACAACTGGTCTCACCTGGTGCAGATGGCGATCGTCTTCCCGGTGTTCCTGTTGATGACCGGCTCCGCGATCGGGCCGGCCACGGCGCTTCTGGGCCTGCTGGCCCGCATCGCCGTGCTGGTCTACGAGGGCTACGTGATCAAGACCGCCCTGGGCATCGGAGGCGGCCAGGCGGCCGGGCTGGTCCTGCTCGACCTGGGTGTCGGGCTGATGCTCAACGGCTGGTCATTCGCCCTGATTCAGCCCGGATAATCGACGCCGGCGAGGTACAGCCCGGCGGCCGGCGCCGTCGGCCCGGCGGCGCTGCGGTCGCGCGCCGCCAGCGCCGCAGCCACATCGTCGGCGGTCCACCGGCCGGCGCCGGCCAGGCGCAGCGTGCCGACGATGTTGCGCACCTGGTGGTGCAGGAACGAGCGCGCCTCGGCGGCAATGTGGATCTCCTCGCCGCGGCTGGAGACGGCCAGCCGGCCCAGCGTCTTGACCGGCGACGCCGCCTGGCATTCCGCGGCGCGGAAGCTGGTGAAGTCGTGCTGGCCGACCAGGACCTGCGCCGCCTCGTGCATGGCCCGCGCATCCAGCGCATCGACCACGTGCCAGGCGCGGCCGCGATCCAGCGCCAGCGGCGCGCGCCGGTTGACGATGCGGTACAGATAGCGGCGGCGCACCGCCGAGCGCCGGGCGTCGAAGCCCGCGTCGACGATCGCGGCCGCCAGGACCGCCACCGGCTGCGGCTTGAGGTGAAAGTTGACGGCGTCGCGCACCGTATCCGGCGGCCAGTCGCGGGTCAGGTCGACGTGGGCGACCTGGCCCAGGGCATGGACGCCGGCATCGGTGCGCCCGGCGCACTGCACGCGGACCTCCTCGCGGCAGAAGGCGAGCACGGCCTCCTCCACCGCCTGCTGCACCGACGGGCCGTTGGCCTGCCGCTGCCAGCCGACGAACGGACCGCCTTCGTATTCCAGGGTCAGCCTGTAGCGCGTCACAGGACCGTGCCGGCGGGAATCGCGAAGCCGCGCAGCAACTCGTCCGCCGCCATGGCGCCGCGGCCGGGCCGCTGCAGCCGGGTCAACCGAACGCCGCCGCCGGCGGCACAGGCCACGGTCAGGCGGTCGTCGAGCACCGTGCCCGGCGTCCCGGCGGCCTCCGGCGCCGGCTCGGCGGCCAGCACGCGGATGCGCTCGTCGCGCAGCTCGAACCAGGTGCCCGGCCACGGGTTCAGCGCCCGCACCTGTCGCTCGACGAAGCCGGCGTCCTGCCAGGCGAGGCGGCCTTCCTCGCGCTCGACCTTGGGCGCATGGGTGACACCGTCGGCCGGCTGCGGCCGGCCCCCCAGGATGCCGCGCGCCAGCCCCTCGATGGCCGGCACGATCAGCTCGGCGCCGATCGCCGCCAGCGTGTCGTGCAACGCCGCGGCGGTGGTCTCCGGCCCGATCGGCACCGAGCGGGTCACCATGACCGGACCCGTGTCCAGGCCGGCGTCCATCTGCATGATGGAGATGCCGGTCTCGCGGTCGCCGGCCAGCAGTGCCCGCTGGATCGGCGCGGCGCCGCGCCAGCGCGGCAGCAGCGAGCCGTGCACGTTGACGCAGCCGAACGCCGGCGCGTCGAGGATTTCCTGCGGCAGGATCAGGCCATAGGCGGCGACCACCGCCACGTCCAGGTCCAGCGCCGCGAACGCCTCCTGCTCCTCGGCCCTTTTCAGCCGAGCCGGGGTGCGCACCTCGATGCCGCGGGCGGCGGCCAGGGCGTGGACCGGCGACGGCTGCTCCTTGTGGCCGCGCCCGGCCGGCCGCGGCGGCTGCGTGTACACGGCCACGACATCGTGGCCGGCATCGAGCAGGGCCTGCAGCGTCGGCACCGCGAACGCGGGCGTGCCCATGAAGGCGAGGCGGAGCGTTGTCATGCGGGGCGTCCAGGGTGATCGGGCGATTCGAACGTAAAGGTGCCGACGCGGGCGATGCGTATCAACCGGATGACTTCTTGACTGGTTCCGCGCCGGTGTCGCCACAGGGGCAAGAGGGTCAAGGGGACAGTCTGCTTTTTCCCCTTGTCTTGATTGCAACGCTGGGCTGCCTTATCCAGGGGAAAAGTAAACTGTCCCCGTCACCGCCCGCCGCTCGCGTGGAACGTCACCGAGGGGTTGACGCTGGCCACTGCCGGTCGACATCCTGCGCCCGTGATCACCTGCTGATCGCGGTCCGGCCGCACGGTCGGCTGCGCAACATGCACCGCCGGCACGCCATGACCGCCGCCGACCCGCGCGAGACCGCCGTCGAGGACCTGTCGCCCGAGCGGGCGGCGGCGGAGCACGCCCGGCTTGCCAGGGAGATCCGGCACCACAACGTTCTCTATTACGAACAGGACGCGCCGTCGATCTCCGACGCGGAGTACGACCGGCTGTTCCGCCGGCTGGAGGAGATCGAGCGCCGCTTCGAGACCCTGCGCACGCCCGACAGTCCGACCCAGAAGGTCGGCGCCGCCCCGGCCGCGGCGTTCGGCAAGGTGGTCCACGCCGTGCCCATGCTGTCGCTGGCCAACGCGGCGAGCGAGGGCGAGGTGCGCGAGTTCGCCCGGCGCATCTACCGGTTCCTGGGCCTGCCCGAGGGCGAGCGTGTCGACTTCCTGGCCGAGCCAAAGGTCGATGGCCTGTCGTGCAGCCTGCGCTACGAGGGCGGCCGGCTGGTGCTGGCCGCCACCCGCGGCGACGGCACCGAGGGCGAGGACGTCACCGCCAATGTCCGCACCATCGCCGACGTGCCCCAGGTGCTGCCGGCCGACGCCCCGGCCGTGGTCGAGGTGCGCGGCGAGGTCTACATGACCCGCGCCGCCTTCGCCGACCTCAACCGCCGCCGCGCCGCGGCCGGCGAGGCGCTGTTCGCCAACCCGCGCAACTCCGCCGCCGGCTCGCTGCGCCAGCTCGACCCGGCGGTCACCGCCGATCGGCCGCTGCGCTTCTTCGGCTATTCGTGGGGGCAGGTGTCGGAGCCGCTGGCGGCGACCCAGAGCGCGGTGCGCGACCGGCTGGCCGCCTGGGGCTTCTCGCTCAACACGCCGGCGCGGCTGTGCGGCACCATCGTGGAGCTGCTCGACTACTATGGCGACATCCAGGGCCGGCGCGCCGAGCTCGACTTCGAGATCGACGGCGTCGTCTACAAGGTCGACCGGATCGACTGGCAGGAGCGCCTGGGCTATGTCAGCCGGGCGCCGCGCTGGGCCATCGCCCACAAGTTCCCGGCCGAGCAGGCGCAGACGCGGCTCAACGAGATCATCATCCAGGTCGGGCGCACCGGGGCGCTGACTCCCGTCGCCCTGCTCGAGCCGATCGGCGTCGGCGGCGTGGTGGTCGGCCGCGCCACCCTGCACAACGAGGACGAGCTGGCGCGCAAGGACGTGCGCGTCGGCGACACCGTCATCGTGCAGCGCGCCGGCGACGTGATCCCGCAGGTGGTCGCCGTGGTCAAGGAGCGCCGGCCGCCGGGTGCCGAGCCGTTCGCGTTTCCGACGGAATGCCCGGAGTGCGGCAGTGCCGCGGTGCGGCCGGAGGGCGAGGCGATCCGGCGCTGCACCGGCGGCCTGGTCTGCCCGGCCCAGGCAATGGAACGGCTGCGCCACTTCGTCAGCCGCGACGCCTTCGACATCGAGGGCCTGGGCGACAAGCAGGTCCGCTATTTCTTTGCGGAGGGCGAGGTGCGGACGCCGGCCGACATCTTCCGCCTGCCCGAGACGGTCGGCCCGCGCAGCCTGCGCCCGCTGGCCAGGCGCAAGAACTGGGGCGAGACCTCCGCCCGCAACCTGTTCGAATCGGTCGAACGGCGCCGGGTCGTACCGCTCGACCGGTTCATCTATGCGCTGGGCATCCGCCAGGTCGGCCAGGCGACGGCGCGGCTGCTCGCCCGGCACTATCACTCGCTGGCGGCGTGGCGGCGGGCGATGGAAGAGGCGCGCGACCGCGATGGCGACGCCTATGCCGACCTGGTCAACATCGACCAGATCGGCCCGGCGGTGGCCGACGACCTGACGCGCTTCTTCGCCGAGCCGCACAACGTCGCGGCGCTGGACGACCTGCTGAAATACGTGACGGTGGAGGACTACGCCGGCCCGGCGGCGGCGGCGGCCAGCCCGCTGGCCGGCAGGACGGTGGTCTTCACCGGCACGCTCGACACCATGTCCCGGCCCGAGGCCAAGGCCCGCGCCGAGGCGCTCGGCGCCAAGGTGGCCGGCTCGGTATCGAAGAAGACCGACTACGTGGTCGTCGGCGCCGACGCCGGCAGCAAGGCCGCCAAGGCCAGGGAGCTGGGGGTGGCCATACTGAGTGAAAAGGAATGGTTGGAGTTGATCGGTCTTTAACGGTCACCATTCTTGAGCGACGGGTTCCTCAAGCCGGTTTCCTGGTTTCGTTTGCCACTATATCTTCCGGAAGCGTGCATTTAATGGTTGCCGAAGAGCAGCCCCTCGATTGAGTCCTTCAGGACTATGGATCTCGTGTGTTGGGAGTGACGAATGCTGAGGCGCGTTCACATCAAGGGTTACAAGTCCCTTCACGATGTCAAGGTGGAGCTTGACTCTCTGACCGTGCTGATTGGTCCGAACGCCGCGGGCAAGAGCAATTTCCTGGATGCCCTGCAGCTCCTGTCGAAGCTCGGCACAAGCAAGACGCTGACGGAGGCGTTCGATCCGCCCTACAGGGGCAAGCCGCTGGAGTCCTTCAGTATCGGTGAGCGAGGCCTTAAGGGACTGGTGGAACAGGACCGCCTGACCTTTTCGATTCAGGCCGACCTGCGCCTGTCGGATGCCGTCGTCGATGCCGTCAACCGGCAGATCCGCGAGATGCGGCGCCCGAGTGGCGAGCTCCGGTCTGATGAGACCGTCAAGACGCTTGCCCAGGTGCGGGAACGCGACCTCCGCTACCGGATCGAGGTGGAAATGCTCCCCAGGTCGGGCATTCTGCGCGTCACCGACGAGTATCTGGCTGCATTGAATGCCCAAGGCGAGCCAACCGGAAAGCGCCGGCCATTCATCGAGCGGCAGGATGAAAAGATTCATTTGAGGCTTGAGGGGCAGGCGCACCCCACCTATTACGATCGGTATCTGGATCACAGCATTCTTTCCATGCCGCATTATCCCCCGCATTACCCGCATCTGGTGGCGGTTCGCCGAGAGCTGGAAAGCTGGCTGTTTTTCTATTTTGAACCTCGCGAACGCATGCGTGTCTCAAACCCCGTGAAGGAGGTGCGGCACATCGGGCTGATGGGTGAGGAGCTTGCCGCCTTTCTCAACACGCTCAAGGCCCTGGAACCAAGACAGTTCTCGGCGATCGAAAAGGCACTGCACACCTTAATGCCCAATATCGACGGCATCGAGGTGGATGTGAGCGACCTTGGCGAGGTCGAGCTCCGGTTCCGGGAGAGCGGCGTCGCCATCCCGGCCCGTGTCGTCTCTGAAGGGACGCTGCGAATGCTCGGACTGCTGGCGCTGACGGGAGCACAGGAAGCGCCTGCTCTTGCCGGTCTGGAAGAACCGGAAAACGGTGTCCATCCGCGCAGGATTCAGTTGATTGCGGACATGTTGAAGACGCGAGCCCATCTTGGGCGGACGCAATATATCGTCACCACACACTCTCCAATCCTGCCCGATCTGCTCCCGGACGAATCCCTGCTGGTGGTGCGGCGGATCGAGCGCGAGACCCGCATTGATTCGTTCGCCAACTGGGGGCCGCTGGCACGTATGGACGGCATTCGTCGTGCCCTTGACGACGACGAAGAGAGGCTTCCCGTCTCGGAACGCATTCTGAGGGGGGACTTTGATGCGTGAAATCGCGATGTTCGTGGAAGATTTCGGGCATCAAAAGGTCATCGGTGCCCTGGTGCAGCGGCTGGCCGAGCATTCCAACATGAGCGTGCGATTGGTCTGGCATAATGCCCGGCATGGACATGGCGCGGTATTGCGGGAGTTCAGAGAATTTCTACGTGACCTCGAGCGGCAGGGTGGGCCGCTTCCCGACATGATCATCGTCGCCACGGATGCAAACTGCAAAGGATTGAATGACCGAGCGAAGGAATTTCAGGAGTTCACCGCCCGCGTGCCTCTCACGCTGGCCATCCCCGATCCACATGTCGAGCGCTGGTTGCTGCTCGATGCCGCCGCGTTCAAAGCCGTATTCGGCAAGGGGTGTGACGCGCCCGATCAGAAATGCAGCCGCGACAGATACAAGCAACGGCTGATCGAGGCCATCATGAGCGCCGGAGTCATGCCAAGTCTGGGTGGAATTGAGTTCGCCGAGGACATCATAAACCATATGGATATCGAGCGTGTCGAACAAATGGACAGGTCGTTCAGACGGTTTGTTGAGGGGTTTCGAAGCAATTTGAAAAGTCGATAGTCATGTCAGCGGGCCAAACGGCTGACCCGTATCCTATTGCCCCTTGCGATCGGACATGGCGCCCGCCGCTGCTGGCTTGGTGAATTCGCAGCGCCGGGTTTGGACGGCTGGCCTTGATCATCCCTCGGTCCTCCGCCGCTGGTCCACCTTCAGGGGTGTCACCGTTCCCTCGGCCGGTTCGAACAGGACATTGGCCAGGGGCTCGCCCAGGATGTCCTCGGCGGCGCGGTCGGCGGCTTCAAGGCGCTGGGTGACGCGGTGCTGCCAGTCGCCCTCCAGACCGCGGATTGAGCCGGCGAAGTGTTCGGGGTGGCCGCGAATGCCGATGCCCACGGCCAGCGACAGGTCGTACAGCGTCGCCGCCGACAGGTCGCGCGACAGCAGCCATTTGTCGCCGTCGGTGCGGGCCACGAAGCGGTCCCGGCGCAGCAGGTCCAGCGTCTCCTCCAGCATCGGCCCGCTGACGGGGATACGGTGAAGCAGGGTGCGCCGGCTGATGGGGACGCCCAGCCGGCTCGCCGTGGCAAGTTCCCGCAGCAGCGCGAAGGCCAGGATCAGGCGCTGCACCAGCACCATCTCGGTGCGCCCGCCAAAGCCGAGCAGCTTGCCGGTGCGCCAGTCCGGCAGTGTGGCCGCCACCACCGCGCCCAGCAGCACCACCGACCAGGCCACGTAGAGCCACAGCAGGAAGGTCGGGAACAGCGCCAGCGCGCCGTAGACCGTCTCGTAGATCGGAAAGTTGCTCAGGTAATAGGCGAACGCGGTCTTCGATATCTCGAACAGTAGCGCGGCGACGGCGCCGCCGATCATGGCGTCGCGCGTGCGGATCGAGCGATTGGGAATGATCCGGAACAGGATCGACAGGCCGATGAACTCGAACAGCAGCGGCATCACGCCGACCGATTGCTGCCACAGCCACGACTCGTCCTCCAGCTGCGTGCTGGCCAGGAACTGGCTGGTCAACGAGACGCTGGCCCCGACCAGCACCGGCGTCACCGTCAGCACGGCCCAATAGGACAGGAACCGGGTCAGCAGCGCGCGCACCTCGCGCACCCGCCAGATGGCGTTGAAGGCGCCCTCGATCGTGGCCAGCAGCAGCACCGCGGTGATCATCAGGCCGACGATGCCGACCGCGGTCAGGCTGCCGGCGCGGGCGCTGAACGCCTCGACATGCTCCAGCACGGCCTCGCCGACCTGCGGCACGAGTGTGTTGAAGATCATGGTCTGCAGGCTTTCCTGCGCGTCCTCGAAGGCCGGGAACGCCGACAGGATGCCCACACTGACCGTCATCAGCGGCACCAGGGCTAGCAGCGACGTGTAGGTCAGCGACGCCGCCGCCTGGAAGCAGTTGTCGTTCCAGAAGCGCAGGAAGACCAGCTTCAGGAAGATCGCCGTGTTGCGCCCCCTGCGGCGCAACTCCCGGCGCAGCGTCGCCGGTGCCGCGTCCAGGCGCAGCAGCCACCTCATTGCGCGCTCCATCGGCAGGCCGGGCGGCAGGGCGGGCGGCAGGGCGGGCGGCAGGGCGGGCGCCGTCGCTCCCGGGTGGCCGCGCCGGCCGCGTTGACCGGATGACCCTTTCGTGTACGATCACGCGTCTTTGGCCGGTTCCTCGTCCCGTCTGCAGTGAGTCGCATGACTGTCTCCACCTCTCTACTGGCCGGCAAGCGCGGCCTTGTCATGGGCGTCGCCAACGAGCGCTCCATCGCCTGGGGCATCGCCCAGGCCGCCGCCGCCCACGGCGCCGAGCTGGCCTTCACCTACCAGGGCGATGCGCTGGCCAAGCGCGTCCGGCCGCTGGCAGAATCGGTGGGAGCCCGGCTTGTCGTGCCCTGCGACGTGGCAGACGACGCCGGCATCGATGCGGCCTTCGCGACGGTGGCGCAGGACTGGGGCCGGCTCGATTTCCTGGTCCACGCCATCGCCTTTTCCGACAAGAGCGAACTCGACGGCCCCTATCTTGACACGTCGCGCGAGAACTTTGTGCGCACGATGGATGTCTCCTGCTACAGCTTCACGGCCGTGGCGCAGCGCGCCGTGCCGCTGATGGACCGCGGCGGCAGCCTGCTGACGCTGACCTATTACGGGGCGGAGCGCGTCATGCCCCACTACAATGTCATGGGCGTCGCCAAGGCGGCGCTCGAGGCCAGCGTGCGCTATCTTGCGACCGACCTGGGCGGCCGCGGCGTCCGCGTCAATGCCATCTCGGCAGGACCCATCAAGACTCTGGCCGCCAGCGGCATCGGCGACTTCCGCCATATCCTCAAGTGGAACGAATTGAACGCGCCGCTGAAGCGGAATGTTTCGATCGACCAGGTCGGCGGCGCCGGACTCTATCTGCTGAGTGACCTGTCGGCCGGCGTCACCGGCGAGGTCCACCACGTCGACTCCGGCTATCACACCGTCGGCATGCTCGCCGTCGACAACATAGAGGCGACGGCGGCCATGCTGCGGAACATCGTCGCGTCCAGGGGCGGCCGGTAGGGCCGGAAGCATGGCCGGCAGCAGCTTCGGCACCCTGTTCCGCTTCACGACCTGGGGCGAGAGCCACGGGCCGGCCATCGGCGCGGTGGTCGACGGCGTGCCGCCGCGCCTGCCGCTGGCCGAGGCCGACATCCAGCACCACCTGGACCGGCGCCGGCCAGGCCAGTCGCGGTTCACCACGCAGCGGCGCGAGCCCGACGAGGTGCGCATCCTGTCCGGCGTGTTCGAGGGACTGACCACCGGCGCGCCGATCTCGCTGATGATCGAGAACCGGGACCAGCGCTCCAGGGACTATGGCGACATTGCCGGCAGGTTCCGACCCGGTCATGCCGATTACACCTACTGGCGCAAGTATGGCATCCGCGATCATCGCGGCGGCGGCCGCGCCTCGGCGCGGGAGACCGCCTGCCGCGTCGCCGCCGGGGCGGTGGCGCGGCGGGTGCTGGGCGGGGCCGTGACGATCCGCGGCGCCCTGGTGCAGGTCGGACCGCACGCCATCGACCGCGACCGCTGGGACTGGGACGAGGTCGGCCGCAACCCGTTCTTCTGTCCGGACGCCGCAGCGGCGGCGTGCTGGGCCGACCATCTGGACAAGGTGCGCAAGGCCGGCTCCAGCGCCGGTGCGGTGGTCGAAGTGGTGGCCGCGGGCGTGCCGGCGGGGCTTGGCGAGCCGGTCTATGACCGCCTGGACGGCGACCTGGCCCGCGCCATGATGACGATCAACGCCGTCAAGGGCGTGGAGATCGGCGCCGGGTTCGCCGCCGCGGCGCTCAGCGGCGAGGACAATGCCGACGAGATGCGGCGCGGTGCGGACGGGCAGCCGGTGTTCCTGTCGAACCGGGCCGGCGGCATCCTGGGCGGCATCTCGACCGGTCAGGACGTGGTGGTACGCTTCGCCGTCAAGCCGACCAGCTCCATCCTGACGCCGCGGCGCACGATCGATACCGACGGCAACGACACCGAGATCGTCACCAGGGGCCGGCACGACCCTTGTGTCGGCATCCGCGCCGTGCCGGTGGGCGAGGCGATGATGGCCTGCGTGCTGGCCGACCACCTGCTGCGTCACCGCGCCCTGGCGGGCGGAGGGTGAACAGGCCACCCTGTTCGTTCGCGACCCTGGCAGCAATGCCTTGGAATTCAAGAGCTTCCAGGACATGCGCCAGGTCTTTGCGCGATAGCGGCGGACCTCAGGTCGCGCTGCTCCCGCACGCCGAGTAGCGGTCGCGATAGCGGTCCACCGCCCGGTCCAGATAGTCTTCAAGCTGCGCCGGGGAGAAGCCGGCGATCGCATAGAACCGGTCATACTGCTGGCGGCAGTACTGCGTCGCCGACATGCCCATGACGAGCTGCGCCTCGTGGTTGGCCATGCGGGTGCGGTAGGTATCGAACAGCCGCGCCCGGTTGCCGCTCATGGTCCGGCCCATATAGCGCTCCAGCGCGCCCTGCGACTCGATGATCCGGTTGCTGTGGGCAACCGTGAAGTCCTGGTACTGGTTGAACAGGTCCGGGTCGCGGAAGGCGCCGTGGCAGGTCAGCCCGGTCACCATCATGGTGGTGTGGAGCTGGATCATCTGCTCTGCCGAGATCTCTTCGTCGGTGACACAGGCGCTGCCATTGATGGCCGGGTTGAACGAGGCGGGCTGAGGTAGCAGTGCGTCGCCGCTGGCGGGCGCGCGGGTGGTGCTGACGGACTCCGTGGTGGTGCCGTCGGTCTGGCAGGCGGCCAGCACGGCCGCCGCAGCCAGAAGGCTTGCTATTTTTTTCATGGATGGCAGTCCCCTGATACGGCCGCGAATCAACTGCCTTGTATCATGGTTGGCACGACCAAAGGCAGTTCCATGATCCTGGCTCATGCTGACGGTATTTCAGCAACTTATCAGGCAATCTTCAAGCAGAGACAGAGATTTGGGCAGACATTTGCGCACCGCCGTTGCCGTCGCGCAACGCCGTCCCGCCGGTCAGCTCCTGCCGGTCAGCTCCTGCCGGTCAGCTCCTGCCGGCGGCCTCCCAGGCCAGCTTCTTGCGGTAGATTGTCGAGGCCGAGATTTCCAGCAGCGCCGCGGCACGCGGGATGTTGCCGTCGCAGGCGGCAATGGCCTCCTCGATGGTCTCCTTTTCAACCAGCCAGAGCGGCTTCACGGCCTGGCGGGCGTCTTCCGTCGACACCGCCGTGGCGCTGCCGGGCCGGCGCGCCGCCGCCCCGCCGGCGGGCGGCGTCTCCATGTTGGCGGGGACCGTGCCCGCTGCCGGCCGCCCCAGCGGCGGCGGCAGCATCTCGGGCGTGACCACTTCGGCGTCGTGGAACACGACGATCTGCCGGATGACGTTCTGCAGCTGGCGCACGTTGCCGGGCCACGCGTACGACCGGATGATTGCCGCCGCTGCGTCGTCGATGCGGTGGAAGCGGCGGCCTTCCTCCCGCGCGTACTCGATCAGGAAATGGCGGGCGATCTCGACCGGGTCCTCCTCGCGCTCGCGCAAGGGTGGCAGATGGACCGGGATGACGTGCAGTCGGTAGTACAGATCCTCGCGGAAGCGGCCCTCCTCCACCTCGACCAGCGGGTCGCGGTTCGTGGCGCACAGAATGCGGATGTCCACCTTTTCCAGCTTCGCGCCACCGACCTTCATGAAGGTGCCGGTCTGGATGAAGCGCAGCAGCTTGGTCTGCAGCCCCGGCTCCATCTCGCAGATCTCGTCGAGGAACAGGGTGCCGCCGTCGGCCCGCGAGGCGGCGCCGTCGCGCTCGGCGACGGCGCCGGTGAAGGCGCCGCGGACGTGGCCGAACAGCTCCGACTCCATCAGGTCCTTGGGGATGGCGCCGCAGTTGATGGCCACGAAGGGCTTGTCGCGCCGCGGGCTGCGCCGGTGGATGGCCTCGGCGCACACCTCCTTGCCGGTGCCGCTCTCGCCGGTGATGAAGGCAGTGGCCTTGGAGGCGGCGGCGCTGTCAATGATGCGGTAGACCGCCTGCATGGCCAGCGACGACCCGATGAACCCGTAATAGCGGTCGCGTGCCAGGTCGTCGCGGTAGGTCTCGACGATGCGGGCCAGCTGCATGCGTTCCAATGCGTTCTTGCACGTGACGATCAGCCGGTCGGCGTTGAACGGCTTGACCAGGAAGTCATAGGCGCCGTGCTGCATGGCCTCGACGGCGACGTTGATCGAGCCGTGCGCGGTGATGACGACGACGGCGACGGGCAACTGCTGGGTCTCGATGAAGCGCAGGATATCCATGCCGTTCATGTCCGGCAGGTTCAGGTCCAACAGGACCAGCGGCGGCTGGCGCCGCTTCACCACCTCCATCGCCGCGCTGCCGGTCTCGACATGCTCAGCGCCGAACGAGGCCTTTTTCAAATACTGGATGTAGACCCGCGCCAGCGAGGGAGTATCCTCGACAAGAAGGATGCGGGCATCCTGCAGAGTTTCCATCGAAACCGGCTTTGTCTTCGTGCCGGCCTCGAGTCTTAGCGGAAAGATCGGCTGTCTGCAATTTACGGCTGACGCATCCGGTGCGAAATGGAAGGTCGTGCGATCCTCGTTTGCAGTCTGCAACGCTCGCTCCCTCACGTTGGTCGCCGGACGTGACGTACCGCATCAGCGCCACGACGTTGGCTACAATAAGGCATCGAAGGACCTGGGAAAGGACGTGCATGCCGCCCATGTCGATTCAGCCGGCCTCCGGTCGAAAGGGTGTGCCGGTCTGTATTGGAAAACGGCAACAGTCGGCAGGCCCACATCCAATACGCTATATGCCTGCGGAAGGATCACTCGATGGGACTGAATCTTCGACTGCGCAACAAGATCGCTGTGGTCACCGGCGCCGGTGCCGGTTTCGGTGAGGGCATTGCCCGTGCCTTCGTCCGGGAAGGGGCCAAGGTGATCGTCGCCGACATCGATGCCGACCGCGGCCGGCGCGTCGTCGACGAGATGAACGGGCCCAATCCAAACCATGCGCGGTTCGTGGAGACCGATGTCGGTCGCGACGTCGACTCGCGGCGCATGATCGAGACGGCGGTTGAGCACTTTGGCGGCCTGGACATCCTGGTCAACAACGCCGGCATCGCCCATCCCAGCAAGTCGCTGCTGGCGGTGACGGAAGAGGAGTTCGATCGCCTGTTCGCCGTCAACGTGAAGTCGATCTTCCTGGTGGTGCGCCATGTCGTGCCCGTCTTCCAGCAGCGCGGCGCCGGCACCATCCTCAACATTGCCTCGACGGCGGCGGAACGGCCGCGCGCCGGGCTGACCTGGTACAACGCCTCCAAGGGGGCGGTGGTGACCGCCACCCGGTCGATGGCGGTGGAACTGGCGGCGCTGAAGATCCGCGTCAACGCGATCAACCCGGTGCTCGGCGAGACCGGCATCCTGCGCGCCTTCGTCAGCGGCGAGGACACCGCGGAGAAGCGCCAGGAGATCCTGCGCACCATCCCCCTGAACCGGCTCGCAAAGCCGTCCGACGTGGCCAATGCGGCGCTCTATCTGGCGTCCGACGAGGCCTCGTTCGTCACCGGCGTCTGCCTGGACGTCGACGGCGGCCGCTGCATCTGACGGACCCGATCACCGCGGCCGCGCCGATCCTGCAACCAGGTCGTTGAGCGACCCGCCCGTGTGCAGCCGTTCGACGGCGGCGGCGAACAGCGGCGCGGCCTCCAGCACGACCAGCTTGTCGCGGCTCACGGCCGCGTCCAGGCGGCCCGCGACCGGCACCGTGTCGGTCACCACCACCTGTTCGAAGATCGGGTCGCCCAGCACCTCGCCGGCGCCGGGGCTGAACACGCCGTGGGTGGCGGCGGCGAAGATGCGCTCCGCCCCCTGGTCACGGGCCGCGTGGGCGGCGCGGCGCAGGGTGCCGCCGGTGGCGATCAGGTCGTCGAGCAGGATGACGTCGCGGCCGGCCACATCGCCGACCAGCGCCTCGCCGGAGACCTTGCCGCCGCTGCGCTGCTTCTCCATGAACGCCGCGGGCACGGCGGCGCTGAGGGCGTCCTGCAGGATCTCCCGGAAGGTCTCGGCGCGCTTGACGCCGCCAACGTCGGGCGACATGATCAGCGGCTTGCACCCGCGCAGGGTGGCGGCGAAGTGACGGGCGAACAGGCCGTGCGCGGTCAGCCGGTCGGCGCCGCAGCGGAAGGCATTGTCGAAGGCGGCCAGGTTGTGCACGTCGAGGGCCAGCACCCGGTCCACGCCGACCGCCTCGAACAGCTGGGCGACGTAGCGCGTCGTCACCGGGTCGCGCGGCTGGGTGCGGCGGTCCTTGCGCGCATAGCACAGGTACGGCACCACCGCGGTGACCGAGGCCGCGGCCGACTCCTTCAGCGCGCCGATGAAGAACAGCAGCCGCAGCAGCTTGTCGTTGACGGTCATGTCGGCGTCGCCGTGCAGTGACTGGACGACGTAGACGTCACGACGGCGCACCCCGGTCAACGGGCGCGCCTTGTGCTCGCCGTCCTCGAAGTCGCGCTCCTCGTGCGCGGCCAGCGGCACGCCCAGGTGCCGGGCAATGCGCTCGCCGAAGGCGCGCGTGGCGTTCAGGGCGAACAGGCGAAGCTCAAGGGTCTGCATGGGGCGCCCCCTCGGGCGAGCGGATGGGCGGATGGGGCGGCCAGCGCGGCATTGCCGTCCTGCGGCCATGATGTAAATGCGGCGCCGGCGGCAGGGGTTCCGGCGGCCAGGTGCCCGCGTCCAGGGGTTCGGCGGCCAGGGGTTCGGCGGCCAGGGGTCGGCCGCTAGGGGTCTGGCGGCCAGGGGTCGGCCGCTAGGGGTCTGGCGGCCAGGGGTTCGGCAGCCAGGGCTCCGGTGCGTCCAGGGCATACGCGGCAAGATCGAGCGCCGCGGCGCCGGGCAGGGTGAGCGGGGCGTGGGTTGCCGCCACGACCAGCCCGCCGCCGGCGCGGTGGCCGGCAATGGCCTGTTCCAGCCGGGCGATGCCGTCGCGGTCCAGCGCCACGGTCGGCTCGTCGAGCAGCCACAGCGTCCGCGGCATGGCGACGAGCCGGGCCAGCGCCAGCCGCCGCCGCTGCCCCGCCGACAGGTAGCGCCCCGGCACGTCGGCCAGCGCCGCCAGGCCGAACGCATCCAGTGCCGCGCAGGCACGCTCCGCAGCGGTGCCCGCGTCGGTGCCCGCGTCGGCCAGGCCCGCCCAGAAGGCAATGTTGGCCAGCGCCGGCAGCGCCGGCTTGACCGCATCCAGGTGGCCGACATAGCCGACGCGGCGGCGATGGGCATCGGGATCGTCGGCGACATCCGCACCGTCCCACAGCAGGCTGCCGGCGAACGGCCGGATCAGCCCGGCCATCAGCCGCAGCAGGCTGGACTTGCCGCTGCCGTTCGGCCCGGTCACCACCAGCGCGCCGCCGCCCTCCAGCCGGAACGGCAGCGCCGCAAACACCAGCCGCCCGCCGCGCAGGCAGGCCAGATCCGCCCCGGCAAACGAGTTCCCGATTGCCGCAGTGACGCGCATTACGCCGCGCCACCTGCACAGCACCGTCCGTGCGGCCTGCCCGCACACGGCTCACACCTCGGCTGGCTGACGGGAAAGCGTTGATGCGGCCAGGGATGACGCATGTGGGGCCTGGGCAGCCAGACGCCGGCCAGACAGCCGACTCGAGGCCAGGCGACTCGAGACCGGGCGATTCGAGACCGGGCGATTCGAGACCGGGCCATCCGACTCTGGGCCATCCGGGTCCGGCTCATCGGGGTCTTCTGACTGCGCCGCCGCTGGGCCGCCACGAGGTCGCCACAGGGCCTCCTTGGTCTCCTTGAGCCTGGCCCACATGCGCCCGCGGCGGGATCACCGTTGGAGCCGGGCCTTGCCCCGGCGCGTCCGCCCGCAGACCAGGATGAAGCCCGGGAGATTGAAAGTCTGCCCCTTGCCTGGCCTGCCCTGGGCGCGGCGGCGCGCCGTCTGCCGGCCGCACGCGATCTGGCGGTGGATGCCTGGGTCGCCGCGCCGGTGCTCCAGGAATCGCAGCAGCCGCTCCTGGCTGACCATGTCGAACGTCGATCGGATGCCGGCGTCCTGGATCCCGTAAACGCGCATGCCGGGGATCGCCACCACCGGCGCGCCCGGCGCACCATGCTGGACTGTCAGCGTGTGCGACCCGGCGGGAGAGATGTTGGGGTGTGGTATGAGGGTGTGAGGTGTTGGTGGGGGGCTAATTTGGTTGCGGGGGGAGGATTTGAACCTCCGACCTTCAGGTTATGAGCC
>CAZGMC010000043.1:0-15170 GCA_964526565.1 uncultured Mycobacteriaceae bacterium
GTATGTGCGCGGCATCTACTGGCAGCACATGCCCGAATACGCCGACCGCAACGCTCTGAACGCGGTCCGGCCGCTGCCGGACTTCTACTGGACCGGCGACACCGACATGAACTGCATGGCCCAGTGCATCGGCCAGACCAAGCGCGAGGCCTACGCCCACCACATCCAGCGGCTCATGGTCACCGGGAACTTTGCCCTGCTGGCCGGCGTTGCCCCCGAAGAGGTCAACGACTGGTACCTGATCGTGTACGCCGACGCCTGTGACTGGGTGACCCGACCCAACACTCAGGGCATGGCCATCTTTGCCGACGGCGGCCTGATGGCGTCGAAGCCGTACGCCGCCAGCGGCAACTACATCAGCCGCATGTCGGACTACTGTGGCCACTGCGCCTACTCCGTGAAGCAGAAGACCGGACCGAAGGCCTGTCCGTTCAACTATCTTTACTGGAACTTCCTGATCGAGAACCGCGAGATGCTGGCCGGCAACCCGCGCATGGCAGTCATGTACCGCAGCCTGGACCGCATGAAGCCGGACCACGTCGAAGCGATCCGGCGCGACGCCCGGCGGTTCCTTGATCGCGTCTGCGGCCGAAAGCAGGCGGCCTGACCGCTGCGCCGGCCAAGGGAGACCGAGCCATGACAACCCCCGACGACGGCTGCGCCTGGATCACCGGCGCCAGTTCCGGCATCGGCCGGGCCGCGGCCCTGCGCCTGGCGCGGGACGCCTGGCGCGTCGTCGCCAGTGCGCGCAGTGTCGACGTCCTCGAAGACATGGCCCGCGGCAGCGGCGGACGCATCATCGCCCAGCCCTGCGACGTGACCGACCGCGATCAGGTCCATGCCACCGTCGCCGCCATCGAGGCGGCGCACGGCCCGATTGCCCTGGCCGTGCTCAGCGCCGGCACGTTCACGCCGGAGACGGTGGAGGACTTCAGCGCCGAAGGCTTCCGCAAGATGGTCGAGGTCAACCTGATGGGCGCCGTGCACTCGGTGGAGGCACTGCTGCCGCACTGGCGGGCGCGCAGGCGCGGACACCTGGCGATCATCTCCTCGGTGGCCGGCTACCGCGGGCTGCCGATGTCGCTGGCCTACGGGTCGACCAAGGCGGCGCTGATCAACCTTTGTGAAGGATTCAAGTTCGACTTCGACCGGCTCGGGCTCAAGGTGCAGGTGATCAACCCCGGCTTCGTCAAGACGCCACTGACCGACAAGAACGAGTTCCCCATGCCGTTCCTGATCGAGGTCGATGACGCCGCCGAACGCATCGTCCGCGGCCTGCGCAGCGACCGGTTCGAGATCGCCTTCCCCGGCCGCTTCGTCTACATGCTCAAATGGCTGCGCTGCCTGCCATACGGAGTGTACTTCCCGCTGGTCAAGCTGCGCACGGGCAGGCGTTGAGCAGGCGTTGAGCAGGCGTACCGCCCCTGTCATCCCTTTTCGTGCTTTTCAAGACGGTTGACCCGTGTGCTACCGCCCTTTGCGGTCGAGCGTGGCGCCCTCCGCTGCTGGCAACTGCCTGTCCCGTTAAATAAAAAACGCCCGGTGATGGTGAAGCCGACAAATACTGATGACATCTGCACCATTCCTGGCAAGATCCCATCCGTCATAGCGAGCAAAGCGTGGCGATCCAGTGGTGCCGCAAGCGCAATCGGCGACTTGCTGAACTGGCGGCGTCGGACCTGGATCGCCACGCTTTGCTCGCGATGACGGCCTTTCTGGTGTATATATTTTGCAGAATACCGAAGAGCATTTCACATACCGAAGCGGTCGACCTGTACCATGCATGCCCGCTTGGCACCAGCCGTTGCCGTCGTCCGGTCATAAGGAAGGGCCGCTGGCATCACCAATTTCTCGCACGCCCGGGGCTTCCAGACACGCGGAACGTGGTCCTCTGGCGCTTGTGTCCGGCAGCGACGCATGCTAGGACTACAATCCTGCAAAGTTCGGCGGGAAGGAACGCGACGGATGATGAAGGTGCGGGCGGGACGACGGGCGCAGACGGCAGCAGAGGGCGGCGGCGAGCCCGCCCCGCCTGCAACACCGCCGTCCCCGGTGCAAGCGTTGCACGATCCAGAACGACCAATTATCACAATGACTTGCTGCGCAACAAGCCGGTTGCACCGAGGTTGCACGGCGATTGCCGCAGGACAGCGGTCGCCGCCTGCCGTCCTTCTCACGCCGCGGCGGCCAGGCGGGCGTGGTGCAGGTCGGCGAGCAGGTCGGCGTCGAACAGGACGGCAGTCTTCTCCGCAGACGACAGGCCGGCGGGCTCGTGCGCCGCCGCGGCAACGGCCAGCTTGTCGCGGGCCGAGTGCAGCATGTCCGGGTCCCCGGCTCCGGCATCGCTGTGGGCCGGCAGCAGGCTGAGGTGCACGGCGTGCGCCAGCGGGTCGGAGACGACCAGGCTCAGCCCGTCAGCGCCGGCCGGCACCAGCGACCGGTAGATCTCGGCCAGGGTTTCCGCCCGGTGCAGGACCGGTGGCCGGTCGGCCTCCTCCGGGATCACGAACAGGCGCCGGTGGCGCGCCGAGGCGCCGGCGCCGCGCCGCGCCGACAGCAGGTTGAGCGGGATGGCCAGCAGCAGCCCGAACACCAGCGGCAACAGCCACCAGAACAACACCGGCGACACGGCCCAGGCCGTCGCGCCCAGCGCCAGGCCGAACAGCGTGTGGCCGGCGTGGCGCGCCGCCGCCTCGCCCAGCGTCACATGCCCGTCGTCGCGGCGCTGCTTCGTCCAGCCGGCGTCACGGCCGCGCAGGATGTCGACGACGAAGCGGCTGTGGAACAGCATCATCACCGGCGCCATCAGCGCCGAGAACAGCATCTCCAGCACCATGGACAGGCCGGCCCGCGTCCGGCCGCCGAAGCCGGCGGCAGACCCGCGATCGCCCAGGACCAGCGCCAAGCCGAGCAGCTTGGGCACGGCCAGCATGCCCATGGTCACCGCGAACAGCGCCCCGGCCCGCGCCGTATCGAGCGTCGGCCAGACCGGGAACAGCGTCTCGTGGTCCGGGAAATAGGGTGGCGCGAAGACCTGGGCGTGCACCGCCATCAGCAGGCCGCAGGTCAGGAACACCAGCCACAGCGGCGACGAAAGGTACGACATGATGCCCATCGCCAGGTGCAAGCGGCTGATCGGGTGCAGGCCCCGCGCCACCAGCACGCGCAGGTGCTGCAGGTTGCCCTGGCACCAGCGCCGGTCGCGCTTGGCGAAATCGAGCATCGTCGGCGGCGTCTCCTCGTAGCTGCCGCCCAGCTCGGGCAGCAGCCACACGCGCCAGCCGGCGCGGCGCAGCAGGGCCGCCTCGACGAAGTCGTGGCTGAGGATGTGGCCGCCGAACGGCGCCCAGCCCGGCAGCTCGGGCAGGCCGCAGGCGTCCATGAAGGCGCGCGTGCGGATGATGGCGTTGTGGCCCCAGAAGTTGCCGTCGCCGAGCTGCCAGAACGCCTGGCCCGCGGCGAACACCGGGCCGTACAGGCGGCTGGCGAACTGGTGCAGGCGGGCGAACAGGGTGTGCCGGCCGATGATCACCGGCGGCGACTGGATCAGGCCCACGTCCGGGTTCACCGCCATCAGCCGCGCCATGGTCACCAGCGTCCGCCCGTCCATGACGCTGTCGGCGTCGAGCACCACCATGGTCTCGTAGCGGCGCCCCCAGCGGCGGCAGAAGTCGGCGACGTTGCCGGCCTTGCGCCCGGTGTTGCGCCGCCGCTTTCTGTAGAAGATTCTTCCCTGGCCGCCGACCCGCCGGCACAGCGCCGCCCAGCCGATTTCCTCGGCGACCCACACGTCCGGGTCGGTGGTGTCGCTGAGGATGAAGACGTCGAAGGCGTCGAGCTGCCCGGTCGCCGCCAGGGAGCGGTAGACGGCCTCCAGGTTGGCGTACACGTGCGCCGGGTCCTCGTTGTAGACGGGGACCAGGATCGCCGTCCGCCCCGTCAGGCGTGCGTCCGGCGCCGCCCGGACCAGGCCGGCGGGCGGACCAAGGCGCCAGGTCAGCACGAAGAACCCGGCCAGCGACGCCCAGAACGACAGCGCCACCCAGACGAAGTTGACAGCGAACAACGCGATCAACCCGACCTCGACCCAGGTCAGGCCGCTGACGCGCAGGACCTCGTGGAGTTCCACCGTGGCGATGGCGGTCGAGGCGCCCGTCGCGCCGAAGATCCCGGCCCGCCGGCCGAGCGCCTGCCAGGACGTGCCCATGCTGCCGCTCCGCTACCGAAGGCTCAGTCCTGCGGACCGCGGCGGGCCAGACGGACGCGCGTCCGCCCACGGCTCCACACCGGCTCCAGCGACTGGTCGAGCATGGCGCCCGGCACCGCCGGCGGCACGCCCTGCAGGCGACTGTCCTGCAGCACCGCGATCAGGTCCGGCGGCGGCGACTCCAGCAGGGCCCCCGGCCAGTGGCCGGCACCGCCCTGCATCAGGAAGGCGGCGCGCGCCCCGCTGACGGTGGCCGGACCGGCGGCACGGCCCAGCAGCGCAGCGAACCAGGCGCGCACCCGCGCATCCGCATGGGCCACGGCGGCGGCCGGCTCGTCCCGCGGCACCGCCGGGTCGGCGAGCACGACCGCGGCCAGCCGTCGGCCCTCCGCCTCATCGCAGCCGAGGCCGGAAAAGAAGCGCAGCAGCGCGGGCTCGGCCGCACCGCCGGTGCCGGTCTGGTCGACGGGAGGCGGGCTCAGGATGTCCACTGATAGCTCCAGGTTTCGGTCAGCGCCGTCTCGTCGAGGCGCAGGAAGGCGCGCATCTCGACGGGACGGTGGGACTCCGGTGTCAGGTCGAAGAACATGCGCCAGCCACCGACGGCGTCGTTGTGCACTGCGACGGGGTTGTGCACCTCGCCGTGCCATACGGTGATGACCGGCTCGACCGGCGCATCCGGCGCCAGATCGTCGAGCGGGCCGCCGGCGAAGTCGACGACGAACTTGCGGCTGCCGGCGACATGGCCGGTGCCGACCGAGGTGCCGGTCACCGTGCCGCCCGCCGGCGACTCGGGCGCGGCACTGCACCAGTGCAGGCGATAGGCGAAGGCCAGCTCGCCGCCCGGTTCCACCGGCTCGTCGGGCACCCAATAGGCCACGATATTGTCGTGGATCTCCTCGTCGGTCGGGATCTCGACGAGCTGCACGCGACCGGGGCCCCAGTCGCCCTGCGGTTCGACCCAGGCGCTCGGGCGCAGCTCGGAGCGGGCCTCCAGGTCCTGATAGGCACCGAAGTCGCGCTCGCGCTGCATCAGGCCGAAGCCGCGCGGGTTCTCGTCCAGGAACGAGCTGATGCGCAGGCTCTCGGGGTTGACCAGCGGCCGCCAGATCCACTCGCCGGCCCCGGTCCACAGGGCCAGGCCGTCGGAGTCGTGGACGCGCGGGCGGAAATCGTCGGCGCCGAGGCGGTCGTTCGGGCCGAACAGGTACATGCTGGTCAGCGGCGCCAGGCCCAGCCGCTCCATGGCGGCGCGCGGGTACAGCACCGCCGACACCTCCAGCACCGTGGTGTCGCCCGGAACGATGGTGAAGGTGTACGCGCCGGCGACGCTGGGGCTGTCGAGCAGGGCGTACACGACCACCCGGTCGGCATCCGGCGCCGGCCGCTTGATCCAGAACGCGGTGAAGGCCGGGAATTCCTCGCCCTGCCGGGTCGCCGTGTTGACGGCCAGGCCACGCGCCGACAAACCATAGCGATGGCCGCGGCCGAGCGCGCGGAAATAGCTGGCGCCGAGAAAGACGGCCAGCTCGTCGAAATAGTCCTGCCGGTTCAGCGGATGGTGCAGACGGAAGCCGGCGAAGCCCAGGTCCTCCCGCAGCGGCGGCAGCTCGTTGCGGCCGTAGTCGAACAGCTCCGCCAGGTACAGCACCTCGCGGGCCATGCCGTCCTGGACCTCGAAGATGTGCACGGGCGTCTGGAACAGCCAGCCCGTGTGGAAGAACTGGGCATGGAACGGCAGTCCGGCATCGCGCCACAGCGCCTGGTCCGGATCGAAGCGGATGTCGCGGTGCTGGTCGTAGGTCAGCTCGGCCAGCACCTCCGGCAGCGGCGGCTGCGGCGGCCGGTAGGGCGAAGCCGCCAGCTCGCGCGCCCGGTCGCGCAGCCAGGCCTCGCTGAACGGGGTGCCCTCCGTGGCGACGGAGGCGGCGCGCAGTGCCGGTGGAGCCAGGGATAAACCGGTCAGAGCGGCGGCGGCAGTCACGAAGGTTCTGCGTTTCATTGCGATCCGGTACAAACGGGTGCCACGTCGCCCATGCAGCAACGGGCCATCGGGGAAAATCCCTGACGCGGGGCAGGGCCCCGCGCACGGACGGCGGCACGGACAGTGCCTTGGCCGCCTCAAGCTCAAGCTCCGGAACTCCGGCAATTTCATGATGCCGCCACAGCGGTCTCCCCCACGCGGCATCGCGTTATATATGAAGCGGTGGTGAAGCCACTATGCAGAACCCGAATATTGTTACACTCGCCGCCATTGATTGCATGCAGCGCTGCCGTGCTCCCGAACCCGGTCAGCACCACGGCAGCCATCGCGTGAAACTGCCCCCATCAGCTTCCGCCGCCTCATGATCCGCACCAGCCTCGCCTCATCAGCGTCGATCGCCGCCAGCCGCCCGCCGTTCGCCGTGCTGCCCATCGGCGCCTTCGAGCAGCACGGCCCCGGCCTGCCGCTGACCACGGACACGCTGATCGCCGCCGAGCTGGCCGCGCGGCTGGCCGAGGCGCACGGGGCGCTGCTGCTGTCGCCAGTGACCATCTCCTGCTCCCACGAGCACGCGGGGTTCGCCGGCACGGTGTCGATCTCGGCGCCGACGCTGTACGCGATGGTGCGTGACGTGCACGCGTCGCTGGCCGGCTCCGGCCTGGACCGGCTGGTGGCGGTCAACGCCCACGGCGGCAACCATGTGCTGGCCAACCTGGCGCAGGAGCTGAACGTGGCGGACCCGCGCCTGCTGGTGCTGCCGACGGCCGGCGACTGGGCCGCCGCCGCGGCCGCCGCGGGCATCGAGACCGCGCCCGAGACCGACATGCACGGCGGCGAGATCGAGACATCGATCCTGCTCCACGCCTGCCCCGCGGCGGTGACTCCGGGCGCGCCCGACGAGGTCAACGACGCGCGCGACCTGCTCCACGCCGTCGGCATGGCCGGGCTGACCCGCAGCGGCGTCATCGGCCGGCCCGGCCGCGCCTCGGCCGGGAAGGGCGCGCGGCTGCTCGAGGCCCTGACCGGGCGGTTCGGCGAGCACCTGCGCAGCGTCGGCTGGGTAGCGGCGGCGGACGCCGGAGCAGCGGCAGCGGCGCCATGACGGCAGGCCGGATCCATATGGTGGCGTTTCCGGTCATCGCCCTGCTGGCGGGTTGCGGGACGGCCCTGGCGGCCACGGCACTCGCCATCCAGTCGGCGGCCGGCAGCATGACCTATCAGGCGGCCGGTGCTGTCGCCTGCTTCGCCGTCGTCGGGCTGGGCGTGATCGCCGGCCTGGGCCGCGATGCATCACGGGTGCGGTTCGGGGCGGCGAACACCGTGACGCTGCTGCGCGCCATGATGGCGAGCCTGCTGGCCGGTCTGACATTCAGCCCGCTGGCGGGGCCGGGCCCGGCCTGGGCGGTGGTCGTTGTGGCGGTGGCGGCGCTGGTGCTGGATGGCGTCGATGGTTTCCTGGCGCGGCGGTACGGACAAACGTCGCGCTTCGGTGCCCGATTCGACATGGAGGTCGACGCGCTGCTGCTGCTCGTGCTGTCGCTGCTGGTGGCGCAGGCCGGCAAGGCCGGGCCCTGGGTGCTGGGCATCGGTCTGGCCCGCCCCGCCTTCGCTGCCGCCGGACGGGCGTGCCCGTGGCTGCGCGCCGACCTGCCCGACAGCCGGCGCCGCAAGGTGGTGTGCGTGATCCAGGGCATCGCCCTGGCCGTGGCGCTGGCGCCGGTCGTGCCGCCGGCTGCGGCAAGCAGCGTTGCCGCCGCGGCATTGACGCTGCTGCTCTTGTCGTTCGCAGGAGATATCCGGTGGCTGTACCGTCAGCGCCGCAGCCGCGGTCAACCCAAGGAAGGAGCGTCGTCATGGCCCACGGCATCCGCCGGCTCGTCGCACTCGCCGTCGCCGTCATCGGGCTGATGCTGGGCCCGGCCGGTGCGGCGGCGGCGCCCGAGCGCTACCGCATCGACCCGGAGCACCTGAGCATCGGTTTCCTGGTTGGCCACATCGGCTATGCCGAGGTGCTCGGCCTGTTCCTGGAGGGCGAGGGCTCGTTCACCTTCGATCCCGAGGCGCACACGCTGTCGGACCTGCGCGTCAGCATTCCCGCCGTCAGCGTGTTCACCAACCATGACGACCGCGACGAACACCTGCGCGGCACGGATTTTCTCGACGCCGGCAGCCATCCCGAGATCACCTTCGTCGGCACCGGCGCCGAGCCGACCGGCGAGCGCACCGGCCGCGTCACCGGCGACCTGACCCTGCGCGGCGTGACCCGCCCGGTGACGCTGGACGTGACCTGGAACAAGAGCGGCCCCTATCCCTTCGGTGACAATTTCGTGATCGGCATCTCGGCCCGGACGACGATCCGGCGCAGCGACTTCGGCATGACCTACGCGGTCGACAATGGCTGGGTCGAGGACGCGGTCGACATCATCATCGAGCTCGAGGCGATCCGGCAGCAGGGACGATGACAGGGCTGGGCGTACGGCTGGCACGCTGGCGGGGCATCGCCCGGTCGCTGCGCATGTACTACGGCGTGCCGGGCCGGGGGCGGCGTGCGGGCCGGCTCTACGGCCTGTTCATCCGGCCGGGCGACCTGTGCTTCGACATCGGTGCCCATGTCGGCAACCGCAGCCGCTGCTGGTCGCGGCTGGGTGCGCGGGTGGTGGCGCTGGAGCCGCAGCCGGACTTCGTGCGCTTCCTGCGTTGGCTGTTCCGCAACAACCCGGCGGTGACGGTGCGCGAGGCGGCGGCCGGCGCCGCGCCCGGCCGGTTGGCCTTGCGGGTCAGCCGGCGCACGCCGACGGTCACCTCGATGTCCGCCGACTGGATGGCGGCGGTGGCGCCGACCCGCGGCTTCGCCGGCGTCACCTGGGACGAGGCGCTCGAGGTCGAGGTGGTCACCCTCGACGCCCTGATCGCCGAGTTCGGCATGCCGGCCTTCTGCAAGATCGACGTCGAGGGCTTCGAGCCGGAGGTGCTGCGCGGCACCACGGCCGCCCTGCCCGCCCTGTCGTTCGAATATCTGCCGGCGGCGAAGGATCAGGCGGCCGCGTGCGTCGACCTGCTCGCCGCCCGCGGCGACTACCGCTTCAACCGGTCGACGGGCGAGAGCCTGCGTCTGGAAGAACCGGCCTGGCTCGACGCCACCGCCATGCGCCAATGGCTGCTGGCCCGGCAACCGGACGAACCGTCGGGTGACGTGTATGCGGTGTTGGATCGCGCAGCCTAATCGTCGACACTTGTCTTTTTCCTCCCGCCGCCTTCCTCGGCGAGCAGGGTGGCGATCAGGCGGGTCTGGGGGAACTGCTTGCAGACGATGATCACGCTGCTGGTCAGCGGCACGGCCAGCAGGGCGCCAGGGACGCCCCACACCCAGCCCCAGAAGGCAATGGAAAACAGCAGCACCACCGGCGATACTGACAGGCTGCGCCCCTGCAGCATGGGATAGACGTAGTTGCCCATGACCGTCTGCATGACACCCAGCCCGGCCAGCACGATCAGCGGCTTCCAGTAGCCGTCGAACTGCACCAGGGCGAACAGGGCCGGCGGCACCACGGCAATGATCGACCCGATCGTCGGAATGTAGTTGAGCAGCAGGCTGATCACGCCCCAGACCAGCGCGAAATCCAGGCCGACCGCCCAGGTGATCAGCCACGTCAGGACGCCAGTGATGAAGCTGGTCAGCGTAGAGGTGGCGATGTAGCTTTGAAATGATGTGGCGATCGTGCGGATCGTACCGAGGACGCCTTTGTCGCCGTCTTCAGCCGTGCCGCGTTCGATCTTGTGCTGGAAGCGCGGCACCGCCGGCAGGGCCAGGATGACCAGTGCAATGATGAACAGGAACAGCCCCAGGCCGTTCCACACGCTGCTCGCCACCGAGCCCAGCATGCCGCTGATCTGGCTGAAGCCGTCCTCCGGCGGTGATACCCCCAGCCGGTCGAGCGCCCGCATGATCGACTCGTAGATGGTCTGGAACTCGTCGCTGTAGTCCGGCGCCTGTTCGACGACCATGCGCACGCTGTAATAGATGCCGCCGACGAACACGGCCAGCACCAGGAACATGGCCAGCAGCGTGCCAACGAAGCTGAGGCCCGGCGGCAGCCACCGGTTCAGCCGCTCGCGGATCGGCCACGACAGGGCCACCAGGAAGACGGCGAAGGCCAGCGGCATGGTGACGGGCGCGCTGACCCGCAGGAACCAGATCGCCGCGACGACCGCAATCACCGCCAGCAGCCCGTTGGCGATCCTCGCCGGGGGCGACGAACGGCCGGATTGCGCCGGCTCCGCTCGGTTCTCTGGCCGCCGTTCCCCTCGGTGTCCGACCGTGGGTTCCGAAGCATCCGCCATGAGATTCCCGCCGCTGGCATGTTGGGGCATGATGGAGCTGGCCGTGCCGCGCGGCAGTGGCATGCCCTTGCGCGTGCGTCAGCGCCGGGATAACCCTGCGATGGTCCAGGGGTTCCCGTTCAACGGAGTCCCGTGGTGCCCGTGCGGCGAAGCGCCGGCTTACCAGCTGTCCGCCTTGGCCCTGATCCGGCGCCAGGTGTCGGCGCCGAGGATGCCTTCGGCGCGGGCCAGGATGTCGACGATCAGGGCGGTGATGTCGCCCTTGCCCGACCAGTGGGCGCGGAGGATGTCGGCACCGACGTGGTCGGCGACGCCTTCGAGCACGTAGCCGGCCAGGGCCACGTCGTCGACATAGCCGGCGGCGCCGGCCAGCCGCTCGGGCACCAGGTCGACGGGCGCCACGAAATAGATGATGGCGCCGAGCAGCCGGGCGCGGTCGGGTGCGGCCACGGCGTTGTCCAGGCACAGCCGGGTCAGCAGGTGGAACAGCTCGGGCGCCGCCGTGACGATATCGGCATAGGGCGCGTCGCCGCCCTTGCCCTCGCGCCAGATGGCGATCTCGCGGTGCAGCTGCTGGTATACGTCGAAGCTGGGGTCGCCCATTGCCAGTCCTCCCGCCGGCCTGATGACGGTGCAGTATCGCCGGTCAACCCTTACCCGTCCGTTGCCCGCGCGGCGGTGCGGTCACCGGGCTGAATGAACTCGACGATCGAATCGATCCGCCGTTCGAACCCGGCATGGATGGCCCGCACGCCCAGGCCGCTGAGGGAGGCGCCGGCGGCGGACCCGCTATTCGACCAGGGCCGGCTCCTCCTCGGCCGACTCCGCCTGGCGCATCGGCAGGAACTCGAAGGCCAGGCTGTCGCCCTCGACCCGCACCCTGACCACACCGCCCTTGGTCAGCTTGCCGAACAGCAGCTCGTTGGCCAGCGGCTTCTTGATGTGCTCCTGGATGATGCGGGCCAGCGGACGCGCGCCATAGAGCCGGTCGTAGCCGGCCTTGGCCAGCCACTCGCGGGCCTCGCCGGTCAGCTCGATGGTGACGCGCCGTTCGGCCAGCTGCTCTTCAAGCTGGATGATGAACTTGTCGACGATCTGGTGGACGATCTCCAGGCTGAGCTGCGCGAACGGCACGGTCGCGTCCAGGCGGTTGCGGAACTCCGGCGTGAACAGCCGGTTGATCGCCTCGGTATCGTCGCCCTCGCGGTCGTCGCGCTCGAAGCCGATGGCCGCCTTGGCAAGGTCGGCGGCCCCGGCATTGGTCGTCATGATCAGGATCACATTGCGGAAGTCGACGGTCTTGCCGTTGTGGTCCGTCATCTTCCCGTAGTCCATGACCTGCAGCAGGATGTTGAAGACGTCCGGGTGCGCCTTCTCGATCTCGTCGAGCAGCAGAACACAGTGCGGGTGCTGGTCCACCGCGTCGGTCATCAGCCCGCCCTGGTCGAAGCCGACATAGCCCGGCGGCGCGCCGATCAGGCGGCTGACCGAGTGTCGCTCCATGTACTCTGACATGTCGAAGCGGATCAGCTCGATGCCGAGCAGGCGGGCGAGCTGCCGTGCCACCTCGGTCTTGCCGACGCCGGTCGGGCCCGAGAACAGGTAGTTGCCGATCGGCTTGTCGATCTCGCGCAGGCCGGCGCGGGCCAGCTTGATGGCGTTGGCCAGCGCGTCGATGGCCCGGTCCTGGCCGAACACCAGGGTCTTCAGGTCGCGCTCCAGGGTGCGGAGCATGGACTTGTCGTCGCGGTTGACCGACTTCGGCGGGATGCGGGCGATCTTGGCGACCACGCCCTCGACGTCGCGGACATTGATGGTCTTCTTCCGCCGCGACGGCGGCAGCAGCATCTGCGCTGCCCCGACCTCGTCGATCACGTCGATCGCCTTGTCGGGCAGCTTGCGGTCGCTGATGTAGCGGGCCGACAGCTCGACGGCGGAGCGGATCGCGTCCAGGGTATAGCGGACGCCATGGTGCCGTTCGTAATAGGGCTTCAGGCCGTGCAGGATCTTGACCGCATCTTCCAGGGTCGGCTCGTTGATGTCGATCTTCTGGAAACGGCGGACCAGGGCGCGGTCCTTCTCGAAATAGTTCCGGTATTCCTTGTAGGTCGTCGAGCCGATGCAGCGCAGGTTGCCGCTGGCCAGGGCCGGCTTGAGCAGGTTGGAGGCGTCCATGGCGCCGCCCGAGGTGGCGCCGGCCCCGATCACCGTGTGGATCTCGTCGATGAACAGGACGGCCCCGTCCAGGTTCTCCAGCTCGTTGACGACCGCCTTGAGCCGCTCCTCGAAATCACCGCGGTAGCGGGTGCCGGCAAGCAGCGCGCCCATGTCGAGCGCGAAGATCGTCGCCGTCTCCAGCACCGCCGGAACCTGTCCCTCGACGATGCGCTTGGCCAGGCCTTCAGCGATGGCCGTCTTGCCGACGCCCGGATCGCCGACATACAGCGGGTTGTTCTTGGAGCGGCGGCACAGGATCTGGATCGTACGCTCGATCTCCGAATCCCGGCCGATGAGGGGGTCGATGCGGCCACGCGCGGCCTTCTCGTTGAGGTTGACGCAGTATGACTGCAACGCCTCGCTACCCTTTCTGACCATCTTCTCGGCGCTGGCGTCCTCATCTGTGCCGGCGACCCGCCGCGGCTCGGCGCGGTGGGAGGCCTTGGCAATGCCATGGGAAATGTAGTTCACGGCGTCGAACCGCGTCATGTCCTGCTCCTGCAGGAAGTACACGGCGTGGCTTTCCCGCTCGGAGAATAGCGCCACGAGCACGTTGGCGCCGGTGACCTCCTCGCGGCCGGACGATTGCACGTGGATCGCCGCACGTTGCAGGACGCGTTGGAACCCGGCGGTCGGCTTGGCGTCCTCGATCCGCCCGGTGGCCAGGTTGGCCAGCTCGTTGTCCAGATAATTGCTCAGTTCCCGGCGCAGCCGGTCCACATCGATCCCGCAGGCGCGCATCACCGCCTTGGCGTCCTGGTCTTCCAACAGCGCCAGAAGCAGGTGCTCCAACGTGGCATACTCGTGGCGCCGTTCGTTGGCAAAGGCGAGCGCGCGATGCAGGGTCTCCTCGAGATTGCGCGACAGCATGTGCGGTTCCTTGTTCTCCGGCTCCCCGCCCGTGGGGGATGGGCCCTCCGTCCTCAGGCTTTTTCCAGGATGCACTGCAGCGGATGCTGGTGCCGGCGGGCGAAGTCCATGACCTGGGCCACCTTGGTCTCGGCGACCTCATAGGTGAACACTCCGCAGATACCGACGCCACGCCGGTGCACGTGCAGCATAATGCTGGTTGCCTCTTCGCGATTCTTCCCAAAAAATCGTTCCAAAACGTGAACGACGAACTCCATCGGCGTGTAATCGTCGTTCAACATGAGCACTTTGTACATAGAGGGCTTTTTGGTCTTCGGCTTGGTCTTGACGACGACGCCGGTCCCGGTCCCCTCGTCGCCCTGCTTGTGCACGTCGCTCATACGGCTCGATGCTCCCTCAGCCCATAATCCCCGGCCCACGAATGATATGAGATGAGCCGGGTCGGAAGGAAGCCCAAGTTGCAGCAGCAAGACATCCTGTCGCCGCGGCCGCCGTCCCGGACATCCCGTCGCCGCGGCCGCCGTCAAGGCATTGGCTTGGGCCCGGCCCGATCGGGTATAACCGGACGGCGACGGCACCGGACCTGGCGCCCCGCCGACCTGCCCGGTCATGGTGCCGTCCCCGGTGGCTTCAACGCCGATGCGGCGGTCAACCCTTTCTTGCGGGCCTTTCTTGCGGGCGCCGCGCCGGCATGAGACCATGATCTGCTTCTTCCGACACAGAGTGGCGCCATGACCTATTGTCTCGGCATTCGCACGCGGGACGGGCTGATCGCGCTGGCCGACGGTCGCGTGACCAGCGGCAGCCAGGTGGCCGCCGCTCAGAAGGTCACGATGATCGGCAGCGACCGGAAGTTCATCGTGATGACCTCGGGCCTGCGCAGCATCCGCGACAAGATCCTGACCTACATGCGCCGCGGCCACGACCTGGATCGCGGCGGCGGCTTCAATTCGATGTTCGACGCCGTCAACGCCTTCACCAGATGTCTGCGCGTGGTCGCCGAGGAGGACCGTGAGGCTCTGGAAAAGGGCGGGCTGTCGTTCAACCTCCACGCCATCATCGGCGGCCAGCTGGCCGAGGACCACCAGCCAACCATCTATCTTGTCTATCCGGAGGCCAACTGGATTGAGGTGGATCGACGCACCCCTTACCTGTCGATCGGTACCACCGCCTACGGCAAGCCGATTCTCGACCGCGCCCTGACGTACGAGACGGCCATGCGCGACGCGCTGAAGCTGGCCTACCTGTCGTTCGACTCGAGCCGGTTCAGCTCCACCGACGTGGGCTTCCCCATCGACCTGCTGACCTACAGCAGCGATGACCGCCAGTGGCGCCAGACGCAGTTCCAGTACGACGACATGGTCGAACAGCGTCAGTGGTGGAACAGGCACATCACCGAGCTGGCCGAGCGCCTGCCAGACAGGCAGTGGGTCGACAAGCTGACCCCCACCGGGCACGGCCGGCCGGCAGTGGTCCGCGTCGACGGCACGGGCTGACTGCCGCTCCGGGAGGTGCCGGTCGCTGCCGCTCCGGGAGGTGCCGGTCGCTGCC
>CAZGMC010000043.1:15270-16738 GCA_964526565.1 uncultured Mycobacteriaceae bacterium
GTCGCTGCCGCTCCGGGAGGTGCCGGTCGCTGCCGCTCCGGGAGGTGCCGGTCGCTGCCGCTCCGGGAGGTGCCGGTCGCAGAGGAATCTGGGCGCAAATCCAGTCTGTTGCAAACCTTTTTTAAGACATTGTCACGAGACTGTGGACAATCCGCGGTGACCTGCCGTAGAGTTGCGTCGATGGTCGAACGAGGCACGGGATGAACAACGGAACCGCTTTCTTGCGATTGTCCCGCGTCGTCGCATGCGGCCGGACGATCCTTGGCCGGACCGCCCTGGCCCTGGTCCTGGCCCTGGTCCTGGTCCTGGCGCTGGCCCAGGCGGCCCAGGCCAATCCCCGCTATGCGGGACTGGTCATTGATGCCGTGAGCGGCGAGGTCCTGTACGAGGACAGCGCCGACGCCCTGCGCTATCCGGCATCGCTGACCAAGATGATGACGCTGTACCTGACATTCGAGGCGCTGGAGGACGGGCGGCTGCGCCTGGACACGCCGCTGACGGTATCGCGTCATGCCGCCCGCCAGCCGCCGTCCCATCTGGGCCTGCCGCCGGGCGCCACCATCCGGGTCGAGGACGCGATCTATTCGCTGGTTACCCGGTCGGCCAACGACATTGCCGTGGTCCTGGCCGAGGGCATCGCCGGCAGCGAGAGCGGCTTTGCCCGGCTGATGACCCAGCGGGCGCGCGAGCTGGGCATGGCGCAGACCACGTTCCGCAACGCCTCCGGCCTGCCCAATGCCAGCCAGCGCAGCACGGCGCGCGACATGGCCCGCCTGGCGCAGGCGCTGCTGCGCCAGTATCCGCAGTACTACCACTACTTCAGCACGACGCACTGGACGTACCGCGGCACCAGCCATCACAACCACAACCGGCTGCTCGGCCGGTATCCGGGCATGGACGGGCTCAAGACCGGCTACATCCGGGCCTCGGGGTTCAACCTGGCCGCTTCGGCGGTGCGCGGCCGGTTGCGCCTGATCTGCGTCGTGCTCGGCGGCCGCACCGCCGCCTCGCGCAACGACCACGTCGCCGACCTGCTCGACCGCGCCTTCGCCAGCCAGCGCGGCCGCTACCTGATCGCCCACGGCAGCATGCCGTTCGAGCCGCCGGTGCCGGCACGCCACCCGGTGGCCCGCGGCGAGCCGATCCGGATTGCCGCGGCGTCCACCGTGGTCCCGCCGGAGCTGCCGGGACCGCGCGAGGCGGCCGAACTGAGCCGGCTGGTGGCCGAGGCGGTGCCGGTCGGCAGCGGCGCCGACGCGCCGCTCGCGGTTGCTCCCGCCGCCATGCGCCCCGCCGCAATGGCGGCAGTGCCGTTGCCGCCGGTGCTGCCGCTGCACCGCCGCAGCGACCTGGCGGCCGGTCTGCGCTACACGCCGACCTCCTTCGGTGGCGACGAACCGGGCGACGAACCGGGCGACGAACCGGGCGGCGACGTGGACGACGACATGGGCGGCGACATGGGCGGCGA
>CAZGMC010000043.1:16838-32463 GCA_964526565.1 uncultured Mycobacteriaceae bacterium
CGACATGGGCGGCGACATGGGCGGCGAGTGGGCGATCCAGGTCGGTGCCTATTCGAGCCCCGAACTTAGCGAGCAGGTCATCGGCCGCGCCACGGCCCGGCTGCCGCAGCTGCTGGGCAACGCATCGGCGCAGATCGTCGCCGTCGGCAGCGGCAACAATAGCGGCAGCGGCCGCCTGTTCCGCGCCCGCCTGACCGGCCTCAGCGCCGAGGCCGCCGCCGCCGCCTGCACCCACCTGACCGCTGCGGGCAACCCGTGCATGACGGTGGCGGCGGAATAGGGGCTGACAGCGGCGCGGATCCGTTCAATGCATTCGCTGATGACAAGAGCCGCGCCATCGCACATCGTTGACGCATGATCGACCGCCTCGTGTTTAGGAATTTCAAGAGCTGGGCCGAAGCCGACATCCGGTTTGGGGAGATTACCGGTATCTTTGGAACAAACTCCTCAGGCAAGACAAGTTTGCTTCAGTTCTTGCTTCTCCTGAAGCAGACCAAGGACGCCACCGACCGCCGCGTATCGTTGGCGTTGAACGGGCCCTACGTGCGCCTCGGGGTGCTCCAGGACATTCTCTTCAGGCACGACGACGCCCTGCGGATTTCGTGGTCATTGCGAATCCGGCTGCCCAAGCCCTTGACCCTCACAGACACGAGCGGCACCCGAACGGCCCAAATTGCGCAATCGGACAGGCTGAGAGTTGCGAGCAGGGTCTGTGCGCGGGATCACGAACCTGTATGTACAAAACTGACCTATGCGCTCGGCGACGCAAAATTTACCCTGATGCAGAAACCTCGTGGCGATGGCGCATTCGAGCTAACCACGGAAGTCGACAATTTTCTCTTTGTGAGGACTCTGGGTCGGCCTTGGCAACTACCGGGGCCGGTCAAGTCGTACGCATTTCCTGACCAGGCAAGAACATACTTCCAGAATGCGTCCTTTCTTGCCGACCTCGAAGCCGCCTACGAGGAACAACTGGATACCGTTTTTTATCTCGGCCCATTACGCGAACATCCTCAACGCGACTATCTGTGGGCGCGGTCGCGGCCGCAGGATGTGGGTCAGCGCGGGGAGAAGGCTATTGATGCAATCCTTGCGGCGACAGCCGCTGGTGAAACGCGGAACGTCCGGCACAGGGCTCGACATCGGCCGTTCCAGGACGTGATCGCCTACTGGCTCCGCGAAACGGGACTTATCCAGGACTTCCGTGTGGAAGAGATCGCGCCAGGCTCCAACAGATGGCAGGCCCGCGTCCGGACCGACAAAAACGGGGCTGAAACGTTTCTGACCGACGTGGGCTTCGGTGTCTCTCAGATCCTGCCAGTCATTACCCTGCTCCAGTTTGCACCGGAAGGTTCGACAGTCATGCTGGAGCAGCCGGAAATCCACCTCCACCCCCTCGCCCAGGCCAACCTGGCCGATGTGATCATCAATGCGGCGACCCATCGCCGGCTGCAGGTCATCCTGGAAAGCCATTCCGAGCACCTGCTCCTCAGGCTGCAGCGCCGCGTCGCGGAAAAGGCGATTGACGCTGACGTTATAAAGTTGTATTTCTGCGGCATGAAAAATGGCGCATCGGTGCTGGATCCGCTCGAACTCGATGCATTCGGGCAGATTGCCAACTGGCCGGACAGGTTCATGGGTGACGCATTCGGCGAGACCTTCGCGGCGGAAAAGGCACGCCTTGAGCGCATGCGCAAGTCAGCGGCAGAATAGTGCGGCGGGTCGTCGACACGAATGTTGCCATTGTGGCAAACGGCCGGCACACGCATGCCTCGGTTGACTGCCGCCTGCGTGCAATCGAGTTCCTGAGAACCTTGATGGGCCGTGGCAAGGTCATCCTCGACCTCGCCGGCGAAATTCAGGAAGAGTACCGCTGTCACCTGAACGCGGACGGCCAGCCAGGGGTCGGCGACCGTTTCTTTCAGGTGGTCCTCAACAGCGCGCCGCGCCGAGTCCAACGCATTGAGCTTCGAAAGGATCCCCTGACCGACCAGTTCCTTGATTTTCCATCCGATCCGCAGCTCGCAAACTTCGATCCGTCCGACCGGAAGTTCGCGGCGGCCGCCCGTCGCACTGGTCAGCCGGTGGCCAACGCGATCGACTCCGATTGGCTGGACCACAAGGCGGCACTCAACGCCAACGGCATCGTCGTCCACTTCATCTGTGGCTGCGATCCACGGCGCTGGACGGCCAAACCCTAACCCCCCTCGAACCCCGGCGTGGCCAGGCCGCTCTTGTGGAGCTGGTCGGCGATGTGGCGCTTGAGGCGGCCCAGGCCATCGGCAGTCCGGCTCTCGGCGCGGGCGACCAGGACGTCCTGGGTGTTGGAGGCGCGCAGCAGCCACCAGCCGTCGGGCGTCGTCACGCGCACGCCGTCGATGGCGCAGACGTCCGCCCCGGCGGCGGCCAGGCGATCGCGCACCTCCCCGATCACCGCGAACTTGCGCGCCTCGTCCACCTGGAAGCGGATCTCCGGCGTGTTCATGACCGGCGGCAGGCGGTCGCGCAGCGCCGACAGCGGCCCGCCGCTGCGGCTGACCAGGCCGATCAGGCGCACCGCGCAGTACAGCGCGTCGTCGAAGCCGAAATTGTCGGCGAAGAAGATGTGGCCGGACATCTCGCCGGCCAGCGGCGCCCCGGTCTCGGCCATCTTGGCCTTGAGCAGCGAGTGGCCGGTCTTCCACATCAGCGGCTGCCCGCCGAGCCGCGCGATCTCGTCGAACAGGGTCTGGCTGGCCTTGACGTCGGCGATGATGGTGGCGCCGGGGTGCGCCGCCAGCACGTCGCCGGCATGGATCGCGACGAGCTGATCGCCCCAGACGATCCGCCCCTGGTCGTCGAGGGCGCCGATGCGGTCGCCGTCGCCGTCGAAGGCGATGCCCAAGTCGCAGCCGCCGTCGCGCACGGCGCGCTGCAGGTCGACCAGATTCTCCGGCACCGTCGGGTCCGGGTGATGGTTGGGAAAGCGGCCGTCGATGTCGGCATGGAGCAGGACATGCCGACCGGGCAGGCGTCCCGCCAGTCTCTGCAGCACCTCGCCGGCAGCGCCATTGCCGGCGTCCCAGGCCACGGTGAGCTCGCGGGTGCCGTCATAGGCCAGCAGCAGGCGGTCGAGATAGGCCTCCTCGACCGGCGTCTCGTGGGCCTCGCCGCGGCCGGCGCGCAACGGCCCTTCCGCCGCCAGCCGGCCGATCTCCTGGATGGCGGCGCCGTAGACCGGGCCGTCGGCGGTGAGCATCTTGATGCCGTTGTATTCCGGCGGGTTGTGCGAGCCGGTGATCATCATGCCGGCGTCGGCGCCCAGGTGCTTGACGGCGAAGTACAGCATCGGCGTCGGGCCGCGGCCGATGCGCTCCACCGTCATGCCGGCCTCGACCAGCCCCTCGACCAGCGCCGCCTCCAGCTGCGGCGAGCTGAGCCGCCCGTCATAGCCGACGCACACCACCGCCCCGCCGCGCTGCGCCACCATGGTGCCGAAGGCGCGGCCCACCACCGCCACGTCGGCCACCTTCAACGTCTGGCCGACGATGCCGCGGATGTCGTATTCGCGCAGGATGGTTGGGTCGAAGCGGTGCGGTTCGATCATGGGGCGCCTCCGGGCCGTGCCGCCGCCCACCCGGCGGCCGCGCGCCGGTATACACGATCGGCGCGCGGTGTGCGAGGCACCCCAAAGGGCGATGGCGCGGCGCGGACGCGTCAGGCGGCCGGCTCGAGTCGGGCCTCCTCGTCGGCCAGCAGGGCCGCGACGTGCTCGCGCACCTCCTCGGCCAGGCCGGGCCGGGCCAGGGCATAGGCGACGTTGGCGGCCACGTACTCGGCCTTCAACCCGCAATCGAAACGTCGCCCTTCGAAGCGCATGCCGTGCACGGGCTGGCGGCCGATCAGCCGGGCCAGGGCGTCGGTCAACTGGATCTCGCCGCCCTTGCCGGTCTCCCAGCGGTCCAGCTCCTTGAGGATCTCGGGCTGCAGGATGTAGCGGCCGACGATCGACAGGGTCGACGGTGCCTCGGCCGGCGCCGGCTTCTCGACCATGCCGCGGACCGAGGCCACACGGCCATCGTCCTTCGCCACATCGAGGATGCCGTAGCGCCCCGTCATCTCGCGCGGCACCTCGCGCACGGCGACAACGTTGCCGCCCAGGCGCTCATAGGACTCGACCATCTGGCGCAGCAGCGGCGTGCGGCACTGGAACAGCTCGTCGGGCAGCAGCACGGCGAACGGCTCGTCGCCGATGATCATGCGGGCGCACCACACGGCATGGCCCAGGCCCAGCGGCTCGGCCTGGCGCACCGCGCAGAAGGTGCCGGTGCCGAGCTCGGCCGAGCGGGCCGCCTCCAGTTCGCCCTCCTTGCCGCGCCGCTTCAAGGTCTCGTACAGCTCGCCGTGATAGTCGAAGTGGTCCTCCAGCACGTTCTTGCCGCGGCTGGTGACGAAAATGAACTCCTCCACCCCCGCCGCGCGCGCCTCCTCGACCGCGAACTGGATGATGGGCTTGTCCACGACGGTCAGCATCTCCTTCGGGATGACCTTCGTGGCGGGCAGCGAGCGCGTACCGAGGCCGGCCACCGGCAGCACGGCTTTCCTGATGCGCTTGTTCATGCGACGGACCGCTCCAAGTTTAGGAAAATCGCGGCGACAGCTGCGACCGCGCTGGAAGTTTTGCCTGAATCGCTTCTGCCACAAGCTCCGCCGGTACGCAAGGATTACTCTGGGCGGTGCGGATACGACTTCAGGCGATACTGAATCAGGTATCCAGCAATAAGTCTTTCGCCTCGTTGAGCTTGGCCGCGATGTAGTCCGAACCGCCCTGATCCGGATGGAACTTCATCATAAGGCGGCGGTGGGCGTGCTTGATCGCCTGCGCGTCGGCGCCGGGCTCCAGGCCCAGGATCCGGTAGGCCTCCTCGCGCGTCATCGGGCCATCGCCGGTGCCGCGGGCCCCATTCTCCTTCTCCTGCCCGGTTGCCCCCTCGCGCCACTCGGCGCCGTGGGTTCGATCGAGAAAGGCTTCCAGGACGGCGGCCGACTGCGGATCGTCCTGGTGCGCCTCGCGGATCACCTCGATCACCTCGTCCACCGACAGCGACTCGAGATCGCGGTCGGCGTGGCGGCCGCGGCGGATGCGGCCGGCCATGCGGCCGGTATCGTGGTCCAGCTCGACGTGCAGGAAGTCCGTATCGATGCCCGAGGTGATGCCGGGCGACGGGCCGCGCATCGACTTCAGGCGGTTGGCCACGGCCCGCCAGCGCAGGAACAGCGGCGCCAGCACCGGCAGGGCCATCAGCAGCACGCCGAGCTGGCGCGTCACGGCCAGGAACAGGATGACCAGCACCGCCGCACCGATGCCGACGTACCGCAGCGTACGCGCCATCGTCCGCGGGTCGGCCGTGACGAACCAGCGCCCCAGCAGCACCAGGCCGGCGAGCAGGAAGATGCCGAGCAGCAGCATCTGGACCATGGGCCGGCCCTAGCCCTTGCCGACCTGGTGGGTGAGGCGCAGCGCCTCGCCGCCGCGCGCCTTGCCGTAGTCGGCCAGCGCCCGGTAGCCGCCGGCGGCATAGACCGCCACCGCGCCCAGCAGCTCCTTGAGCTGACGGGCGCTGGACGCGTCGAACGGGCAGTAGGCGCCGCCGGTCAGCCGGGCGATCTGCTGGAAGGCCCGCCGCGCCACCGGGTCGCCGCCCTCGTGGAACAGGAACGCCGGCACGCCGAGCAGGCCCAGCGCGCCGGCCGTGTGGCAGACGGCGTCGATGTCCTCTTCAAAGCAGTCGCCGACGAAGACCAGCGCGTTGACCTTCTCCTTCTTCGTCTGGCTGGCGGCGTGGCTCAGCACCCGGCCGACCTGGGTCTGGCCGCCCAGGCAGCGCACCGCCGTCATGCGCTTGAGCAGCTCGCGGCTGTCGGAGACGAACGGGCTCGCCTTGCACTCGCGGAAGCCGCGGTAGAAGACGAGCTGCACGTCGAGCCCGCCGAGCGCCGCGGTCGCCTCGAACATCTCCGCCTGCAGGTGGCAGGCGCGGTCCCAGGTGGGCTCGCGGCTGGCGGTGGCATCCATGGCGAAGATCAGCCGGCCGCGCTTGCCGCTGGCCGGGCGCGGCGCCGGCGTCGCCGCCAGCTTCTGCAGAAATGCATCGACCTCGCCGCGGCCGGCGGTTTCGTGGTCGGTGTCGGGTGTGGTGGGCAGCTTGTTCTTGCGGTCGGCCATGGGCGCATCGGCTCTCCTGACATCTGCTAGAGATGTAGGGGGCAGACGGCCGAAAACAGCCTTTTCCGCACGTCCGGCGAGGGACTGCGATCGTTTGCCGGGGGGCCGGCCCGCTGCCGGCCGGCCCCCCGGCGGGCGAGATCAGCTGCCGCCGTGGTGGATCGTGCCGGCAGGATGGAAGGCCGCAAAGGCGAAGGCGAACGGCACGTCGTAGGGCACGTCCTGCCAGGTCCCGCCAATGCGGCGCTGCACGACGACGTTGCCGACGTCGGCGCCCGTGGCAATGCGGCGGGTGTCGAGCGCCGAGTTCTGCCCTGGCTGCCATTGGATGCGCAGATCGCCGTGCTCGACGGTGCCGGCGGCGCGCAGCAGGTCCAGGCTCCACGCCTGGTCGCCCACCGCGACCACACGGGCCAGCGCCGGCACCGGGCCGTCATAGTCGCCACGATAGAGGAATGGCGAGGCGGAGCTGTCGTAGCCGACATACGGGTTCTCGCCATAGCGGCGACGGGTCTGCCCGTCGGGCACCAGGACCACGCCATCGGGATGGCGATCCGCGAACCGCTCCACCGATTCCATCCGCGCCGGCACGCGCTCCAGCTCGGCGCCGGTCAGCTCGCCGACGATGGCCTCGCCCAGGAACTGCTGCCACCAGCTCTCGGTCTGGCGGTCGTACATGACCAGGTCGGAGTGGCGCAGCTTGCCGGTCGTGCCGAACTCCAGCACCTGCCCGTCCAGGCGCCGGTCGAAGACGATGCCGGAGTTGCACAGCGGGCAATAGGTGACGGCGACCGGCACGCCGCCGACCACGTCGTTGACGATCTCGTGCCAGATCAGCACGCGCAGCGGATAGGCCCGCGCGTCGCCGGCGATCTCCAGGCTCATCACCGGTTCGGTCGGCGCCAGGCCGGCGGCGGCCTCGGCCAGCGATGCGAACGACGGGTCGTCGATCGACGGAATGCCGTCGCGCGGCGGTCCGCCGGACATGATCTCACTGTAGTCGATGGAATGACGGGTGAAGTCCGTCTCCGGCCATTCGCCGCGCCAGGCGGCCGGATTGGCCAAGGCGGGCCCGGCCCAGACGGCGGCGATCAGGCCCAGCGCAACAGCAGACAGGCGTCGGTCCATGGCGGTCGTCTCCCTGATGGGTGCGGTTCGGTTTCGACCATGGTCGCACCGGAGGCCGCGGCCCGCCACGCAACTTTGTTCACGCCCGTGTGACCAATGCTTTTAAATTCAACGGCTTCGTTTCGGCAGGCCATTGCCAGCCGGGGAGAATCAACGTACTCATTGTGTCATCCTGCGCCTTCGGAACAGTCTCGGCTGCGGAGAAGAGGGCAAAAAGGCGAAGGACGCCCTCGCGGTATCCGCGGCCGGCAAGGGAGGAAACATCGATGCATTCCAGTCTGCTGAAGTCCGTGACGATCACGCTGGCCGGCACCGCCCTGCTGGCCGGCACGGCGCTGGCCCAGGAGGAGATCGACCGGTCCGACTGGCCGAACTCCTTTACCGTCGGCACCGCCAGCCAGGGCGGCACCTACTTCATCTACGGTTCCGGCTGGGCCAACCTTGTGCAGGAACAGCTCGGCATCAACGCCAGCGCCGAGGTGACCGGCGGCCCCGTCCAGAACGCCACGCTGGTGCAGACCGGCGACCTGGACTTCGGCATGGTCACCATGGGCCCGGCCTTCGAGGCCTGGATCGGCGAGAGCCCGCTGGCCCCCGGCCTGCCCCACGACCAGTTGCGCGCCATGTTCCCGATGTACCAGACGCCGTTCCAGTGCGTTGCGCTGGCATCGTCGGGCATCGACGAGATGGCGGATCTCGACGGCAGGACCGTCGGCGTCGGCCCGGCCGGCGGCACGCCGGGCACCTACTGGCCGCGCTTCTTCGAGACGCTGGGCCTCGACGTCCAGACGCGCAACGGCGGCGCCAGCGACCTGGCCACGCAGCTCCAGGACGGCCTGATCGACGTGTTCTGCTTCGCCGCCGGCATCCCGATCTCGGCGTTCAGCCAGGTCGAGGCCCAGGTCGACGCCAACATCTTCTCGTTCAACGACGAGGAGCGGGCGACCATCCTTGAAGCCTACCCGTCGGTTGCCGAGTTCACGGTGCCGGCCAACACCTACCAGAGCATCGACGAGGCGGACCAGACCGTGGCGATGTGGAACTTCGCCATCACCCACGCCGACATGCCCGACAGCCTTGTCTACCACATCATGGACACGGTGCTGGGCCAGCACGACCGGATGATGGAGATCCATCGCGCCGCCGGCGACACGCTGGCGGAGAACTTCGTCTACAACAGCTTCCTGCCGTTCCATCCGGGCGCGGTGCAGTGGTACGAGGAGCACGGCCACGACGTGCCCGACGACCTGGAAGGCTGACGCCACGACCCCGGACGGCCCGGCACGGCGCCGTCCGGCACCGGCGGTCCGCTTGACATGGATCAACCCCAGGCGCCCCCGCAGGGAAGACTATGCGGGGGCGCTTTTTTTGCTTGTAGGGAGCGTGGGCTGCGCGCTCCAATGCCGGGTCGGGCCGGCAGTTGAAAAACAAAGTGACAAGCCCGACCCCAGGGACGGAACACGCTCATGACGGCCACCTTCGAAACCAGGCGAGACCAGGTCATTGCCCAGGGTGTCGACGACGAGCCGGCGGCTGGCAATCAGCGCCTGCTGACCGGCTGGCAGAAGCACCTGCTCTACTGGTCATGCGTCCTGTTCACCGCCTTCGCCCTGTTCAACCTCAACTACCTGGGCATGGAGACCTGGGCCTACCGGATCATCCACGTCGCCGGCGGCCTGATGCTCGGCTTCGCCTTGGTCTCGGCGTGGAGCATCGACCAGCCGCCGGCGCGCGGGCCCATGGCCCAGGCGCAATGGCTGCCGATGATCGTCTCGGCGGTCACCGGCGCCTATGCCTTCTTCTGCGTGCTGGCCGGCGCCTATGCGGTGCTGATTGCCGGCGAGCGGTTCGCGCCGCCATGGATCTTCAATCCGGTGGACCTGGGCGTGCTGCGCCTGTCACTGTTCGGCGTGGCGCTGGTGGTCTCGACCGGCACGGCCATCGTCAGCGCCTGGGTGTTCCGCGGCCACAGCAACCGCATCCACTGGACCGACTGGGTCCTGGTGCTGTCGTCGCTGACGGTGGCCGGCTACATCCTGCTGCACCTGGAGATTTGGCAGCTGCGCGCCGGCGTCATGCCGCTGCCGCCGGACTTCTGGGCGTCGTTCGTCGGCGTGCTGCTGATCCTGGAACTGACGCGGCGCGTCGCCGGCCTGGCCCTGGTGATCATCTCGTCGGTGTTCATCCTGTATTCATTCCTCGGGCCGATCCTGCCCGGCATCCTCTATCACCGCGGCTACACCTTCGACCGCTTCTTCAGCTACCTGTACACCGACAACGGCGTGCTGAGCGCCCCGATCGCGGTGTCCTCGACCTACATCATCCTGTTCATCGCCTTCGCCGCGTTCCTGCAGGCGTCGAAGGTGGGCGACTATTTCGTCAACTTCGCCTTCGCCGCGGCCGGCCGCGCCCGCGGCGGCCCGGCCAAGGTGGCGGTGTTCGCCAGCGGCCTGATGGGCATGATCAACGGCACCTCGGCCGGCAACGTGGTGTCCACCGGCAGCCTGACCATCCCGCTGATGAAGAAGGTCGGCTACCGGCCGCAGACGGCCGGCGCGGTCGAGGCGGCGGCCTCCACCGGCGGCCAGATCATGCCGCCGATCATGGGCGCCGGCGCCTTCATCATGGCCGAGATCACCGGCATCCCGTACACCGAGCTGATCGTTGCCGCGACCATCCCGGCGGTGCTCTATTTCGCCTCGGTCTACTTCATGGTCGACCTGGAGGCGGTGAAGATGGGCATGCGCGGCATGTCCCAGTCCGAGCTGCCCAACCTGCGCAACCTGATACGGCAGGTCTATCTGTTCATCCCGGTCGTCATCCTGATCGTCGCCCTGTTCCTGGGCTATTCGGTGATCCGCGCCGGCACCTACTCGATGGCCGCGGCCATGGTGGTGAGCTGGCTGTCGCCGCACAAGATGGGGCCGCGCGCCGTCGTCGACGCGCTGAACCTGGCGGCGCGCATGGCCATCCAGCTGATCGCAGTGTGCGCCTGCGCCGGCATCATCGTCGGCGTCATCGGCCTGACCGGCGTCGGCCTGAAGTTCTCGTCCATGCTGCTGGGCATCGCCGAGACCAGCCAGTTGCTGGCGCTGTTCTTTGCCATGCTGATCTCCATGCTGCTGGGCATGGGCATGCCGACCACGGCGGCGTACGCGGTGGCCGCCTCGGTGGTGGCGCCGGGCCTGCAGCAGCTCGGCATCCCGCCGCTGATCGCCCACTTCTTCGTCTTCTACTTTGCCGTGATCTCGGCGATCACGCCGCCGGTGGCGCTCGCCTCCTATGCCGGCGCGGCCATCGCCGGGGCCGACCCGCTGCGCACCGCGGTGACGTCGTTCAAGCTGGGCCTGGCCGCCTACATCGTGCCGTTCATGTTCTTCTACAGCCCGTCGATCCTGATGGTCGGCGATCCGGTGCGCATCGTGCTGACCTTCATCACCGCCTGCATCGGCATCTTCTTCCTGGCCTCGGCGGTGCAGGGCTGGTTCATGGGGCGGATGGGCTGGCTGATGCGGGCCGCCCTGCTGGCCGGCGCCATCCTGATGATCAAGGGCGGCATCGAGACGGACCTGGCCGGCATCGCCATCGGCGCGGCCGTCGGCGTATTGCAGTACCGCATCGGCCAACGCCAGCCGGTGCCGGCAGAATAGGCGGCGGAACAGGCGGACGGTGCTTCCGTTTGGCAGTCCCGGCCGGCAGCGCCGTGCCGGGGCCGCCCGCCCCGCCCTCAGGCGGCGCGGCGCAGCGCCAGGTGGGACCAGATGTCCTGCAAGGCGTCGACCAGGCGGGCCATCTGCAGGTCGTCGTGGAACGGCGTCGGCGTCAGGCGCAGCCGCTCGGTGCCGCGCGGCACCGTCGGGTAGTTGATCGGCTGCACGTAGATGCCGTGGCGCTCCAGCAGCAGGTCGGTGGCCCGCTTGCACAGGCGCGGATCGCCGACCAGCACCGGGACGATGTGGCTGGGCGATGGCATCACCGGCAGGCCGGCCTCACGCAGCAGCCGCTTCAGCCGCGCCGCACGCTCCTGGTGGCGGTCGCGCTCGGCCTGGCTGGCCTTGAGGTGGCGGACGCTGGTCAGCGCCCCGGCGGCGATGGCCGGCGCCAGCGCGGTCGTGAAGATGAACGAGGCGGCAAAGCTGCGCACCGTGTCGCACAGCGCCGCCGACCCGGCGATATAGCCGCCCATCACGCCATAGGCCTTGGCCAGCGTGCCCTCGATCACCGTCAGCCGGTGCATGACGCCGTCGCGTTCGGCGACGCCGCCGCCGTGGCGCCCGTACAGGCCGACGGCGTGGACCTCGTCCAGATAGGTCATGGCGCCGTGGCGGTCGGCCACGTCGCAGATCTCGGCGATCGGCGAGAAGTCGCCGTCCATGGAATAGACGCTCTCGAAGGCCACCAGCTTGGGCCGCCCGGGCGGCAGGCGGCCCATCAGCTCGTCCAGGTGGTCGACGTCGTTGTGGCGGAACACGTGCTTCTCGGCGCCGGAATTGCGGATGCCGGCGATCATCGAGGCATGGTTGAGCTGGTCGGAGAACACCACACAGTCCGGCACCAGCCTGGCGATGGTCGACAGCGTCGCCTCGTTGGAAATGTAGCCGGAGGTGAACAGCAGCGCCGCCTCCTTGCCGTGCAGCGCGGCCAGCTCGTCCTCCAGCAGCACATGCAGGTGGTTGGTGCCGGAGATGTTGCGCGTGCCGCCGGCGCCGGCGCCGCATCTGTCGATCGCCTCCTTCATGGCGGCGAGCACGGCCGGATGCTGACCCATGCCCAGGTAGTCGTTGGAGCACCACACCGTGACCTCGCCCGGACCGTTGCCTTCGGCCAAGCCGTAGTGGTCGGCCTTGGGGAAGGCGCCGGCGCGGCGCTGCAGCTCGGCGAACACGCGGTAGCGGCCCTCGGCCTTCAGGCCGGCCACGGCGTCTTCGAAGATGCGCTGGTAGTCCAGGCCGGCGGTGCCGGCGGGGGAATCGCTGATGATCATCGTCCGGAGCATGCCGTGCGTTGCGTTTTTTTAACGATAGCCGGTCGCAACCGTGGCGCCAATCCGCCCCCGCCGCCAGTCCGCGCGGCGATCGGCCGCGGTGCGACTTCGGCACAAGGCGGGTCGTGCCGCCGCATCGCCCCCGGCGGCAACGGCCGCCGCATCGCCCCCGGCGGCAACGGCCGCCGCACCGTCTCGGCAACATTATTCCCGCACGCGCCACCTGTCCAGAGCGGGCGGCAGGCATGCACCCCGCCGGTGTCATGCCGGCGGAGCTTGCGTTCGAGCGTTTGCCCGGGCGACGGCAGCGGCAGGTGCCGGGCCCGACGCGCAGCAAGCCGCCAGTGGTCGGCGTGCCGGGCATGCCACGCGAGATCAAGCACTCTCTCCTGCAATAACACCGTCATTGCGAGCGAAGCGAAGCAATCCAGACCCGCCGCTGCCAATCAAGCAAAATCATTGGTCGCGCTTGCTGCGCCACTGGGTTGCTTCGCTTCGCTCGCAATGACGAGTATTTTTACACTTACGACTGCGCCCAGAAGCGCACCCGTTTCAATTCCTTCTTCTTCAGGACTGTGCCGGCATTGCGGAATGCCAATCAGGCAAGACATTGGTTGCATGAAAACAACAGAAATCTCACGCCTGCAATAACACCGTCATTGCGAGCGAAGCGAAGCAACCCAGACCCGCTGCTGCCAATCACGCAGATCATTGATCGCGCTTGCGGCGCCACTGGGCTGCTGCGCTTCGCTCGCAATGACGAGTATTTTGGCAATTGCGACTGTACTCAGAAGCGCACCCGTTGCAATTCCTTCTTCTTCAGGACTGTGCCGGACCGGCCCAGACTGACCGGCCCAGACTGACCGGCCCAGACGGAGCGACCCGGCGCCCCGTCTCACCCGTCGTCTGGCTGCAGCATCAGGGTGGTCAGCGCCGGCAGGGTCAGGGACAGGGCCCAGTCGTTGCCGGTGCGCCTGGCCTCGACGCGGCCCAGATTGCCCATGTTGCTGCCGCCGAAGATCGCCGCATCGGTGTTCAGCACCTCCGTCCACACGCCGCCGCCCGGCACCCGCACCCGGTACCCGAAGTGCGGCTCGGGCGAGAAGTTCGACACGGCCAGCACCGGCGCCGTGCCCGCCCGGCCGCGGCGCAGCCAGGCGAACACGCAGCCCTCCTTGTCGTCGACCACCACCCAGGCAAAGCCCTCGCGCTCGCCGTCGCGCTGATGGAGCGCCGGGGTGGCCCGGTACAGCCGGTTCAGGTCACGCACCAGCCGCTGCACGCCCTGGTGCGGCTCCCAGGCCAGCAGGTCCCATTCCAGCTCGCTGGCGTGGTTCCATTCCTGCCACTGGGCGAACTCGCCGCTCATGAACAGCAGCTTCTTGCCGGGGTGCGCCCACATGAACCCGTAATAGGCGCGCAGGCCGGCGAACTTCTGGGCGTCGTCGCCGGGCATCTTGGCCAGCAGCGACGCCTTGCCATGGACCACCTCGTCGTGGCTGAGCGGCAGGATGAACTGCTCGGTGAAGGCGTAGAGCAGGCCGAAGGTCATCTTGTCGTGGGCCTCGGGCCGCTCCGCGAACGGCGTGCCCATGTAGCCCAGCGTGTCGTTCATCCAGCCCATGTTCCACTTGAAGCCGAAGCCGAGCCCGCCCTCGGCCACCGGCCGCGACACCCCCGGCCAGACCGTCGACTCCTCGGCCACGGTGACGGCGCCGGGGAAGCGCTGCCGCACCTCGGCATTGAGCCGCTTGAGGAAGTCGATGGCGTCCAGGTTCTCGTTGCCGCCGAAGCGGTTGGGGATCCACTGGTCGGGCGGGCGGTTGTAGTCGAGGTACAGCATCGAGGCGACGGCATCGACGCGGAACCCGTCGATGTGAAAATAGTCGAGCCAGTACAGCGCATTGCCCAGCAGGTAGTTGGCCACCTGCGGCCGGCCGTAGTCGAAGATCAGGGTATGCCAGTCGGGGTGGCGGCCGCGGTGCGGGTGGCCCTGCTCGTACAGGTTGGTCCCGTCGAACAGGCCCAGGCCGTGCTCGTCGGTGGGGAAGTGGCCAACCACCCAGTCCATGATCACGCCCAGGCCGGCACCGTGGCAGGCGTCGACGAAGGCCTGCAGCTCCTCGGGCGGGCCGTGGCGGCTGGTCGGCGCGTACAGGCCGAGCGGCTGATAGCCCCACGACTCGTCCAGCGGGTACTCGCTGACCGGCAGCAGCTCGATATGCGTGAAGCCCAGGTCGGCGACATAGGGCACCAGCCGCTCGGCCAGGGTCTGCCAGCTGACGAACCCGTCCCAGCGGTGCGGGTCGCGCAGCCACGAGCCGGCGTGGACCTCATAGATCGACACCGGCGCGTCGTGGGCCGCGGTGCCCCGCCGGTGCGCCATCCACGCGTCGTCCTGCCAGTCCCGCCGCGTCAGGCCGTGCACCACCGAGGCGGAGCCGGGGCGGCGCTCGCAGTACAGGGCGAACGGGTCGGCCTTGAGCGGCAGCGGCTCGCCCACCGTGGTGTGGATGTCGAACTTGTACAGCGCGCCGGGCCCGAGGCCGGGCAGGAACAGCTCCCAGACGCCGGCGCCGGCACGGCAGCGCATGGGGTGCACCCGCCGGTCCCAGCCGTTGAAGTCACCGATCACGGACACCCGCTTGGCGTGCGGCGCCCAGACGGCGAAGGCGGTGCCTTCGATGCCGTCGACCTCCATCAGGTGGGCGCCCAGCGTCTCGTAGATGTGCATGTGGGTGCCTTCGCGCAGCAGGTGCACGTCCAGGTCGCCCAGCCCCGGCGGGAAGCGGTACGGGTCGTCGATGTCGCGCGGGCCGTCCGGCAGGTCCAGGCGCAGGCGGTACGGCGCGGTCGGCGCCATGGGCACCGGTCCGGCGAAGAAACCGGCCTGATGGACGCGCGGCAGGGCGGCGAGCACGGTGCCCTTGGCGTCGGTCACCTGAACGCCGCGGGCCTGGGGCTGAAAGGTGCGGACCACGCTGGTGGTGCCGTCGCCGTGGGGGCCGAGCACGGCAAAGGGATCGCCGTTCTCGCCGCGGACGAGGCGCTCGACATTGCGCTGAAGGGTGTCGGTCGTCATGGCATTCCCTCGTGGCCAGGCCGGCCCGCCGCCCACGGCCAGACCCCGCAGGGCAGGGTCCGGAACTGGTGCCGCGCCGCCGCATCGGCCGGAGACGTTTCGATACCATGACGGCTGACTGATTGGGATGGCCCTTCGTCGCTGCCGGGCGACACTCAGACCCTCAGACCCTCAGATGCACTCGACGAGGGCCTGGCCGAGGCCGAAATATTCGGCCTTGGTCATG
>CAZGMC010000044.1:0-23073 GCA_964526565.1 uncultured Mycobacteriaceae bacterium
TGGAGCGGGCGAAGGGATTCGAACCCTCGACTTCAACCTTGGCAAGGTTGCGCTCTACCCCTGAGCTACGCCCGCATTCCTGACGGCCTGGGCCGGCCGAAGGGCGGTTTCGTGAAACCGCCGCCGGGGACCAGGATCATACGCCAAACCGGCCGCCGTGCAAGGCCGAATTCCGCCCGGCACGACCGAATCTGCCCGCCGCCGCGGCTGGTTGTCTGCCCCCGCCGGCCGTCTGCGACCGGGGGCCGGACAGAGTTCCGGACCGGAGTGCGCACCGGGTTGGCGAACCTCGTTCCGGCCGATATATAGGCGGGCGATGGCCGCGACACCAGAGGACCTGTTCGCCCGGTTCGACGAACTCGGCATCCGGGTCACCACGCACCACCACCGCCCCGTGTTCACCGTGGAGGAATCGAGGTTCCTCCGCGGCGAGCTGCCGGGCGGCCACTGCAAAACGCTGTTCCTGCGCACCAAAAAGGGCGAGCACTGGCTGGTGGTGGCCGACGAGGAACGCAGCGTCAATATCAAGGCGCTCAGCGACGCGCTTGGCGTCGGCCGGTTCTCGTTCGCCTCGGCGGCGCGGCTGATGGACCGGCTCGGCGTGACGCCGGGCTCGGTGACGCCGTTCGCCCTGATCAACGACCGGCCGCCCAGCATCGACGTGGTGCTCGACCAGGGCATGCTCGCCCACGACGTCTTGAACTATCACCCGCTGGTCAACCACATGACCACAGCAATCGCGCGTGACGACCTGCTCCGGTTCGTCGAGGCCTGCGGCCACCAGGTCCGGGTCCTTGATCTGGACGCACTGACCTGACGTGAGTCGCAGTGCCGCTTGCCCCGCGGGCGGCGCGATCCAGTATCTTTGCTCTGAAGGTTGAGGATGCCATGGAGCCCATCATCGGTGCCGCCCAATCCCCGGCCGACGTGGTCAAGGACACGTCGACCGCGACGTTCAAGGCCGATGTCATCGACGCGTCGATGGACGTGCCGGTCATTGTCGACTTCTGGGCGCCGGGGTGCGGCCCCTGCCGTCAGTTGACCCCGGCGCTGGAAAAGGCCGTGCGCGCGGCGCGCGGCGCCGTGCGGCTGGTCAAGCTGAACATCGACGAGAACCAGCAGCTGGCCGCACAGCTGCGCATCCAGTCGGTCCCCACGGTCTACGCCTTTTTCCAGGGCCGGCCGCTCGACTTCTTCCAGGGCGCCCTGCCGGACAGTCAGGTCAAGCGGTTCGTCGACAAGCTGGCCGAGGTCGCCAGCGGGGCCGGCGGCTCGCCCATCGACGAAGCGCTGGCCGAGGCCAAGGCGCTGGCCGAGGAGGGCGACCACAACAGCGCCGGGGCGATCTACAGCCAGATCCTGCAGCACGAGCCGAACCTGCCGGCGGCCATTGCCGGACTGGCGCGCAGCCTGGTCGAACTGGGCCAGGTCGCCCAGGCCCGCCAGGTGCTGGACAACGCCGGCAAGGACGCGGCCAAGGATACGGCCGTGGCCGGCGTGCGCAGCCTGGTCGAGCTGGCCGAGCAGGGCGTCGGCGCCGCCAAGGAGATCCCCGGCCTGGAGAAGAAGCTGGCCGGCAACCCGGACGATCAACAGACCCGCTTCGACCTGGCCATGGCGCTGTACGGCGCCGGCAAGCGCGAGGCGGCCGTGGAGGAGCTGCTGGAACTGGTGCGCCGCGACCGCGAATGGAACGAACAGGCGGCACGCAAGCAGCTCGTCAAGTTCTTCGAGGCGCAGGGGCCGACCGACCCGCTGACGGTGACGTCGCGGCGGCGGTTGTCCTCGATCCTGTTCTCGTAATCACTGAAGGCGGGGCAATGCCGAGGCGGGACCGGCTGACCGAGACCATACCGATCTTTCCCTTGAGCGGCGTGCTGCTTCTGCCCCGGGGGCTGCTGCCGCTCAACATCTTCGAGCCGCGCTACATCAACATGGTCGATGACGCGCTGGCCGGCGACCGCCTGATCGGCATGGTCCAGCCGGTCTCGGCCTGCGTCGCCGGCACGGCGTCCGAGGTCTACCGCATCGGCTGCGCCGGCCGCATCACCTCGTTCGAAGAGGCCGACGACGGCCGTTACCTGATCACCCTGACCGGCGTCAGCCGCTTCCAGGTCGGCCACGAGCTGCCCACCTTGCGTGGCTACCGCCGCGTGCGCGCCGAGTGGGATCCGTTCACGGGCGACTGCAATGAGGAGGAGGAGGAGGGCATCGACCGGACGCGGCTGACGGCAAGGCTGGGCGAGTACTTTTCCCGCCAGGGCATCTCGGCCAACTGGGAGGCGATCCGCAAGGTGTCGGACGAGCGGCTGGTCACCTCGCTGGCCATGATCTGTCCGTTCGACCCGCCGGAGAAGCAGGCCCTGCTCGAGGTGCCAACCCTGGCCGAGCGCGCCGACCTGTTGACAACGCTGATAGAAATGGCCCTCCTGGGGGGCGGCCAGGGTGACGATACCCGGCGCCACTGAGGCCGGTCCGCGGCCGGCACCGCAGGAGACGACGATGAGCGACAGTCCCACCCCGCCCGCCCCGCCCGCTACGGTCGACCCGAAACTGCTTGAGATCCTGGTCTGCCCGCTGACCAAGGGGCCGCTGCGCTACGACGCCGAGGCGCAGGAGCTGATCAGCGAGCGGGCGCGGCTGGCCTATCCGATCCGCGACGGCATTCCGATCATGCTGGTCGACGAGGCACGGCCGCTCGACCCGGATGCCGAACGCTGAACAAGGGGGGCGGGTGATGGCGGACGAAGCCTACGGCACCGAGCACTGGCCGGTTGAAATCCGCCTCAAGCGGACGGAAAAGCGGCTGGAGATAGACTTCGACAACGACCGGACGTTTTCGCTGCCGGCCGAACTGCTGCGGGTGGAGAGTCCGTCTGCGGAGGTGCAGGGCCACAATCCGGCGCAGAAGCAGACCCTGGCCGGCAAGCGCGATGTCGGCATCACCGCCGTCGAGCCGGTCGGTCATTATGCGGTGCGCATCCTGTTCGACGACGGCCACGCCACAGGCATCTATTCCTGGCGCTATCTCTACGAGCTGGGCGAGCGCCGCGACGAGCTGTTCGCCGACTACCTGCGCCGCCTGAACGAAAAGGGCCTGAGCCGCGACCGCGGTTGAGCCGCCGGCCGGCCGGCGCCGGTTGCGGCCGGCCGTCAGCCGATCATGACGTTGGGGCAGCCCATCACGATCATGCCGCCGTGCACCGTCTGGTCGCTCAGGCGGGCGGCGGGCAGGCCGCCGACCAGGCAGATCGACATGCTGCCGCGGATGATCATGTCGGGCGGGCCGACGCACACGCAGGTGTCGGTCACCCGCGCCTGCGGCAGGTTGCCGACCAGCACGTTGGGCTGACCCATGATGATCGGTCCGCCGACGTGCGGCACGACGCCGGTGACCATCGGGCAGACGTGGTTGTCGGTGATGCGGGCGGCCAGCATGGCATCGATCTCCGGTCAGGCTTGCGGCGCCGACTGTACGCGGCCGGTGCCGCCCTTGGCGATGTCCACCGCCTGCTCCAGGAACAGCCGGTAGCGCTCCCGGATGGCCTGCGGCTCGCCCGGCGCGGCCGCGGCCATCAGCACGGCCGTGTAGACGGCGGTGGGAGTGAGCGCGTCGCTGGGCGGCACGACCGGGGCGTCGGCCGGTGTCAGGCTGCCACCGCTCCAGCCGGCGGCGGCGGCGGCCAGGGCGGCCGGCGCGGTCGACAGCCCGGCCGCCTCGCCCTTGGCCTGGGCATCGCGGCGGTTGGCGTCGGTCGGTTTGTACACCCAGGCCTCGGCCGCCTCCAGGGCCGCGACCAGCGCCGGCTCGGGCGCCGCCGGCAGGGCGGTGCGGGCGGCCAGGCAGGCCCACCACGTCGCCTCGCGCTTGGGCAGGGCGTGGGCCATCAGGTTGACGGCATCGATGTCGTACCCGCCGTCGAGCAGCCGGCCGAGAAACGTTGCCGGCGGGTCGTCGGCGCCCAGCAGCCGCCGCGCCTCGGGCGAGAGCTGCAGGCCGGCGCACACGTCGACGGCGCGCGCCGCCTTGACCTTGGTGAAGGGGTCGATGTCCATGGCCGTCGCCGCTCCCGTGCCGCTTTCGTGCCGTTCCCGAAGCCGGTCAGTTGATCTTGACCAGCGGGCCCTGGACCATGACCATGCCGCCGGACTTCACCTCGGTCATGGCCGAGCCGTTGATCTTGACCATCAGGCCGTTGATGGTGATGCCGGTGTGGTCGATCTTGACGGAGTTGGTGCCGACCTTCAGCTCGATCGACAGGCCGGCCTCGACGGTCAGCTTCTGGCCGACATTGACCGACCGGTTGCCCATCTTCACGTCCAGGCTGTCGTTGCCCATCTTGATCGTGTGGGTGCGACTGCCCTGGTTGATGTCGACGGTCTCGCTGCCCTGGGTGATCGTCTCGCTGCGGTTGTTCTTGACGACGATGGTCTGGTCGTTGCCGACGTCCAGGCTGTCGTCGTTCTCCACGACGCGATTGTAGTCCTTCTCGGCGTGAAAATAGATCTCCTCCTGGCCGGTCTTGTCCTCGAAGCGCAGCTCGTTGAAGTTGGAGTTGCCGCCGCCCTGGGACGAGCGGGTGCGGTAGCCGGTCTGGGTCTTGTTGGACGGCAGCGGGAAGGGCGGCATGTTCTCGGCGTTGTAGACCGAGCCGATGACCAGCGGCCGGTCCGGGTCGCCCTCCAGGAACGCCACCACCACCTCCTGGCCGATGCGCGGCAGGTAGAACGAGCCCCACTGACGCCCGGCGATGTCGTGCGCCACGCGGATCCAGCACGAGCTGCGCTCGTCCTTCTGGCCGTAGCGGTCCCAGTGGAACTGCACCTTGATCTGGCCGTAGCCGTCGTCATCGGTGTAGATCTCCTCGCCCGAGGGCCCGACCACCACGGCGGTCTGCAGGCCGGAGATGACCGGCCTGGGCGTCTCGCGCGGCGGCCGGAACGGGGTCGATTCGAGGATGCAGGTGAAGGTGTTGGAGTAGTGCGTGATGCTGGCGCTGCCGTCCAGATAGGTCTGGTTGACGGCGGTGTGCTCGACGGCGGTCAGCACGTAGCCCACGTTCTCCTCCGACGTGGCGACGTGGCGCTTGAGCGTGAACCGGCCGGCGGGATGGAAGGTGCGGCAGGCGCTGGCGCCCTCGCTGACCTCGTAGTCGACCTCGACCTCCTCCATGCGCAGCCTGGTCAGGTCGGTGCCGAAGCCCTTGTTGTCGTAGCGGCCGGGGTAGTCGTACAGCTCGTACTGCGTCACCCGCGGCAGGTCGACCACGGTGCTGGTGTTGGTGCGCAGGTTGGCGCTCGGCTGCTCGAAGTTGTAGTCGTTCTGGCTCCACTTGCCGGAGCGGAAGGCGAAGCCGTGGGTCAGGCTGCTGACGTGGTTGGGCGTGAAGTCGCCGGACGAGAAGTCGACCTGGTTCTCCGGGCAGGGGCGGTAGCCGCGGATGTCGTCGGCCAGGACCATGGTGTGGCGGCCGCGCTCGTGCTCGAAGGAATAGTAGATGCCTTCCTCCTCCATCAGCCTTGAGACGAAGGCGAAGTCGGTCTCACGGTACTGGACGATGTACTCCCGCTCCGGGTGGTTGCCGTGCAGGTTGGCGGTCGTGTAGTCGGTGAAGCCCATCTCGTCGAACACCGCCCTGATGATGTCCGGCACGGTCTTGTTCTGGAAGATGCGGCAGTCGGCGGTGCGGGTCAGGAACCACAGCCACGGCCGCACCGTGGCGCGGTAGTAGCGCAGGTCGCGCGAGCCGGGGTCGCCGCGGGTGAAGCGGACCACGTGGCCGTTGAACCAGCGCCTGCTGCCGTCGGCCAGTTCCAGCGAGAAATCGACCGTCTTGCCGACGATCTCGGCGGCGCCGATGTCGTCGCGCGGCGACAGCAGGGCCAGCTCGGCCTCGAACAACTCCGACAGCGCCTCGCGCAGGTCGAACCGCTCAAGCAGGAGCACGTCGGTGCCCAGCGGCGACTCGATGGTGATGAGGCGGTCCGTCTGCGTATAGGTCGGAATCATGAGGGGCCACCCGGAAGAACGTGCTTGGCGATGGTCATCCTATGCCGACGATTGCGGCCCGTCAAAATGGCCTTAGCGTGGCGGGATCCCATTCGCAGTGAGGCGGATTGGCGAGCCCCCAGCCGGTTCAGGTATCGCCTCGGGAGTCGGTTGGCGGCAATGCCGCAATCGCATATCTTGTGGATGAAAGATCCCGTCTCCACGCTTCCGACTCGATCCGTTCGGTCGGTGGCAAGCCTGCGAAAAGTGCCATGGTGCATAGATGGTCCCTGGATGATGCCAGGCGGAGCCTTGAGTCGGTTGTCGCTGCGGCGCAGCGGGAGGGGCCGCAGGTCATCGAGCGGCAGGGTGAACGTGCGGTCCTCGTGATCGAAGATTGCACCTCGCCCGGTCAACCCGATGCAGAAGGCACGGACATCCGGGATGTCCTTTTGCCCCGCCCGGCTCCGGAAGACTGCATCGACGAGTTGGATGACCTGATCGGCGAGCGCTCCGGCTTGTGCTTTGATCGCGAAGCCGGGTGCTGAAAGTGTTTCTCGTCGACACGAATGTCGTCTCGGAGACAAGGAAAACGCGTCCGGATGCCAACGTGATGGCGTGGCTGGCTGGGCGCGACCGGCAAACCGTTTTTCTCAGCGTGGTGACTCTCGCCGAACTTCAGAAAGGTGCCGAGAGCGTCCGCGGCCGTCGCCCTGCCGCAGCCCGCTCCCTCCACGCCTGGATTAACGCCTTGGCTCGCACCAGTGCGATCCTGCCGGTCAACCAGCCGGTCGCCCGCGAATGGGGCCGGCTACTCGCAAGGGCATCCAGCCGGCGGGCCATGGACCTGCTCATTACCGCGACGGCAATCATTTACGGTCTGACAGTGGCTACCCGCAACATCCGCGATTTTGATGATTTGCCGGTTGCCGCCGTCAATCCGTTCGAGACACCGTGAAACCGGCGGAGCCACAGGCCGATCCGGATCTCCAAAGACAGTCTCTGACCGGGTCGCTGGCGCTGCCTGCAGCCAGGAAACACGGTAGAGTACCGTCCGGTCAGCATTCTCGATCGCGGCGGACCACAGGCCGCCGTCCCGGCAGGAGCAACACCATGATCGGCGACAGCCGCTTCTCAGATTGCACGACCGCCGCCCTGCGATACATCGCGATGCGACCCAGCCCCGTCCACAGCATCATTCCGCCGTTCATGCTCGAGCGGGTCGTGCTGAACGGCACCGACGCGCAGCGGCGTCAGGCGCTGCAGGCGCTCAAGCAGTCCGAGCACTTCCGCCTGCTGCGCCGGCAGGCCGCGGCGGCGCCCCTGCTGGAGCGGCGGGCGCTGGCGGTGCGGCTGGAGGAACACACGCCGGTGCTGGTCCGCGAGGTGTTCGATGCGGGCGGGCAGGAGCGGCTGCCGGGTATCCTGGTCCGCGCCGAGGGCCAGCCGGCCACCGGCGACGCTGCCGTCGACCAGGCCTATGACGGTGCCGGGCAGACCTGGGCGCTGTACAACGAAGTCTACGGCCGCAATTCGATCGACGACCAGGGCATGGTGCTGCGCCAGACGGTGCACTACGGCACGGCCTACGCCAACGCCTTCTGGGACGGCGAGCAGATGGTCTATGGCGACGGCGACGGCGAGCTGTTCGGGACCTTCGCCGGCGATCTGGACATCATCGCCCACGAACAGACCCACGGCGTCACCCAGTACGAGGCCAACCTGGCCTACCGCTTCCAGAGCGGCGCGCTGAACGAATCGTTCTCCGACGTGTTCGGCGCGCTGACCAGGCAGCGCGTCCTCGGCCAGACCGCGGACCAGGCCGACTGGCTGATCGGGGCCAATGTGCTGATCGGCGAGACCTATGCCCTGCGCTCGATGCGCGCGCCGGGCACCGCCTTCGTCGACCATCCCGTCCTCGGCACCGATCCGCAGCCGGGGCACATGCAGGACTACCTCGATCTGCCGGTGTGGGAGGACAATGGCGGCGTGCACATCAACTCGGGCATCCCCAACCGGGCGTTCCACCTGGCGGCAACGATGATTGGCGGCAACGCCTGGGAGCGGGCCGGCCTGATCTGGTACCGCACCCTGTGCGACCGGCTGACCAGCACCGCCAGCTTCGTCCGCTGCGCCCTGGCGACCATCGCCGTGGCCCGCGACCTGTTCGGCGGCGGCAGCGCCGAGGAGCGGGCCGTGCAGATGGCGTGGCGCGAGGTCGGTGTGCTGACCTGAGCGCGCGGCGGCAGGGGCGGAGCGGGGTGGCGGCAGGGGTGGCGGCAGGGACGGGGAGCGGACCATGCGGCTGGTCTATCGCGAAACCGGCGGCATCGCCGGGCTGCGCAAGTCGGTGGAGATGGATGTCGCCGACCTGCCCGAGGATGCGGCCGCCGAGCTGCGTGCCCTGACGGCCGCGGCCGGGCCTGAGGGTGATGCCATGTTGGAGGCGGCGGCCGGGCCGGCGCGCGACCGCGAGGCGGCGACCCTGTGGCGGATCGGCGACGACGGGCAGTGGCACCGGCTGGCCGGTGCCAGCCGCCCGTTCCCGGAACCGTGCCGCCGGCTGTTCGGCCATCTGTCCGCGCAGGCCAGGTACGAGCCGGTGCGGCGATAGCCGTCCATGCGGTTCGGGGCCGGCCGTCAGGCGCTTTCCAGGGCCGACCGCTGCTCCGGGGCGTCGGCGGTGCCGGTCAGCTCGCGGCCCGCGGTCGAGAAGAAGGCTTCCAGGATCTCCTCGCACTCCGCCTCGATCGCGGCGAACCAGTCGTCGTCGGCATAGCCCGGCCAGCGGGGCTCCAGAACGCCGCGGTTGACCTGCGCCAGGGCCTCAAGGTCGGCGGTGCCCAGGGCGAAGTGCTGCGCCAGCTGGCGCATCGTCCCGGCCACGTCCCGCACCAGGTCCTCGTAGGCCAGCGACAGGTCGGCATAGGTGCGGCCGTAGCAGTAGGACAGGCGCCAGATCAGGTAGTGCAGCGCGTACGGGTGCCAGTCCCCCTCCAGGTCCAGGCAGGGGAACACTGCGCGCAGGTCGTGCTGCCACGGCAGCAGATAGAATCCGTCGTAGGGCGCGAACGTGTCCAGCGTCGCGTCCAGTGGCACCCGGCCGCGGCGCTGCATCGACACCCAGGAATTGCGCGGGCAGCGGTACAGGTGCAGCAGCTGCGCTTCGGGAAAGCGGCTCTTCAGCCAGCGCAGGCGGAAGTCCATGCGGTTGAACTGCAGCACCGGCCGGTGCTGCGCGCGGACGATCAGCTCGGTGATGTAGCGCTGCAGGTTCCGGTCATGGCTCGCCTCGTCCATGTACAGGCGGTGGTGGCCCCAGCCCGTGCTGAACAGGGAGCCCAGGTCGTCCATGCCGCGATAGGCCTGACCGTAGTCGGTCACGCCGACATGGGTCGGGTCGGTCGCGGCGGTATTGGCCGACGACAGGAACCAGCGCCGCTCGTTGAGCGGTTCGTAATAGCTCGTCAGGTGTGCGATTCGGTCGAACAGCTGCCACAGGAAGGTGGAGCCCGAGCGGAACCGGGCGGTGATGAGGATCGGCGGCGGCCGCCTGAGCGCCATGCGCGGCGCCGCCGGCCGCGGGCGGTAGCGCTGCGGCAGCCCGTAGAACCGGATATCCGCCGCCTCGCCGGCGACGCGCGGCTGGGTGAACAGGTCCCTGCCGCACAGCCAGAGCTCTTCCTGGAAAAACGACGACCGCATGATCCGGCGCAGCAGGGTCCTGGTGGCTCTCTTGATCATGGATGTTCCCGTCGGACCACGCGAGCGCGGCGCTCCGCCTGCGAGCCCGCCAAACGATGGCCCGTCGAACCGGTTCGCGTTCAACGTTCATAAAGTTTGTACCATTGTAAGCAGATTGGATGACAGCAGCAACCCTGTGTTCAATGCCAATGTCTTGGATAAATCTACTGGATTGCAGCATGACGCTCCGGATACGACGTAGGATGCGGCGATCAGGGGACGAAACGGCGCCGGTACCTTCTCCCGAGGCGCCGGGCGTGCAGGCGACACGGGCCAAGCCCGTTCGGCCGTGCCATGGGGCTTGCGGCAGTCGCGCTGCATCGTGAAGGTGTTGCGTCACCGGCGGATGCGCGGTGGTGCCGGCCCTCTTTCGAGAAAAATACGGGGCGAGCGTGACGAAAACAGCTCTCATCACCGGGATCACCGGCCAGGACGGCGCCTATCTGGCGGAGCTGCTGCTGGCCAAGGGCTATCAGGTGCACGGCGTCAAGCGCCGCTCCAGCTCGTTCAACACCGGGCGGGTCGACCACCTGTACCAGGACCCGCACATCCCCGGCACGCGGTTCTTCCTGCACTATGGCGACCTGACCGACGCCACCAACCTGATCCGTCTGGTCCAGGACATCCAGCCCGACGAGATCTACAACCTGGCCGCCCAGAGCCACGTCCAGGTCAGCTTCGAGACGCCCGAGTACACGGCCAACGCCGATGCCCTGGGCACCCTGCGGCTGCTCGAGGCGATCCGCATTCTCGGCCTCAAGGACCGGGTGCGGTTCTACCAGGCCTCGACCTCGGAGTTGTTCGGCAAGGTGCAGGAGGTGCCGCAGCGCGAGACCACGCCGTTCTACCCGCGCAGCCCCTATGCGGCGGCCAAGCTCTATGCCTACTGGATCACGGTCAACTACCGCGAGGCCTACGGCTTCCACGCCTGCAGCGGCATCCTGTTCAACCACGAGAGCCCGGTCCGCGGCGAGACCTTCGTGACACGCAAGATCAGCCGCGCCGTCGCCTCGATCCACCTCGGCTTCCAGGACGTGCTCTACCTGGGCAACCTGGATGCGACGCGCGACTGGGGCCACGCGCGCGACTATGCCGAGGGGATGTGGATGATCCTGCAGCATGACCGGCCCGACGACTTCGTGCTGGCCACCGGCGAGGCCCATTCGGTGCGCGAGTTCGTCGAGCGGGCCTTCGCCCAGGTCGGCCGGCGCCTGGACTGGGTCGGCAGCGGCGTGGCGGAGCGGGGCATGGACGCGGCGACCGGCGCCGACCTGGTGCGCATCGACCCGCGCTATTTTCGGCCGACCGAGGTGGACGCGCTGCTCGGCGACCCGACCAAGGCGCGGACGGTGCTGGGCTGGCGCCACCGCACCGGTTTCGCCGACCTGGTGCGCGAGATGGTCGAGGGCGACCTGAAGGCGGTGCTGCGCGAGCGTGACCGGATGCAGCGCCATGACTGAGGCGGACACGGCACCGGCGGCGGCCTTCCCCCTGGCCAGCCGGCGGCTGTGGGTGGCCGGGCACCGCGGCATGGTCGGCGCGGCGGTGGTGCGCCGGCTGCGCGCCGAGCCGTGCGAGGTGGTCACCGTCGATCGCAGCGAAGTCGACCTGACCCGCCAGGACCAGGTCGAGCGCTGGCTGCAGGCGGCGCGGCCCGACGCCGCGGTCGTCGCGGCCGCCAAAGTGGGTGGCATCCACGCCAACGCCACGTATCCCGCGGACTTCCTCTACGAGAACCTGGCGATCGAGCTGAACGTCATCCACGCCGCCCAGCGGGCCGGCGTCGGCAAACTGTTGTTCCTGGGGTCGAGCTGCATCTACCCGAAGTTCGCCGACCAGCCGATTCGCGAGGAGGCGCTGCTGACCGGGCCGCTGGAACCGACCAACGCGTGGTACGCGGTCGCCAAGATCGCCGGCATCAAGCTGTGCCAGGCCTATCGCCGGCAGCACGGCGCCGACTTCATCTCGGCCCAGCCGACCAACCTGTACGGTCCCGGCGACAACTACGACCTCGAGACCAGCCACGTGCTGCCGGCGCTGATTCGCAAGATCCATGAGGCCAAGGTGGGCGGCCGGGACGAGGTCGTGCTGTGGGGCACCGGCACGCCGCGCCGCGAGTTCCTGCACGTCGACGACCTGGCCGATGCGCTGGTGTTCCTGCTCCGCCACTATTCGGCCGAGGCGCCGGTCAATGTCGGCGTCGGCGCCGACATCTCCATCCGCGAGCTGGCCGAGCTGATCGCCCGGCTGGTCGGCTGGCAGGGCCGGTTCGTCCAGGACACATCCAAACCCGACGGCGCGCCAAGGAAGCTGCTCGACGTGTCCAGGCTGACCGCGCTCGGCTGGCGGGCCGGAATTGACTTGGAAGAGGGCATCCTCAACGCCTACGCGGACTTCCGGCGGTCGGCGGCGGCCGGCGGCGCTTGAGTTCGCCCGCAACATCCGCCCGCAAGAGAGCGCGCTTGAAAGACCATGACCCAGCCCTCCAGCCCGTCGCCAGCCCCTGCGGCGGACGATGATTTCACGACACTCTACACGACCGTGGCCGCGCTGGCGGAACGCGAGCGGCGCGGGCCGTCCAGGCCCGAAGGGGAGCGGGTCGGCGTCCTGCACGTCGTCAACCCGGTCGCGGCGAAGCCCGGTTCCGATCTCGCCGTGGCCCAGCCGATCACCTTCGCCGCCATGGCCGCGGCCAGGGCCTGGGCGGAGGGCCGCGACCCGCAGCTCACCGTGCGGCTGGCCGCCACCGGCTATCCCGAAGACGCCGCGGTGGTGCCGGCCGGGTTCGAGCTTCTGCCCGACCTGCAGCGCTCGGCCATCGACCTGCAGGCCTTCCGGAAGCCGCGCAAGCTGCCGGTCCTGTGGGACATCCTGGAACGCGGCCGCGACGCCGCCGCAGCACACGCGCCCGCAGCCGATACGTTGATCTACACCAACGCCGACATCGCGCCGATGCCGCACTTCTACGGTTTCGCCGCCGGATTGATCCGGAAAGGCTATGACGCGGTGATCATCAACCGGCGGACGATCCCTGCGCTCCACACGGATCCCGCCGGCCTGCCGTTCATGTACAGCGAACTCGGCCGAAGCCATCCCGGCCTGGACTGCTTCGTGTTCCGCCGGGCCCTGATGGACCGGTTCGTGCCGAGCCGGGCCTGCATCGGCGCCGGGTTCGTCATGCGCAGCCTGCTGTTCAACCTGGTCGCCACGGCCGGCCGGATGGCGATCCTGGTCGATGCGCACGCCACCTTTCACGTCGGCGACGACCGCGTCTGGGCCGATCCCGTCTATGCCGACTACGAGGCGTTCAACAAGGGCGAAGCCCTGGGCGTGCTGAACGCCTTCTGTCGCGACCCGGCCATGCACCGGCGGTTCGTGGCATTCGCCCGCCAGGCGGACGAGAACTGGCTGCCGGAACCATTCCGTCCGGCACCGTCGCGTCCGTCGCTGGTGCGGCGGCTGCTCAAACGGGTCGTCGGCAGCGGCCGGCCCCTGGAGCGCCGCCGGTCGGGCGGCGACGCATAGCATACGAGGATTGCCGCAGATCATGGCGACGCCGGTCCGCAAGGCCATCCTGCTGTCGTTCGCCGGCAAGTACACCGCGCAACTGATCGCCCTGGGCAGCATCCTGGTCCTGGCGCGGCTGCTGACGCCGGCCGAGATCGGCGTCTATTCCGTCGGCTTCGCGCTGCTCGCGGTCGGCACGAAGCTGCGCGACTTCGGCGTGTCCAATTTCGTGATCCAGGAGCCGGAGCTGACTGCGGCGCGGCTGCAGACGGCCTTCACCGTGACGCTCGTCATCGGCTGGCTGCTGGGCGGGGCGGTGCTGCTCGGCCGGCACCGGATCGCCGGCTTCTTCGACGAGCCGGGTCTGGCCGGCCTGATGGTGCTGCTGTCGGTCAGCTTCTTCGTCATGCCGTTCGCCGCCGTGGCCACGGCCCAGTTGCGCCGCGAGATGGATTTCGCGGCCATCTATTGGGTGCAGACCTCGTCGGCCGCGGCCCAGGCCGTCACGGGCATCGCGCTGGCGGCCGCGGGGTTCAGCTATTACAGCCTCGGCTGGGCATCGATCGCCGGCAATGGCGTGTTCGCGGCGCTGGCCCTGCACCACCGGCCGCGGCAGGTGCCCCTCGGATTTGCCCTGTCCGATTTCCGGTATGTCTTCGCCTTCGGCAGCCGGTCGAGCGCGGCGACGATCTTCACCGAGATCGGCACCCAGGCCCCCGAGGTCGTGATCGCCCGGGTCATGGACTTTGCCACCCTGGGCTTCTACAGCCGGGCGCGCGGGCTGGTCATGCTGTTCCACAACACGGTGATGGACGCGCTGATCCCGGTCATCCTGCCGTACTTCTCCGCCGAGCTGCGCGCCGCCCGCACCGGTGGTGCGGGCGACCGGTCGGCCCTGGCCGCCACCTATCTCGACACGCTGGAGCGGATGGTCTGCCTCGCCTGGCCGTTCCTGGCGCTGCTGGCGATCCTCGGCTACCCCATCACCCACATCCTGTACGGCACCCAGTGGGACGCCGCGGTGCCGATGATGCGCATCCTGGTCGCCGGCGGGCTGTTCTTCAGCCTGAACGCCCTGGGGTTCATGGCCTTGACGGCGCTGGGGGCGATGCACCTGAACATGTTGGTCACCCTGGCGGCGCAGGCGATCGGCCTCGGCCTGCTGGGCATCACCGTGTTCATCGGCATCGACGCCATCCTGGCTGGCATCTCGGCGACCATGGCGCTGCAGTACCTGTTCTATGCCCTGGCGCTGCGCCGGCTGGCCGGCGTCTCGATCCTGGCGCAGGCGGCGCGGATGGGCCGCGGCCTGATCGCCGCGGCCGCCGCCGCGCTGGCGCCGCTGGCCGTCGTGCTGTCGGGCCTGGAGGGATTCGCCGCCGGCGAGCCGGTTCCCTGGCTCGGGCTGATGCTGGCCGGCGCCGGCGCCGCCGCCGGCTGGCTGGCCGTCCTGGCCGCCTGGCGCCACGCCTTGCTGGACGACCTGATGCGCGCCGCCCAGCCGCTCTGGCGGTCTGCGCGGACGCGGTTGGGTGGCCGGTAACCGCAGCGGCGGCATCGGCGAACGGCGCTTCGGGCCGCGAGACCCCGCCAGGCGCGCCCCGCCCTGGACGCCCGGTCCGTCCGAGCCTATGATCCTGCGCAGCCCATCCGTTTGAGACTCCTGGATCCGTTCCGATGCCAGACCCGTCCGACCGGCCTGCGCGCCCCGAACACCCCATGCTGTCCGGCCGGGCGGAGCTCAGGGCCGGCAAGGTGGTCGCGGCCGAGGAGGCGGTGCGGCTGGTGCGCGACGGCGCCACCGTGGCGACCAGCGGCTTCATCGGCTCGGGCTTCGCCGAGGGCGTCGCCAAGGCGCTGGAGCGACGGTTCCTGGACAGCGGCCGGCCGCGCGACCTGACCCTGGTCTATGCCGCCGGCCAGGGCGACGGCCACGACAAGGGGCTGAACCATTTTGGCCACGAGGGCCTGGTCCGGCGGGTCATCGGCGGCCACTGGGGGCTGGCGCCGAAGCTGGGCGCGCTGGCGCTGGACAACAAGATCGAGGCCTACAACCTGCCCCAGGGCGTGATCACCCACCTGTTCCGCGCCATCGCCGGGCGGCGGCCGGGCCTGCTCACCCATGTCGGCCTGGGCACCTTCGTCGACCCGCGCTTCGGCGGCGGCAAGATCAACGCCCGCACCACCGAGGACCTGGTCGAGCAGGTCGACTTCCGCGGCCGCGAGTACCTGTTTTACAAGACCTTCCCCATCGACGTGGCGCTGCTGCGCGGCACCACCGCCGACCTGGACGGCAACGTCACCATGGAGGACGAGGCGCTCTACCTGGAGGGCCTGCAGGTGGCCACCGCCGTGCACAACTCCGGTGGCATGGTCATCGTCCAGGTCGGGCGCTTGGCCGAGCGCGGCAGCCTGCACCCGCGGCTGGTGCGCATCCCCGGCGTGATGGTCGACTGCATCGTCGTCGCCGAGCCCGACGACCACTGGCAGACCTTTGCCGTGCGCCACAACCCGGCCTTCACCGGCCAGGTGCGGGCGCCGATGCAGTCGATCCCGCCGATGCCGCTCAACGAGCGCAAGATCATCGCCCGCCGCGCCGCCTTCGAGCTGCGTCCCAACAGCGTGGTCAACCTGGGCATCGGCATGCCCGAGGCGGTCGCCTCGGTGGCCGCCGAGGAGAAGATGATCGACCTGCTGACCCTGACCACCGAGCCCGGCGCCATCGGCGGCGTGCCGGCCGGCGGGCTGAACTTCGGGGCCAGCACCAACATGGCGGCGCTGCTCGACCAGCCGTCGCAGTTCGACTTCTACGACGGCGGCGGGCTGGACATCGCCTTCCTGGGCATGGCCCAGGCCGACCGCGAGGGCAACGTCAACGTCTCGCGCTTCGGCACCAGGCTGGCCGGCGCCGGCGGCTTCATCAACATCAGCCAGAACGCCCGCAAGGTGGTGTTCGTCGGCACCCTGACCGCCGGGAAGATCACGGTCGAGGTGGGCGACGGCCGGCTGCGCATCGTCCAGGACGGCGCCGGCCACAAGTTCCTGGCCGAGGTGGAGCAGCGCACCTTCTCCGGCCCGGTCGCCGCCGCCAGCGGCCGGCCGGTGCTGTACGTGACCGAGCGCTGCGTGTTCCGCCTGTGCTCGGACGGGCTGGAGCTGGTCGAGATCGCGCCGGGCGTGGACCTGGAGGCCGACATCCTGGTCCACCTGGACTTCACGCCGGTCATGCACCGGCCGCCGCGGCCGATGGACCCGCGCATCTTCCGGCCCGAGCCGATGGGCCTGCGCGACGAGCTGCTGACCCTGCCGCTGGCGCAGCGCCTGACCTACGACCCGGAGGAGAACCTGTTCTTCGTCAACTTCGAGGGCTACACCGTCAAGACGCCCGAGCAGGTCGAGGCGATGCGTGCGGCGATCGAAAGCCGGCTCGACGCCATCGGCAGGAAGGTCTACGCCATCGTCAACTACGAAAACTTCAACATCTATCCGGACGTGGTCGACGTCTACACCGACATGGTCCGCGATTTGGTCGCGCGCCGCTATTCAGGCGTGTCGCGCTACACGACCAGCTCGTTCCTGCACATGAAACTGGGCGACAGGCTGAAAGGCCGCGACGAGTCCCCGCACATCTACTGGAGCCAGGAAGAGGCCCGCCGGCATCTGGAGGAACTGGGCCACCACCCGGCCGCGGCCGACGCAGAGGGCGCGGGCGCGGGCAAAGGTTAGACGCGGCGGGACATCCGTCCGCCTGCGGCTCAAGACCTTGTATCGGTGTCGGCTAGCGTTCGGCGGTCGGCGGGCGGTGGCCGAGGCCGGCGACCAGCAGGGCGATCCAGCCCAGGATCATGCCGAAACCGCCGAACGGGGCGACGGCGCCGAACGTCGACCACCCGGTGAAGGCCAGCCCGTACAGGCTGCCGGCGAACAGCAGCGCCCCGATGGCGAACGCCCAGGCCGCCAGCACCAGCGCGCGGTGGCCGGGCCCGTGGCCGGCCCCGTGGCCGGCCCCGTGGCCGGCCCCGTGGCCGGACTGCGCCAGCAGCGCCGCCACCGCCGCCAGCGCCGCCGCATGGGCCAGTTCGTAGCGCGTGCCGGTCTCCACCCAGCCGACCGCCACCGTGTCGAAGGTGCCGCCCATGCCGTGCGCCGCATAGGCGCCCAGCGCCACCGCAATGGCGCCGTGCAGGCCGGCGAAGATCAGGGACAGGCGGACCATGCGGCGATCTCCCGGATCAATCGTCTCCCCAATGCCAGCGGCCCTGGCGGTTGGCCTGTTTCCAGCGCCCTGGAACGGGTCCCGGCGGTCGTCGGTTTCAAAGTCCGCGGTCAGGCGGAGCGCTCGCTCGTTTATATGCACTTAAATAATACCACGGCCTTGAACATAGTTGCAAAGCCAAAAATGCCTGTCATTGCGAGCGAAGCGAAGCAACCCAGGCCCGCCGCTGCCACTCAAGACAATCATTGATCACGCTTGCGGCGCCACTGGGTTGCTTCGCTTCGCTCGCAATGACGCTTGTTTACAGAAAATACTTTGACTGAGATCAACGATTACATCAGGCGAGTCTGCGATTGGCTGTTTCCGGGGAGCCCGGCTTGGCGCCTGCCCCTGCCGCCATTCGGTCAATCGCAAAAGCCGCTGGCATTCAGGCCCGCGCCGCCGGGCGAGCCGGCTATGCCTCCGGCGCCGCGTCGCGCTTCGGGCCGCGCTCGGCGTCCCGCAGGGCCTTGCCGATCGGCAGGTGCAGGTGCGGGTTGGCGGCCAGGATCGAGCCGGCGGTGAGCTGCCGGTGGCCGCCCTCGATCTCGCTGACGAAGCCGCCGGCCTCGCGCACGATGACGATGCCGGCGGCGACGTCCCACGGGCTGAGCCCGCGCTCCCAGAACGCGTCATAGCGGCCGGCGGCGACATAGGCGAGGTCGAGCGAGGCGGCGCCGAAGCGGCGGATGCCGGCGATGCGCGGCATCAGCGCCTGCAGCTCGGCCTGGAACACGACAGGGTCGCCGTGGCCCAGGAACGGCATGCCGGTGGCGATCAGCGCGTCCTCCAGGTGGCGCCGGCCCGAGACGCGCAGACGGCGGTCGTTGAGGAAGGCGCCCTGGCCCTTCTCCGCCCAGTACAGCTCATCGGTGACCGGATTGTAGACCACGCCGGCGACGATCTCGCCATCCTGCTCCAGACCGATCGACACGGCGAAGTGCGGGATGCCATGCAGGAAGTTGGTCGTGCCGTCCAGGGGGTCGACGATCCAGCGCCGTCCCTCGGCGGTGCCCGCCACCGCCCCGGTCTCCTCCATCAGGAATGCGAAATCGGGGCGGGCGCGGCCCAGCTCCTCGCGCAGCACGCGCTCGGCGGCGCGGTCGGCGGTGGAGACGAAGTCGGCCGGCCCCTTGCGCGAGACCTGGAGCTGCTCGACCTCGCCGAAGTCGTGGACCAGCACGCGGCCGGCCTTGGCGGCGGCACGGGTCATCACGTTGATGTTGGCCGAGCGTATCGCGCCGACGGCGGCGCCACGCACCTCGGCGCGCGAGCGGCGGCGCGGCGGCGCACCGTGCGGCGGCCGGTCGTGGCGCGGGCGCCGGCCGGGGCTGTCACCGATCATGAGCGGTCCGTTTCCTTCTGGTCCTCCGGCGGACTGCCGGGCCGGGATCAGTCCTTGGCCCGCTCGACGTAGGTGCTGTCGGCGGTGTTGACGACAATGCGCGTGCCGGACTCGATGTGCGGCGGCACCATGACCTTGGCACCGTTCTCCAGGATCGCCGGCTTGTACGACGACGAGGCGGTCTGGCCCTTCACCACCGGCTCGGCCTCGACGATCTGCATCGTCACGGTCGGCGGCAGCTCGACCGAAATCGGCGCGCCCTCGTGACTGACAATGGTGCAGGTCATGTTCTCCTGCAGGAAGATTGCGGCATCGCCGATCAGGTCGCGCGGCACGGTGACCTGATCGAAGGTCTCGTTGTCCATGAAGGTGTACGCATCGTCCTCATTGTAGAGGTACTGCATCTCGTGCTCGTCGAGGCGGGCGCGCTCCACCGTCTCCTGGGTGCGCCAGCGATTCTGCGTCTTGGTGCCGGTGCGCACGTCCTTCATCTCGACCTGGATCACGGCGTTGCCCTTGCCGGGCTGGATCAGGTCGATCTTCGTCACCAGCATGAGCTTGCCTTCATGCTCAAGCACGTTGCCGGGGCGAATGGTGATGGCGTTGATTTTCATGAAAATCCCGTCGGGTCGGCGGCCGGTCTCGCGACTGACCCGACCCTAGCAGCATGGCCCGACGCCAGCAAGACCGAGGCTGAGGCGTGAGCGGCCCGATCCGGCCCTAGTCCTCGGCGCTCGCCAGCAGCAGGTAGTCGTCGACCAGGCGGGACAGCTCGGCCGGGCGGATCGGCTTGTGCAGCAGGTGGAAGCCGCTGGCGCTCGCCTCCTTGAGCCGGTCGGGCGAGGTGTCGCCGGTCAGCAGGATGCCCGGAATGTGCAGTCCGAACACCCGGCGCAGATCGTGGATGGCGCGGCTGCCGGTGCCGCCGGCGCCCAGACTGAAGTCGGCCATGATGATGTCCGGGCTGCGTCCGGCCTCGCGCAGCGTGTCGACAAGCTGGTCGGTATCCGGCGCGGCGATGACCTCGTGGCCGAACCCTTCCAGCGACATCTGCAGGGCGCGCAGCACGTCCGGATCATCGTCCAGCACGGCGATCAGCCCGGCGGCGGATTCCCAAGGCTCCAGGATCTCCGGCAGCGCCATGGCCGATGCCGGTGCCGATGCCGCCGGCGTGGCCGGCACCTCGATCTCGAACAGCGTGCCGCGGCCGACGGCGGAGCGGACCCGCACCGGATGGCCGAGCAGTCCGGCCAGCCGGTCGACGATGGCCAGGCCCAGTCCCAGCCCCTGGCGGCGGTCGCGGGCCTGGTTGTCGATCTGGTAGTACTCGCCGAAGATGGCCCGCAGTTGGTCTTCCGGAATGCCGACGCCGGTGTCGCAGACCTGCAGCCGCACGGTCCCGCCGGCGCGGCGGCAGCCGAGCAGCACGCGACCGCATGGTGTGTAGCGGATCGCGTTGGCCAGCAGGTTGCGCAGCATGCGCTCCAGCAGGTGGGGGTCGCTGCGCACCACGAGCGACGTCGGAACGACGCGGATGGCCAGTCCGTTGGCGTCTGCGACCGGAGTGAACTCGTCGTGCAGGCGGTCCAGCAGCGGCCCGAGCGCGATGTCGCGCACGTCCGGCGCGACGATCCCGGCATCCAGCTTGGAGATGTCGAGCAGCGCGTTGAGCATGTCCTGGAACACGTTCAGCGACTGGCCGATCTTGCCGATCAGCTCGTCCAGCTCCGGCGCCCGGTTGCGGCGCGACAGCAGGTCGAAGAAGATGACCAGTGCCTGCAGCGGCTGGCGCAGGTCGTGGCTGGCGGCGGCCAGGAAGCGCGACTTGGCCACGTTGGCCTGCTCGGCCCGGTCCCTGGCCTCGCGGATCTCGCTCTGCCGGCGCTCCTCGCCGGAATGGTCGTGCAGCATGGCGATGATCAGGATGGGAACCCCGTCCGGGCCGCGCAGGGCATCGCGCCGCTCCCACACCGGGAATGTCCGGCCGGCGGCATCGCGGCCGTGGAGCACACCCTCCCAGCTCTCGCCGCGGCGGCAGCGCGGATAGACCTCGGCCTCCAGGGTGCCGAGGCTCTCCGGCGTGTAGAGATCGCCGTTCTCCATCGGGACGCCGTGGCCGAGGCTGCTTCCGAGACTGCGGCCGAACAGGCGCTCATGCGCCGGATTGGCGTAGACGATGCGGCCATGCACATCGGTGACGGCGATCGCCTCATGCGATGCCTCGACGATGGCGCGGAACCGGTGCAGGTCGGTTTCGGCCCGCTTGCGGGCGGTGATGTCCGTGATCAGGCCGACGAAGCCGGTCACGGTCCCGGCCTTGTCGCGCTTCGGTGCCCAGTCGATCTCGACCGCGGTGCCGTCGTCGTCCCGGCCAGCGGCGAGCCGGCTGAGATAGGGCCGGACCGCCGCCGCGTCGCCGAGCATGCGGTCGATGGCCGTGGTCAGCCCCGGCCGCTCCGGCTCGCCGACGAGGTCGAGCACATGCGTCCCGCGCAGGCTGCCGCCGCTGCGGCCGGCCAGGCGGTACATTGCCGGGCTGGCATAGACGATGTATCCGTCACGGTCGATCTCGACGATGCCGAACTGCGTGGTTTCGACCAGGCTGCGGTAGCGCTGCTCGCTGTCGCGCAGTGCCTGCTCGGCCGCCATCTTGTCGGTCAGGTCGAGGGCGACGCCGAACATCGTGGCCGGCGTGCCGTCGGATCCGGCGCGGATCTCGACCTGGCATTCGATGTGGCCGACCGAGCCGTCGGGGCGGACGATGCGGACCTGGGTGCGGCACGGCGTGCCGTGGGCATGGGCGGCGACGCAGGCGGCCTCGACGCGTTGGCGGTCTTCGGGATGCACCCGCTCGAGGAACGCCGCCGGCCCCGGTGTCACGGCCTGCGGCGGCAGGCCGAGCAGCGCGAACATGCCCGGCGACCAGTCCGAGCGGTTGCTCCCGATGTCGCGCTGCCAATGGCCGAGGCGGGCCACCTGCTCGGCGTGATTGAGCCGCGCCACGGCACCCTCGAGCGCCTGCGCCGCCTGCTTGCGCTCGGCGATCTCGCGGCAAAGGTCGCGGCTGCGTCCGGCCACCTCGTGTTCCAGCATGGCGCGGGCCCGGCGCCGGTCGTTGACGACGATACCGATGACGAGGGCGACGACGGACTGGACAAGGATCGTCAGAGCCAGTGTGTCGGGGCGCCCGCCAATCACGGCGTCCGGCAGCAGCCGGATGATCGCCGAACCGGCCAGCATGACGGTCACGGCGACGGCCTGCCAGCCGTGCCGTAGAGCCATCCAGGTCAGCGGGATGAACAGCAGGTGGCCGGCCGTTGCCGCAAGGTGTTGCGGATCATCCGGCGCGACCATCGCCGCCAGAGCGGCCGTCAGCAGCAGTGCCGCGGCCAGCTCCAGTGCAATGGGGGCGGACCGCCACAGGCGCGCCGCCAGCCGGGCCTCGTCCATCACCAGCCGACGTCCCCGTGCGGTGAGATCGGCAACGGCCAGCACGAAGGGCGTCACGACGATCAGCCCGGCCAGGGTGCCCAGCCCATGCGCCGCCAGCCGCGCATCGAGGCGCACTGCCGGCAGGGGATCGCCATGGACCATCAGAAGGAGTGCGGCCAGCGCGCTTGACAGCGTGGCGGCGGCGAGCATTCCGCCCACCAGCAGGCCGGCATCCCGCGCCGTTGCCAGGCGCGGGTCCAGTTTCAGCCGGCGGAGCAGCAGAGCCACCGCACCGCTCGCCAGCGGTGCAGCAATCGCGGCGATCGGCATGCCGGCAGCCGGCCCAAACGTCCCAAGCGCCTCAAGCGTCCCGGGCGCCCCAAGCGTCCCCGTGGCGCCGGTCAGGGCGAGCACGGTCAGTGCATGGGCAGCGATCAGGACCGGGGCCAGCCGCGGGCCGGCGAGCAGCAGCGCGCCGCACAGCAGGCCGGCCGGCATGGGCCAGATGCCCGCCCCGGACATCGGCGTGAAGCTGCCCGCCAGCGCCGTCAGGGCAAGGACGGTAGTGCCGTAGAGCGTTGCAAGGCCCAAACCGTACAGGACAACGTGCACGCCACCCGCCCCCCACAACCGCGCGGCACCGCACGGCTCGCGGGCATGTCCCGACGCCTGGCGGAAACGGGCGCGCCGCATCATGACGAAGGTCCTGAAGCTCCCCTGTCGCGTGTCGTTCAGGTGCTCCTGATATCACGGGGACACTACAGGCTCCGGCACGGTGCGTCATCGGTGGTGCGTCATCGG
>CAZGMC010000044.1:23173-32403 GCA_964526565.1 uncultured Mycobacteriaceae bacterium
ATCACGGGGACACTACAGGCTCCGGCACGGTGCGTCATCGGTGGTGCGTCATCGGCGGTGCGTCATCGGTGGTGCGGCGCCGGCCGACCGGACGGCAACCCGCCGTCCGATCATCCGACGGTGCGACTTCTGCTCGGCGATTTCCTATTCGGCCATTTCCGTGATGAGGCCGAGCTGCGTGGCGGCAAGCACGACCTGGGTGCGGTTCTGCGCCTTCAGCGTGCGCATGATTGCCGCGATGTGCACCTTGACGGTCGCCTCCGACAGGTCAAGCGCGTAGGCGATCTGCTTGTTGGACTTGCCCTGGGCCAGCTCGCGCAGCACCGCCTCCTGCCGCCGGGTAAGCTTGACGCTGCCGACGCCGGGGGTCTCTTCCCTGATCCCCTCGCGCCCGTTGACGCTGCCCCGGAGCACCGCCGGCGGCAGATAGACGCCACCCGACAGGATCAGTTCGATCGCCTGAAGCATGAGCTTGGGTGACGAGGATTTCGGAATGAAGCCGGATGCACCCGCGTCGATCGTCTTGCGCACGTCCGAGGGCGAATCGAGCATCGACACGACGGCAATGGGCGTGTTTGGCGCCATGCCGCGGATGGCGCGGACCCCCGCAAAATGATCCATGCCGGGCATCAGCAGGTCGAGCAGAATAAGGTCATATTCCGCGGTCTGCAGACGGTCCAGCACATCCTGGACGCAGCCGGCCTGGCCGACATCGACAGGATACGGCAGATCCTCCAGGAGCAGGCTGAGCCCCTCCCGGAACAGCGTGTGGTCGTCCGCCAGCAGGATCCTCAAGCGCCGCTCCCGGCTTTGGTTCACGCTCATTGCCTACCTCTCCCCATCAGGTTGTACCCCGTACGCTAAAATTAGCAGCTGAGGTGAGTTCAGTCAAATATATTGGCGACAATATATGTAAAATTTTCGTTGAACAAAAACATTTCATTTCATTCGTCTAGCAAATGCGGCAGCGTCAGACAAGCATCGGGACCTTTCTTTGTCACAGCTGGCTGTTGCCCACATCGTGAAGTCAATAACGACCAATGTATGCATACGCCAATAATCATCCCTTTTCCAGGGATGGCCTTCGGCACTTTAAATTGTAATATGCGCTCAGGTTCGCGCTTCTTTATGTCGACTCGTCTCGCCTGCTGACATCGATATCCGCAGCCGCAGCTGGATCTCGCGATGCACGCAGCCTGTCTCTCTGAAATGACCGCAACGTCGCATCCATGAGTGAAATTGAAATCCCGCCAAACACGAGCCCTGAATGATAAATTGCCATAAAACTATATTCAACTTCAGTATTATATGACATTCGGTGGCCAGCATGCCATCTGCGACATGCATTCGACAGGCCTAATGCCAAAGAAGCTTTGCCACATCCTGGCGCCGGTGGCAGCCTGATCGAAAATGATCATGACTCCCGTATCCCTGATTGTATCAGTCTGCGGCGGATCAGATGTACATCGCTCCAAAATCTGCCCCTTACGTCAGCGGTTATCTGCGCGCTCCGGCCCGGCGGCTCGAGGACGCGTGCCATGACCGCCATGTCGTGCGCCGCCTTGGGACACCGAACTGCTCGACCTGTCCATTGCGGCCGCTGTGCAAGCCGCGTCGCTGGTCGCCGCCGGCCAAAGCATGACCGCCGCATGGCGCCTTTTCCGTATCGAATGAAGGGGCGAATTCGCTGACGGGCCTTTCCATATTGGTCCCATGACGTCAGCCGAACCCTGCATGGGCGATTCGCTGCGGCAGCCGGTCGCAGCACCGCTCATCGATCCTTTGGGCCGCCCGATCCGCTATCTCCGCGTGTCGGTGACGGACCGGTGCGACTTCCGCTGCGTCTACTGCATGGCGGAAGACATGGCCTTCCTGCCGAAGGCGGAGCTGCTGACGCTCGAGGAACTGGACCGCGTCTGCAGTGCCTTTGTCCGCCTGGGGGTGCGCAAGCTGCGCCTGACCGGCGGCGAGCCGCTGGTCCGTCGCAACGTCATGCACCTGGTGCGCAGCCTGTCGCGTCACCTCGGCACCGGCCTGGACGAGCTGACGCTGACCACCAATGGCAGCCAGCTCGACCGGCACGCCGGCGACCTGGCGGCGTGCGGGGTGCGCCGCCTCAACGTGTCGCTCGACACCCTCGATCCGGCCAGGTTCCGTGCCATCACGCGCTGGGGCCGGTTCGATCGCGTCATGGCCGGCATCGCCGCTGCGCAGGCGGCCGGACTGGCCGTCAAGATCAACATGGTGGCGCTCAGTGGCGTCAACGACGACGAGTTCGACCGCATGGTCGCCTGGTGCGGCGACCACGGCTTCGACCTGACGTTCATCGAGGTGATGCCGATGGGCGACATCGGCGGCGAGACCAGGCTGAACCAGTACCTGCCGCTCAGCGCGGTGCGCGCCCGGCTGGCGCGACGCTGGACGCTGAGCGAGAGCGACCACCAGACCGGCGGCCCGGCCCGCTACATGCGCGTCGCCGAGACTGGCGGGCGGCTGGGCTTCATCACGCCGCTGACCCATAACTTCTGCGAATCATGCAACCGGGTGCGGCTGACCTGCACCGGCACGCTGTACATGTGCCTGGGGCAGGACGATGCAGCCGACCTGCGTGCCCCGGTCCGGGGCAGCGATGACGACGGTCCGCTGGAGGCGGCCATGGCCGCGGCCATCGCCCGCAAGCCGCGCGGCCACGACTTTGTCATCGATCGCCGCCGGCAGGCTCCGGCCGTGGCCCGCCACATGAGCGTGACGGGCGGTTGATATCGGCCGCCGCAGCCGCGACCTGTCCGAAAGGATAGGGCGTTCGTCCTGCACTGGAATGGCCGTCACGAGCCGCCGCACTAGTTGTTATTGTACGAAGGAACGGGAATATTCAGTAGAGCGGCGCGCCGCGCCCGCGGAGACATCATGGCAGTCGTCGACTTCGTGCTCGACATGCAGCAGGTGGCGGACCGGCATCCCAGGCTGCGGCGGCTGCACGACTACTGGCAGGACAAGCGGGGCGACGCCGACCTGCCGCGCAAGGTCGCCATCGACCCGACCGAAATCCCCGAACTGCTGGGCAACATCGTCCTGTTCGAGGTCGTCGGCGGCGGAGCCGATTTCCGCTGCCGGGTCATTGGCGACGTCATCGAGGAGATCGCGCAGCGCAGCCTGACCGGCGCGCTGACAAGTCGCGGACGCACCCCGGTCTTCGATCCCGCGTTCGAACGGCGGCTGCGCCAGGTGGTGGCGCGGGCCGTCCCGATGTTCTGGACACGGCGCCAGCAGCTGCGGTCGGCAGGGGATCTGATCTTCGACACGCTGCTGCTGCCGTTGGCCGGGCCCGGGGCCGCGTCCGGGGCCGCGTCCGGAGTCGGGTCCGGAGCCGGCGGGGCGGTCGCCTTCCCGGTCGCTTTCATTGTCGGCGCCATGTACCCGCGCCTGCACTGACGGCGGGCGCCGCCAGTCTAGCCACACTTCTCAAGGCCTGCAGATGATGGCAGGGTCGGCGACGACCGCCCGCAACCGGTTTGCCCGCTTATGTCCGAGCCTCGGCCCGCCGTCACCCTCGACGAAATGCGCGAGATCGCGCGCCGCCTGCCCGGCCCCGACCTGGAGGCCGGCACCGCCGCCACCGTGCGCGAGCGGCAGCTGACCAAGCCGGCCGGGGCGCTGGGCCGGCTCGAGGAGATCGCCTACTGGATGGCCTGCTGGCAGGGCCGGCACCCGCCGCGGCTCAGCCACCCGCGCATCGCCGTGTTCGCTGCCAACCACGGCGTCGCCGCGGCACGGCCGGTGTCGGCCTATCCGGTGACGGTGACGGCGCAGATGGTGCGCAACTTCCTGAACGGCGGCGCCGCCGTCAACCAGTTGAGCCGGCTCGCCGACAGCGACCTGCAGGTGTACGAACTGGACCTGGAGACGCCGACCGACGATTTCACGCAAGGCCCGGCGATGAGCGAGGAGCGCTGTGCCCACGCCATGGCCTACGGCATGATGGCGGTGGACCAGGGGCTGGACCTGATCTGCCTGGGCGAGATGGGCATCGGCAACACCACCGCCGCGGCGGCAGTTTGTACCGCCCTGTTCGGCGGCGAGCCGGCCGACTGGGTCGGTCCCGGCACCGGCGTCGCCGCCGCCGGGCTGACCCGGAAGGTGCGGGCCGTGGCCGACGGGCTGGCCGTCAACCGCGACCGCCTGGACGACCCGTTCGGCGTGCTGTGCGCGCTGGGCGGGCTGGAGTTCGCCGCCATCGTCGGCGCGGTCGTGGCGGCGCGGCTGGCGCACACGCCGGTGCTGCTCGACGGGTTCGCGTGCACGGCGGCGGCGGCGGTGCTGCACGCCTTCGACCCGCGTGCCCTGGACCACTGCCTGGTGGCCCACGTCTCGGCCGAGCCCGGCCACCGCCGCCTGCTCGACCGGCTGGGCCGCCACGCCCTGCTCGACCTGGGCATGCGCCTGGGCGAGGGGAGCGGCGCGGCCCTGGCCATTCCCGTCCTCCAGGCCGCCGTGGAGTGCCACGCCGGCATGGCGACGTTCGCGGAGGCGGGGGTGAGCGGAAAGCTGTAAGCCGGCGCCCATCGGGCGTGCGCAACAAACGCGGTGAAAAAAACTGTGACAGTTCACCTTTTAGAGGCGCAGCCCCTGGTCAGATCGCGGTCAGATGTAGGCGTGGCCGGGTTGGTGCTCGGCCGTGTCGGCGGGCAGTGACCGGCAGTAGAGGTCGTGCAGCGTCTGCATGACGGCGCGGGCCTCGCGGCCGCGCAGGGAATAGTAGATGGTCTGGGCACTGCGCCGGGTGGCGACCACGCCGTCCTGGCGCAGCCGCGCCAGGTGCTGCGACAGCGCCGACTGGCTGAGGCCGACGGCACGCTCCAGCTCGCCCACCGAGCGCTCGCCCTGGGCAAGCTGGCACAGGATCATCAGCCGCCGCTCGTTGCTCATCGCCTTGAGCAGCGTGCTCGCCTTGGCCGCGTTGGCCTGCAGTTCGTCCGGAATCATGTCGCCACCTGAGGAAAGTCCTGCAGAAATGCCGTCGTCGTGCGGTCCCGCCGGGTCGGGCCGGTCACCGGTGGCTGCGAATATAGGGCCGCATGGGCGGATGTCCTGCCCTGCCCCGACGAATCCGGCGGTGTAACTTTTGCGCGACGGCCGGGAGCGGGGGCTGCCGCAGGCGCGCCACGGCCGCTACACTCCCTGGCCATTGCCGTCCAAGTCCGGGATCGCCATGACCGACCACGTCCTCGACGCCCGCGACATGATCTGTCCGATGCCGGTGCTCAAGGCCGGGCGGGCGCTGAAAGCCCTGTCGGCCGGAGCGGTGCTGGAGGTGCTGGCCACCGACCCGGCGGCACCGGCCGACTTCCGGTCGTTCTGCGCCCATACCGGCCACCGCCTGCTGGCCGAGGAGGCGCGCCCCGACGGCGTCACCGTGCTGCGCATCGAAAAGGCCGGCAACGCCGTCTGAAGGGGTCGGACAGGGGCGCCGCTGCCCGCCGCACCGGCCGTTGATGCAGTCGCTTGATGCGCCCGCGGCAGCAGATTACGTAGCGCGCGTCGGCGGATGCGAGGCCGCGCCAACGCGTCCGTCCGTCCGCCCTGCATGCTCCGTCGCCGCTATCGCCGTTGCTGCTCCTGCCGTTGCCGCTGCTCCGGAGTCCGCGCCCATGATCCGGCATCGCCTGAACGACGCCCTGAAGGATGCGCTGCGCACCAACGACCAGGTCGCCATCTCCACGCTGCGTCTGATCCAGGCCGCCATCCGCGACCGCGATGTCGCCGCCCGCAGCCGTGGCAACACCGAGGGCGTCGGCGAACGGGAGATCCTGGACCTGCTGCGGACCATGATCCGCCAGCGCCGCGAGAGCATCGCGCTGTACGAACAGGGCGGCCGCCTCGATCTCGTCGAGTCGGAGCAGGACGAGATCGACGTGATCCGCCAGTTCCTGCCCAAGCAGCTCGACGAGGGCGAGACGCATGGCGCCGTGCGCCAGGTGATCGACGATCTGGGGGCCGCCGGCCTGAAGGACATGGGCCGCACCATGGCCGAACTGCGCTCGCGCTATCCCGGCCAGATGGACTTCGCCAAGGCCAGCGGCATGGTCAAGAAGGAGCTCGGCTAGGCCGGGCCCCGGCCGCGCCACTTGGCGGAATTCCATCCTGTGCCCATCAAGGTGTAGAGTACGTCCATGCCGCTGCCGCCGTCCTTCCTCGACGACCTGCGCGCCCGCCTGCCGATCTCGGAGGTGGTCGGGCGCCGGCTCAAGCTGACCCGCGCCGGGCGCGAGTGGAAGGCGTGCTGCCCGTTCCACAAAGAGAAGACGCCGAGCTTCACCGTCAGCGACGACAAGGGGTTCTTCCACTGCTTCGGCTGCGGCGCCCATGGCGACGTGCTCGGCTTCGTCATGCGCCACGACCACCTGTCGTTCATGGAGGCGGTGGAGCAGCTCGCCGCCCGCGCGGGCCTGCCGGTGCCCCAGGCCAGCCCGGAGGAGCGCGTCCAGGCCGAGCGCCAGAAGGGCCTGTACGAGCTGGTCGAGACGGCCTGCGTTTGGTTCGAGTCGCAGCTGCACACCCCGGCCGGTCGCGCCGCGCAGGACTACCTCGTCCGGCGCGGCCTGGACGACGACACCATCGCCCGCTTCCGCCTGGGCTATGCCCCGGCCGACAGCCGCGCCCTGCTGGCCCACCTCAAGGGCGAGGGCTTCGACGAGGCGCAGATCATCGAGGCCGGGCTGGCCCGCCGGCCGGACGACGGGCGCGCGGCCTATGCCTTCTTCCGCCACCGCATCCTGTTCCCGGTGACCGACCGGCGCGGCCGCGTCATCGCCTTCGGCGGCCGCCTGATGGAGGGCGACGGCCCGAAATACATCAACAGCCCCGACACGCCGCTCTTCCACAAGGGCCGGCTGCTGTACGGGCTGGCGCGGGCGCGGGGCGCGGCGGACCAGGGCCACGGCGTCATTGTCGCCGAGGGCTACATGGACGTGATCGCGCTGGTGCGGGCCGGCTTCGACGCGGCGGTGGCACCGCTCGGCACGGCGCTGACCGAGGCGCAGGTCGCGGAGCTGTGGCGGCTGGCGCCGCTGCCGGTGCTGTGCTTCGACGGCGACGATGCCGGCCGGCGGGCGGCCTGGCGCGCCGTCGACCGCATCCTGCCGATCCTTGAGCCCGACCATTCCGTGGCGGTCGCGTTCCTGCCGGCGGGCGAGGATCCGGATTCGCTGCTGCGCGGCCCGGATGGCGTTACGGCAATGAAGGACGTGCTGGCGGCGGCGCGGCCGCTGGCCGACGTGGTCTGGGAGCGCGAGGTGCAGCAGCGCGACGTGTCGGCGCCGGAGGGACGTGCCGGGCTCAAGGCGGCGCTGCTGGCCCAGGCGCACCGCATCGCCGATCGCACGGTGCAGCGCTTCTACGTCAGCCATTTCAACAACCGGGTCTTCGAGACGTTCTTCAACAGGGCGCAGCGCATTTATGGCGGCAAGCCGGAGATCGGCCTGCGGCGGGGTTCGCCGGTCCCGCGCCGCCCGAAGCTTGAGGAACTGGAGACGCAGTTCCTCGTCCTGGCCCTGCTGCATCCCGACATGTTCGCGGAGAACGAGGATTTCTTCATCGGCCTGCCGGGATCCGCCGCCGAGAACACGGAGCTCAGGCGGCTCATCTTCGACATTCTGGCGAATGATCCCGAGACGAGCTCTGCGGATCTGATCGAGCGGATCAATGCCCGAGGTTCCTGGCAGGCAACGCGGCTCATCCAGAAGATGAACGAAAAGCCGCGCGACTATTTGGCCATGAGATCGCGGTACATGGATCCGGAAAAGGCTCGCGCCTGGTTCGGGGAGCTTGTCGAGATCCTGCACCGCGAGCTGCTGATGACCGAGATGCGCGCGCGCTATCAGACCCTGTTCGAGGGGCCCTGGGATCGCACCCAGGCCCTGCTGCACGCCATGTACTCCCACAACGCGGCCGTGCTGGAGCCCAACACGAAGCTGCTCGAAAGCAGGTCCTGACGCACCGGACGCCCCGCTTGTGCTTGTTCTGCCACACTGTGACGGCGGCAAAGGCGCCCGGCCCCCTGCCGGCCCCCCTGCCGGAATCGCAGGCTTGATTCACTCTCCGGCGACCGCCAAGTAAGCAGGCACGGTTTTTCAGGGTGCCCTTGACCGCGTCGCGAGTCATGGCATCTTTAGGTCTGCAGCCGGGACGCGAGAAACGGCTGGCGGCGCGCGCCGGGATCCTCCTCCCCCCAGGATTCGGGCGTGTCGGCCGACCGGACAGGCGTTTGTCGGGAAAGCGGGCCGGCGACGGCACGGAAGCGGCCGGTGCCCGGCCGCGGCAGGGGAGTTGCAGCCGTGGCAGATACCGGTTGGGATGGCTGCACCGCACGAGGTGCGGCATCCGGAGGGGGCAGGGTACATCCAAACGGATTTGCGCGGCATCATGGCGCCGCGTGCATGATTTCGTTTGATGACACAGGGGAAGGCGCGGCCGGGTCACCCCGGATCACGGTCCGGGCCGATCGGTTCTTTCCGGAGACCCGGCGGCTCAAGGCTTCCGACAGAGGATCGCGAGAATAGGGAAGCGCATGGCGACGAAGAGCTCCAACGCTGCGGAAACCGCGGAGACCCGGGACGAGGCGTCGGAAGGCGTGCTGCTGGACGACGCCGGCCAGGCGGTCAAGAAGCTGATCGTCAAGGGCAAGGAGCGGGGCTACGTCACCTACGACGAGCTCAACGCCATCCTGCCGCCGGACCAGTCGTCGTCGGAGCAGATCGAGGACGTCATGGCGGCGCTGTCCGAGATGGGCATCAACGTCATCGAGAACGAGGAATCCGAGGACATCGCCAGCGCCGAGGGCGAGGCCGAGCGTGACGGCGAGACGCGCAGCGCCGGCAACCTCGATGACGAGGACGTGGGCCGTACCGACGATCCGGTGCGCATGTACCTGCGCGAGATGGGGTCGGTCGAGCTGCTGTCGCGCGAGGGCGAGATCGCCATCGCCAAGCGCATCGAGGCCGGCCGCGAGATGATGATCGGCGGCATCTGCGAATCGCCGCTGACCATCCGCGCCATCATCCAGTGGCACAACGCCCTCAAGGAGGGCAAGATGCTGCTGCGCGACATCATCGACCTGGACGCCACCTATGGTGCCGGGCCGGACGGCGCGCAGCCCGCCGCCCAATCGGCCGCGAATGGCGCCGCCAACGGGGCGGCCGGCGGGGCTGCGGCCAGCGGGGCTGCGGCCAGCG
>CAZGMC010000045.1:0-6084 GCA_964526565.1 uncultured Mycobacteriaceae bacterium
CAGACCGACCGCTACGGCATTCTCGAGGTGGGCACGGACGACGGCACGCTGGCGGAGATCACGGGTCTGGTCGAGAAGCCCAAGCCGGCGGAGGCGCCGTCGACGCTCTCGATCATCGGCCGCTACATCCTCCAGCCCGAGCTGTTCAAGGAGCTCGACCGGCAGGAGAAGGGCGCGGGAGGCGAGATCCAGCTCACCGACGCGATGGCGCGACTCCTGGGCCGGCAGCCGTTCCACGGCCTGCGCTTCGAGGGAACCCGCTACGACTGCGGCGACAAGGCCGGGTTCCTGGCCGCCAACGTCGCCTTCGCACTGGCGCGCGACGACCTGCGCGACAAGGTGCGCCCGGCGCTGGCCGCCTTGCTGGACCGCTGACACCAACCGCCACGAGGGCTCGACCATGCGCATCGCGATGATCGGAACCGGCTATGTCGGGCTGGTGTCCGGCGCATGCTTTTCGGAGTTCGGCGTCGATGTGGTCTGCGTCGACAGGGATGGCGACAAGATCGCCATGCTCGAACGCGGCGAGATGCCGATCTACGAGCCGGGGCTCGAAAACCTGGTGGCGGGCAACGTCGACGCGGGTCGGCTGAGCTTCACGACGGATTTGCGCGCCGCGGTGGACGGCGCCGACGCGGTGTTCATCGCGGTGGGTACGCCGACCCGCCGGGGCGACGGCCACGCCGACCTCACCTATGTCTACGGCGCCGCGGAGGAGATCGCCGACGCGCTCGACGGCTATACCGTGTTGGTCACCAAGTCGACGGTCCCGGTGGGCACGGGGCGCGAGGTCGAACGGATCGTCCACGCTCGGCGGCCCGACGCAGATTTCGACGTCGTCTCCAACCCCGAATTCCTGCGCGAGGGAGCGGCGATCGGCGACTTCATGCGGCCCGACCGCGTCGTCATCGGCGCCGAGGGCGACCGCGCGCGCGACGTGATGCGCGAGCTCTACCGGCCGCTCTACCTCAACGAGACCCCGATCATCTTCACGACGCTGGAGACCTCCGAGCTCACGAAGTATGCGGCCAACGCCTTCTTGGCCACCAAGATCACCTTCATCAACGAGATGGCCGACCTGTGCGAGCGCGTCGGCGCCGACGTCCACGACGTGGCGCGCGGCATCGGCCTGGACGGCCGTATCGGGCGCAAGTTCCTCCATCCCGGGCCCGGCTATGGCGGCTCGTGCTTCCCCAAGGACACGTTGGCCCTGGTGACCACGGCGCGCCACCACGAAAGCCCGGTGCGCATCGTCGAGACCGTGGTCGAGATCAACGACACCCGCAAGGCGCAAATGGCCGACAAGGTCGTCGACGCCTGCGGCGGCTCGGTCGAGGGCAAGACGATCGCGGTACTCGGCCTGACCTTCAAGCCGAACACAGACGACATGCGCGAATCGCCCTCGCTGGTCATCGTGCCCGCGCTCCAGAAGGCCGGTGCCGCGATCCGCGCCTTCGATCCCGAGGGCATGGGCGAGGCGCGCAAGCATCTCTCCGATGTCACCTGGTGCGACGACGCCTATGCCGCTATCGACGGCGCCGACGCGCTGGTCATCGTCACGGAGTGGAACGTCTTTCGCGCGCTCGATCTCGCGCGCGTCAAGTCGCTGATGAAGGCACCGGTGATGGTCGACCTGCGCAACATCTACAACCCCGCCGAAATGGCCGAGGCCGGCTTCGAGTACACCAGTGTGGGCCGGCCGTGGCCGCTGGCCGGAGGCCGGGCATGAGCCGAGGACACGAGCTCGCGACGAGCATCCTGCGCGAATACGACATTCGCGGCGTGGTGGGCCAGACCCTCGACGCCGAGGATGCCCGAGCGGTGGGCCGGGCGCTGGGCACCATGGTGGTTCGGCGCGGCGGGAGCCGCGTGTGCCTGGGCTATGACGGCCGCGACAGCTCGCCGGGCTTCTCCTCGGCGGCGCGCGAGGGGCTGCAGGCGGCCGGGGTCGACGTGATCGATGTGGGCCTGGGCCCGACGCCGATGCTGTATTACGCCGTGTTCGCGCTCGACACCGACGGCGGGGTGATGGTGACCGCCTCGCACAACCCGCCGGAGTACAACGGCTTCAAGCTGATGCTCGGCAAGGAGTCGCTGTACGGCTCGGGCATCCAGGAACTGGGGCGCGTCGCGCGCGACGGCGACTTTGCCGGAGGCGCGGGCGGCGCCGAGCGGCAGGAGATGCTGGAGCCCTACGTGGCGCGGCTGGCGGGGGACTTTCGCGGCGGCAGGCCGCTCAAGGTCGCCTGGGACGCCGGCAACGGCGCGGCGGGCGAGGCGATGCGCCTGCTGACCGAGCGGCTGCCCGGCGAGCACGTGCTGCTCAACGCCGAGATCGACGGCAGCTTCCCCAACCACCATCCGGACCCCACCGTGCCCGAGAACCTGGAGCAGCTCCAGGAGACAGTGCGCGCCCAGGGATGCGACCTGGGCCTGGCGTTCGACGGCGACGGCGACCGGCTGGGCGTGGTCGACGGCGAGGGCCGGATCCTGTGGGCCGACCAGGTTCTGGTGCTGCTGGCGCGCGAGGTGTTGGGCGAGCACGCGGGCGCCACGGTGATCGCCGACGTCAAGGCAAGCCAAGTGCTGTTCGACGAGATCGCGCGCATGGGCGGCACGCCATTGATGTGGAAGACCGGCCATTCGCTGATCAAGGCCAAGATGAAGGAAGTGGGGGCGCCGCTGTCGGGCGAAATGAGCGGCCATATCTTCTACGCCGACCGCTACTACGGCTTCGACGATGCCCTCTATGCCGCGGTGCGGCTGCTCGGCATCCTCTCGCGAGAGGAGATTGCGCTCGCGGCGTTCCGCGACGCGCTGCCGCCGGTGGTCAACACGCCCGAGCTGCGCTTCGACTGCCCCGAGGAGCGCAAGAAGCCGGTCATCGAGGAGGTGCGCAAGCGCCTCGCCCAGGCCGGTGCCGAGGTGGACGGCACCGACGGCGTTCGGGTCAAGAACGAGCATGGCTGGTGGTTGCTGCGGGCGTCCAACACACAAGACGCGCTCGTGGCCCGCTGCGAGGGGCGCGACGCGCCCGGGCTCGAGGCGCTCAAGCGCGAGCTCAACGACCAACTCGCCCGGTCGGGGCTGGCCGAGGTCTGACCGGCGCCCGCAGGTCGCGGTCAATCGGTTTTATCCAAGTTCGACATTTGTCCCGCAGCGTACCCCGATACCTGAAAGGAATATCGGGCGAGGGGATGGACCCCGACCGACGCGCCGGCCCAAGCGGCCCTGGACCCCGAGAGGTCGGATGGACTATGCCGGGGGTATGGCCGATTTCTTCTTCTACGGCACGCTGCTCGACCCCGGGGTGCGCGCGGCCGTCGTGGGGCGCGAAGTGCCGGACGCCGCCGGGGAACCGGCGGTACTCCACGGCTACAAAAGGGTGTCGGTGCGCGGTGTGACCTATCCAGTCATCCTGCCCGATGCCTCGGACGTGGTGCGTGGCACCGTATTCCGCGGCTTCGACGCATATGAGTGCGCCCGGCTCAGCCGGTTCGAGGGCGAACGCTACGGCGCGCACCGGCGCGAGGTCGCGCTGGAGGCGGGCGCAACGGATCGGCCGTGGGTCTACGTGCCGGTGCGCCGGGTACCTGCGCTACCGCGGCCGTGGGACTACGAACAATGGGCGCGCCTGCATCGTCGGCGCTACCTTGCCGCTGCACGGCAGTTCGGCCGCACGCTTCCGGCGCGCGAGATCCGGGCGCGCGAGCAGGCGTGGAGGCGCCTCGGCGCCGTTTAGCGGTGGCATGACCGTTCGGGCGAGAATTTCGGTAAAGTCCGGGCATGGCGATGCAATCAGGTGGGTCCAGCACAGCGGGAAAGTCTCACGGCGACAGACCATTCCACGCACCCTGCGTGTGGCTGCTGCGTTGCGGATTCCACTCGTTGATGCTGCAGCGCACAATCATCGTTGACATAAGTGATATGGTTAATATCTACTAGCCATGCTGCAATGCAGCATGGGCGGTTGACGGTAATGGCGACGACATTGAGTTCACCGCGTGCGGGCGCGCTACCCCGGCACGCGGGCATCGGGCAACCAGACTTATAGGAGGCATATCATGAGCGCGAAGACCAGCGGCACCACTTCGGCGAAGACGGAAGCACAAACCCAGGCGCAGCAAGGCGCCGCGGCCGCCGAGAAGACGGCCAAGAGCAGCACCGCTGCTGTCGAGCAGGCGGCCAATAGCGGCACCGCCGCCGTCGAGCAGGCGGCGAAGAGCGGCACCGTTGCCGTCGAGCAGGCGGTCAAGTCCAACACCGAGGCCTTCGACAAGGCATTCGCTTCCTCCAAGGAGGGCTTCGGCAAGGCGCTGGATGCCGGCAATCAGGCGTTCACCCAGAGCTTCGACCAGGCGATGAAGTTCACCAAGGACCAGGTCGGGCGCTATTACCCGGACGCGGCCAAGAGCTTCGACGAGCTGGCCGAGGTGCAGAAGGACAATGCCGAGGCGTTCTTTGCTGCGCAGACGGCGGCGACCAAGGGCGCCGAGACGATCGGCGAGCAGATCTACGCCTTCAATCGCAAGGCGGTCGATGCCGGGCTGGAGACGATGAAGGCGATGTTCGGCGTCAAGTCGTTCCAGGACGCGCTCGAGCTGCAGACGGGGTTCGCGCGCGAGCGTTTCGAGGATTTGGTGGCCGAGAGCGCCAAGCTCTCCGAGCTGACGATCCAGACCTCGAAGGAGACCGTCGAGCCGATCACCGCGCGCCTGTCGCAGACCGTCGAGACGGCGTTCAAGCCGATCGGCCGTTGACGAAGCCCGGCACGGCGGGTTGGGGCCCGGCGTCGGTGCGCCGGGCCCTTTTCGTTGGGGTGGCACTTTCTTAAGCCCGGCGACGTACGATAGGGTGGCAGCGTTCTTCGAAGCCGGAAACGGGGGGCGCGGAGTTCACGGGGGTGCGAACGCGGAATGGCCTGGGCGAATGATCTTTCACCCGCTTTCAAAACCCATATCATGGACTATGTAACGTCGGGCAGGATGCCAGGCTACGGACGATGAGCGACGACAGGCGCGACCAGAACGACGAGAACACCGGCGTTGTCATCGAGGCCCGGCCGAAGACCAAGCGGCCGTCCATGTACAAGGTCTTGATGCTCAACGACGACTACACCCCGATGGAATTCGTGGTGCATGTTTTGGAGCGCTTTTTCTCCAAATCGCGGGAGGAGGCGACGCGCATCATGCTCCATGTCCATCAGCGCGGGGTCGGTGTGTGTGGCGTCTACACCTACGAGGTCGCCGAAACCAAAGTCACCCAGGTCATGGACTTTGCCCGCCGTCATCAGCATCCTCTGCAATGCACCCTCGAGAAGGAATAGGCGACGCAGCCATGTTATCGTCCAACCTCGAACAGTCCCTTCACCGCGCGCTCGCCTACGCCAACGAGCGAGGCCACGAATACGCGACGCTGGAACACCTGCTGCTGGCCCTGACCGAGGACCAGGATGCGGTTTCGGTGCTGCGCGCGTGCGGCGTCGATATGGACCGGCTGCGCAACGAGCTCGCCGAGTACATCGACAGCGAGCTCGCGGGCCTTCGCACCGGCGGCGGCGAGGAGGCCAAGCCCACCGCCGGCTTCCAGCGCGTGCTCCAGCGCGCGGCGATCCACGTCCAGTCGTCGGGCCGCGAGGAGGTGACCGGCGCCAACGTGCTGGTCGCCATGTTCGCCGAGCGCGAGAGCCACGCCGTGTTCTTCCTGCAGGAGCAGGACATGAGCCGCTTCGACGCGGTCAACTACATCTCGCACGGCATTGCCAAGGTGCCGGGCCGGTCCGAGGCGCGCACGGTTCACGGCGCCGAGGAGGAGACCCAGGGGGAGGCCGGCGTGAAGCAGGGCCGCGAGGCGCTCAACGCCTATTGCGTCGACCTCAACGAGAAGGCGCTCAAGGGCAAGATCGATCCGCTGATCGGGCGCGAGCAAGAGGTTGAGCGGACGATCCAGATCCTGTGCCGCCGGCAGAAGAACAACCCGCTCTATGTCGGCGATCCCGGTGTGGGCAAGACCGCGATCGCCGAGGGTCTGGCGCGGCGCATCGTCCATGACGACGTGCCCGAGGTGCTGCGCGGCTCCCGCATC
>CAZGMC010000045.1:6094-32242 GCA_964526565.1 uncultured Mycobacteriaceae bacterium
GCGGCGATTTCGAGGAGCGGCTCAAGGCGGTGCTGCAGGAGCTCGAGGGCACCGACGGCGCGATCCTGTTCATCGACGAGATCCACACCGTGATCGGCGCCGGCGCCACGTCAGGCGGCTCGATGGACGCGTCGAACCTGCTCAAGCCGGCGCTGGCATCGGGCACGCTGCGCTGCGTCGGCTCGACCACCTACAAGGAGTTCCGAAACTACTTCGAGAAGGACCGCGCCCTGGTCCGCCGGTTCCAGAAGATCGACGTCAACGAGCCGTCGGTCGAGGATACGGTCAAGATCCTGCGCGGCCTGAAGCCCTACTACGAGGAGCATCACGGCATCCGCTACACCGCGGAGGCGTTGCGCTCGGCCGTCGACCTGTCGGCGCGGTACATCAACGACCGCAAGCTGCCCGACAAGGCGATCGACGTGATCGACGAGGTGGGCGCGGCACAGATGCTGCTGCCGCCGTCGCGGCGCAAGAAGACGGTGTCGGTGAAGGACGTCGAGGGCATCGTGGCCAAGATCGCCCGCATTCCGCCGAAGACGGTTTCCCGCGACGACAAGCGTACGCTCCAGAACCTGGAGACCGATCTCAAGCGCATGGTCTTCGGCCAGGACAACGCCATCGACCAGCTCGTGGCCGCGATCAAGCTGTCGCGCGCCGGACTGCGCGAGCCGGAGAAGCCGATCGGCAGCTACCTGTTCTCGGGCCCGACCGGCGTCGGCAAGACCGAGGTCGCGCGCCAACTGGCCCTGACGCTGGGTGTCGAGCTGACCCGCTTCGACATGTCGGAATATATGGAGCGGCACTCGGTCTCGCGGCTGATCGGCGCGCCTCCGGGCTATGTCGGCTTCGACCAGGGCGGTCTCTTGACCGATGCGATCGACCAGCACCCCTACGGCGTCCTCCTGCTCGACGAGATCGAGAAAGCGCATCCGGACCTGTTCAATATCCTCCTGCAGGTCATGGACCACGGCAAGCTGACCGATCATAACGGCAAGATCGTGGACTTCCGCAACGTGATCCTGATCATGACCACCAATGCGGGCGCGCAGGACCTCGCCAAGCCGGCCATCGGCTTCGAGCGCACGACCCGCGAGGGCGACGACCAGGAAGCGATCGAGCGGCTGTTCACGCCCGAGTTCCGCAACCGCCTGGACGCGGTTATCGCGTTCCGCGGGCTGGGGCCCGAGGTGGTGCGCCGCGTGGTCGACAAGTTCGTGATGCAACTCGAGGAGCAGCTTGCGGACCGCGCCGTCACCATCGAGCTGAGCGACGAGGCCCGCGACTGGCTGGCCAAGCGCGGCTACGACGAGACCTTCGGCGCCCGGCCGCTGGGCCGTGTGATCCAGGAGCACATCAAGAAGCCTCTTGCCGAGGAGTTGCTGTTCGGCAAGCTCACCGCCGGCGGTCAGGTGCACATCGAGGTCAAGGACGACAAGCTGTCCTTCAACTTCACCAAGAACCCACCCGGCAAGGGCAAGGGTGGCGGCGGCTCCGCCAAGCAGGAACCGGTGCTCGCGGAGTAGGGCCGCCCCTGCCTGCACGCACGCGTGACGTAAACGAGGGGTGGCGGCCGAGCAGGGCGCCACCCCTCTCTCTTGGCCGGATTACCCCTGCGCCGATCATCCGATGCCGGTCAGCCGCGCTTGCGCCGGCTCGCGGCGCCGTGTTTGCTGGGCTTGGTTCCAACAACGGTCGGGCGGCGCTCGATGGCACCCAGGCCTTTCACCATCGCGATCCCGGACGAAGTCCTGGACGACCTGCGGCGGCGACTGAGCGCGGTCCGCTGGCCGGAGGGGCCGGCCGATCCGGGCTGGACCTACGGCGCCGACGCCGGCTATCTGCGCGCGCTTGTCGGCTACTGGCGTGACGGCTACGACTGGCGCGCAGCTGAGGTGCGCCTGAACAGGCTGCCGCAGTTCATTGCCGAGGTCGACGGGCTCGACATTCACTTCGTCCACGAGCGCGGCAGCGGCGAGCGGCCGCTGCCGCTGATCCTCACACACGGCTGGCCCGGGTCGTTCGTCGAGTTCGAGGCCCTGATCGAGCCGCTGGCCCATCCCGAGCGATATGGCGGCGATCCTGGCGACGCCTTCGACGTGGTGGTGCCGTCCCTGCCGGGCTACGCCTTTTCGGGCCGCCCGCGGAAGCCGATGGGCCCGCGCGCGATCGCACGAGTGTGGCACCGGCTGATGACCGACGTGTTGGGCTACTCCCGGTTCGGCGCCCAGGGCGGCGATTGGGGCTCGGTGGTGTCGAGCTGGCTGGCGTACGATCATCCGGGCGCACTCGCCGGCCTGCACCTCAACATGGTCGGCCTGCGGCCCCAGCTCGACGAGAACAGCGCGACCCTCATGGCGGAGGAGAAGGACTGGCTGCGCCGCGCCGGCAAGCGCATTCGCATGGAGCGCGGCTACCGCGAGGTCCAGGCGACTCGGCCCCAGACCCTGGCGGTGGCGCTCAACGATTCGCCGGCCGGGCTGGCCGCGTGGATCGTCGACAAGTTCCGCGCCTGGGGCGACACCGGCGGCGACGTCGAGTCGCGCTTCGACCGCGACACGTTGTTGACCAATGTGATGCTCTACTGGTGCTTGGGGAGCGCCGACAGCGCGAGCTGGATTTACTACGCGGCGCGCGAGGCGGGAGACCTCGCCCTGCCGGGCGATGCGCGTATCACGGTGCCCACGGGGGTGGCGGCCTTCCCGGTCGATCTGGTGCCACCGCCACCGCGTTCCTATGCCGAGCGCGCCTATGAGGTCGTCCGATGGAGCGAGATGCCCGCAGGCGGGCATTTCGCCGCGCTCGAGGAACCGGTGCGGCTGATCGACGACATCCGCGCCTTCTTTCGGCCGCTGCGGGAATAGCGCGGGCTCCGGGAGCCCGATCGGCTCACAGTCGCTCGCGCTCTGCCCTTCGACGCTCGGCCCAGGTTTCGGCCCTGGCCGAATCCGCCTTCGAGATAGACCTCCACCATCTGTTTCAATGCGCCCATATGGCCCAGATCGGCCGCGCGCTCCAACCAGACGAAACCGGCCTCGGGATCGGGCTCGAGCGAGCCCTTTCCGTCGTGCAGATGCCACGCGTAATTGTACATCGCCGTGCGGTCACCCAGTTCCGCGCCCCGGCGCGCGGCGTCGACGGCCCGGTCGACATGCCCGGCATTGAGCAGGATCAGCTCCGCCGCGCTCCAATAGGCGGGGTTGTCCGGCGCCAGCTCGAGCGCCGCCTCGATCGGCTCGACCGCCTTCGGATATTCCTGGATGAAGCCGAGGATGACCGCGAGGTCGTAGTGCGCCTGCGGATCGTCGGGCGCCAGCTCCACGACATGCTCCTGTGCCTCGATGGCGCGATTGTAGGCACCGATGAAGGTCAGGCTGACGGCCAGGTGGCGGAATGCCTGGGGATCGTCCGGATGGGCATCGGCGGCCTGTTGGCAGGCCTCGACCGAGCCCTCGGTGTAGTTCTCGGTGCAGACTTCGTCCGCGTCCTGGGCCAGCGCGCCGCCGGCGGCGGTGGCCAGGGCGATCCCGGTGAGGGCCGGAAGCAGTCGTCTCATGGCAGCGTTCTCCCTGTGTTCTTTGTCTCTCGAGCGTCGCCCGCTGCGGTAGCGGACCATGGGCGGCAGTACCCGGGTCAGTCCTCGCGGCGGTAGGGGCTCTCCTCCATGAAGTCGGCGATCTCGTACTCCACCGCGCGGCGCTCGCGCCCCAGGAAGTCGGCCACCGCGTCGCGGAACCCCGGGTCGCGGATCCAGTGCGCGCTCCAGGTCGTGCGCGGCAGGTAGCCCCGTTGGATCTTGTGCGGCCCCTGCGTGCCGGCCTCGACCCGCGCCAGGCCGTGCTCGATGGCGTACTGGATCGCCTGATAGTAGCACGCTTCGAAGTGCAGGAACCTGAAGTCCGCCGCGCACCCCCAGTTGCGGCCGTAGAGCGCATCGGCCCCGCGCAGGTTGAGGGCGCCCGCGACCGGCTCTCCCTCGTGCTCGGCCATCACCAGTACGACATTGTCGCCCATGGTATCGCCCAGCATCTCGAAGAAGGTGCGGTTGAGATAGGGGTAGCCCCACTTGCGGTCGTAGGTATCGACGTAGAATCGGTGGAAGGCGTCCCAGTGGTGACTGCGGATGTCGTCGCCGCCCAGCGCGCGCAGCGCGATGCCGGCGACGGCGACCTCGCGCCGTTCCTTGCGGATCGCCTTGCGCTTGCGCGAGATGAGCGCGCCGAGGAAGTCGTCGAAGCTTTCGTAGCCGCGGTTCTCCCAGTGGAACTGCAGCCCGGTGCGCAACAGGAACCCTGCGCGCTCGAACACCGGCGTCTCCTCCTCGAGCGGAAAGGTGACGTGGAGCGAGGACAGGCCCATCCGCTGCACCGCCTCGATCATGCCTCCCACCAGAGCCTCGCGCATGGCGCCCGCCGCCGCGCCCGGCCGCACCAGCAGGCGCGGTCCGGTCACCGGCGAGAACGGCACCGAGCATTGCAGCTTGGGATAGTAACGCCCGCCCGCCTGCTCGTAGGCGTGCGCCCAGCCGTGGTCGAACACGTACTCGCCGTAGCTGTGGCCCTTGACGTAGAGCGGGGCGGCGGCCGCCAGCCGGCCGTCCTCGCCCTCGATCACCAGATGCCGCGGCAGCCAGCCGGCCTCGCCGGTGGCCGAGCCGCTCTCCTCCAGCGCGTTGAGGAAGGCGTGGCTGACGAAGGGGTTGCCGCCGCCCGCGCAGGCGTCCCACTCCGCCGCGGGGACCTCCGCGATGCGCTCGATCAGCTTGACCGTGATGGGCTCGCGGCCGTCGGGCATGCTTCTTCCGGGCCAGTGTTCCCGCCCAGCATATTGCCCCCGCCCCGGGGCAAGGCAAGCGCCCTCTGGCTCACGCTCTCGTGTGGCGCGCAGGGGCCGGGCTCACTCGATCTCGAAGATGCCGTCGACCTCCACCGCCACGTCGAAGGGCAAGGCGGGGGCGCCGACCGCGAAGCGGGCGTGCTGGCCGCGCTCGCCGAAGATCTCGGCCATCAGGTCCGAGGCGCCGTTGACCACCTTGGGCTGGTCGGTGAAGTCGGGCGTGCAGTTGACGAAGCCGCCCAGCTTGACGACGCGGACCACCCGGTCGAGGTCGCCGCCGCAGGCCTCGCGCAGCTGGGCGACCAGATTGAGCGCGCACAGCCGCGCCGCCGCCTGGCCTTCCTCGACCGAGAATTCGCGCCCGAGCTTGCCGACGAAGGGGAACTGCCCGTCCTCGACCGGCACCTGCCCCGCGACGAAGACCAGCTTGCCCGACACCGTCCAGGGCACGTAGTTGGCCGCCGGCGCCGCCGCCTTGGGCAGCGTGATGCCGATCTCTTTCAAATGCGCGTCGATCCTGCCGGCCATCGTGTCCTCCGTGCTGCGGGTGTGCGCGCAGCCTATCCAGCGTGGCCGGGGGAGGGAAGGGCGCCCCCGTCTGCACAAACCCAAAAAGAGGGGGCGCGCTGGGTCAGGGCGCGCCCCATTCGGGTCAGGGAGGAGGATGAGGGAGCTGCTTGCCCCCTCAGCTGCAACCGCTGGTTTCGCCGCAGGTGGTGCACTTCATGCACGTGCCGTTGCGTACCAGCGTGAAGTTGCCGCAGTTGTCGCACGGGTCGCCCTCGTAGCCCTTCATCCGCGCTTCGCGGATGCGCTCGAGACGTCCATCGACCGCTTCGACGACCGCGGCTGAGACGGTAACGGCCTGGGTCGAAGCCGCTCCGCCTCGGGTCCCGGCGGCGGGGGAGGCAGCTCGGGTCGAGGCCGCCGCCGGGTCTTGGCCGGCCTGGGCGCCGGTGGCGCCGCTGGAGCCGGCCGTCTCGCTACCGCCCTGGTAGACGGTGAAGCGGTTGCGCACATAGCCGATCGAGGCGACCCGCTTGACCGCGTGCAGGGTCGCCTCGGCGGCGCGGTCGGCATCGGCATCGTCGGGTATGGCCGTCTCGTCGTGTCCGGCGCCGATGCTGTCGGGCATGATGTCCGACGGGTTGGCGTGCGCCAGGTCGTTGCGTGCCAGATAGGAGATGGCGAGCTCGCGGAAGATGTAGTCGATCACCGAGGTCGCCATCTTTACCGCGTCGTTGCCCTCGACCATGCCCGAGGGCTCGAAACGGGTGAAGGTGAAGGCGTCGACGAACTCCTCGAGCGGCACGCCGTATTGCAGCCCGATCGAGATGGCGATGGCGAAGTTGTTCATCAGCGAGCGGAAGGCCGCGCCTTCCTTGTGCATGTCGACGAAGATCTCGCCGATCTGGCCGTCCTCGTACTCGCCCGTCCGCAGATAGACCTTGTGGCCGCCGACGATCGCCTTCTGGGTGTAGCCGCGCCGCCGGTGCGGCAGGCGCCGCCGCTCGGAGCGCACGATGTGATGCACGATCTGCTCGGCCACCAGCGGCGCGCGCTGGCCGGCCGGCGCCTCGACGATGCGCTCGGCGACGTCCTCGGCCTCGTCGTCGTCCATGTCCTCGACGTCCAGGATCTGCGAGGTCAGCGGCTGCGACAGCTTAGAGCCGTCGCGGTAGAGCGCGTTGGCCTTGATGCCCAGCTTCCACGACAGCATGTAGGCGTCCTTGCACTCCTGCACCGTCGCCGTGTTGGGCATGTTGATGGTCTTGGAGATGGCGCCCGAGACGAAGGGCTGCGCGGCAGCCATCATGCGGATGTGGCTCCCCCAGCTCAGGAAGCGGGTGCCCTTGCGGCCGCAGGGGTTGGCGCAGTCGAAGACGGCCAGGTGCTCGTCCTTGAGTTGCGGCGCGCCCTCGAGCGTCATGGTGCCGCAGACATACTCGTTGGCGGCCTCGATCTCCTTGCGCGAGAAGCCGAGCGCCGCGAGCATGTCGAAGGACACGTCGTCCATCTGCGCCGCCTCGAAGCCCAGCACCTTGGTGCAGAACTCCTCGCCGAGCGTCCACTTGTTGAAGGCGAAGCGGATGTCGAAGGCGCTCTTGAGCTGCTCCTCCACCGTGTCGAGCATGGCCGCCGAGAAGCCCTTCTCCTTGAGCGTCTCGTGGTTGACGAACGGTGCGTCCTCGAGCGTGCCCCGTCCCACGGCGTAGTCGACGATGGCGTCGATCTGCCTGGTGGTATAGCCCAGCGTGCGCAGGGCGCGCGGCACCATGTGGTTGATGATCTTGAAGTAGCCGCCGCCGGCCAGCTTCTTGAACTTGACCAGGGCGAAGTCCGGCTCGATGCCGGTGGTGTCGCAGTCCATGACCAGCCCGATCGTGCCGGTCGGGGCGATCACTGTCGCCTGGGCGTTGCGGAAGCCGTGCCGGCGGCCCAGCTCCAGCGCCCGGTCCCAGGCGCGGCGGGCGGCGGCGGGCAGGGCCTCGTCCGGGCAGTCGCCGGCGACCAGCGGCACCGGTGGCACCGACAGGCCCTCGAACCCGGTGGTCTCGCCGTGGGCGGCGCGGCGGTGGTTGCGGATCACCCGCAGCATGGCCTCGCGGTTGGCAGGGAAGCCGGGGAAGGGGCCCAGCTCCTCGGCCATCTCCGCCGAGGTGGCATAGGACACGCCGGTCATCAGCGCGGTCAGCGCCGCGGCCAGGGCGCGGCCGGCGTCGCTGTCATAGGGGATGGCCGAGGCCATCAGCAGCCCGCCCAGATTGGCATAGCCCAGGCCCAGGGTGCGGTAGTCGAACGAGCGCCGGGCGATCTCCCGCGAGGGGAACTGCGCCATCAGCACCGAGATTTCCAGGGTCACCGTCCACAGCCGGCAGGCGTGCTCGAACGCGGCGGCGTCGAACGACCCGTCGGCGCCGCGGAATGCCATCAGGTTGAGCGACGCCAGGTTGCAGGCCGTGTCGTCCAGGAACATGTATTCCGAGCAGGGGTTCGAGGCATTGATCCGGCCGCCGGCCGGGCAGGTGTGCCACTCGTTGATGGTGGTGTCGAACTGCAGGCCGGGGTCGGCGGAGGCCCAGGCGGCGTGGCCGATCTTCTCCCACAGGTCGCGGGCGCGCACTGTCCGGGCGACGGCGCCGTCGGTGCGGCGGGTCAGCTGCCAGTCGCCGTCGGCATCCACCGCCTGCAGGAACTCGTTGGTCACCCGCACGGTGTTGTTGGCGTTCTGGCCGGAGACGGTCAGGTACGCCTCGGAATCCCAGTCGGTGTCGTAGGTGCGGAAGTCGATGCCGGTATAGCCCTGGCGGGCGAAGTGGATGACCCGCTGGATGTAGTTGTCCGGGATCAGCACGGCGCGGGCGTCGCGCACGGCGCGCTTCAGGGCCGGGTTGCGCTTCGGGTCGAAGCGGGAGTCGTCGTCCGCCCCGTCGGTGGCGCGGCAGGCCTGCATGACCGCGTTGAGGTGCCTGGCCGCCAGCTTCGAGCCGGCGACCAGGGCGGCGACCTTCTGCTCCTCGACCACCTTCCAGTCGACGAACGCCTCGATGTCCGGGTGGTCGACGTCGACCACGACCATCTTGGCGGCGCGCCGGGTGGTGCCGCCGGACTTGATGGCGCCGGCGGCGCGGTCGCCGATCTTGAGGAAGCTCATCAGGCCGGAGGACCGGCCGCCGCCGGACAGTGGCTCGCCCTCGGCGCGGAGCTTGGAAAAGTTCGAGCCGGTGCCGGAGCCGTACTTGAACAGCCGCGCCTCGCGCACCCACAAATCCATGATCCCGCCGTCGTTGACCAGGTCGTCGGCGACCGACTGGATGAAACAGGCGTGCGGCTGCGGATGGGCATAGGCCGAGTCGGACTCGACCAGGTCGCCGGTGCGGTAATCGACGTAGAAGTGCCCCTGGGCCGGGCCGTCGATGCCGTAGGCCCAGTGGAGGCCGGTGTTGAACCATTGCGGGCTGTTCGGCGCGGCCATCTGGCGGGCCAGCATGTGGCGCATCTCGTCGTAATAGGCGCGGGCGTCGGCCTCGGCGTCGAAATAGCCGCCCTTCCAGCCCCAGTAGGTCCAGGCGCCGGCCATGCGGTCGAACACCTGGCGGGCATCCGATTCGCCGCCGCAGCGCTGGTCGCGGGGCCGGGCCTTGAGCGCCGCCGCGTCGGGCACGCCGCGCCACAGCCACTCCGGCACGTCGTCCTCGGGCACGCGGGCGATGGCGGCGGGCACGCCGGCCTTGCGGAAGTATTTCTGGGCCAGGATGTCGCTGGCGACCTGGCTCCACTGTTCGGGCACGGCGATATCGGTCTGGCGGAACACCACCGAGCCGTCCGGATTGCGAATCTCGCTGGTCGCGGTGCGGAAGCCGATGCCGGCATACGCGTCGGCGCCGGCCGTGGTGAATCGCCTGTCGATGCGCATCGTCTCGTCCCCTTATCCTTGGACCGTGGCCCGTGCAGCCCCCTGCGCGGCCAGCGATGGGCCTTGCAGGCCCGCATTACCGATAAATCTGGTAGCCGGGAGGGAGACTGCCACACAATATGGTGTGATGCACCACGAAAGGGCAGGGCAGGCGCATTTCGACCAGATGTTGCTTTATTCTGAATCGGAATGAGAACAGAAGTGAACAAGTGTGGGATATCGATGCCGGTGAAATGTTAATATCCGGGATGCAAGATAATTTGCCGCGCCGACGGAACAACCGCACACCTTGACGTCGGCATACATTGCCGAAGCCCCGTCCGGCGCCTCTCTTGACCGACACAGGTCTGATACGGCAGGTGGTCCAACCTTCTCGGACGACCGTCCCCGATGAGCGAAACAATCACGAGAATATGCGGCTGCGGTTGCATTCTCGGTACAAGCGACGCCATGCATGGATGTTACGGTCAGGTTCCTGTTCAACTATAGTGTTATGTCGTTAATCAGTATGAGCTGCTTGACGGACACCCTGCGTGTAAATACGTCACATGTAACTACGTTGTAGCGAGGCTGGTCAACGTTGGCGTTTGAATGGGATGGAAACAAGCGGCTGATAACCCTTTTTAGTCGCGAGATCGACTTCGTTGGCATGACCAGTCTGTTCGATGGCCGACCCACGCTCAATTATCCTTCGTATCGCTTCGAGGAAGAGCACTGGGTCACTGTCCGACTTGTTGATGGCAAGTGCTCCGCCGTAGTTTGGACAATGCGAGGCGCGAACATCCGGATTATTTCAGCGAGGCGGGCAAGCCATGGCTAAGAAAGAGCGTATTGTGAGCTATACGGCTGAAGAACTCGTCGCCATGCGGGCGCGCGGCGGGGATCGGACGAATTATGCGCGCCGGGACAGCGACGCGGAGATCGAGCGGCAGATCGCCGAGGATCCCGATCTCGCCATGCCCGAGGACTGGGCGCAGACGGTCTTCGCGGGCCTGCCGTGTCCCCTTCCAGGCAGCAAGGCCAACGACGGAAACGGCAATCCGCCGCTGGCATGATGCGGGCTTCGGGGCCAGGATAAGGCTTACGGCCGCCAATGGCGCGGCCGGCGCCCCATCGCAAGAGGCCCGCTCATGCACGACCGCACGATTGCCCCGTGGCAGCACGACCATGCCTTCGGCCAGGACCGGGTGCGGCCGGGGGAGCGGCGGACGCATCTGGTGATCGCGTTGACCGCGGTGACCATGGTGGTGGAGATCGCCGCCGGGCTGGCGTTCGGGTCGATGGCGCTGCTCGCCGACGGGCTGCACATGGCCAGTCACGCCACGGCGCTGGCGGTGGCGGCGTTCGCCTACTGGTTCGCCCGCCGCCATGCCCGCGACCCGGCGTTCAGCTTCGGCACCGGCAAGGTCAACGCGCTGGGCGCCTTCGCCAGCGCCGTCATGTTGGCCCTGTTCGCGCTGATCATGGCCTGGGAGAGCACGTGGCGGTTCGTCGAGCCGGTGCCGATCGCCTTCGACCAGGCGATCCTGGTTGCCGTGCTGGGCCTGATCGTCAACGGCGTCAGTGCCGTCGTCCTGTCGAGCGGCCACGACCACCATGACCGTTACCACGGCCACGACCATGCCCATGAGCGCGGCCACGGCCACGGGCACGGCCACGGCCACGGCCACGGGCACGGCCACGGCCACGGCCACGGCAGCGACCAGAACCTGCATGCGGCCTATCTGCACGTGCTGGCCGACGCGCTGACCTCGCTGCTGGCCATTGTCGCGCTGCTGGCGGGCAGGTTCCTGGGGTTGGCCTGGATGGACCCGATGATGGGCATTGTCGGCGCCGTGCTGGTGACGGTGTGGGCCTGGGAGCTGCTGCGCCAGAGCAGCGTGGTGCTGCTCGACCGGCAGGTGCCGGAAGACGTGCGCGGCCGCATCCGGGCGGCGATCGAGGATAATGACAGCGGCGACCGGGTCACCGACCTGCACGTCTGGTCGATCGGTCCCGGCATCCATGCCGCCATCCTGGCGCTGGTCGCCGACCGGCCGCAGCCGCCCGAGCACTACCGGGCGCGCTTGCCGCGCGACCTGGGGCTGGCCCACGTCAACGTCGAGGTGCACCGCTGCCCCCACACGCCGGACGAAGACCCGAACGCCGCTACTTCTTCCGGAACGAATCGAGGGTGACGATCTTGCCGGTCGCTTCCTCGGCGGCGCCGTCCTCGGCCGACCCGAGCTCGGCAGGCCCAAGTCCGGCCGATCCGGGCGCAGCCGGCGTGGTCGCGCCCGCGGTCTCCGCCTGCACCGCCTGGAACTGCAGGGCGAAGTTGACCGACGGATCGGCGAACGTGGTGATCGCGGCCAGCGGCACCGTCAGCCGCTCCTGGCTGTGATTGAAGCTCAGCGTCACGCTGAACCGTTCGTCGTCCACGTCCAGCCCGTAAAACTGGTACTGGATGACGATGGTCATTTCATCCGGGTACTTGCGCTGCAGGTACTCCGGGATGGCAACCCCGGCGAAGGCCGTAAGGAAGCTGATATAGAAGTGATGCTCGCCGGGCAGCCCGTGCTCGGCCGTGTAGGCCAGCGCCTCGCGGACGACCCCGCGCAACGCCCGTTCGAGCATCCGGTCATATCTGAGCTTGTCGTCGACCATGGCAGCCACACTAGCACGTCCCCCGAAGATTGGAAGGGCTGCGCCGGACAGGGACACCGTAACAGGGACACGGTATCGGAAGACTGAGTGGGATCGGAAGGATGAGTGGGGGGCTTCTGTTGCCCGGTGCCCCCCGAACCGCGCCCTGACGCGCGAACGCCAGGGAGTTACTTGCTGGCCACCAGGCTGCGGTTAGGCAGCGAGGCGGACCTCCGCAAAGTTGTCGTTGGCATGTGTGCCATGGCCCGATAACGGCGGTACCATGCCGGGCGAACACCTTGCCTTTACCACGCGCGTCGAGCCTGTTTCGCCCCCATGGCAGCCGGCCTGCACGGCCGGAAGAACTGAGTGGAGGCGCCGGGTACTGCCCCCGGGTCCGCTACGCTTATTCTGCAAGGCCTTTATCGCCATAGTCGGCTTCCCGACACCCTCTTATATAGGGCACCGGGCGCGCCGACGGAAGACCCCATGCTCGCATTCAGGCGCCGCATCTGTTTTCCGCACGGATGTTGTGGTTGTCACGGGCGGGCAGTTTCGGGTAGGAACAGACCGCTTTCGTAAAACATCCACATTGAGATCCGGTCTCCAATGCAGCTTCTGGATGTTCCCGCCGGTTCCCGCCCCTGCCATCCGTGCCTGCCGCACCATGTCGTGGCCCAGGACGACGGCTGGACGTGGGACTATCGTATCAGTGTCGCGGCGCAGTCGGAGCCGGCGCACCGCCTGATCGCCTACTGGGAGGCCAAGCGGGCGGAGCGGGACCCGGTCAGCCGTGTCCAGATCGATCCGGTCGAGCTGACGCCGCTGCTGCCGTGCCTGTTCATGGCCCGATTCGATGCCGGTCGCGACGACTACGTCTTCACGCTGATCGGCACCTGCATCACCGCAATCTTCGATTCCGATTGCACAGGCGCCAGCCTGATCAACCAGTATGGCACCGGCGGATCCGCCAGCGTGCGCAGTCTTTACGAACTCGCTGTGACGCGGCGCGAGCCGGTCGTTGTTGCCGGGGAGCTGCGCCGCCCTCCCTCGGCTAGGACGGACAGCGATCCGATCGGCTTCGAGTCCGTGTTGCTGCCCATCCGCGATCGCCGCGACCGGAACTGGATGATCTTCGGCGGCCTGTTCGCCGACAGCCGCGGCGTGCGGCTGTCGCGGTTCTAGGCGCGGTTCCAGGCGCAGCGGCGCGGATCGCGGCAGTCTGGATCGCGGGGACGCGGATCGCGGGGGCGCGGATCGCGGGGACGCGCTGCCGGGTGCGTCAACGGGCCGGCCGGCCCAGGTGGCCCAGCTTGACGTAGAGCCGGCAGCCGCCGGGGCTGGCCAGGGCATGGCGGCTACCGTCCGGATAGCGGATCCAGTCGCCGGTGCCGTAGCAGCCGTCGGCATCCTCGCAAGCACCCTCCAGCACGAACAGTTCGGCGCCACCTTGGTGCTCGTGGGGCGGCAGGACCGCGCCCGGCGCCAGGCGCGTCAGCCGGATCACGTCGGGAAAGCCCCGTTGGCGGTACAGCGGCAGGATCTCCACCCCCGGCTGGCCGACCTCACGCCATTGCGCATGGTTGGTGTCCACGGTGACCGGGCGGCGGCCGCGGCCGCCGTACTGGCGCAGCTTGACGAACAGCACGCAGCCCTCGCGGGAGAACGGTGCATGCCGGAACCCTTCTGGATTGAGCAGGAAGGTGCCAGCCGGATGGTCGCCCCGCTCGTCGGAGAACGTGCCGCCCAGCACCAGGATCTCCTCGCCGTCGGGGTGGTCGTGGGCCGGGAAGGCGCTGCCCCGCTCGTACAGCACCAACGACGAGACGCGGCCGCCCTCGGCGGCGCCGGACAGCTCCAGGCGCTTGCGCCAGACCGAGGGGCTGGGGCTCGGCTGCCATGCCATTTCGGCCGTGCGCACGACGGCGCGGCGGGAAAGATCGGCGTTCAGTTCGGGCATGGGCAGTCGTGCTCCGAAGATGGCCGTCGGCGCGGGCGCCGGAGAAGCGCAATGCAGGGACGATGACCTGCAGACGGGACCAGCCGGGCCGCGACTGCACCTGTCCTGCACGTGAGAATCGGTCTTGACGCATCGACCGTCGTTCTATCCTCATGGCCGGCCCGGGCCGCTGCCGGCCCACCTGAATTTGCACGAAATCTTGGACATGCAAGGGTCCGCCGATGCTTCCCCCCGTCAAGACCCTGGATGCCGACGCCCTGGCGCTGCACGCCGCCGGCCGGCCCGGCAAGCTGGAGATCACGCCGACCAAGCCGCTCAACACCCAGCGCGACCTGGCGCTGGCCTATTCGCCCGGCGTCGCCGCGCCGTGCCGGCGCATCCACGACGACCCGACCGCCGCCTACGACTACACCAGCCGCGGCAACCTGGTCGCGGTCATCTCCAACGGTACTGCCGTGCTCGGCCTGGGCGACCTGGGCGCGCTGGCATCGAAGCCGGTGATGGAAGGCAAGGCGGTGCTGTTCAAGCGCTTCGCCGACGTCGACGCCATCGACCTGGAGATCGACACCCGCGACGTCGATGAATTCATCAACTGTGTGCGCTTCCTGGGCCCGTCCTTCGGCGGCATCAACCTTGAGGACATCAAGGCGCCGGACTGTTTCATCATCGAGGAGCGGCTGCGCGAGCTGCTCGACATCCCGGTGTTCCATGACGACCAGCACGGCACCGCCATCATCGCCGCCGCCGGCCTGATCAACGCGCTGGACCTGACCGGGCGGCGCATCGGCGACATCCGGATGGTGGTCAACGGCGCCGGCGCCGCGGCGATCGCCTGTGTCGAGCTGTTCAAGTCCATGGGCGTGCCGTCCGATCAGGTCGTGATGTGCGACAGCAAAGGCGTGCTGCATCGCGGCCGCGGCGACCTGAACCAGTGGAAGTCGGCCCACGCCGTCGACTCCGAGGACCGCACCCTGGCCGATGCCATGCGCGGTGCCGACGTGTTCGTCGGCGTGTCGGTCGCCGATGCGGTCACCGAGGACATGGTCAGGTCCATGGCCGAGCGGCCGATCGTCTTCGCGCTGGCCAACCCGAACCCGGAGATCCGGCCGGAGGTGGCGCTGGCCGCCCGGCCCGACGCCATCATGGCCACCGGCCGGTCGGACTACCCGAACCAGATCAACAACGTCCTGGGCTTCCCGTACATCTTCCGCGGGGCGCTGGACGTGCGCGCGCGGACCATCAACGACGACATGAAGATCGCCGCGGCGCGGGCGCTGGCCGAGCTGGCGCGCGAGGACGTGCCGGACGAGGTCGATGCCGCCTATGCCGGCCGGCGCCTGCGCTACGGTCCCGAGTACCTGATCCCGGTGCCGTTCGACCCGCGCCTGATCGACGCCGTGCCCACCGCCGTGGCGCAGGCGGCGATGGCCTCGGGCGCGGCGGTCAAGCCGCTGGCGGACCTGCCGGCCTACCGTCGGCAGTTGCGTTCGCGCCTCGACCCCACCATCCACAGCCTGCAGTACATTTTCGAGAAGGTGCGCCAGGCGCCGACGCCGACCCGGCTGGTGTTCGCCGACGGCGACGAGGAGCGCGCCATCCGCGCCGCCATCGGCTTCCGCAACGCGGGTTATGGCGTGCCGGTGCTGGTCGGGCGGCAGGACCTGGTCAGCGAGACACTCGCCAGACTGGGTCTGGGCGGCATCGACGACCTGGAGATCCACAGCTCGCGGGAGAGCGGGCACAAGGAGCGCTACATCGCGTTCCTGTACGAGCGGCTGCAGCGGCACGGCTTCCTGCGCCGCGACTGTGCCCGCATGGTCAACCAGGACCGCAACATCTTCGCCGCCTGCATGCTGGCCTGCGGCGACGGTGATGCGCTGATCACCGGCCTGACGCGCAGCTTCTCGTCGTGCTTCGAGCCGGTGACGCGGGTGATCGACCCGGCGCCGGGGCAGCCCGTGTTCGGCCTGTCGATGATCGTCGTGCGCGGCCGCACCGTGTTCATTGCCGACACCACCGTCCACGAGCGGCCCGAACCCGAGCAGCTCGCCGCCATCGCCGTGCAGACGGCGGCCAAGGCCCGACAGATGGGGCACGAGCCGCGCGTCGCGTTCCTGTCGTTCTCGAACTTCGGCCAGCCCATGGCCGACCGCGTCCAGCACGTCCGCGACGCCGTGACCATCCTCGACCGCGGCAAGGTCGACTTCGAGTACGACGGCGAGATGACCGTCGAGGTGGCGCTGGACGACGAGCTGCGCCGCACGCTCTACCCGTTCTGCCGGCTCAGCGGGCCGGCCAACGTGCTGGTCATGCCGTCGCTGGCGGCCGCCAACATCGGCGCCAAGCTGCTGCAGAAGCTGGGCGGCGGCGCCGTCATCGGGCCGCTGCTGATGGGCCTGGCGCGGCCGGTGCAGATCGTCCAGCTCGGCGCCACGGTCAACGAGCTGGTCACCGCCGGTTGCCTGGCCGCCTATGACGTGACGGTCGCCCGCGAGGCCGAGACCGGGCACCGCGACCAGCGCCGCCAGTGGCCGCCGCCGCAGCGCGGCATCGCGGCCCTGTTCTAGCAGCATTCTGGCAGCATTCTGGCAGCGGCCGGGGCCGCGGCGGTCCCGGCCGGTCTGGCCGGGGCGCCACCACCGGACGCACGTTTGTTTAGCAAAAACTTAAGAAGGTTTCTCTGACCACCGTTGTTATATTGGGGTTATTGCCAGCGGTTCCCGCGCGCGGCACCGGCTGTCCGGCCGCTCCTGGTGCATGGCGTGCGGGCGCCGGGGACCATCTGGGGTTTGTCGCGAATGCGCCCATCGCCCCCGTCCGCCAACCGTTTCGCCGGCCTGTCTGCGCTGTTCGCCGCGCCGGGGACGATCCTGCTCGCCGTGCTGGCCGGGCTCGGCTTCATACCGTTGTGGGCGGCGCTGCTGGCGGTGGCCGCAGTGGTGCTGGCGGTGGTCGGCGCGACCTACGTCCATGTCCGCGACGCGCGGATGATCGCCGCCTACCTGGACGCGATCGTCCCCGACCGGCCGGCCGGCGCCGAGGAGGCGCGGCCGCCGCGGCCGTGGTCGGGGCCGGGCCGGCTGCTGGTCGGGGCGCTGACCCGCCTGCATCGCGCCTGGCGCCACCGCGAGCGGACTCTGGCGGTGGAGGTGCAGGCCGCCGCCGGGCTGATCGAGGCGCTGCCCGATCCGCTGATGGTGCTGGACCGCTCGCGCACCGTGGTGCGGGCCAACGGGGCGGCACTCCAGCAGTTCGGCGACAAGCTGCTCGGCCGCGACCTGGCCGAACTGGTCCGCCACCCGCAGGTGCTGGCGGCGGTGGACGCGGTGCTGCTGGGCAGTGGGGCGCGCACCATCGAGTTCTCGCGTCCGGTGCCCGTCGAGCAGGTGCTGGAGGCGCGGGTCAAGCCGTTCGGGAGCAGCGCCGGCCAGGCCGGCCACACCGGCCGGGCCGGCCCGGCCGGTGTGGGCGAGGCGCCGGCGGCCATGCTGACCTTCCATGACATCACGGCGATCAAGCGGTCGGAGCAGATGCGGGCCGACTTCGTGGCCAACGCCAGCCATGAGTTGCGCACGCCGCTGGCCACGCTGATCGGCTTCATCGAGACCCTGCGCGGCCCGGCGCGCGACGATGCCGGCGCCCGCGACCGCTTCCTCGCCATCATGGAGGAGCAGGCCGGGCGCATGTCACGGTTGATCAACGACCTGCTGTCACTGTCGCGAATCGAGCTCGACGAGCACACCCTGCCGGGCGGGCAGGTCGACGTGCTGGCCGTCCTGCGCAGCGTCATCGACACCCTCGAGATGCAGGCGGCGGGACGTGACATGACACTTGTGTTGCAGGCGCCCGAGTCCCTGCCGCCCGTCGCCGGCGATGCCGACCAGTTGACCCAGGTGGTCCAGAACCTGGTCGACAACGCCATCAAGTACGCCCGCCCCGGCACGGAGGTGAGCGTCTCGGCGAGCCGCAGCAGCGGCCGCGGCCATGGCCACGTCAGCGTCGCCGTGCGCGATCGCGGCGACGGCATCCCCAGGAATCACCTGCCGCGCCTCACCGAGCGGTTCTACCGCGTTGATCCGGCCCGCAGCCGGGCCCTGGGCGGTACCGGCCTCGGCCTCGCCATCGCCAAGCACATCGTCAGCCGCCACCGCGGGCGCCTGTCCATCGACAGCGAGGTGGGCAAGGGCAGCGTGTTCACGGTGACCCTGCCGGCCGCCCCGCCGGCCGCCCCGCCGGCCACCCCGCCGGTCACTCCGCCGGTCACCCCGCCGGTCACTCCGCCGGCCGCGGCGACGGAGCGGGGGCGTCCGATGCCGGTGGAGCCTGATGCAATTTGATGAAACCAAGAAGGATTATGCCGGGATCGTAGATCTCGGTACGTCGTCAAAAAACGGTAAAGATACTGCCGTAATTACATCGCTGTCGCATCGTACGGTTTGTCCAACGCCGGCGTCGCACTCCGCTGGCTATAACGGGGTTACAGAGCCCCGAACCCACCTCAATAGACGAAGAGGCATGAGGTCATGAAGAGGACAATCGCTCTGGCGGCGATCGCCACGGTTGCCGCGGCCGGCGCCGCCGAGGCGCAGACCCGCGAGCAGATCCGGGTCGTCGGCTCGTCCACGGTGTTTCCGTACTCGACGCTGGTGGCCGAGCGGTATTCGCAGAACACAGGCAATCCCGCGCCGGTCGTCGAGTCGACCGGCACCGGCGGCGGCATGCAGATCTTCTGCCAGGGCATCGGTCCGCAGCACCCGGACCTGACCGGCGCGTCGCGGGCGATGAAGCAGTCCGAGTTCGACCTGTGCGTCAGCAACGGCGTGACCGACATCACCGAGGTGCTGGTCGGCTACGACGGCCTGTCCATGGCCGTGGCGCGCGAGGGCGAGACCTTCGACATCACCGAGGCGGAGCTGTTCGCCGCCCTGGCCGCCGAGGTCGAGGTCGACGGAGAGATCGTCGACAACCCGTACACCCGCTGGTCGGAGATCAATCCCGACCTGCCGGACCTTGAGATCCAGGTGTTCGGCCCGCCGCCGACCTCCGGCACCCGTGACGCCTGGGTCGAGCTGGTCATGGAGGAAGGCTGCGAGGCCTATCCGGCCATCGAGGCTCTGGAGGGTGACCGCAAGGATGAAGTGTGCCAGCGCATGCGCGAGGACGGCTACTTCATCGAGGCGGGCGAGAACGACAACCTGATCGTCCAGCGGCTGACCGCCGATTCGGGCGCCTACGGCATCTTCGGCTACTCGTTCCTGTACGAGAACCAGGACGCGCTGGAGCCGGTCATCATCGAGGGCATCGAGCCGAACGAGGACACCATCGCCGACGGCAGTTACCCGGTGGCGCGGCCGCTGTACTTCTACATCAAGAACGCGCACCGCGGCGTCATTCCCGGTCTGGAGGAGTTCGTCGCCGAGTACGTCAGCGACGACGCGATGGGCCCCGGTGGCTACCTGACCGACATCGGCCTCGTGGCGCTCAGCGAGGAGCGTCGGGCCGAGGTTCAGTCGGCGGCCCTCGAGGGCACCGACATGGAGCGTCCGGAGTAGGACGGCTCGGCTCATCCGCAGAAAGCCGGGGGCGGCCAGCGTGCCGCCCCCGGCCGACTGCCGGCTTTTGTGACTTTATCTGATATCTGATGCGTGGCGGGGCATTCATGTCAGCCGGGACCCTGGGCCTCATCATCATGCTGCTGGCGGTCAGCAGCTTCTTCTACGGGCGCCGCCGAGCCGTTGTGGCCGCCGATCAAAGCGGCGCCCGGCTGCACTCGGTGCCAAGCTATTACGGGTTCTTCGTGGCGATCTGGTGCGGCATCCCCGCGATCATCCTGATCCTCGGGTGGCTGGCCCTCGACGACATCATTATCCGCGGCCTGGTGCTGGCCGGCCTGCCCGACTCCATGGTCGACGGCAGGTCGCCGGCGGAGATCGACCTGCTGATGGCGACGATCCGCAACGCGGCCGCCGGCGTCGTGTTCGGCGAGCCGCCGCCGGAGATCATGGCGGCGGCGGACCACCTGCAGCGACTGCAGGTATTGTCGCGCCTGGCAATGACGGTGGTCATCCTGTCGCTGGCCATCGGCGGGATCACCTACGCGCGCTCGCGGATTTCGCCGGCATTCCGGGCGCGGATCAAGGTCGAACGGGCGATGCAGATCTTCCTGATCATCTGCTCGGTGATCGCGATCCTGACCACGATCGGCATCGTCGCGTCGCTGCTGTTCGAAAGCATGCGCTTCTTTGCGCGCGTGCCGGTGACGGATTTCCTGTTCGGGATGACCTGGAGCCCGCAGACGGCGATCCGCGAAGACCAGGTCGGCTCTTCGGGCGCGTTCGGCGCCGTGCCGGTGTTTGCGGGCACGATGCTGATCAGCGCCGTCGCCCTGGTGATTGCCGTTCCGATCGGCCTGCTGACAGCGGTCTATCTGGCCGAGTACGCCCACGGCAGCGTCCGCGCGGTGATCAAGCCGATCATCGAAGTCCTCGCCGGCATACCGACCGTGGTCTACGGCTTCTTTGCCGTGCTGACGGTGGCCCCGGCCCTGCGTGCCTGGGGGGCGGATATCGGCCTCGACGTCTCGGCCAACAGCGCGCTGGCGGCCGGCGCCGTCATGGGCCTGATGATCATCCCGTTCGTCAGCTCGCTCAGCGACGACGTGATCAATGCGGTGCCGCAGAGCCTGCGCGATGGTTCGGCGGCGCTCGGCGCGACCAGGGCCGAGACGGTCCAGCAGGTCATCCTGCCGGCGGCGCTGCCCGGCATCGTCGGCGGCGTTCTTCTGGCTGCCTCGCGCGCCATCGGCGAGACGATGATCGTGGTCATGGCGGCCGGCCTCATCGCCAACCTGACCGCCAACCCGTTTGAAGGGGTCACCACCGTTACGGTGCAGATCGTGACGCTGCTGATCGGTGATACGGCATTCGACAGCGCCAAGACTCTCGCCGCCTTCGCCCTCGGTCTGGTGCTGTTCTTCGTGACCTTGTGCCTGAACATCATCGCCCTGCGCATCGTCCAGAAGTATCGAGAGAAATATGACTGATCACGCCGCATCCGTGCCCGACCGGCCGGCTTTCGCCGGCAGCGGTCTGCACACCTCCGATGCCGCCATGCGGCGGCTGAAGGCCCGCTATGCCGCCAACCGCCGGCTGCAGGCCATGGGCATCGGCGCCATCGGCCTGGCGCTGGGGCTGCTGGGCATCCTGCTGATAACAATGGTCTCGGCGGGTTGGAGTGCGTTCATTCAGACCTACGTCACGGTCGATGTGACGCTTGATCCCGAGGCCCTGGGTTTGGAGCCGGGCACCACGGATCCCGAAGTGATCCGGCGCGGGGATTTCCGGGACGTGCTGATCGACGCCGTGGCGGCAGAGCTGACCGGGGTGGACGATGCCCAGTCCCGGCGTGCGCTGCGGGACATGTTCAGTTACGAAGCGCCGATCATTCTGCGCAACATGGTCATGGACGACCCGGCGCTGCTGGGCCAGACGATCGCGTTTCGCGCGCTGGCCTCCGACCGCGTCGACCAGGTCTACAAGGGGCTGATCGACCGCGAGCTTGCCGAAGACCGGAGGACGATTTCGGATCAGCAGCTTCGTTTCTATGACCAGATGGTGGAGCAGGGCATCATTGCCGCGCCGTTCAACTGGCGGTTCTTTTCGACGGCCGACAGCCGGACACCGGAATCGGCGGGCATCTGGGGGGCGCTGATCGGTTCGTTCTACGCGTTGAGCATCTGCTTTCTGATCAGCTTTCCGATGGCCATTGCCGCCGCCATCTATCTGGAGGAGTTCGCGCCGAAGAACCGGTGGACGGACCTGATCGAGGTCAACATCAACAACCTGGCGGCCGTGCCATCGATCGTGTTCGGCCTGCTCGGTCTGGCGGTGTTCATCCAGTTCTTCGGGCTGCCGCGGTCCGCACCGCTGGTCGGTGGCATGGTGCTGGCGCTCATGACGCTGCCGACGATCGTCATCGCGGCGCGGGCGGCGCTGAAGGCGGTGCCGCCGTCGATCCGCGAAGGGGCGCTGGGCATGGGAGCGTCGAAACACCAGACGATCCTGCATCACGTGCTGCCACTGGCCATGCCCGGCATTCTGACCGGCACGATCATCGGCCTTGCCCAGGCCCTGGGCGAGACCGCGCCGCTGCTGATGATCGGCATGAACGCCTTCATCACCCAGGCGCCCGACAGCATCACCAGCCCGGCAACGGCTCTGCCCACGCAGATTTACATCTGGGCGGATCACCCGGAACGGGGCTTCGTCGCCAAGACGTCTGCCGGGATCATGGTTCTGCTGGGCTTCCTGATCGTGATGAACGGCGTGGCAATCTGGTTGCGAAAGAAGTTCGAACGCAGGTGGTGATCGATGACCAATGTCAATGCTGCCGAGGCACAGCCGAACGTGCCCGAGTCCCTTCGCCATCAGGAGGCGTCTCCAGTGGCGGAGCCCGAATTGTCAGCGAAGATGACCTCGCGGGGTGTCGAGGTCTACTACAGCGATACTCGCGCCCTGCACGGCATCAACTGTGATATCCTGACGAACGAGGTGCTGGCGCTGATCGGCCCGTCCGGCTGCGGCAAGTCGACCTTCCTGCGTTGCCTCAACCGGATGAACGACACCATCGATGTCTGCCGTGTCACGGGCGAGATCACGCTCGACGGCGAGGACATCTACGACCGCCGGCTGGACGTGGTGCAGCTCCGCGCCCGCGTCGGCATGGTCTTCCAGAAGCCGAACCCGTTCCCCAAGTCGATCTTCGACAATATTTCCTACGGCCCGCGCATCCACGGCCTCGCCAGGACCAAGGACGAGCTGCACCAGATCGTCGAGAGCAGCCTGCAACGGGCCGGCCTGTGGAACGAGGTCAAGGACCGGCTTGACGATCCCGGCACCGGCCTGTCGGGCGGCCAGCAGCAGCGCCTGTGCATTGCCCGGGCCATTGCCGTCAGCCCGGAAGTGATCCTCATGGACGAGCCGTGCTCGGCGCTGGACCCCATCGCCACGGCCCATGTGGAAGAGCTGATCGACGAGCTGCGCCAGAACTATACGATCGTCATCGTCACCCACAACATGCAGCAGGCCGCCCGCGTCAGCCAGAAAACGGCGTTCTTCCACCTGGGCGACCTGGTGGAGCACGGCCCGACAGAGGAAATCTTCACCAATCCGCGGGACGAGCGGACCCAGGGCTACATAACCGGTCGCTACGGTTGATCGGTGCGGTCGGACACGAGGAACCGGTCAGACGCACCGACACGGGGGAGACCGCGGTCATGGCGACCGAGCATATTGTCAAGTCTTTCGATCAGGAGCTGGAGAAGCTGCGCCGCACCATCGTGCAGATGGGCGGCATGGCCGAAAGCCAGCTCGAGGCGGCACTGCAGAGCGTGGTGCGCCGCGACGCCACCCAGGCGGGCATGGTCGTCCAGGCCGACGAGCGGCTGGACCGGTACGAGCAGGAGATCGACGCCGGTGCCGTCCGCCTGCTGGCCCTGCGCCAGCCCATGGCGACCGACCTGCGCGAGATCATCTCATCGCTCAAGGTGGCTGCCGACCTCGAGCGCATCGGCGACTATGCCGCCAATGTCGCCAAGCGGGCGATCGCGCTCAGCCAGGCGCCGGTGGTGAAGCCGGTCGCTGCCATCCAGCGCCTCGGCCGGCTGGTCCAGTCCAACGTCAAGGACGTGCTCGATGCCTATACCGAGCGCGACGTCGGCAAGGCGCTGGACGCCTGGAACCGTGACGAGGAGGTCGACGACCTCTATACGAGCCTGTTCCGCGAGACCCTGACCTACATGATGGAGGATCCGCGCAACATCTCGTCGTGCACCCATCTGCTCTTCATCGCCAAGAACCTGGAGCGGATCGGTGACCATGCAACGAACATCGCCGAGACCATATATTATCTTGTCGAGGGCGAACCGATCCGTATCTCCCGACGCAAGGGCGACGTCTCGAGCTACGAGGTCGTGGCTCCTGAAGGAGGCGAAGGGGTCGAAACCTGATGCGCACCGGCATGCAACCGCTGATCCTGATCGTCGAGGACGAAGTCGATCTCGTCACGATGCTGGCCTACAATCTGGAGAAGGAGGGGTTCCGCACCGCCGCGGCCTATGACGGCGAGGAGGCCCTGCTGGTCGCCAACGAAGAGCGGCCCAACCTGGTGCTGCTTGACTGGATGCTGCCGCACCGGTCGGGCCTGGAGGTGTGCCGCCAGATGCGCCGCGCCGCCAAGACGCGCGACGTGCCGATCATCATGCTGACGGCGCGCGGCGAGGAGGGCGACCGCGTCCGCGGCCTCGACTCCGGCGCCGACGACTACCTGACCAAGCCGTTCTCCAACAGCGAGCTGATCGCCCGCATCCGTGCCGTGCTGCGCCGCGCGGCGCCGCGCATGGCCGACGAGGTGCTGGGCTATGGCGACGTGGAGATGGACCTGGCCGCCCACCGCGTGCGCCGCAGCGGCCGCGACGTTCATCTCGGCCCTACCGAGTTCCGCCTGCTGCGCCATTTCCTGCAGCACCCCGGTCGCGTGTTCAGTCGCGAGCAGCTGCTCGACGTGGTCTGGGGCCACGACGTCTATGTCGAGCCGCGCACCGTGGACGTGCACATCCGCCGCTTGCGCAAGGCGCTCAACGAGTGCGACGGCAGCGAGGCCGCCGACCTGATCCGCACGGTCCGTTCCGCCGGCTATGCGCTGGATGCGAAGTCGGCCTGAGTGGGACGTCGGCCGGCCGCGGCGGCGTCACACGCGCAGCACCTTGCCCGGGTTCATCAGGCCGAGCGGGTCCAGTGCCTGCTTGACGGCGCGCATCACGGCCACGCCCTCGCCGTGCTCGGCCTCCAGAAACTGCACCTTGCCGTAACCCACCCCGTGCTCGCCGGTGCAGGTGCCGCCCAGCGCCAGGGCGCGCAGCACCATCCGCTCGTGCAGGGCGTGGGCGCGGGCCAGCTCGTCGGCGTCGTCCGGGTCAAGGACGACGACCAGGTGGAAGTTGCCGTCACCGACGTGCCCGACCAGCGGCGCCAGCAGGCCCGACTCGGCGATGTCCGCCTTGGTCTCGACAATGCATTCGGCGAGATGGGAGATCGGCACGCACACGTCGGTGGCCATGCCCTTGGCGCCGGGCCGCAGGGCGATGCCGGCATAGTAGGCGTCGTGCCGCGCCTGCCACAGACGCGAGCGCTCCTCGGGCAGGGTCGCCCACTGGAACCCGGTGCCGCCGAACTCGGCGGCGATGGCGCCGACCCGCTCGGCCTGCTCGACCACGGCCGCGCCGGAGCCGTGGAACTCGAAGAACAGCGTCGGCGCCTCGGCATAACCGAGCTTCGAGAACCGGTTGCAGGCGCGCATCTGCACCTCGTCCAGCAGCTCGATCCGCGCCACCGGCACGCCGCTCTGGATCGTCAGGATCACGGTGTCCACGGCCGCGGCAATGTCGGGAAAGGCGCACACCGCCGCGGATATCGCCTCGGGGATGCCGTGCAGGCGCAACGTCACCTCGGTGATCACCCCGAGCGTGCCCTCCGAGCCGACGAACAGCCGCGTCAGGTCATAGCCGGCGGCGGACTTGCGCGCCCGCGTGCCGGTGCGCACCACCCGCCCGTCGGCCAGCACCACGGTCAGGCCCAGCACGGACTCGCGCATGGTGCCGTAGCGCACGGCGTTGGTGCCGGAGGCGCGGGTCGCCGCCATGCCGCCCAGCGAGGCATCGGCACCGGGATCGATGGGGAAGAACAGCCCGGTGTCGCGCAGGTGCTCGTTGAGCCGCCGGCGGGTGACGCCGGCCTCCACCGTGCAGTCCAGATCCTCCGGCGAGACGCGCAGGATGCGGTCCAGCCCCGACAGGTCGATCGACACCCCGCCGGCCAGGGCGGCGACGCCACCCTCCAGCGACGTGCCGGTGCCGAACGGCACGACCGGCACCCGGTGCCCGGCACAGGCCCGCACCACTGCGGCGACATCGTCGGTCGAGTGCGGGAAGACGACGGCGTCGGGGGCGGCGACGGGATGATAGGACTCGTCGCGGCCGTGCTGCTCGCGCACCGCCGCCGCCGTGCTGATGCGATCGCCCAGCAGGGTGCGCAGCTCGGCAACCAGGGCGTCAACGGGCGGCCGTTCGACCAGGGGTCGGGTGTGCATGGGTCGCTCTCCACTGTCGCGCGCCGTGCTGCAGCATGCGCAAGCGTAGTCCGGGCAGGGCGGAGCGGCAAGCCGCTGCAGCCGCGCTGGTCCGCCCGGCCGGCGCCGCCTAAACTCCCGGCCCCGTCTAAACTCCCGGCCCCGTCTAGACTCCCGGCCCCGTCTA